>CAZYQQ010000001.1:0-9863 GCA_964650265.1 uncultured Planctomycetaceae bacterium
AGAGCAATAGCCTTCCAAGCTAAAGACGAGGGTTCGATTCCCTTCACCCGCTTTGATGGGCCATCGGCTCCCGATTGTCGGCAGTGACATCGCCGCGGCGAGGTCGTTGGTCGAGAGTTGGCAGCCGAGGGTCTCTCTCGGCTGCTGTAGCTCAGTTGGTAGAGCACCTCCTTGGTAAGGAGGAGGTCACGCGTTCGAGTCGCGTCAGCAGCTTTGGAATATAGTGTTGGATCGGAAGCTGGTCTTCCGTCCATTTTCAGTCAACTTCGTACTTCATGTCTTTCACCGGGTATTTGAGTTAGGGACAAACATGGCCAAGGATACCTTCGCGCGTACTAAACCTCACGTCAACGTGGGAACGATTGGTCACATCGACCATGGCAAGACGACCACCACTGGCGCCATTATGGCCGTGCAGGGGGCCAAGGGACTGTCCAAGCCCAAGTCGTATGCCGAGATCGCCAAGGGTGGTACCGTGCGTGACGCCACCAAAACGGTCACCATTGCCGCCGCTCACGTTGAATACGAGACTCCCAATCGTCACTACGCCCACATCGACTGCCCGGGCCATGCCGACTTCATCAAGAACATGATCACCGGGGCCGCCCAGATGGATGGCGCGATCCTGGTCGTGTCGGCTCCCGATGGACCGATGCCGCAGACTCGCGAGCACATTCTGCTCGCCCGTCAGGTGGGCGTCCCTCGGATTGTGGTCTACCTCAACAAGTGCGACCTGGTGGACGACGAGGAACTGTTGGAACTGGTGGAAATCGAAGTCCGCGAACTGCTCGACAAGCACGATTTTCCTGGCGACGAGATTCCCTTCGTGCGTGGCAATTCGAAGGCCGCCTACGAGAATCCCTCGGATCCCGAAGCGTCGAAGTGTATCACCGAGTTGATGGAGGCCATCGACAGCTACATCCCCGAGCCGGTTCGCGAAGTCGACAAGCCATTCCTGATGGCCATCGAAGACGTCTTCTCGATCGAAGGTCGTGGGACCGTGGCCACCGGTCGTATCGAGCGTGGCCTGGTGAAGGTGGGTGACGAAGTCGAGATTATCGGCCTCACCGCCGCCCCCACCAAGACGACCTGCACCGGGGTCGAGGCGTTCAACAAGACGATGGACCAAGGTCAGGCCGGCGACAACGTCGGATGTTTGCTGCGTGGTGTGAAGCGTGAAGACATTCAGCGCGGTCAGGTGCTTGCCAAGCCCGGTTCAATCACCCCGCACACGAAGTTCGAGGGCGAGGTCTATGTGCTGAGCAAGGAGGAAGGTGGACGTCACACGCCGTTCTTTAGCGGCTACCGTCCGCAGTTCTACTTCCGCACGACGGACGTCACCGGTTCGGCCAACCTGATCGGGGATGCCGAGATGTGCATGCCCGGCGATAACACGCGCCTGAGCATTGAACTCTCGAAGCCGATTGCCATGGACGAAGGGGCCCGTTTCGCCATCCGCGAAGGTGGCAAGACGGTCGGTTCGGGCGTGGTGACCAAGATTTTGGAATAACCTGAATCGTGATCTTGGAGAAGTATCGCGTCGGGAAAAAAGACACTAGGGGCGTAGCTCAATTGGCAGAGCACCGGTCTCCAAAACCGGGGGTTGTGAGTTCGAGTCCCACCGCCCCTGCCATTTTAAGGGAATTCCGCCAGATGCTGCGGCATGCTGGCGGAATTCCGGCCCTTGGATTTTACATTGTGGTTCGAAGCGCGGAGCATTGGACTGGCGCCGCGTATTTGCCGTTAAGTGGGAGACCCAAGGGTGGGTGAATTCCTTCAGGAATTATTTCAGACGAACCTTTATAAGCGCAGCCAGGGGCGTGTCGTCAGGCAGGTCACCTTTGCCGTGCTGGCGCTGATTATTGCGCTGGGTTGCTGGAGGCTGAGTTCCGATCTGCAGGATTTGCCCAGTCGGGCGCTGCACTATGGCCTTCCGCTGGCGATCTTGCTGGCGGGTCTTTGGGCTAGTTTTCGGCTGATCCATCTCCCGCAGTTCGCCGACTTCCTGATCTCGGTCGAGGCCGAGATGAACAAGGTCGCCTGGCCCAAGCGGCGAGAGTTGATCAATGCCTCGATCGTCGTGATGATTTTGATTTTCGCCCTGGCGTTCATGCTGTTTGGTTTCGATTACTTGCTGCAGTTCATCCAGTGGCTCTTCAGGAAAATCGTGAACTACATTGCGACAAAGATGGGCGGCGGTAGCGAGGTCTCTGTCGAATGAGCGATGATCCAACCCGGTGGACCGAAACCCCGGCAGACAACCCGATGATTCCGCCCCCTCCCGCGGAGCCGACCCCCGACAGCGACCAGCCAGGAACCGATGTCCCTCCGGCCGATCCTGGCCCGCCCGTGCCACCAGCCGACCCTGCGGGTTCTCACCCTCAGGAAGAGTGGCAACCGAGTGCCATTGAGGAGGCGACGCAAGGGGAGGTTGCCGGGCATAAGGATGTCCAGCCTGTCACGCTCGACCCCGATCAAGAGTCGGTGGTCCTCAATGAGCCGGCGACGATAGGGGAGCAGGCCGAGACGGATTCGGAACTGGACGACGAGGGTTCAGACCTCGACGACTCGGAAATCGACAATTCGGAAGCCGACGAGCAGTCTCAGACGCCGGCGGAGCCGCGGGGACCCGTGGAGTTGAACCTGCCGGATCCCGAGGAAATCGACCTGCAGTGGTATATCCTCAAGGTCCAAAGCAATCGAGAACGGTCCATTTCCGATGCCCTTAAGCGCAAGATCGCGATCGAGGGGCTGGAGAACTACTTTGGAGAGATTCTGGTCCCCACCGAAAAGGTGACCGAGTTTAAGGGGGGGAAGAAGAAGATTGTCGAGCGAAAGCTCTGGCCCGGCTACATCGTTGTGCAGATGCATGTGAACGACGAGACCTGGTTTGCCATTCGCGAAACGTCTGGCATTGGCGACTTTACCGGTTCCGCCGGTAAGCCCTCCCCGATGCCCGCGGCCGAGATCGCCTTGATCCTGCAAAATGAAGTGGAAGTGACCACCGATTCCCCCAAGCTCGATATCAAGTTCACTCCCGGTGAGAAGGTGAAGGTCAAAGAGGGGAACTTCGAGAATTTCGAAGGGGAAGTCAGCGCGATCGACGAGGCGCATGGGCGGGTGACGGTGATGCTCAGCATCTTTGGCCGGCCGACCCCGGTCGAACTGGAGTACTGGCAGGTCGAAGGGACCTGAGACCCGTGGCCGGCTGTTGGCCGGGACGGCTCCGTCAAAAATCATGCCGAAGTGGCTGGCAGCCCCTATCCCTCGGCGAAAGGAAATCGTAAAATTAGGGGCTTCCCAAAAATAATCGCGGAGAGCGTCCTCTCCGTTAAAACAACCGAATTCGGCCATGGCAAAGCAATTAACCGCCAAAGCGGCGTTTCAGATTCCCGGCGGACAGGCAACTCCGGCCCCTCCCGTAGGGACCGCACTTGGTAAGCACGGGATCAACCTGGGGCAATTCGTGCAAGCCTTCAACGAGGCGACACGCGAGGCGAACGGGATGATGATTCCCGTGGTCGTGAGTGTCTACAACGACCGCTCGTTCGACTTCATCCTCAAGAGTCCGCCCGCGGCAGTGTTGCTAAAGAAGGCCGCCGGACTTGCGAAGGGCTCAGGGGTGCCGCACAAGAACAAGGTGGGCAAGGTGACTCGGGCGCAGCTCGAGGAGATTGCAACCACCAAGATGGCCGACCTCAATGCCCGCGACATGGAGCATGCCGTACGGATGATCGCTGGCACCGCCCGCAGCATGGGAGTCGAGGTCGAGGGTTGACCTCTCCCCGGAGCTTGGCGTCTTTCGTGCGAAGAATCGTTTAAATCCTAATTCGACTGACAACCAAAAATGTGGGACGGAGGCAGCCATTGCCGCCGGTTGGAACCACACTTCTTCCAGAAAGGGGGAAGCACCGATGCCCAAGCTCTCGAAGCGGCTGAAGTCCGCCCATGCGAAACGTCCCAAGGAAGCGCTCCCGCTCGAAGCGGCCGTCGAAGCGTTGAAGGGGCTTGCTCCAGCGAAGTTCGACCAGTCGGTCGAGATCGCGATTCGCCTTGGGGTCGATCATACTCAGGCCGATCAAATCGTTCGCGGGTCGCTTGTTCTTCCCAATGGGATTGGCAAGATTCAGCGCGTGGTGGTCTTCGCCAAGGGGCCACAGGCCGACGCGGCCCGGCAGGCGGGAGCCGATGAGGTGGGGGACGACGACCTGGCCAAGAAGATTCTCGGAGGCTGGACCGATTTCGACGTCTGTATCGCCGCTCCCGACATGATGAAGCTCGTTGGCCCACTCGGTCGCGTGCTCGGTCCGCGGGGTCTGATGCCCTCGCCGAGAGCCGGCACCGTAACCCCTGAAGTCGCGAAGACGGTCGAGGAATACAAGGCGGGTAAGGTCGAGTTCCGCAACGACAAAGGGGGCAATGTCCACGCCATCGTGGGCAAATTGAGCTTCGATTCCCCCAAGCTCGTCGAGAATGTTCAGGCGTTTCTCAATATGGTCCTCCACCTCAAGCCTTCGGCCGTGAAGGGGGTTTACGTCAAGGGTGTCCACCTGAGTGCGACGATGAGCCCCAGCGTGAAGGTGGCGATCTAATCGGACGAGCGCCAAAGACTTCCCGCGTTTCAGGATCCCCTCCCCCAAAAAAACTTTTTTCCTTTTTGGCTAACCCACAGCGACTGCCATGAGCAAGCCGGTTAAAGAGATCATCACGAAAGAGTTGCAGGCCCGTTGGGTCGACGTCAGCGATGCCCTGCTGGTCGACGTGTCGCCGCTCGAGGCTAACACGAACGTTGCGCTGCGAAAGACGCTTCGCGAGAAGAACATCCAGATGATGGTCGTCAAGAACAGCCTTGCTCGCAGGGCCTGTGAGGGGACTCCCCTGCAGGCGGCGTTTGATGGCATCGGCGGGACCACGGCGGTGGTTTGGGGAGCCGAGGACATCGTCTCGCTCGCCAAGGAAGTGACGAAGCTCGCCGAGATGAAGGATTACGCCGGCATGACCCCCAAGGGGGGTGTCATGGAAGGTACCCAGATGACGTCGGACGACGTGAAGAAGGTCAGCAAGTGGCCGAATCGTACCGAACAATTGAGCTTGCTGATGGGGCAGATTCTGTCGCCCGGCGCCACGCTCTCCAGCCAACTGGTGGGAACCGCCCGCGGCCTGGCAAGTCAGATCGAGCAGTTGTCGGAAGCGAAGGAATAATCGGAAGCGAAGAAAAATAAGCGGTTCCGTGGCGAACAAGCGTTGCCGCGGTGGAGTTTACGCAAAGCGATTTTCAAAAATGACGGTTTTGGCGCAGCCCTGGCAGCGATTGCCGAACCGCACCTGAGTTTTTCAAGAGAACGTGTCCGGGGCCGTCCACGGCCGAACCAAGCGCAAGAAGGGATCCCAAAGATGAGCGATTCAGCCGTTGCCGAATTTTCGGCATCCACCAAAGACCTCGGTGAGAAGATCATTGGTCTCACCTTGAAGGAAGCCAAGGAGCTTAGCGATTACCTGAAGGATGTCCACGGCATCGAGCCGGCCGCCGGTGGCGCCGTGATGATGGCGGCAGGCCCCGCCGAAGCGGCTCCCGCCGCGGAAGAGCAGACGGAATTCGACGTGGTCCTCGAGGGCTTCGGCGACAACAAAATCTCCGTCATCAAGGTCGTTCGCAGCGCCACGGGCCTGGGTCTCAAGGAAGCCAAGGACCTGGTCGAAGGCGTTCCGAGCAAGGTCAAGGAAGGCGTTTCCAAGGAAGATGCCGAGAAGCTGAAGAAAGAGCTGGCCGACGCGGGTGGTACGGTTTCGATCAAGTAGCTGTCCACCGGGGGAAGCAATTTCCCCCACGATAGCTACGCTTCGAGCCTTCGTGCGTGCCGGCGCGCCAAATGCTGTGAAAATAGGGTGATTGGGGTGTCCGCGGTATTCCCCGGATGGTTCCTCGCATTGTTTTTCAGCAATTTGTATGCCGGACGCTGCCCAAGTCGGCGGTAAGCGGGTATATTGAACGACCCTGCTGCCGCCAGTCAGCTTGCCTCCCCCTCCCGGCTGGATGCATGATCTCCCCGTCGACCCCACGCTCTCTCTTCGCTGGTTCGGTGAAGCTGCAAGGGGGCTGCTGCGCGCTGGCAGCGCCTCGGATGGTTTTCGCTTGCCGCTCCCGGTGCGTAGACGCGCTGTCCCCCCCGGCCCTTAGTTTGGAGTAGCCCCGCCATGGCTGTCCCTGCGCAACGACGTCTGACAACGAACGAGACCCGCCGCTTCGGTGGTGGTCGCGATCCGCTCGAGATTCCGGACCTGACGCGCATTCAAACCGCCAGTTACGAGCGGTTCTTGCAGTACCAGGGTTCTGGCGTCCCTTCGCAAAAGCGAAAGGACGAGGGGCTCGAGTCGGTGCTCCAGGAAATCTTTCCGATCGAGAGCTACGACAAGTCGATCCGGCTCGAGTACCTGTACTACGAACTCGGCAAGCCGCGGTACGAACCGGACGAGTGTCGCCAACTTCGCCTGACCTATGGCCGTCCCTTCCGGGTGCGGATGCGGCTCGTCAAGGGAGACGAGCCGATCGAAGAGGAGGTCTACCTGGGTGACATCCCGATCATGCTCGGTGGTGGCGAGTTCATTATCAATGGCGCCGAGCGCGTCGTGGTGAGCCAGCTCCATCGCAGCCCTGGTATCGACTTTGTGAGCGAGGTCGAGGCGGGAGAAAAGCGGGTCTACAGTTGCCGGGTGATCCCCGAGCGTGGGAGCTGGATCGAGGTCAACACGACCAAGAAGGACAGCATCACCGTTCGCATCGACCAGAGCGGCAAGTTCAGTGTGATGACGTTGCTCCGCGCGATGGATCCCAAGTACTCGCTCGATGCCGACATCCTGCGGGCGTTTGCCGAGACGACCAAGCAGAAGATCGTCGATGGCCGCAGCGCTGCGAAGATCGATGGCAAAATCGCCGTCGAGGATATCGTCTACCCGGTGGGGAGCGACCGTGCGGGTGAGATCATCGTCGAAGGGGGCGTCAAAATCACCAAAAGCCTGGCCGAGACGATCTGCAGCGCCGGGGTCAAAGCGGTGGAGGTGATGGAGGTCCCGGCAACTCCTCACTTGCTGAACGCCCTGGCTGACGACGCGACGAGCAGCCACGAGGAGGCCCTGCTCCGCATTTACCAGCGGCTCCGCCCAGGAAACCCACCCCAGCTCGAAAAGGCCCGGGTGTTGTTCCACGAGAAATTCTACGACACCAATCGCTACCGATTGGGTCGGGTGGGGCGGTTTCGGATCAATCGTAAGCTGGAAATTGCGATTCCCGAATCGGAGATGATTCTCCGTGCCGACGACGTGATCAACGCCGTGGCCTATCTATTGGGCCTGGCGGCGAGTGAGCCGGGCTATCATATCGACGACATCGATCACCTGGGGAATCGGCGGCTACGGACGATCGACGAATTGGCGGCCGACGAACTCCGCAAGGGGTTCCTCAAACTCCGCCGCACCGTCCAGGAGCGGATGAGTCTCAAGGATCAGGAGGATATGACCCCGCGGAGCTTGATTAATCCCAAGAGCATTTCGGCGGCGATCGAGTACTTCTTCGGGCGGGGCGAGCTGTCGCAGGTGGTCGACCAGACCAATCCTCTGTCGATGCTCACCCACGAACGTCGCCTCTCGGCCCTCGGCCCAGGGGGTCTCAATCGCAAACGGGCCGGGTTCGAGGTCCGCGACGTCCACATCTCGCACTACGGCCGAATCTGTCCCATCGAGACACCGGAAGGAACGAACATCGGGCTTATTTCGAGCCTCGCGATGTATGCTTCCGTTGACGACTACGGCTTCCTCATCACCCCCTACCGCGTGGTGAAGAATACCAAGCTCACCGACGACGTCGTGTGGTTGCGGGCCGACGAGGAGCACCAGGCCTATGTCGCCTCGGCCGACTCGCCGGTGAAGAACGACAAGCTCGAGGGGGATACGATCGTCGCCCGCTACAAGGCCGACTTCGTCCTCGTGCCAACCGAGCGGATCGAGTACATGGACGTCGCGCCGAGCCAGATGATCGGCGTGTCGGCCGGACTCATTCCCTTCCTGGAGCATGACGACGCCAATCGCGCCCTCATGGGCTCCAACATGCAGCGACAAGCGGTGCCGCTGCTGGTGGCCGAGCCCCCCGTCGTGGGGACTGGCCTGGAACGCGACGTGGCGCGGCATAGCGGCATGCTCGTACGGGCTGGCCACAAGGGGACTGTCACCTACGTCGATGCCGAGCGGATTCAGATCGGCCCGGAGGTCCACAAGCTGCGTAAGTTTGTCGGGCTCAACGAGCGGACCTGTCAGAACCAGAAGCCGATCGTCCGACCCGGCGACAAAGTGGAAAAAGGGGATGTCATCGCCGATGGGGCGGCAACGTTCAAGGGGGAATTGGCCCTCGGTCGCAACGTGCTGGTGGCCTTCATGTCGTTCGAGGGATACAACTTCGAAGACGCGATCATCATCAGCGAAGAGTTGGTAAAGAACGACACCTACACCTCGATTCACATCGAGGAGTTCGACGTCGAGATTCGCGAAACGAAGCTGGGTCGCGAGGAGTTCACCCGCGACATTCCCAATGTCAGCGAGAAGATGCTACGGAACCTCGACGAGTCGGGGATCGTGCAGATCGGCACCTACGTGGAGCCGGGCGACATTCTCGTCGGCAAGGTCTCCCCCAAGAGCAAGACGGAATTGACGCCGGAGGAAAAATTGCTCCACGCGATCTTCGGTCGTGCCGGCGAAGACGTGAAGAACGATTCGCTCGAGGTCCCTTCGGGGGTAGAGGGGATCGTGATCGATACGCAGAAATTCTCCCGCCGCATGAGCCTGTCGGAAGACGAGCGCAAGGCCTTCGAGACGTCGCTCAAGGCCGCCGAGCGCGAAGGGAACGAAGCGATCGCCGCCGCCTTCAAGGGGCTGGTCGAAGAGATCGAAACGGTCCTTGGCCGCAAGCTGGTCGACGACGAGGGAAGCTCGCTGGTTCACGACAAGGACCCGGCCTACGTGGCCGAACAAGCGGTGACCTTCAAGGTCGACTCGATTGACGCGAAGAGTCCCGAGAAAAAGAAAGCGATCGAGCGGATCTATAAGCAGGGGTGGTCGGAAGTCGAAGAAGCGATCGACACCCGCGACCGGCATCTCAACAGCATGAAGCGTGGCGACGAGTTGCGGAGCGGCGTGCTGCAGATGGTGAAGGTCTACATTGCCACCAAGCGGGTGATTTCGGTGGGGGACAAGATGGCCGGTCGGCATGGTAACAAAGGGGTGATCTCGAAGATCATGCCGGTCGAGGATATGCCATTCCTCGAGGATGGAACCCCGGTGCAGATCATGCTCAACCCGCTGGGCGTGCCTAGCCGGATGAACGTGGGTCAGATCCTGGAGACTCACCTCGGCTGGGCGGGAGCAAAGCTTGGCTTCCGTGCCGTGACGCCGGTCTTCAACGGAGCGAATGAAGATGAGATCAACCAATGTCTGGTCGACGCGGGGCTGCCCCGCAATGGCAAGGCACGGTTGCTCGATGGCCGGACGGGTGAACCGTTCGAGCAGGAGACCACGGTTGGTTTCATCTACATGCTCAAGCTGCACCATCTGGTCGACGACAAGGTCCACGCCCGGAGCACAGGCCCTTACTCGCTCATCACGCAGCAACCGCTGGGTGGCAAAGCGCGGTTCGGCGGTCAGCGGTTCGGAGAAATGGAAGTCTGGGCCCTCGAGGCCTACGGCGCGGCCTACATCCTCCAGGAGTTGCTCACCGTCAAGAGTGACGATGTCGAAGGGCGAACCAAGATCTACGAATCAATGGTCAAGGGAGAGAACACCCTCGAAGCCGGCACCCCGGCGAGTTTTGATGTGCTGAC
>CAZYQQ010000001.1:9963-113518 GCA_964650265.1 uncultured Planctomycetaceae bacterium
TACGAAAATGGTGAGATTGCCGAACGGATTATTCCAGCGATTATCAAAGTCCATAGATTTCTTGGCCCTGGATTCCTCGAGTCGAGTTGAATAACACCTGAATCATCATCCCCTTAACCCCCCATCATCTCCCCATCTCCTTTTACAGACGCCCATCCCAGGAGCGATGACTATGAGTCTCCTTGAAGCTTCCAACTTCGATCGCATTAACGATTACGCGTCGGTGAAGATCAGCCTGGCGCGGCCTCACGATATTCGGAGTTGGTCGTTTGGGGAAGTCAAGAAGCCCGAGACGATTAACTACCGCACGTACCGTCCCGAGAAGGACGGTCTCTTCTGCGAGCGGATTTTCGGACCCGAGAAGGACTGGGAATGCGCCTGCGGTAAGTACCGGGGGATGAAGTACAAGGGGATGATCTGCGACCGCTGTGGCGTGAAGGTGACCCACAGCCGGGTTCGTCGTAAGCGGATGGGGCATATCGAGCTCGCCGCCCCCGTGGTCCACATCTGGTTTTTCAAGGCGATGCCGAGCCGGCTCGGTAGCCTCTTGGCGATGAAGACCACCAGCCTGGAGAAGGTGATCTACTTCCAGGACTACGTCGTCGTGAATCCCGGGAGCACACCCCTCAAGCCGCAGCAACTATTGACCGAGGAGGAGTTCCGCGCTGCCCGCGAGGAGTATGGCGAGGGTTCCTTCGAAGCCGACATGGGGGCCGAAGCGATTCGCAAGCTGCTGGGCCAGCTCGACCTGGTGACCCTTTCGGAGCAACTGCGTGTCGAGCTCAAGGAAACCGGCTCGAAGCAGAAAGCGAAGGACCTGATCGCGCGGCTCAAGACGGTCGAGGCAATTCGCGACTCCGACAATAAGCCGGAGTGGATGGTGCTCGACGTGATTCCCGTGATTCCCCCCGACCTGCGCCCCCTGGTGCTGCTCGATAGTGGCAACTTCGCCACGAGCGACCTGAACGACCTCTATCGCCGCATCATCAATCGCAATAACCGGCTCAAGAAGCTGGTCGACCTCAATGCGCCCGAGGTCATTATTCGCAACGAGAAGCGGATGTTGCAGCAATCGGTCGACGCGCTGTTCGACAACAACCGCTGCAAGCGGCCGGTGCTGGGGAGTTCGAACCGGCCGCTCAAGTCGCTGACCGACATGATTAAAGGGAAGCAGGGGCGGTTCCGCGAGAACTTGCTCGGCAAGCGGGTCGACTACTCCGCCCGGAGCGTGATCGTCGTCGGTCCGACCCTCAAGCTGCATCAGTGTGGTCTGCCCAAAAAGATCGCGCTCGAACTTTATCAACCGTTCATCATCCGTCGCCTCAAGGAACTGGGGCACGCCGACACGATCAAATCGGCCAAGAAGATGCTGGAGCGCAAGGACGACGAGGTGTGGGATATCCTCGAAGAAGTGATTACCAACCACCCCGTACTGCTCAACCGGGCCCCGACCCTGCACCGCATGGGTATCCAAGCCTTTGAGCCGATCCTGGTGGAAGGCAATGCCATCAACCTCCATCCGCTCGTGTGCCGCGGTTTCAACGCCGACTTCGACGGCGACCAGATGGCAGTCCATCTGCCGTTGTCGATCGAGGCCCAGGTGGAAGCCCACACCTTGATGATGAGCACCCACAACATCTTCAGTCCCTCGAACGGCGCGCCGATCATCAGCCCCTCGCAGGACGTGGTGATGGGTTGCTACTACATCACGATGAGCGTCCCCGAGGCGAAGGGGGATGGCATGATCTTCAGTTCGCTGGAAGAGGTCGAGATGGCCTATGCGGCGAGCAAGGTGGGGACTCACGCGAAGATCAAGGTCCGGCTGCCGAAGGACCGCTGCCTCCGCGAAGAGATGAATCAGAAGAATGCCTACGGCAAGCTGATCACCACCACCGTCGGTCGCGTGATGTTCAATCGGATTTTGCCCTCGGGCATGCCGTTCTACGACACGGCCCTGCGGTCGAGTCAACTTGCGCGCGTGATTAGCGACTGCTACGAATTCCTCGGTCGGCGGCGGACGATCGACCTGCTGGACGACATGAACCGCATCGGATTCCGGCAGGCAACCTTGAGTGGTCTGTCGTTTGCCACCGACGACCTGGTGACTCCGAAGGCCAAGGGCCAGATCCTGGCGGAGGCCGAAAAGGAAGTCATCAAGACGAACAAGGCGTACCAGCGCGGGATCATCACCGAAGGGGAACGTTACGGCAAGGTGCTCGACGCATGGACCCACGCTCGCGAGCAGATTACCACCGAAATGATGACCGCCCTGGAAAGCGATTTCCGCGACGGGGGGTATGTGAATCCCGTGTTCCTGATGGCGCACTCCGGTGCTCGTGGTGGTATCGAGCAGATGCGTCAGCTTGGAGGGATGCGTGGTCTGATGGCGAAGCCGAGCGGCAAAATCATCGAGACCCCGATCAAGGCCAACTTCCGCGAAGGGCTGACGGTGCTCGAGTACTTCAGCTCGACTCACGGTGCCCGCAAGGGGTTGGCCGATACGGCGCTCAAGACGGCCGACTCGGGATACCTCACCCGGAAGCTGGCCGACGTGGCGCAAAACGTCGTCGTCACGCTGCACGATTGCAAGACGACTCAGGGTATCACCAAGGGTATCATCTATCGTGGCGAGAAGGTTGAAGTAAGCCTCGCCGACTCGATCCGCGGACGGGTTGGGCGGTCGAACATCGTCAATCCGATTACCGACGAGGTGATTGTTCGCGAAAACGAACTAATCACGGGTGAAATCGCCAACAAGATCGAGGAACTTGGGCTCGAAAAGATTCAGGTCCGCAGCGCCATGACCTGCGACGCCCCGCTCGGCATCTGCCGGTTGTGCTACGGCATGGACCTGTCGACCGGGTCGATGGTGGAAGAGGGGATGGCCGTGGGGATTATCGCCGCTCAAAGTATCGGCGAACCGGGTACCCAGCTCACGATGCGTACGTTCCACATCGGTGGCGTGGCAACGGGCGACGTCGAGAAGAGCGACATCAAGGCGACCAAGGATGGTATCGTCAAGTACGCACGTCTCAAGGCGGTGGTCAACGAGGCGGGTCAGCAAGTGGTGCTCGCCCGCAACGGAGAAATGTCGATCGTCGACGAGAAGGGACGCGAGATCGAAAAGTTCGACGTCCCCAATGGCTCGATTATCCACTTTATCGAGGGGTCGCCCGTGAAGAAGGGGGATATCCTCTGCGAATGGGACCCCCACTCGATTCCGATTCTGGCCGAGACAGGGGGTAAGGTCCGCTTCGAAGACCTTATCGAAGGAGAAACGATCCGTGCCGAAACCGAAGCGAGCGGTCACATCCGCTACATGGTGATGGAGCATAAGGGCGATCTTCACCCGCAGGTCGTGGTCGAAGATCCGCAGGACGGCAAAATTCTCGACTTCTACTACATGCCCGAGAAGGCGCATCTCGAGGTGAAGGAAGGGGATGTGATCGCGCCCGGCACGATCATTGCCAAGACCCCGCGCGAAGCGGGTGGCACCCAGGACATCACGGGTGGTCTCCCACGGGTCACCGAAATTTTCGAAGCCCGCAAGCCGAAGGATCCGGCGGTAATCGCCGAGATCGACGGCGTGGTGGAGATTTTGAGCGAGAAGAAGCGCGGCAAGCGGTCGATTGTCGTTCGCAACGAGAGTGGCGTCGAGCGAGAGCATCTGGTCACCCAGAACAAGCACCCCCGCGTTCACTCGGGCGACATCGTCAAGGCGGGCGACTCGCTGGTCGATGGGCCGCTGGTTCCGCACGACATCCTGCGGGTGTCGGGCGAAGAGGCGGTGCAACAGTACCTGACTCGCGAAATCCAAAACGTCTACCGCAGCCAGCGGGTCGATATCAACGACAAGCACATTGAGATCATCGTCTCGCAGATGCTCCGCAAGGTGCGGATCGAATCGCCCGGTGATACCGACCTCTTGCCGGGGAGCGTGGTCGACAAGCACGATTTCCGGACCGCCAACGAGCGGCTGGCGAAGTGCGTGCGGATCACGGACAAGGGAGATTGCGAGTTCGAGGTCGGGGCGATCGTCCCGAAAGATGTGCTCGAACAGGCCAACGCCCAAGTCGAAGCGCTTGGTGGTGCCCTTGCCAAGGGAGCCAAGCCGAAGAAGGCAACCGCCACGACCCAGCTCCTCGGGATCACCAAGGCGTCGGTGCAGAGCCAAAGCTTCATCTCGGCGGCCAGCTTCCAGGAGACGACCAAGGTGCTCACCGAGGCGGCTCTCGCGGGACGCACCGACCACCTGGTGGGGCTCAAGGAGAACGTGATTCTCGGGCATCTGATTCCGGCGGGAACCGGTTTCCGCTCGATCCAGGAGTCGGAGGTGCGGATTCGCCCCGAGGCCCTGGAGGCCCTGGTGGCCGATACCAGCAGCCTGCTGGAGCGGAGTTTCCCGCTGCTCGAGTCGGCTTCCGGTGGGGAGAGCAATGGCGACAGCGCCGCTCAAAGTTCGATCCCAAGCAGCCTCGATGCCCTGCTGGGGGGGGACGGCGACGAATAAACCAGCCCCCGAGCTGGCGGCAGGAGTAGCCCTTGACCCCCGGGGGTGCTTCGATAGACTAGGGGATTCCCCCAGCGGTGCGCCGCTGGCACTCAAATTTTGCCGGTTTTAGACCTAAACGATGCCCACAATCAACCAACTCGTCCGCCGGAGCCGCAGCAAAAAGCGCAAGTTCAGCAAGTCACCGGTGCTGGAGAAGTGCCCGTTCAAGCGCGGTGTCTGCCTCCAGGTGCGGACGATGACCCCCAAAAAGCCCAACTCGGCGCTGCGGAAGATCACCCGGGTCCGGCTGTCGAACGGCAAGGAAGTGACGGTCTACATCCCGGGCGAAGGGCATACGCTCCAGGAGCATAGCATCGTGCTCGTGCGTGGTGGGCGTGTTCGCGACCTGCCGGGTGTGCGCTACCACGTGGTGCGTGGGGCGCTCGACACGCTGGGGGTCAACGGTCGGAAACAGAGCCGCAGTAAGTACGGCGCCAAGAACAAGTAAGTCCTGTTGACGTAATCGCGTCGACGGGTGAATCGCATTTTATTGAGAAGAGATCATGGGTCGCATTACCGCCAGTCGCAAGCAGCTTAAGCCCGATCCGGTTTACGGTTCGGTGTTGGCGTCGAAGTTCGTGAATTGCCTGATGTACGATGGGAAGAAGAGCACCGCTCAAGAGGTGTTTTACGATGCCCTCGAACTCATCCGCGAGCGCGTCCCCGACGTCGAGCCGATCGAAGTCTTTACCCAGGCGGTAGAGAACGTGAAGCCGGCCATCGAAGTTCGCAGCAAGCGGGTCGGTGGTGCCGCCTATCAGGTGCCGATGCAGGTCAACCGGACCCGGCAGCAGTCGCTGGCCATCCGCTGGATTCTGATGGCGATCCGCGACAAGAAGGGACGCCCGACTCACCAAAAATTGGCCGACGAATTGGTGCAAGCCTACAACCGCGAAGGGACCGCCTACACGCGCCGCGAAAACGTCCACCGCATGGCTGACGCCAATAAGGCGTTTGCCCACTTCGCCTGGTAAATCGAACAGTTCAGAGGAAGCTGGGGGCCGGGGACGTGGATTCGTGTTAGAATCCAGGTCCGCGGTCCCCAGCTTTTTTCGTGCGCCTGTGGCGCACACGACGATTTCGGCTTTTCCAGGCAACGCCGCTTTAGTGGGCTTTCCCACCAACTCCCATGTCCATCGACATCTCCAAACTTCGCAACATTGGCATCATTGCCCACATCGACGCGGGCAAGACGACCGTCACCGAGCAAATGCTGTTCGCGAGCGGCAAGAAGCATCGCGCGGGGAGTGTCGACCAGGGGACGACGACGACCGACGACGACGCCGAGGAAGAACAGCGGGGAATCACCATCTACTCGGCATGCGTCCAGTTTCCCTGGAAAGAGGTGCTGGTGAATCTGATCGACACCCCAGGCCATGTCGACTTCACCGCCGAGGTCGAGCGTAGTCTTCGCGTGCTCGACGGGGCGGTGGTGGTCTTCAGTGCCCGCGAAGGGGTGGAGGCGCAGAGCGAAACCGTCTGGCGACAGGCGAACAAGTATGGCGTGTCGCGCGTCGCCTTTATCAACAAGCTCGACCGCGAGGGGGCCGATTTCCGCTCGGTGGTCGAGGAAATGAGATCTCGGCTCGACGCCCACCCCGTAGCCCTCCAGATTCCAGTAGGGCAGGGGCCTCCCCATACCGACAACCCCTTTCGCGGGGTGATCGACCTGGTGCGGATGAAGCTGCTCTCGTTCCCCGGTGGCAGGGAAGATGTGCGGATCGAGGTGAGCGAAATTCCCGAGGAACTCCAGAGTGAAGCGAACCAATGGCGCGAGCGGCTGTTGGAACGGCTCTACGATTACAGCAACGAGCTAATGGAACTCGCCCTGGCCGAGGAGCCGATCCCCGAGGCGCTCATCCAGCGCGTGCTGCGCGACGCGACCATCCACCAGCAGATCCAACCCCTCCTGTGTGGTTCGGCCTTGCATGGCATGGGGGTTCAGCCTCTGCTCGATGCCGTGGCCGCCTATCTGCCAAACCCGCTCGAAATGCCTCCCGTCGTGGGGATCGAGCCTGCCGCCAGGCCCGAAAAGAAGAAGGGGCTCGCCGAAGAGGAGACCGCAAAGAAGATCGTTCGCAAGCCGCGAAGCGACGAACCCTTTTGTGGACTGGTGTTCAAGGTGCTTCCCTACAAGACAGGGGACCTGCACTGGATTCGCGTCTATTCCGGCGAGCTTAAGCCGAATAGCCGGGTACTCAACCCTGGCAAGGACAAGAAAGAGAACGTCGCCCAGTTGTGGCGACTGCATGCCTCGAAGAAGGATGAGCAGATCGACGTCGCGATGGCGGGGGACATTTGCGCTGTGATTGGCCTTCGTGAAAGCGTGACGGGGGACACGCTTTGCGATACGAGGGCGCCCATCCTGCTCGAGTCGATCGAATTTCCCGACACGGTGATTTCGATGGCGATCGAGCCGGAGAGCACCGCCGACAAGAAGAAGTTGGGGGAAGTGCTCGAGATGCTGCGCAAGCAGGACCCCACGTTCCGCTCCGAGGAGAATGAAGAGACGGGACAAACCCTGATCAGCGGGATGGGTGAGCTCCATCTCGAGGTGATTCAGCATCGCCTGCAGCGCGACTTCAAGATCAACGTCAAGGTCCATCGGCCACGCGTGAGCTACCGCGAGACGGTGGCCAAGAGGGCCGAAGTGGTGGGCGAGTGCAACCGGCTCATCAATGGCGAGCCACATGTGGGGGCGGTACGGCTGCGGATCGAGCCCTTTACGCCAACTGGACCGCTGGCGGCCAGCGCTCCACCGGTGGTCGTCTCAGTCGACCCGGGCCATGGGTTACCTGGCGAGTTGCTGAATATCGTGGTGGAGGAACTCGAGACGGCAGCCGGTGGCGGTGGCACGCTGGGATTTCCCTTGATGCGAGTGAGAGTCACCGTGCTGGGAGGGGAGGTCCACGAAACCGACTCGACCGACATCGCCTTCCGCACGGCGGCGAGCCACGCCTTCGACCAGGGGCTGCGGGGGGCTGGTTTGGTGCTGCTCGAGCCGATCATGAAACTTGAGATTGCAACACCGGACGAGCATGTGGGAGATCTCGTGGGGGACTTGCAGCGGCGGCGGGCCATCATCCAGCAAACCGAGAGCCGCGGGAATCTCACGGTGCTTCACGCGTCGGCACCACTAGCAAACTTGTTTGGATATTCGAGCGCCATGCGGAGCTTGAGCCAGGGGATGGCGAGTTGTTCGATGACTCCCACCGACTACGCCCCCGCCCCCGACGAAGTCGCGCAGCGTTTCTTGGGCGAGTGAGTCAATTGGCAGCGTGACCACCCGCGAGCATCGCGGCCAGCCGTGTGCGTCAAATCGCCGCACTTCGCCTGCTCCCCTGTTGCCATGGGGTTGCGCGGCCCTGGCGTCTCTGCTTCCGAAGTCGACAGGCGCCATGCGTGGCGCCTATACTCAATTGGTGGTGGTTTCGTTGATGGGTGCCGCCATTTCCGCACGACTCGATGAGGACCTAACGACATGACGAGTTCGACCGACCCACAAGTTGTTGTTATCGGAGGTGGCCCCGGCGGTTCGACGGTTTCGACGATCGTCGCCCAAGCCGGCTACAACGTCGAACTTTTCGAGCGCGAGACATTTCCGCGCTATCATATCGGCGAGTCGCTGATCCCCGAAACCTACTGGGTGCTCGAACGGATCGGCATGCTCGACAAGATGAAAGAGAGCCACTTCATCAAGAAGTTCAGCGTGCAGTTCGTCAATTCGCGCGGCAAGGAGTCGGCTCCATTCTACTTTTTGGACAACAAGCCGCACGAGTGCTCGCAAACCTGGCAGGTCCGGCGGAGCGAATTCGACCAGATGATGCTCCGCAACGCCGAGGAACATGGCGTGAAGGTCCATGAAGGGGTCCGCGTGCTCGACGTGTTGTTCGAGGGCTCGCGCGCCGTGGGGATTCAGGTCATGGACGCCGAGGGCCAGAAGCGCGAAGTGCGGGCCGACGTAGTGATCGACGCGAGTGGCCAAAGTTCCCTCTTGATCAACAAGCTCAAGATTCGCGTTTCCGATCCGCATCTCAACAAGGGGGCGATCTGGACTTATTGGAAAGGGGCCTACCGCGACACGGGGAAGGATGAGGGAGTGACCCTCGTGGCGGCCCTCAAGGAGAAGCAGGGCTGGTTCTGGTACATCCCACTGCATGACAACATCGTCAGCGTGGGGGTGGTGGCCGACTTCGAGTACTTGTTCGATGGCCGCGGCAGCCACGAACAAACGTATTTCGAGGAAGTGGAGAACTGTCCCGCCATCAAGGAGCGAATCGCCATCGGCGAGCAGGTGGAGCGGATCTTCGCCACCAAGGACTACACTTACCGTGCCAAGCAGGTGGGGGGCGACGGCTGGGTGCTTGTGGGCGACGCTTTTGGGTTTCTCGATCCCCTCTATTCGTCGGGAGTGTTGTTGGCACTCAAATCGGGACAACTCGCCGGCGATGCCGTGGTCGCGGGACTCAAGAAAGGGGACACTTCGGAGCAACAGCTTCGTTCGTGGGAGGCCGACTACGTGGTCGGTGTCGATCGTATGCGGACGCTGGTTTGCGAATACTACGACGGCTTCAGCTTCGGAAGATTCATCCGCAAGCATCCCCACTACGTGGGGCCAGTCACCGACCTGTTGATCGGCGATTTGTTCAAGGATTCGCTCGACGAGGTTCTGGCGGCCGTCGACGACTCGAAGTCGGAAGTGACAGCGGCGGAGTAAGTTCCGCCTCGGTTCTATCGGCTTGCTGTTCCGCAGAGCTTCGCTCGGCGGCGAAGCCCCCATGCGATCGCCAGTCCGCTGGAGACCAGGATCCACGTGGCTGGTTCGGGGACCGCGACCATGTAATTGCTGAAGACGTAGCTCGCGATGTCGTTGCCCAGGTAAGTCCCGTCGCGCTGATCGAAGATCCAGTGGACCCCGAGATAGATACGGCTCATGGCGTTTTCACCTTCGGGCGAGTTTTCGAGTCCAACGTCGATCAGTCCGTCCTGGGTGAAGGAGTTGTAGATCCGCGAGGTTCCTCCCCCTTCCTCAGCGGAGAAGAGGGTATAGGTCGCCGTGACCGGATCGTTGCCGAACTTCGCATCCGCCTCGGCGAAATCATTAGTGCCGAAGAAGAGCTCGATCGCCTTGAACACCGCCCCCCCCATCGTCGCATGCCCCGACGTGTAGGCCGGGAAGGGGGGGGTGAAATCATCCTCTCCACCGGGGGTATTGGGGTCGTTCGCGTCGTTGTGGTTGTTTCCCGGCGCGCCGAGCGGGGCCCAGTTGGGGTCGCCGACCGTGAGGGGGTTGCCGTCGGCATCCCCTTCACGGATCGCCGTCACGGGGCGCCAGAAATTGTCGATGAACTTGATGTCCCACGCGGTGGTGGCCGCGTCGGCCATCGCAACCGAAACCAGGGCAAACAGCCGGGCATTCTCCTCCGGCGAGGTTCCGACCTCCTTGGCGATATCGGCGACATTCTCAAGGAAGAGAACTCCTGGAGGCCCCATGCTAGCGCGGTCGTAAGCCCAGAAGAGCCCGATCTGGGTTTGCTCGGCAGTGCGAGAGGTCGGAGTATTGCCAGGGCCGTAGGTGCTATTGGCACCGTAGTTCATCACCTGATCGAACGCATCGGCATACTCTTGGCTGCCGAGTGCGGGAGGGCCGGGGACTGGGAAATGGCTGGTGCTCGGAATGGCAAACGGCGACACCGACCCCCACGCGGGGCCCCAGGCTTCCTGCGGGCCTGAAATCGGATCGCTCCGCCATTCCCCCGGCAGGGTTCCCTCGGGCCATTGGATTTGGGCGGTCGAGTTATCGGCGGCCCGCATGGTGATGTAGTGTTGGGCGATGGCCTTACCGAGATCGATGCCTGCTTGTTTCGCGGGACCATCGGCAATCGTCGACAACGAGGTGGTGAGACCCGGTGCGAGCATATCGCCGCGCAGCGGGTAGGTGTGCAGGAGGATGTCGTGGGCGGCCTGCGCCGCGGCGGCCTCCTTCGACGCGGCCGTGTTCATTTGGCCGTAGGCAAAGGGTGAGTGCGTCCGTTCGACGGCCTGGAAGGCGTCGTACATCGCGCCGTTCAACATGGCCGCCGCGCGCGTCGACCAGCCCGGATTCGCCTTTCCGTCGATGTTCAGGATGCCGTCCTCTTGCATCACCTCGCAGAACAGCTTGTTCCAATCGATGATGACATCCCCACGCGCGTTGGGAGTGAGAGGGAGACTAAGTAACAGCGCAACGACGAAAGTACGTTCAAAGATGTTCATTTGAAAAAATCCTCAGGAAAGGCAGGCGCAGAATGCGTCGCAGCCGAAGGGGTTACCGCTGCGAACGATCGGACCGTGTTAGAAAACTGGTACGAGCAGCCGGCTGGAAGAGATTAGCAACACCAAATTTCGGTGGCGAAAGAGAGACCTTGCATCAGCCTCCATTCTTTGCTGACTGGCGGAGGGTGTCAAGGATTTGGGCCGTTTTTTGGCGTCGACAACTAGTTCGCAACGCGACGCCCCGTGCCACCATCAGTTGAATATGCCTCAATCGTAGATCGGGCAGAACGTATTGAAGGCTTTTTCGCCAAAATCGGCAGGGTCGTTGAATCGACGACTACGGTTAAGCGCCGAAATGGCAGCAATTTGGTTGGCATCAAGCTTAAAGTCAAACAGGCTGATGTTTTCCACCAGGCGGCCCGGGCTGGTCGTTTTGGGGATCACCACCAAACTGCGATCAATCGCCCACCGCAGGAGTACCTGGGCCGGCGTCTTGCCAACCTTGCTGGCAATACCAGCCACCGTGGGATGCGTGAGCAGCGACTCCGAAGCCTCGGCCATGTTGAGGGGGACATAGGAAGGGGACCCAAGCGACGAAAACGCCGTCACGACGAGCCCTTCCTCCAGGGCGTAGCGAACCAGGTTCTCTTGCGTCAGCAGCGGATGGAGTTCGACTTGCAGCACTTCGGGCTTCACCCGGGCGTAGGTGAGAAGGTCGCGGATCATGCCGCTATTGAAATTGGAGATGCCGATGTGTCGCGTGAGACCGGCGTCGACGAGTTCTTCCATCGCCTGCCAGGTCTCGTGGACCGGCACGGGAGCGAACTCCATGCGCGGGCTGGGTGCCTGGGGGTCGAAGAACCACCCAGGGGGATAGCGCTCGTCGAAGGGGACGAACCGCTGCGCGATGGGAAAATGGATGAGATAGAGGTCGAGGTAGTCGAGCCGCAGGTCGGCCAGTTGCCGCTCGATGGCGGCGCGGACATGCTCGGGGGCATGGTAGGTGTTCCACAGCTTGGTGGTGATCCAGAGGTCGTCGCGCGTGCATTTGCCATCGGCGATTGCCTGGGCAAGTCCCTGTCCTGTCTCACGCTCGTTCCCATAGTCGCAGGCGCTATCGAAATGGCGATAGCCGCAATCGACAGCGGCAACCACGGTGGCGGGGACTTGGGCCGGCGGAATCTTCCACATCCCCAGTCCCACCTGCGGTATGTGGGCGCCACTCGACAAGGGCAGACTAGCAACGGGCATGCGGGAAGCCTCCGGGAGGGACTAGCGGGGAGCGAAAGAACCGCCGAAGTGAACCCTTCACTTGGGGGCTCAGCCCTGGCGGCCCGCCGATTCTAACCCGAAAGCCCCTTGGGGCGCAAGGCACCGGTGCCTAGGGCTATCGCTATCGGTTGCGGCGCAAAGCACCTTGCTGGTACGACTCGAGTCGGGCCTGATAGAGGTCTTTCTCGGCTTCGCTGGCGTGGGCGATCGCTTGCTCCTGGTGGGCAGCGGCCTGGTCGAATTCCCCGGCGGAGGCGTAGGCAGCCGCCAATACGTCGAGCGAGTGGGGGTCGTTCGCACCCGACATGCCTAGGGCCCGGCGTGCCGCTTCGATCGCCTTGGGGGGATCCCGAAACGCCTTGTCGGGGCAATTGGCGAGGAATCGGCTCACCGCGTGATAGGTGGTCGCCGTGGGGTTGACGATCTTGAGAGCCTGACGGAAATCGTTGGCCGCCTCAGCGAATTGTTGCCGATCGGCCTTGACCGTCGCTCGACCAATGAGGGCCTTTTCGCACCCGCCATCGAGGGTCAGGGCGCGATTGTAGTCGTCGATGGCTTCGCGGAGGTTGCCCGATTCGTGGTGGGCATGGGCGCGGCCGGCGTAGGCAAGGGGTTCATCTGGAAGCTCGCGAATGGCGGCAGTGTAGTCGACGATGGCGTCTTCCCAGCGGTGGAGTTGGCAGTAGGTCTCCGCGCGATTCAGCCGCGCGAGGGGAAACTTCGGTTCCAGCTTCACCACTTGATCGAAGTCCGCGATGGCAAGTTCCAGCTTTTGATAGCGAGCCAAGGTGACGCCACGATTGTGGAAGGCCTCCCAGCAAGTCGGGTCGAGCAGGATTGCTTCTTGGAAATCGTCGAATGCGGCTCGTTCGTTGGATCGCACGAGTTGTTCGCCGCGGCGATTGTAGGCCCAAGCTCCGAGCCGCGCGAGGGCCTCGGCCGTCGTCCGATCGGGGCCCACATCGAGTGCCCGGTGGCACTGGGTAATGACATCGCTAAAGTCACCCGCCGTCTTCGCCTCGACAGCCATCTGTCGAGCGACAACCAGGAGGGCCATGGCGCGGGTCGTGTTGGAAGGGGCCGATTCGACGCGGAGGGCCGGCTTGACTTCCAAATCGATTTTGCGTGGGTTGACGTTGGGAGCCTCTTTCGTAGGGTCGAACCAGGTTGGCTGATTGGCAGGCGAATTGGGACTCGCCTTGAGTTGATCGCGGCGCAGCACAAACGCCTGAGCGATGTGCGAGGGGGCCTGAGGAAGCTCGAGCTTCGGCGAGGCCTCCGCTGGGTGCCTCTCCGGTTCCGACTCCCGAGGGGGGAGGTCGGTGATCTCGACGATACCCGAATCGCCAGGGGGAGTGTCGGCCAGCGCATCGCTGCCGGCGACGATCGATAACGACACCAAAGCGGCTATGGCCCGGCATGTTACCGGGCGAATTCGTGTCATCTTGACTTGGAATTCCATCGTCATTTCCACGCATCCCTTCGTGGGTCACGGTGTGAGCACCGGTTAGGTATTGGGCTCGGTCATGGGGCGCGGGTCGAGCGCCGCATTGAGTTCGTCGGTCGGCAACAGATCGAGTTCCGTACAAAGTTGCCGAATCGTCTTATTCTCGGCAAACGCCTGCTTGGCGAGCTTGGCCGCCTGCTCGTAGCCGATGCGCGGCGCCAGGGCGGTGATCGTCATCAGCGACTGCTCGACCAGTTCTTCGCAGCGCGCTTGATTGACCTCGAGGCCGTCGAGCAACTTGTCGACCATCACATTGGAGACATTGGCAATCAGCCGGCACGATTCGAGCATGGCGTCGATCATCACCGGCATCGCCACGTTGAGTTCGAACAGCGACCCGATGCCTCCGAGTCCGGCCGCGGTGACGGTCGTGTCGTTCCCCAGCACGCGGCAGACGACCTGCATCACCGACTCGCAAACCACGGGGTTCACCTTACCCGGCATGATCGACGAGCCAGGTTGAATGGCGGGCAGAGTGAGTTCGAACAGTCCCGAACGGGGTCCACTGCCGAGATGGCGGATGTCGTTGGCGATCTTCGACAAAGCCACGGCAATGGTTTTGAGCTCGCCGTGGGCCTCGACGAACGAGTCCTTGGCGGCTTGGGCCTCGGGATGGTTGCCGGCTTCCTCGAACTTGAGTCCCAATTCCTTCGTCAGGGTCTCGCAGACGCGGCGGGCAAACTCGGGGTGGGTGTTGATGCCCGTCCCCACGGCGGTACCGCCGATGGGCATGTTTTCGAGCATCCGCATTTGGGCCCGCTGTGCGCGGACGACGCAGTAGCGGGCCTGGGCAGCGTACCCGCCGAAGACTTGTCCCATGCGGATGGGGGTCGCGTCCATCAGATGAGTACGGCCGATCTTGACGATGTCGTCCCATTCGGCCGCACGGCGATCGAGCGCGGTGGCGAGCCGTTCGAGTGCGGGCTCGACCTCCCGAGCGAGCGTGAGCGCCGCCGCGATATGCATGGCGGTGGGGAAGGTGTCGTTCGACGACTGCCCCATGTTGACGTGGTCGTTGGGGTGGACCTGCGACTCGCCGAGCCGCTCGTTGGCGAGGTGGGCAATCACCTCGTTGGCGTTCATGTTGGTCGAGGTGCCCGAGCCGGTTTGATAAATGTCGACTGGGAAGTGAGCATCGTGTACACCAGCGGACACCTCGCGGGCGGCTTCAGCGATGGCATTGGCGAGTGACGTGTCGAGCTTGCCAAGTTCGCGATTCACAACGGCGCTGGCCCACTTGAGGTAGCCGAAGGCATGGACCACTTCACTTGGCACCGGTTCATAGGCGATGGGGAAGTTGTCCACCGCGCGGGCCGTCGACGCACCGTACAGTGCGTCGGCCGGGACCTGCATTTCACCCATCGTGTCGCGTTCGATACGGAATTGACTCATCGCAAACGTCTTCAGTCTCAAATGGCTCAAGGAGTGGCTAGGGAATTCGCCTCACAACGCTCGGAGGGCCGAACTACGATTGCAGCGGCACCTTGCTCAAGAGGTCCGCTGACGGGAATTCATGCTAGCAGTTCCCCTGCCGGGCGCCGATGATAGGCCTTTCGCCCGAAGTGGGAAATGGGGAAACACGCCAATTGCCCCTTCTTCCACGGCGACTCTGGCGGGCGTGCTAGCGGCACCTCCCTCCAGCGGCTAGGCTGGAGGACCTCATGCTTACCATTCTCGACAAGATTGTCGCCACCAAGCGGGAAGAGATTGCCGCCGCCCGGCAAGCGCGGCCCTTGGAGTCGCTACGGGGCGAGCTTGCCTCGGTGGCCCCGCCGCGCGATTTTGTGCAAGCACTCCGCGGCGAGGGGATACCACGGCTGATTGCCGAAGTGAAAAAGGCGAGCCCCTCGGCCGGAGTGATCCGCGACGATTTCGATCCCGTCGCCATCGCCGAAACCTACGCCCGTCATGGGGCGAGTGCGATCAGCGTGTTGACCGACGTCCAGTATTTCCAGGGGGAGCTCGACTTTCTTCGTCAGATTCGCCAACGGGTGACGTTGCCGCTGCTGCGCAAGGACTTCGTCCTCGACGAGTATCAAGTCGTCGAAGCCAGGGTGGCTGGCGCCGATGCCGTGCTGCTAATTGCCGAGTGCCTCGAACGCCAGCAGTTGGCCGATCTCTACGCCGTGGTCCAAGCCCATGGGATGGAGGCCTTGATCGAGCTGTATGAACCAGCCAATCTCGATGCCGTGCTAGCAACGGGATGTCCGGTGGTGGGAGTGAACAACCGCAACCTCCACACATTCGAGGTACGGCTCGATCACACGCTGGAGCTTCGCCGGGAGATTCCCGCCGACCGTCTGGTGGTGGGAGAAAGTGGCATCCGCTCGCACGCCGACGTCGTGCGGCTGGGCGAAGGAGGAGTCGACGCGATTCTCGTGGGGGAATCGCTGATGCGCGAGCCGGATATTGGCCAAGCCGTCGACCGCCTACTTCGCGGCGAATAATGTTCCCCCGCTGGCCGAGCCGACGTGGTCGCAAACGGTGGGGATTGATTTTCATACGTACTATGCCTTTCCAAGGTCACCTCCAGCCATGACGAGTCCCATCGATCGCGAGACGCTGTTGCCGCAGGTGCGCGCCATGCAGGCCATCATCGTGGCGCTCACGAGCGGCGTGGTGATGTTTGCTCTGCTCCCCCTGTTTCTCGACCCCCGCAAGCCGAATGGGGGCATGATCTTCAGTCTGGTGGCACTCGCCCTGGGCTCTGTCTGTCTCGTGATGTCAGTCGTGATTCCGCAAACGATTCGACCGACAGAGACACTTTCGGGAGTCGGTGCCTACCAAACCCGTATGATCATTAGCTGTGGACTCCTCGAAGGGGGGGCGTTTCTCAACCTGGTGGCCTATTGGCTCGAACGGCACGGCTTTGCGCTCGCGCTTGGGATCTTCTTCTTGTGTGCCATCCTGATTCAGTTTCCCACGGTCAAAAGCCTCACGAGTTGGCTTGCGCGCCAAGAGCGCGCGGCCCAGGAGCAACGCGACTTCGAGAGGTAATCGCCCCGCGGTCGCCTCGAAGCCCTCAATCACAATGCCCCGCCAGGAGTCGTCCGAGCGAGCGGTACGCCCGCACTGGCGACCCCGAGAGGTTATCGAGCCGGTCCTCGGCCACAATGCCCTGCGACCTGGTGACGCTGCTCGGCCTGGCGATGCGGGTTGCCAGCTAACGGGGGGAGGAGATGAACCTTTGGCCCTCCTGCCGGGTCGTGGCGGGAAGGGCTGGCGGGGAAAGCCCGCCCCGAGGCCGCCGGTTGCTCGCCATCGACTGGGCGGCTAAACTCTTGAATTCCCCCGGTTTTGGCAATTTTGAGAACCATCGAGTCATGCGACACGTCCTCTCTGCGGTCGTTCAGAACGTTCCCGGCGTGCTCTCCCACGTCGCGGGGATGCTGGCCTCGCGAGGCTACAATATCGATAGCCTGGCGGTCGGCGAAACCGAAGACCCCAATCTCTCGCGGATGACATTTGTCGTCGTGGGAGACGACAGCATCCTGGAGCAGGTACGGAAGCAGCTCGAAAAGATCGTCACTGTGGTGCGGGTCGACGACATCAGCGCCAAGGACTTTGTCGAGCGCGATTTGATGCTGCTCAAGGTGGCGGCGATTCCCGAGAATCGGACCGAAATCCGCGAACTGACCAGTATCTTCCGGGGCCGGATCGTCGACGTTTCGCCCAACGAAATGATCATCGAGATCTCGGGGCAGGAGCGCAAGGTGCAAGCCTTCATCGACCTTATGCGCCCGTTTGGGATTCTCGAATTGGTGCGCACCGGGCGGATCGCCATGGTGCGTTCCGTCGACCGTCCCCAGACCCATGGAAATCTCAAGCCCGCGGTGGGAGTCGCTGCCGCGCAGTAGCCGCGGTTCTTCCCTCGCGTTCGTTTTCTCGACCAGCTACCCGCTTACAGGAGTTTGCCAACGATGGCCGTCAAAGTGTATTACGATAACGACGCCGACCTGAATGCCCTCAAAGGGAAGACCGTTGCCATCATTGGCTACGGTTCGCAGGGACACGCCCACGCCCAGAACCTGCGCGATAGCGGGGTGCAGGTGGTGGTCGGCCAGCGGCCCGGGGGAGCCAACTACAAGCTCGCCAAGGAACATGGTTTCGAACCGGTGAGCGCCGCCGAAGCAGCCAAGGCAGGAGACTTGATCAACGTGCTCGTCCCCGACGAGTTGCAGGCCGATCTCTACCGCAGCGAGATTCGCGACAATCTCTCCGCCGGGAACATTCTCATGTGTTCCCACGGGTTCAATGTCCACTTTGGCCAAATCGAGCCCCCCGAGGGGGTCGACCTGCTGCTGGTGGCCCCCAAGGGGCCTGGCCATCTCGTGCGGAGCGAGTTTGTCGCCGGGGGGGGCGTGCCGAGCCTGATCGCCATGAGCGAAGGGGCGAGCGACACGACCTTCAAGCTGGGCCTTGCCTACGCCAAGGGAATCGGGGGGACGCGGGGTGGCGTGATCCGCACGACCTTCGCCGAAGAGACCGAAACCGACCTATTTGGCGAGCAGGCCGTGCTGTGCGGCGGCGTGAGTGCCCTGGTGAAGGCTGGCTATGAGACCTTGGTCGAGGCGGGCTACCAGCCCGAGATGGCCTACTTCGAGTGCATGCACGAGCTGAAGTTGATTGTCGACCTCTTCTACCAGGGGGGGCTCAACTACATGCGCTACAGCATCAGCAACACCGCTGAGTATGGCGACTACATGAGTGGCAAGCGGCTGGTGACCGACGAGACGAAGGCCGAGATGAAGCAGATTCTCAAGGAGATTCAGGATGGCACCTTTGCCCGCAATTGGATCCTTGAGAACAAGGCGGGGGCCCCCAGCTTCAAGGCGATTCGGCGCCGCGAGCGGAACCACCCCATCGAGCAAGTCGGCAAGGAACTCCGCCGCATGATGAGCTGGATCAACGAAAAGGAAGTTTGATCCGCGGCGGATCGTCATACAAAAATCAGCGAGCCACCGACCCATGCAGGGTCGGCGGCTCGAATTTTTCACGCCGGCAGATCGCTTTATTCTCCCGACAGGAGCCGCTGGGCCTCTTCGTCGCTCAGCCCCTCGATTTCGGCGAGCAGGGCCTCCATGTGGAGCGACGAGTTGTTGTCGGGTTCTGCCGGTACGGCTTTGTCGGCACTTTGGACGGCGGCACCACCACACGTTTGCTCGGCCAGGTAGCGACTCAAGGCAGCGGGAGTAGGATAGTTCCAGGCGACAATTGGCGGCAGGGGCACGCCGAACTCCTCTTCAAGTTCGTGGCTCAGCTCGACGGCCGTGAGCGAGTCGACCCCAAACTCGGCAAAGGGTTTGTCGCGATGGATATCGGCGGCATCGAGGCCACCACGCTCCACCAGCCAGTCCTCGAGCCACGCCTCGATCCGCTCGGCGGTCCGCTCGACACTGAACACGTCGATCGCGGGGGAGGGTGCCTTTACACCCGACTTCGTGGCGGGCTTGGCTGCTGCCTTGGGGGTCGCTTGCCACGAGTGGACCATCTTGAGCTCGCCGGCCAAGTACTGATCGCGGCAGAGCGAGCGTTGGACCTTGCCACTTGACGTCACGGGGAGCGACGACTGGCGGATCAGCACAACGGCGTGTGGGTCGAGCTCGTGGTGCTCGGAAACCGCCTGGCGGATTCCCTTGACCACGCTGTCGTACTCCTGGGGGTCGAGTTGGCGGTCGACCTGCTGGACCAGAACGAGCCGCTCCTCGTCGTTCCCCTCCTGTACGGCGAAGGCCGCTCCCGGCATGAGGGAGGGGTGCGAGGCTTCGGCCGATTGTTCGATATCTTGGGGGTAGTGGTTTCGGCCCCGGATGATGATCACGTCCTTGAGCCGCCCGGTGACGAACAGTTCGCCATCGCACAGGAAGCCGAGATCACCCGTGCGGAGAAACTGGCCCTCGAGCCCCTCGACGTAGGTGTGGAAGTTGCGGTTGGTCTCGACGTCGCCACGCCAGTATCCCCGAGCGACGCTCGGGCCCTGGATAACAATTTCCCCGACGGTCCCTTCGAGGCAGAGGTGCCCGGTCTCGGGATGGATGATTTCCAGGCGGTTTCCCGTGGCGGGGGCCCCGCAACCAACGAGTTCCTGGATGTGAAGTGAATCGCTGATTCCATGGCGAACAACGACCCGTCCCTCGGCGAGGCTTGCTCGGTCGACCGGCAGGATGGTGGGGGCCCGGCCTGCCTCGGCCCCTGCCGCGAGGAGGGTATTTTCCGCCAGCCCGTAGCAGGGATAAAACGCCTCGGGACGGAATTTGCTTGCCCGAAATGCTTGGGTGAATCCACGGATTGTCTCGGCCCTGATCGGCTCGGCCCCACAGAACGCCAACTTCCAGTTGCTGAAATCGAGCCGTGCCCGCTCCTCCTCGGTGGTGCGACGGACGCAGTACTCGTAGGCGAAGTTGGGGGCGCCGCTGATGGTGGCCTGGTAGCGATCGATCGCTTCGAGCCACCGCATGGGTCGCTGCAGGAATGCGGCCGGCGACATCAGCACGCTTTGGGCACCCACATAGAGGGGGGTGAGAATCCCTCCGATGAGCCCCATATCGTGATAGGCTGGGAGCCAGAAGACTCCCGTGGAAACGGGGTCGTTGCCAGGCCCTTCGATTTCCACATCGAAGGCCTGCCGAATGGCCTCGAGGTTGGCCAAGAGATTGCCGTGCGAGACCATCACCCCCTTGGGGTCGCTGGTCGATCCCGACGTGTATTGCAGGAAGGCGAGCTGGTCGGCATTAATGGCGGGAGCCTGCCAGTAGCGACCCGCCTCCGCCGACACTTCGTCGGTGGCCATCCACTGCATGCCCGCTACCAGGGCATCCTGCTGCGACATGTCGATGGTGTCGAGGGTTTGTCCCGTTGTCAGGGCCACCTGGGCCCCGCTGTTGCGGGCAATGCTCGCCATCCGCGGCAGGGGACGCCGCGGCTTGGGGTAGGTGGCGGGAATCGCGATCACCCCGGCGTAAAGGCAACCGAAAAACGCCGCGATGAACTCGAGGCCCGCCGGGTACATCAGCAGGGCGCGATCCCCTGGCTCGATGGTCCGCTGCAGGGTGGCGGCGATGGCGCGTGCCCGTGCTTCGAGCTCGCGGAACGTGATGCTTTCGGTTCCCGCTTGCTCGTCGAGGTAGAGAAAGGCTGTGCGCGATCCAATGTCGGTTGCCTGCTGTTGCAGCAAATCGACCATGGTGGCCAACGATTGGCGAGTTAACGTCATCGACAATCCTAGTGTAGGCGATTCACCGGGCACCCTGTAAGTTGGTTCGTGTTGGGCAGATGCCAGATTGCACTGAGTGTCCATTGCCGCACCGATCGAGGGTGTTCGAGTGGTCCTTCGTCCCCAGCCGGCCCAGTCCCCCCGTGGGACAACACTCCCGAGGACTGTGCGAGGGGCACCCGTCGCTCGGATAGTATCGGAAGGGAGTGGGAAGCTGCGTCAGGTCGGGCGAGCCGAGTGGCGCAAGCCATTCGGTTGTCATACGCCTTGGGTCCCCACCGACCCGAATTTGGGAAGTTCCACATTTTAGGTATTTTAAAGAGTCAGCAAAAGTCCCAAACTCCTTCAACCGGGATGCCGCCAAGGCTTTCTGGGCCGTCAGCCAGCACCATCGGCATCTTCGTAAGTTTTTGCTGTTACAATAGTTACAACCAGAGGACTCAAATCCTGCACGGCCTACGAGCCAGTTCGTGGCCGAGCGCCAATCCACCATTGAGTCCTGCACCTTTTACGCCGATCGGGGTGCGTGTGACAGCGGCAACCTGTTTTTGACGCCGTCTTACCCCCCTGGAATCGCGATGTCCAAGCCTCACGACCTTTTGCCCCGTGCCCTCGATCCCGACCGCCCGCGGCGCGTCTTTTGCTTCCCCCACGCGGGAGGGGGAGCCGCCCTCTTCTACAGGTGGCAACGGTGGCTCCCCGACGACGTGGCCCTGGTGCCGATGCGGCTCCCCGGGCGAGAGGATAGGTTGCGCGAACCCCCCTACGACTCCATCGCCGCTCTGGCCGACGACGCCGCCGAGGCGATCGGCAGCCTCCCCCCCCGACCGTTTGTCCTTGTCGGCCACAGCATGGGGTCCTACGTCGCTTGGGAGGTGGCCCGGCGGCTCGAGCAGCGTGCGGAGACCAACCTGCGGCGATGCATCGTTGCCGCTTGCGGAGCGCCTCGACCCCGCGACCCGGCAACTCACATTGCCCATCTGCCGGACCATGAGTTTGTCGAGGCCGTCATCGAACGATACGACGGGATTCCCAAGGAGATTCGCCACGACCGGGAACTGATGGCCCTGGTGATCCCACCGTTGCGGGCCGACCTCCAGATGATCGAGAGTTATCCCTGCCCCGGACCGCAGCCGATCCGCACCGATCTGGTCGCGCTCGGAGGGACAGAAGACCCAAGTGTCGCCCCACACCGGCTCGATGCGTGGGGGGAATGGACCAGTGGTGCGTTTCAGGTCGCACGCTTTTCGGGTGGACACTTCTTCCTTCACCCGCCTTCGCGGCGCGAGGCGACTTCCGAAATGCAAATCCCTGAACCAATGCGCGCGGTCATCGATCTCATGCCGGAGCCGGCATGACGAGCGCTCTTTCGATGATCGACGTGCCGCCGACCCGGGCTGAAGGTTCGCTCGTCAAACCAGGGGAAGGGGGTCTGCACCTGTGGTACTGGGACTTCCCGAGTAGCGACGTGGCGCGACTATATCCCGGAGAGTTGGAAGTTGGAAGATGGAAGTTGGAAGGTGCAGAAAGTGCAGGAGGTTGTGGGAGGGGGCTGGTGATGCTCAATTCCCGGGAGCGAAGTCGTTATGAGAAGTTGATTCCTCCGATTGTCAAACAGCACTATCTCGTGGCCCATGCAGGGATGCAGACGATCCTTGGTAGCTATCTTGGTGTCCCACCGGGGCAGGTCGAGTGGGTTGCCGATCGGCATGGCAAGCCGCAGTTAGCAGACTCCGCGCGGCTGCATTTCAATCTCTCCCACAGCAGCGGGGCCAATCTGCTTGCCGTTGGGAGCGCGCGGGTCGGTATCGACATCGAGCGGATTCGCCCCGTGATGTCGCGGGAGGGTTTGGCTCGCCGGTATTACACTCGGGAAGAGCAGCAGGAGTTGGCAAGCCTTGCCGCGCAGGCATCGCTCGCCCGGTTCTTCGCGTTCTGGACCCGCAAGGAGGCGTTCGTCAAGTTGCTAGGGGTTGGCCTGCAGGGGGAACTCTCGTCGATCGACGTCAGCCGAGTAACCAACGAGGGAAGCGAAGTCGCGCGGGCCGATGGGCGCGACCGCTGCTGGCTTTGCGACATCGCGATGCCGGGTGAGTTCCGAGCAGCAGTCGCCACGGATCAACGCCCCAAGAGCGTGGCCGTCTTTCGACTTGCGACGAATGACGGATGATCACTCCGGGACAAAGTTCTGCCGCACTGAGACCTCGCGCATCTGACGACTATCCGACTCGTAGACTCGCAGCCGTACTTGGATACCGCGCAAGGGAGCCGCGTAAGGGGGTGCCGTTTCGCGCTCGCCCGGGTCGTCGACCCCCAGAGTGGCGACCGTCTCGGTCGCGGGATCGTACAAGCCATCCCCATTGAGGTCGTAGACGCTCGGGTCATCCAAGCCGTTGGTCCCTTCGTCAATCAGTCCGTCGCCATCCTCGTCAATACCGTTGGTCTCGTAGTGATAGCTCCAACTGCACCAAGTGCGGAACAGGGTTGCTTCGAGGTCGGACGAAAAGCCTGTCGACGGCATTTCCGGAAACTGCGACCGCGGATGCATCCGGCCAGCAAACGAGCTGCGAAGGAGGGGGTGGTTTGGAGTGGTGGGAGTTGAGAAGGGTGGCTCGTTCATGATTTGACGGAAACGCTGATGTCGGAGCACATAGCCAAGATCGACATAGGCGCCAGTGCTCACTGGCGTTCCATCGCGGACGACACCAACAGCCCATCCTGCGTCCCCAGGGGCGACCATGATCGCATCGATCCCGGCGACTCCTTGGAGCCCCATCCCCTGGACGTCACTCGCAATGAGTGGTCGGCCATTGGATCCCAGGGCATAAACCGGCGCGTGCGGGTCGAACACCTGCACGTCGAACGCGAGTGCCTGCGTCAGCATCACATCGTCCCCCCGTCGACTCTCGCGACCGGAGACTATACCCAGAGGAGCGAGTCCGCTGGTGATGTGAACTATTTGCCTCTGTTCGTTCATGATCGCCCTGGCGGTCGCCCCGCCCTCCAGGAGAACAAGCGGCCGGACGATCGTCCCGCTGCCCGGGTTTTGGACTTCAAAGTTGTAGACGGCGTTGTTGACGGAATGGGCCAGGGCTTGGGGCCTGCCTCCCTCGGGTGTGCCATATTCAGGGTCGGAAACGAATCGCGGATTGCCCGGCACACCAGCCCCTCCTCCGGAGACCATCGGGAAGGGGTGGACCCGAATGGCATCGTTGCTGCCCGAGGAGACGAGTCCATGATGTTCGTAGCGGTTCTCACGCTTGGTGAGGTCGGCCAGCGTGTTGGCGACGATGGTCCAGCGGCCATTTCCCCCATCGATCGTGGGGTCCCATTCGATGCGGGCCGAGATGTCGTATCGCTCTTGGAACGAGATCAGGCAGGCTGTCGCCACCTCGACCCGTTCGAGCGAGACATTGCCCGGCAGAATCCGCAGCACACCGGGTCGGCTCTTCTGGACTCCGCCGATCTGATAGCCGTAGTCGAGCCATGGGGCGACCAGCAGCACCCGGCGGTAGACGGTGCGGAAGCCTGGCTCACCGAACCGGGCCCGGGTATCGACTGCGGCGTTGTTGGGGTTGCCCGCCGGGGCCTCGACCGCATACCAGATGACCTCGGCCACCGGGGACTCGATCGACTGGACATCCCAACCGGCGAATGGTGCTTGATTTCCGTTCGGCTGCACGTTGAGGTTCGGCGCGCGGCCGCGGAACGGCGAAGCTTCGTTTCGCGAGGTGAAGGCGAGAATGTCGTCGTGGTCCCCCAGTCCGCGGCCGTCGGTCACCCAGCCAGCCTTTGAGGCATCGCGCGAGTAGTCGACATTGCTCGAAGGGATGGTGCTGGTGGCGTGGTCGATCTCCGGCTGTAGGGGAGTGCCAGGGTTGCCGATGCCGTCGGTGAGCAGGCTGGGATTGAAATCGGAGTAAGGCCCCTCGATCACTTCGAAGTAACCTTGGTCCGACTCGGGGCGAATCCACGGAATCGTGGGACATGTCGCCCCCTTGAGGTCGCTTTGCAATTGGTTGCGGACATGGCGCAACTGGTTGCTCACCTCGACCATGGCGCGCCGCTTCTGCACGCCATCGCTCACACTGGTGAAGACCGCAACTACAGTCGCCATAATCATCAGCGTGATACTGATGGCGACCAACAGTTCGACCAGCGTAAATGCGGGTGACCGCCTCCAAATGGGGCGGCATGCTGCGAAGACGAATTTCACGACGAGTACCTCGATCTCTGCCGGGTGGCTGGGCCCTGATCCAACCACGGCCATCATACCCCCATTGCATACCGCCGTAAGGTGATTGTCAAGAAAGAGTTGGGAAGTTGGGGGTTGGAAGATAGTGGCAAGACGGTCTCCGTCGTGGGCTCCAAACACATTGTGGGGCGATTTTCCAAATCGCCTGAAGTGCTGGTGCGGTTCGTGCCGGCAGGCCACGTCCGCGCTGCGAGCGACTTGGAAAGCTGTTCCGCACTGGCGGGTATCTGATTTGCAGGGCGATTTTCCAAATCGCCTGAAGTGCTGGTGCGGTTCGCGCCGGCAGGCCACGTCCGCGCTGCGAGCGACTTGGAAAGTCGCTCCACACTGGGGCCCGTCTGCCTTTCCCTTGCCCGCCAAACCGCCATAATTAGCCGTTGGTGTGCGAATAGAGAGGGGATTCCACTTGCTGGGGGGCAGGGGGAGCCCCGGTTTCGGACTTCGAGGAGGCTGGCATGTTGAAGACTATCGGTCCGCTACCTGCAATGTGGGTCCTATTGTGCCTCGTGGCCACTGCATCTGCCGGCGCGCAGACTCCCTCCTCCCCCGAGGCGGTCGAGCAGTATCGCGTGGCGGAGCAGTACCAGAAGCTGGGGGAATTCGACCTGGCCGCCAAGGAATGGGCCAAACTGGCGGAAAGTTATCCGAGCGACCCGCTCGCTGCCGCGGCGCTCCACTATGTGGGAGTCTGCCAGTATCAGCTTGCCGACTACGGTCAGGCGGCGACACGATTTGCCGCATTTGTCGACAAGTACCCAAAGCACGAACTGCTCGAGGCATCGCTTACCAACCTCGGTCTGGCTCACTACAACGAGGCGGCCAGGTCGGGAACAGCCGCCGGGTATCAACAAGCCATTGCGGCGTTCGATCGTTTGCGGAAGGAATTCCCCAACGGGAAATTTGCCCCCCAGGGAGACTACTACCGGGCCGAGTCGCTTTACGCACTCGACCTCAAGCAGGATGCGCTCACCGCCTACCAGGCCTGGCTCAAGGACCATGCGGCCAACGAACTAGCGACCGATGTCCGGCTGTCCCTCGGGGCCACGCAAACAGAAGTCGGCGATCCCAAAGGGGCGATCGTGACCCTGGAGGAGGTCCTGAAGAGCAAGCCCGACGCTGGCACTACGGCCGAAGCCTCGCTACGACTTGGTGACGCACTCTTAGCCAACAACCAGCCCGTGGAGGCGGCCAGTCGTTACGCCACTGCGGCGGCGACACCTGACTTTGCCGATGCCGACTACGCTCTCGAGCAGCAAGGGGCCGCCCTGTTTGCCGCCGGTGAGTTCGCCGAGGCGGCGAAGGCCTATGCCGCACTCCCTGAGCGATTCCCACAGTCAGCCCGGATCAATGCGAGCCGCGCCGCGGTGGGCAAATGCTACTATCAGCTTGGCGACTACGCCGAGGCCGCTCGCTGGCTGGAAAGGGCCGTCGCCGCCTCGCCGAACGACATCGACTCGGCCCATTGGCTGGCGAGGGCGCTGCTGAAGGGAAGCGATCCCGCGAAAGCGCTGGCGACAATCGAGGCTCATCCAGCGGCCGGCGAAGAGCCGCGGCTGCTGCTCGATCGGGCCGACGCGCTCTACGAGATTCCCGCGCGGCGGCAGGAATCGATCGCCGCCTACCTCGCGGCGGCCCAGCATGGGGAGGGAGAATTTGCCGCCGAGGCGCTTCATTTGGGGGCCGCCACGGCGCTGGAAGTTGGCGACAGCCAGCAGGCGGGGGCACTCGCTACAAAACTGCTGAAGGAATTTGGCGATTCGAGTTTCGCCCCCGACGCCAGGCAGACGCTGGCGGAGGCCAAGATCCAGCTTGGCGAGAATGCCGACGCGGTGAAGCTCTATCAGCAGCTCCTTCCGTCAACGGAAGGGGAGCGGCGGCTCGCGTGGACCTTGCGACTCGCCTGGGCACAAACGGGAAGTGGCGACGAGGCGGGGGTGGTCGCGACACTCACCCCCTTAATCGACCAGTTGGAAGGTGTACCGCAGCAGGAGGCGCGCTACTTGCTTGGCCGGGCACTCGTCGCAGCCGACAAGTCGGCGGAGGGACTTCCCCATTTAACTGCGGCCGCCACGGCCAACGAGTCGTGGACGGCGGATGCCATGCTCCAGCTCGCCAGGGCTCAGCAGCAGTCGGACAAGGGGAGTGAGGCGCTGGCGACACTCGATAAGCTGCTCGGCAACCAGCCCGAGGCCGCGATCGCAGCGCAGGGGACGTTTCGTCGCGCGGAGGTCCGTCAGAAAACTGGTGACGCGGCTGGTGCGCGCGGCGACTACACTGCGGTGGCCGACACCTGGCCCAAGCACAATCTTGCCCCCTATGCCCTGTACCGCGCGGCGACCCTTGCGCTCGATGCGAAGGATGCCAAGGGAGCGGTCGGACTGCTCGAACGGCTGCTCGGTTCCTATCCGGAGCACAAACTGGCGACCGACGCCCGGCTAGCGCTCGGGACGTCGCTAGCACAAGGGAAGGATTATGAGCGGGCGATCGAGGTGTTGAAGCAAGTGGCCGCCGTCGAGGGGGACTACGCCGCACGCGACCGCGCGTTGTATGAACTTGCGTGGGCCTATCGCGACGCCGAGCAGGGGGCCGAGGCGGCTCGGACCTTCGGACAATTGGCGCAGCAGTTTCCCCAGAGCCCATTTGCGGCGGAGGGGCACTACCGAGTTGGCGAGGCGCTCTACGACGATAACAAGTGGCCCGAGGCGATCGCCCAGTTCCGCGTGGCCGCGACCTCGCAGCAAGGGGAGCCGGCACTGCGGGAGAAAGGGCTCCACATGGTCGCCTGGTCGGAACTCAAACAGGGACAAGGCGAGAAGGCCGCCACGAGCTTTGGTGCGCAGCTCAAGGAATTTCCCACGGGCGCGCTGGTGGCCGACGCGAAGTGGATGCGCGGCGAGGCCCTGTACGAAGCGGGGAAGCACAAAGAGGCGCTTGCCGCCTACGCCGACGCCAAGGGGAGCAAGCCCACCTCGGCCAACCTCGCACCGCTCGGTTACCTGCATGCGGGACAGGCGGCGGCCCAACTGGAAGATTGGCAGCAGAGCGCCGACTGGCTCGCCGCCGCGCGCGAGGAGTTCCCCGACTACGCCGGCAAGAATCATCTCGATTTCGAGTGGGCCAACGCGACGTGGAAACTCGGCAAGAGTGACGAAGCCCGCGAGGTGTTTGCCGCGGTGGCCGGTCGCGACAACTCACCGTTGGGTGCCCGGTCGCAGTTTATGGTGGGTGAACTCGAGTTTGCCGCAAAAGAGTACGAAGCAGCGGTCCGCAGCTTCTTCAAGGTTTTCAACGGATATCAGTCCCCCGATTCGCCCGCTGGTTTCCATCCCTGGCAGGCCGAGTCGATGTTCGAGGCGGCCCGCTGCCTGGAGCAGCTACAGCGCAGTGCCGCCGCCAAGAAACTTTACACTGAACTGATCGAGCGGTTTCCCGACGAGCCGAAGGCGCGACTCGCCGAGCAGCGACTCAAGGAACTCGCTGCCACACCGCAATAGTGAGTCGTCAAAGTGGCGAAACAACGTAAACCACGCGGCCCGGGCACCCCCTCGGGTGTCGACCTTGCACCGAACGACGTCTATGCTGAACAAGTCCCAACAGGCCCCTCTCCCTTATTGGCTCTCCCCGAGCATCTTCATGAACATTGCTCTCCCCAAGAGCGGACAGCCCGCTCTGATCGCATGTGCCGGTCTGCTGCTGATTGTCTTGCTGACGTGGCCCCTAGCAGGTCGCGCGCAAGAGGCCCCCAGTCCTGCCGACGTGGCTGCCGAGGAAGCGCTCACGAGCACTCCCGATGCGCCACCGGTGACTGGCAGCAAAGAGGAAATCGTTGCCATCAACCCCCTGTCTCTCCTCGCGAAGGGGGGATGGCTCATGATTCCGATCCTCCTGGTATCGCTGGTCGTGGTGGCGATTGCGATCGAACGATCGTTCGTTTTGCGGCGATCGCGGATGCTCCCCGAATCGTTTGTCCGCCAATTGGGACAACTCGCCGAATCGAGTGTCTTCGACCCGCGACAGGCGTACAAGCTCTGCCAGGACTACCCGAGCCCGGCCAGCGCGATCGTCCAGGCGATGCTGCTGAAGGTGGGGCGGCCCCATGCCGAGGTGGAGAGCACGGTGAACGACGCGATGCAGCGCGAGGCCGATACGCTCTACTGGCACGTGCGAACCCTTAATCTGTCAGCGAACGTGGCCCCGCTGCTCGGCTTGTTGGGGACGGTCTGGGGCATCATCCAGGCGTTCTTCGTCACGGCCAATATGCCCGAAAGCGGCAATAAGGCGGAGGCGCTGGCCCAGGGAATTTATGTTGCGCTCATCACAACCCTCGCGGGGCTGATGGTGGCGATTCCCGCGGCCGTACTCGCCCACCACTTCGAAGGGAAGATTATGCGGCTGATGCGCGAAATCGATCAGTTAGTCAGATCACTCTTGCCCCAGGTCGAACGCTACGAAGGGAAGCTCAGGCTCGACCGCCAGCGTCTCGAAGGGGCCAACGTTTCCACCGCCGATGCCGCGACTCGCGCTGCGCAAGCCGCGCGGGCATCCGCCGCCGCGCCCACGACACCCGTGGCGCCCACGCGTTAGCACCGGGACGATTCGAACTCGCATCAGTCAGTCAACAGCCGAGAAATCCCATGTCGAGTGTTTCCATTCATCGCGGAATCCTGGCAGGACAATTCAATCTGACGCCGCTTATCGACATGGTGTTCCTGCTGCTCATTTTCTTCCTCGTTGTGTCGCGGTTCGAGCAGGAAGAGCGGGCGATGGAGGTTCACCTGCCGCGGGCCAGTGCTGCCGAGCCGACGATCTATCCCGGCAAGGAGGTCTTCGTCACGGTGACACCCGCGGGGGAGTTCTATCTGGGTGACCGCCAGCAGACGATTGCCGAACTGGAGCGTGAATTGCAGACCTTGCATCAGAACAATCCCGGCAGGCAGCGGGTGAAGATTCGGGCCGACCAGAACTCGCGTACGGCCCATTTGGTGGCGGTGATCAACGCCTGCAACCGGGCCAACATTCGCGAATACACGATCGCGACCGAGTAGCTTCGCACCACGATCCGTTCCCTCTCGTTCGTTCCCCATCGCCCGCATGTCGACTCCCATCCGCAAAATTCGCAAGCTCTCCAAGCGACGGGAGGTCCCGTTCGAGGAGACACCCATTGCGACCCAGGGGGTGCTCGCGCTTTGGGTGCTGGTGGTGGGGACGATCATTGTGCTGGCCGGAGGATTCGACAACCCGCGTCCGCTGCAGAATGGCTGGACACGGCTCGTGTTGCTCGCCATGGGGTGGGGGAGCCTGGCGTGGCTGGCGTCGCTCCCCAAATGGTGGGTCCCCGCGCGGATGCGGTTTGGCTTTGCGTCGAGTCTGGTGTTTCACAGCTTGCTGGCGATCCTGCTGATGTTCGCCACGGTGCAGTTCCTGCTGACCGAGAAAATCCAGTCGATCGAGTCGAACAAGGTGGTCGAGGAGGTCGAAACCCCGCCGCAGGTCGAGGTGGTGCAAACGAATCCCACCGAGCGACCCCTGTTCGAAACCCCAGTTCCCACGGAAGACCTGCAGCAGAGCGTCCGCCAGCCGGAACTCGAGCGCCCCCAGTCGAATGCCGTGGCTTCGGTCGATCCCACCGTCGACAGCCAACCCGACAGTAACAGTCCGACTCCTCAAGCGCTTGTTGAGCGGCGGCCGCAAACGGCCCTTGCCCACCGTGCCGATGCCCCGGGCCAGCGGAGTCGCCGGACGCGGACTGCCTCGATCGCCGAAGAGCAACCCGCACCGGTGGCCCGGCCCGACGATGCAGTGCCACGGGTGGCGTCGATTCCCCTCCCCTCCCCGGACCGCGAGGTCAATCGGCAGGCAAGTGCCGCTCCCGTTGCGAGCGACGCTCCCGATGCCCCCTCCCCTGCCCCGTCGCTTGACGTAAATCGTCGTACCTCGGAGCAGTTGGCTCAAGCGACTCCCGCCCCGCGAACCGAGTCCGAGACGCCGGCCGCCGCGGTCGAGGCACCAACCGTGGCGCAGAATCCGACTCCACTGGAAAGTCAGCAAACCGACCTTCCCTCCGTCGCTGCCGCCGCGGCGATCGATCGACCTCAGCATGCTGCCCCTCGACCGGGTGTGGCCGACACGCCACCCCCCGACGTGACTCGCCCCGTCCCGACGCAGCGAACGGCGCGGCGCGACACGCGCGATACCGAGGCACCACTCGCTCAGGCTCCGACCCCCCTCGATCGCGAACAGCCAGTCGACGTGGCCCAGGTGACGGCCGATTCGCCTCAAACAAGACAACTTGCCGAGACATCGCAAATCCAGTCGACTCAAATCGATCAGCGTCAGCCGGTCGGTCCGCAACCGACGCGCGCCACCGACCGGGTGGCCCCCTCGGTGGTGGCTGCCAACGTGAGTCCCGATTCGGCTCGCCCCGCTCCTCGGGCCGATGGCATTCGGCGGCGCGAGACCGAAACTCCCGCCCTGCCGCGCGAGGTCGACCAGGCACCGCGTGTCGCTTCGAGTTCCACGGCGCCGATGGTCACCAACCAGGCGAGCGAACCGGCGGCCTCGTCGGTGGCGAGAGCGGCGACTCCCCAACCTTCGACGAGTCCCGCCCCTCGGGCGATTGCCGAGTCGCGTGGTGGCAACGCAGGGACTGGCGACGGGCTCAACGCGGCGGATGATGCTCCCGCGGGGCCAACGTTTGTCGCACCCTATGCGGCAGCTACGGCCGAGCGATCGCGACCTAGCCAAACCGAGCGCGGTCCCGCCCTGGCGCCAAGCACCGTAGCCCGATCGCCCCACGCCCGTGCCGATGCGGCGATTGCCACGTCGACCTTGCCAGCCACCGATGACCCCAATCCTCAAGTTGCCGGCGCCGAACGTCCCTCCAACATGAGTCAGTCGAGCAGCGCGGCGCTCGAACGGCAATTCTCGGACGCTCCACTCTCCGACGTGACGGCCGACGCTGGGACCGCCTCGGTCGATACCGGCCCGCCACAAATTGTGCCTCAGCAGGGCTCTGGCCGAGGGGACCGCGGAGGTCGCCTCGCCCAACAGGCTCCCGAGATGAGCAGCGGACTCGGACCGCGGCGCCGCTCGGCGGCCGAGGCCGCCCCCGCGGCGACGGCTTCCGTTCCCGAAGCGGCCCTGGGAGCCGACAGCCCCTCGTCGCGCGTCGCACAGGCCGACGTGCCGGCGCCAGGTGGAACACCCAGTGACATGGCTCCCGGACGAATGGCCGACGAGCCTTTGCCACGGGGCTCGATGGCCGACGTGCCGGCGGGACGAATCGCCGGCGGAGGCGAAACACCCCTGAGCGAGGGGCCTCCCCCCGCTGGATCACGGCCCGGCCCCAGCGGCGCCCCCGCCCCCACAGGAGCCGCCGCCGACAGCACGGCAATCGCTTCGGGTGGGATGGCCCCTCCGGCCGCAGCCCCTCCCAGCCGTAACGGAACAAGCGGAGCGGCAGGTCCCCAAGTTGCCAGCGGCGGGGCTGCCACGGGCCGACCATCGTCCGTACGGGGTGGGGTGGCTGCCATTGTCGGGGCAGCCGATCCGCTGACCATCACGCTGATCACTCCCTTGGTGAGCGATAGCCCAGGGACAGGCCCCAGTGGGACAGGGGAATCGGCTGGCCCCGCAATCCGATCGGAACGCGAAGGGGCGCCGGGTCGACGGACACTTTCCGATGCCGCGGACGATGTTGGTGGGACAGGGGATTCGCCGAGTCCCGACCCGGGCATCCCGCAGCGGATCGCGCGGCGCCAGGCCGACCCGCTACGACTGACCCCTGGTCGCTACGCTAACCGGAGCGAGGGAGGGGCACGTACCCGGCCAGGTCGCGAGCGGCGTCCCGCGCCGGCCTTTGCGCCACGGAGCGAGCGGCTCGATTTGGGGCCGCCGTCGAACGTGGCCGACATGACCCCGAGGACCGAGGCAGCCATTGAACTGGGGCTCGAGTTCCTTGCGCCACTCCAGCGCCCCGATGGCCACTGGGGACTGGCCGAGTTTGGCGACCTGCCGATTGCGGCTGATGAACTCCCGACGATGAAGGCCGACGGGGCGGCAACCGGAATGGCACTGCTGGCCTTTCTCGGGGCCGGTTACGATCACTTTGGCGACAAGTACCAGCACGTGGTCGATCGTGGCCTGAATTACCTCATCGAGCAGCAAGGAGAGCGAGGAGACATCTTCCCCGAGCGGGGTGATGGCAGTTCGCAATTGCGATTCTATAGCCACGGCATCGCGGCGCTCGCCCTCTGCGAGGCCTACGGCATGACGGGGGATCCCGAGCTCAAGGAGCCCGCGCAAAAGGCGCTCGACTATATCATGGAGACCCAGCAGGAGCGACTCAACGGCTGGCGCTACTTCGAGCAGACGTCGTCCGATCTCTCCGTCACTGGGTGGCAAATGATGGCCCTCAGGAGCGGGCAATTGGCCGGGCTACGAGTCGACCCCAAGACCTACGAGCGGGTCGAAAAGTTCGTCGACGCCTGCCGCGACCCGGGAGGAGACCGGGCGCTGTTCCGCTATAATCCCTACATCACGCTGCGCGATCCGCGGAGCCAGCAGCATGGCCGCAACCCGGGGACAGTGATGACGTCGGTCGGCATGTTGATGCAGCTCTATCTGGGGGAGACGCGCGAGTCGACGCGGATGCAGCGCGGAGCGGACCATCTGTTGAAGAACCTCCCGACGCATGGCGACGAGGAGGCTTCCTTGGCCCCCTCGAGCACCCCCGACAACCCCCTTCGCGATACCTATTATTGGTACTACGCCACCCAAGTCATGTTCCACATGGGAGGAAACTATTGGCAACAGTGGCATGAGCATCTCCATCCGCTCTTGGTCGACAACCAAACGCAGCAGGGACCATTGGCGGGAAGCTGGCACCCTAGCCGGCCAGTCCGCGACCGCTGGGGCGCCCACGGAGGCCGGATCTACGTCACCTGCCTCAACTTGCTGTCGCTCGAAGTCTCCTATCGCCACTTGCCGCTCTATGAGATGACGGCGCCCAAGAACCTCGACGAGTAACGCGATGGCCATCAGCCGATCGAATTGCTCCCCTGGACTCCCTTGTTCCAGCCATCGTCGATGATGCAGGACGAGACGCGGTTCTGCTTGCCATTGCCGCTGAAGCGAATGCCTGCCTCGCTCTTTTGTTCCTGGCGAATGTCGCTCACCGTGCAGCCGACGACGTTGGTGAAATTGCAATCGACCGCGTCGATCCCAAGGGGCGTGCCATTGAGGAACTGGCAACCTTGGACCGTGATGCGATCGCACTTTTCCAGCTCGAGCAGCGAGGCCTTGGTGGGCTGGCCATCGGGAATCTCGTCGCTGAGGATGCACGAACTGATGACCGAATCGCGGCACTTCTCGAGCCGAATGCCGGTGAACATGCTGGGGTCGTGGCTGCGGAAGTTGCTCCCCGAAATATTGAGATGGTCGCAGTTCTCGGCCAGAATCGCCCGGTGGCCGCACGAGTAGATCACATTGCCCGAGAGCACGAGACCATGACAACCGACCAGATGGACGTTGACCTCCTGACTGCCGATGATGTTGCCTGTGACAGTGAGAAGCCCCGGTGGACGGTCGCGATCCCCCCGCTCGAGGATTCGCAGATTGGCCCCACCCGGCGAGACGGTCGCCTGGATCGTGTTGGAGCAAATTGTCACCTCGTCGACCGTTGCCCCTGGGGCCTGGGTGTCGATGGTGATTTCGGCGGTCGGCTCCGGCTCGGTCCCATGGGTCCGGTGGTTGTTGTACTCGATGTCGTTGCCGGTGATCTGCAGATTGCGAATCTCCGACCTTTCGATGCGGATCCCTCCCAGCCGGTTATAGCTGATATGGTTGCCGACGATGTTGATCTGGTGGAGGTTGACCTCGTCGAGATAGACACCAACCCCCGTGTTGTGGTAGATGTGGCAGGCGTTAATCAACACATTGCGATTGCGGCGATGGAGGCGAATGCCGTGACGCAGCTTGTGAATCAGCACTCCCTCGATTGTCGCCTGCATGGTCCCGACCAGTTCGATGCCATCGGCCTCGGGGTGATCGGCGGTGATTTCGAGATCGCGGACCGTCGGCATCCGCTGGTTCTTCCAGACGTTGGGCTTGAAGTTGTCGGGGTGGGCCGCGCGGTCGTGAGTCCCCACCAGCCGCAAGGCCGGACCAGGCCCAGTCATGAGCAGGGTGGCCGTCCCACCGCTCCCTTCGAACGCGAGGTAGCCAGTCTCGTCGAGCGGCACCTCGATCGTCGAGGTAATGCGGTACCTGCCGCGGGGAAAGGAAATGAGACCGTCTCCCTGCTCAATCGCATGGCGAATGGCTTGGGTATCGTCGGTTGCGCCGTCACCGGCGGCACCAAAGTCTTTCACGCTGCTCATTCACGAAGTCCCGCCATAGTTGAGGAGTGGGAAGGGATTGTCTAGGTGTTCTATTGTGACTTACCGCGACTGGGGATGCCAGTTGGGAGTTGGAAGGTGGAAGATAGTGGCACGACGGTCTCCGTCGTGGGGGGAGAACCGTAGAACGGGTTCATTTGCCCGTTCAAATATTGGGGTTCGATAGCTCGGGTGATGTTAACGATTAGACACGGATGAACACTGGTCCGTTTGTAGGATGCGTCAAGCGAGCGTGAAACGGTATAAAGTACTACTGATCGTAACCGCTCGCGCCGACGCATCGCCGTGCGCACCGAAGCCGCAATCGATGCGTCGGCGCGGGCCAGTCGCGGACGAGCAGGGCGACATTCAATCGAGCCCGCTTGACACATCCTACTTCGCTCCTTGCTTACGCCGCGGGTTACGATTAGCCATCGTAACCCGACACGTAAGTGAGGCGACTTGCCAACAATTCCCAAATCCCAAATCGCACAGGTCCGCTAAAAGGGGACATTCAACTTTTTCGGAGCACGGTGGTTGGGAGTGGTGAGTCGTTTGGCCGAAAAAGTAGAAAGTCCCCTTTTAGCTCGCCCCTATTCGCTCGCCAAATTTCGCACGGGCAAAATGTGCCCATGCTACGGGGGCTGCCAACCCACGACGGAGACCGTCGTGCCACTATCTCCCAACTTCCAACCTCCAACTCCCAACTCACTCATGCCGCAGCGCTTCGATCGGATCGAGCCTGGCGGCCTTCATGGCCGGGTAGACTCCGAACACGACCCCGACCACCACGGCGATCACCAGCGCCAGCGGGAGTGACCAGGGGACGATCAGCGGGATGACCTCTCGGATTTCCGCCGGCAGGGCGGCCATCTGAGTGGGGAAGAGGGCCTCGGCAGCCTGTTTCAGGGGTTTCCAGACCGGCTTGCAGGTGATTCCCGCGACGATCCCCAACAGGCCCCCCACGGTCGACAGCACCACCGCTTCGATCAGAAACTGCCGCGTGATGTCCTTGCGCTTCGCCCCCAGGGCCCGCCGGATGCCGATCTCCCGTGTCCGTTCGGTGACGGTGGCCAGCATGATATTCATAATTCCGATCCCCCCCACGACCAGCGAAATGGCGGCGATCAACCCGAGAAAGACCATGAACAACAGCCGCGTCGTGCGGGCTTGCTCCAGCAGTTCCAGCGGCACGAGCATGTTGTAGTCGGGCAAGGTGTGGAAATCGTCGATCGATCTGTCGACGATCCGCGCCGCCTCGAGCACCTGATCCTGGTCCTGCACCACTAGGACAATCTGGCTGATCTCAATGATGTCGCGCTGGAACAGCCCGGCGCGCATGATGACATTCGTGTCGCCGATCCGCCGCCAGAGGGTTTCGATCGGGATGTAGATGTCGTTGGCCGTATCGTCCTTGAGTTGCTGATCGACCTTCTTTTTGCCGGGGTCGGAGAGGACCTTCTCGCGCGGCTCAATCACGCCGACGACGGTATAGAACTCGTCACCGATGCGGACGGTCGCTCCCACGGGGTTTCCATAGGGGACAAGCTGCCGCCGCGCCACGGGACCGAGGACACAATAGTTGCGTTCCTCGCGGCCATCGAGGGGGACCAGGAATCGTCCCCCTTCTTCCACTCTGAGTCGCATCACCTCGGCATAATCGGCCGAGCAGCCCACCAGCCGTCCCTCCATGGTTCGCTGGCCGCGGCCGAAGTTCTTGGCGATGAAGCGGGCCGCGATGGCCGTTTCGAGCTGCTCTCCCAAGGTGTTTTCCAATCGGGAGAAGTCGGCCCTGGTGAGTCCGTAAACACCTTCCCCCGCCTGTTCTCCCGACGGTTTGACAGTCCGCAAGATGATGTTGCGGGCCCCCATTTCGACAATCTTGTCTTCCGCGGCACGACCAATTCCCTCGCCGATCGCCAGCAGCCAGATGACGCTCGCCACGCCGATAAAAATGCCCAACACCGTGAGTGACGAACGCAACGGGTGGAGCAGCAGGCTCTTGATGCTCAGGCGTATGGTGAGCCACCAGGCTAACATGGCCGCATCCTCTCGTCGCTAAGGACCTTTCCGTCGCGTAGCATGATCCGGCGCTTCGTCCGATCGGCCACCTCGTTTTCGTGGGTCACCATCAGGATTGTCCGCCCCTCAGCGTTCAGCCGATCGAGCAGATCGAGAATCTCCGCCGTGGTCGCTGTATCGAGATTGCCCGTCGGCTCATCGGCGAGCAGAAAGCGTGGATCGTTCACCAGGCTCCGCGCGATAGCGACACGCTGCTGCTGCCCACCCGAAAGCTGCGTGGGGCGGTGCTGGAGCCTATCGCCGAGTCCCACCATTTCCGCCAACTCGATAGCTTTGGCCCGGGCGTGGCGATCGAGTCGACCGCTGTAAAGGAGCGGGACCTCGATGTTCTCGACCACGGTCAGGGCCTGGAGCAAGTAGAACGATTGGAAGACGAACCCGATTTGCGTCGAGCGGATTTCGGCTCGCTCGTCGTCGTTCATCCGGGCGACGTCCTGATGGCCAAGAAAAAAGTTGCCGCTGGTGGGCTGGTCGAGGCAACCGAGCATGTTGAGCAGGGTGCTCTTACCGGAGCCCGATGGTCCCATGATCGCCACGTAGTCTCCCTCGGGAACATCGAATGACACCCCTTGCAGGGCATGCACCGTCTCACCTCCCAGAACATACCGTTTGTGGAGATTTCGGATGCTGGCAGCCAGGGTGGTCGCTGGTGGAGCGGCGGAAAGCATGAGGGAGTGATCGAGTGGCTGCGGCGCTCGCGGCGGGAGAGGAGAAACAAACTGGGAAATACGCCCCGTCTAGCTTTCGGCGGGAGGGAGTGTCCCCGCGGTCTGCCCCTCGGTCGCATCCCCTTCCGATGGCTTGGGCTGCGAATCGGCGACTTCGGTCTTGGGGGCAGGCTGACGAGTTGTCTTTTCCGTTGGCGGGAGTTCGGGCCAGGTGGCTTCCGAGCGATAGTGGCGTGGATCCATGGCCACCAGCTCCCCCTCTTCGAGGCCATCGAGGACGACGAAGTACTCGCTGTTGGTCATCCCACATTCGATGTGCCGCGCTTCCCATTCGCCGCTACGCCGCACGAGGCAATAGAAATCGCCCCCATGTTCGACGATCGCCTGCACCGGGATCTGCAGCGCGTCGGGAATGTAGTCGCAGTTGACCGTCACCGAGGCGGTCATACCAGGGCGGACCCCTGTTTTCGCTTCGTGGATCGTGATGTAAGCCTTGAACTCCTTAACGTCGGCCTTCCGCCAGTTGCTCGGCTCGGCAAAGCGGTTGACGCTCGTCACTTCGCCGGTGAGGGAGACTCCTTCGACCCCGATCGGGTGGATCGACGCCGGCAGGCTCGGCCTGACATATTGGATCAAGGCCTCGTTGATCGTGAGTTGGACCCGCATCGAATTGGAATCGGGAATCTGGAACACCGTCTGCCGCTCACGGACCACGGCCCCTTCCTCGACGATGAAGTCGTCGCCACCCCGCCATTCGCGGCGCTGGGCATAGATGACGGTACCATCCTTGGGGGAACTGATCGTACACTTGGCGATCTGGTCCTCAACCTCGGCGAGACGTTCCAGTTCGAGTTGATAGCTCTTCTGGGTGGCACCCCACTTGGCTTCGGTGATGAGAATGTCGCTCTCGAACTGCTTAAGCATCTTGGGCTTGGTGAACTCGTCGAGTACGCGGAGCTTGGTCTTCGCCACGTCGAGTTCCTTGACCGACTTTTCGACAGCGAACTTGTCGGCCTCGAGTTGCAACTCGTTGACGTACCCCTTGGCAGCCAGCTTCTTGCTGTACTCGTAGTATTCCTTGGCGCGGTTGAGGTTCTCCTCGGCAATGAACATCTCGCTCTCGATGATTTGCCGTTCCTGAACGTAAGTCCCGTCGAGGTACTCGTTTTTGGCGATCAACGAGGTCTCGTAGAGATTGCGAGCTTCCACCACCGCGGCGTCGGCCGTATTGACGATAATCTGCTGGGTGATCCGTTCCGCCTGCAGGGCCGACGAATCGAACTCCACCAAAAAATCGCCCGCCTTCACCTGGGTCCCTTCGGGGATGACCCGCAGAATGGCGACCCCCGGCGAATTCTTGCTCTTGACCTCGCAACGGACTTCGGTGACTCCATCGGATTCGATTTCACCGCGTTCGGTGACCGAAAGCAGGAAGTCCTTCCGTTCGATCTTGTGCAAGACCGCACGCGTCTCTCCTTGGTCCTGGCCCGTTTTCCACCAATAGATGCCAGCGCCGACTGCCCCGACGACCGCTAGCGCCACCACAAGGAGCCACACGATGTTCCCGCGACGCGCGCATCGGGAGGAGTGAGTTTGGTTCATCACTGGCCTGGCGAGGGTGGGAGGGATCGGGAGGGGGCAGCCACTTCGAGGACGCTTGGCTACGCTTCTCATTATAGAAGTTTGGTCGCCGGCTGCCACTCGTGTTTCTCCCTGTTTTCGTGAGACATCACCCCCTGGCCCTTCCGTCCTCCGGTACAGGGGCCCGGCTAGCGCACTTTCTCCCTATTTAAAGGAAACCCCAGCCCGGAAGTAAAGTCGCGGTTCACCTGACAGGGTTGGCGAGCGGACCCTCGGGCGCAGCCTCTGGCAGGTTCAATTCCTCGGCCGGCTCAAGCTCGCTGGCCAGTTCTTCTGGCTGGAGATGAGGCATTAACCGCAACTCCGGCAGGACTTCCGAGGCTGGACGGAGTTCCTCCATCGGCACGCACCCCATGCCGGGCTTCAGGTCTCCTGGGTAGATGGGAAGATCCTCGAGCAAGGTCGCGTAGGATCGTTTTGCGTCGATGCGCAGGCCACGCGAGTCGAGTTCCATCACCCCCAGGTCGAGTTCGAGCGCAAGTTGTTGCACCTCGTAGTTGACCCAGACACTCAAGAAGTCGTTCTGGACGTTGAGCAGATCGGAGAGAGACTGCACCAGGTCGCGCGCCGTGGTGTTGCTCAGCTCCGAAGTCTCACCCGGCATTGGTGGTTCCGAAAGCCGCAGTTGGGTCAGGTCGACCTGTGAAATGGCGAGTTGAACCGCCGCGCGGCGCAGTTCGAGGTTGATCTCGTTGAGCCGAATCTGACGCAGCGTGTTGCGCAGCGAGAGATAGGTCGAGTCGCGGAACTGATAATAGTTGCGGCGGGCCTGCTGGTATTCGATCAGCGATTGTCGGTAGACGTTGCGTTCCGCCAGCCGGGTCAGCGGGGCATCGAACTGGAGCCCCAACCGCAAACGACCGTTGCTGCCGCGCAGATCGAACGGATTCTGACCCATGTTGCCGATGTCGCCACTAAAAATCAGATCGAGATCACTCTCGAGGTCGTTGGCATTGAAGTAGATCAATCGCCAGGCATCGACCAGGTTGGCCCGGGCGTTCATCCAGTCGCGGCGATGGGCGCTGGCGATGGCAAGCGCCTCGTACGGCTCGAGCTCGATCGGGTCGATGCTGACCGCTTCGAGCCGCACGCTGGCTTGGAGTAGCGACAGTTCGAGCAGGTCGCTCGCGGCCCGCGACAAGAGATCGATTGCGGCCGAGACGTTTTCGAGCGGAGTCGCCGCGCCTCGAGGGTCGTAGGCCATCAAGTTGGCTGAGGTGTTGTCGAGCACCTCTTTCAGACGCGCGAATTCCGATCGGCGCGCGTCGACATAGGAATCGAGCCGTACGGGGCTTAACAGCGCCGGATCGAGCCGTGTTTCCTGCACTTCCTCGCGACCGGAGAGTTCGGTCAGCGCCGAGCGCCGTGCTGGCAAGGTCTGGTCGAGTGCGGCAAAATCGCGTTCGACAGCCTCAATGCGAGCATCGATCTCCTCCACCAGGCGTACGAGTGCCTCGTCGGTGGCGGTCAGTTCCTCTTCGAGCTGGGCTTCCACCGCGGCTTCCTCCGGGCTTCCCTGAAGGTCGACCAGTTGTTGCCGGCGGTCGCGGAGCAGGCCGAGCGCGTCGGCCACCTGGGCCTTGACCAGTTCGAGTTGGGTGTCGAGAAGGTTGAAATGATCGAGGAACGGATCGCGAATCTGGATCGAGAGTTCGGGTGGCAAGCCGAGACCGGTTTGAAATCCTTCGACACTCGCCTTGTAGGCTGCCTCGGCGGTGAGCAACTGGCTCTGGGCGTTGTAGAGGGCCTGCCGTGCCAGATCGACTTGGAAGCGGTCGATGCGGCCAGCGTCGTAAGAGGCTTCGAGTTGGGTCACACTGTCGCGAAGGGCGGCGACATTGGCGCGCTGGTTGCGAAGTTCCTGCTGATCTTGCAGCAGGCCGTAGTATCCTCCGGCACTCTCGGCTCCAGCCCCGCCAGTGAATCCCCCTCCCCCGCCACCGAAGCCGCCACCGAATCCACCCACCCGGCCGAAGCCTCCCCCACCGACGCCGCTGAAGCCTTCGAGTCCTGCCCCACCGAAGAAACCACCGCGACGGCTTGGTCCCTGCCCGGCATCGCGGCCCGTGAGGATTTGAACGTAGAAACCGCGGCGCCAGCGTTCCATCTGGCGAACGTTGGCCAGGAGGGCCCGTTCGGCGATGGTAAGTCGTTCGAGGACAACGGTCCGTCCGCCGGAACGAAGCAATGGCTGGATGAGGGTGAAGTCGAGCAGGGTGGTCGAGTCGTAGTTGTTGTTTCCCGAGAACTGCCACACGAGGGAGTTGGCGAACCCGACCACCAACTCACCACCGGTGGCGGTGAGCCGCTCGGCTCGCCAGCGGTTGCCAGGTCGCGCGGGGGATACGGTCAGTTCGGTGGACGAATTGCCCCCGGCGCGGTCGCGCCCCTCGGCGGTCAGAAAGATGTCCGATCCACCAAAGAATTGCGTGTCGAATCGAAATCGCTCGAATGTCACATCGAGCGCCGAGAGAAACAGGTCCTCGAGCTGGCTTTGATAGCGGGGGGAGTGGATCAGGGCGAGTTCCACCGCTCCTTGCTGGTCGATGGTGACTTCCCCTTTCTCGTCGCGCGGCAGGTGGGCCTGCCAGTTGGGATTGTCGACAAAGTCGGTCTTGGGGAGGTTGCTCCAATCGGACGAGCCGCGTTTGCCGTCGACGCACTGCAGATAGCGACTCGAGGCCGGATCGTCTGGCGGCATTGGTTCGACATCGGGATCAAACGGGTCGAACATCCGGGAACGCGGATCGACGGCGACGCGAAACTCGCCGGGAACCGAATTGGCGGGGATGGCCTTCTGATCTAATGCACAGTAGGCTTCGCGATCGGCTTGGTGCCGGTAGAACGTCCGCGTACAGGCCGCATTGGCCAGGAGGGCCACGAGTACCAATCCGCACGCGTGGTGCGGCAGGGTCGCGCTTCGAAATGGAGAGCTAAGTGACATCGGCGACTGCAATGCGTTCGATGAGCGGCCCGCGCAGACACAGCGAGTGCGCAGGGGGGCATGCGTAGGAGAGTCTTCGACTGCCGCCGGGGCCGACTTTAACGATTGCAACGCTTGTACGGGTTTAGGTGACCTTGCTCCGTGGCAACTCCCTCTGCTAAAAGCCCCCGCGAAGGGAAATTGTCCCATCACTCGTCTTGCGAACTTTTCGTCTCCTCGACAGCGGAAGTGGTGCCAGCAGCCGCGCCCCTTGCCGTGCTAGCGTCTCTTCCCAAACTCAAGGAGCTGCCTCGATGCCATCACGCAGGCGTTTGTACTCCTTCGCGTCTTGCTTCCTGATCGCGGGACTTATCCCCGCGTCAAGTCTGTGGAGTCAGGCCAACATCCCCCAATGGTCTCCCTATCGCCCGGCACCACGACCATTGCAGGCCGTGGCGCCGCTGGCGATGGTTCACCCATCGCCGAATCCCCAATGGGTCCTGGTCCGCAATCGCGACCTGTCCACTGGTCTTCCCCCGTATGCCTTGGCCGACGCTAGCGGAAAGCTGGTGCGGTACGTCGAGCCCTCTCCCGGCATCCCCATCGAGCAGTACCTGGGTCAGACGGTCGAAGTGCGTCACGATACCGGGCGAGTGGTGCTCTCGTCGCAGCTTGTTGCCATTGCCCCGCAAGCCCCCGCCAGCGCGACAGGGGTTGCGCTTGCCGAATACCGCGCCCCACGAAATGACGTGCAGAGCGACTTCGCGCGATCGAATCGCCCGCTCGGCCAGGCCGAAATGATGGCCCAACGTCTGCTTGGCGACCACGAGGAGGTCCACGATCGAGGACCGATGCAGTCGCTTTTCGAGTGGGCTGGTGGCAAGCATTTGGGCCGGTTCATTTCGGTGGGCGAGCCACGGCTAGAGGAAGACTATCATGCCGCCCGGCAACTTCCATCGGCAGGGGCCGTGCCACACGCCACGGCGAGCGCGCCAATGACTCCCCCCATTCGCTGGTAGGCCTTGTTCGGCAACTGACGTGCAGCCAGCACGCTGGAGATCTGGCGCGACTGGGAGGTCTTTTCCGATTTTCTCTCTATTTTCGATCAGGGCGACTTTAGGTTCATCCGATATTCGATTGCAGCGGACCCGCCAGGATGGCGACCCGCACGACGGCAATCACCTGTCCAGGCCATCGAGAACGGTAGCACGATTATGCTGGTTCACTCACTCATTTCCGTAGCTTCGGCTCGGCGCCTGTCGCTAATTGCCGCGGCGCCCCTCGCCCTCTTGTTGGCCACTCCATCCGCCAAGGCACAGGTTCCCGATGGAGTCGTCTTCGTCGAGGACATCGAAGATCAGGTTCGTCGTCAGCAGGCGGCTGGTCCGTGGGCTGCTGACTCTGTGCGCCCGACGGCAACTCCAGCATCCCGCCCGATAGGACAGTCGATGGCGCAGACCCCGATGGTTCATGGCGCAAGTCCATCGCAGCGGCCACCCCAATATCCAGCTCCGCAATCGGTTGGTGGGGGGCATGTTACATCTCAGATGCAAGCCCAAGCCCACATGGCGCAGGCCGCGGCCGCACAGGGACGCGGTGGTCAGGCGATGCAACCTGAAGAACCGAAGTCGAGTTGGCGCGACAGATTCTCGTTCAAGAACCCATTCAGCAAGTTATTCGGCTCACACGACCAGGCTGCGGCCGCCGAGCCTCAGCCCCAACGCACGCCGGCACGCGCCATCGCAAGTTCCGGATTGCAGCCATATCCGCAGCAGAATCGCCCCCAAGCCGTGGCGATGTCTCCCCAGCCATCAGCCCCCTTGGCGTCGAACTCGACCAATCCCCGGCTGCAGGCTCCCTCGCGTGGCGGAAACCAACAGCCATCGTCCGATCCCTTCCGCGGTGAGCGGCCAGTCCATCCCCAAGCGGCTTCGGGGTTGCCACTCGCCTCGGCCCAATCGACCTTGCCGGGTGGTCGCCCACCAACCACTTCAGTTCAACCACGGGCCGCTGCGCCCCAAGAGCATCGAGTTGCTCAGGTCGACGACCTCGATGGCGTCGTCATGGTGAGCGACCTCGACAACACGATGTTAGGCAACCTTCCCTCGATCGATGGCCCCGCCACTCGGGCGCAGACGCCACTCCCGCAGATTGTCGCGGCACCGACTCCGCGGACGACACCCGCCTACCAGGGGACCGACATCGGATCAGTGCCCTCTGGTGCGAATCGTCAATTCGGAGGTCAACCGGTGGCTCAAGCCTCGGCGGCTTCGCCCGAGATGAACTTGTCTAACAGGCACATGGGAGTCGCCAGCGCGGTGGCCGAGCAGGGAGCCTCCGGGGAGGGAGCCCAAGAGATTGTCAACAATCATGTCCAGTTGGCTGCAAGTTCGATGGAGTCTAGTCCCGCAGCCAATCACGCCTCGTACGCACGAAGTGCAACTGACGCGACCCGGCCAACGGCTGGAATAGTCGACGATGCGGCTCGGGCTCGGCGGGCCGTGCCGGCCCATGTGCCGACGGTCGTCGAAAACCCGGTGACCGCGCAGGGACCAGAGCCTCGTCCCTCGCATGACAAGGCGGTAGAATACCTCACCCGGGCGAGCCAGCTCTCGCAAACCGCCACCACTGAAGAGCAATACACTCAGGTGCTCCAGCTCTGCCGGAGTGCCCTGGCGATCGACAACAGTGACAACGTGCAGCGTTACAGCAACGAGCTGGCGGGCTGGGCGCTCAATCGCCGTGGCGAGGCGAAGGCCGACCGGGGCGAAGCGCGCGAGGCGATGCTCGATTTCGAAGATGCCTTGCGTCTCGACCCGCAACGGTGGCGGGCCATCCACAACCGTGGGGTGATCGTCGCCCAGGAAGGTCGTTTCGCCGAGGCGTTCGACGACTTCAATCGCACACTCGAGCTGAATCCCAAGTTCGCCAAGGCCTATTCGAACCGCGCCGCCTTGTTCGTGCAGGCTGGCGATCTCCAATCGGCGCTCGACGACTATCAACAGGCCATCGCGTTCGATCCCGAGCTGGCTATTGCTCATAAGGGACGGGCCAAGGTCTGCCATCTGATGGGTGACTTCGAAGGGGCCCTGCGGCACTTCGATGCGGCCGTGCTGCTGGCCCCAGAGGACGCGACCATCGTCAACTATCGGGGCGACTTGCAGTGCGATATCGGTCGCTACTCCGATGCGGCACTGAGCTATCGTCAGGCGATCGAGCTCGATCCCAACCTGGCCGATTCCTACCGCAACCTGGCCTGGCTCGCGGCGACCTGCCCAAACCAGGAGCTTCGCAATCCACAGGCTGCCATGGCGCTGGCCAATAAAATGATGGACCTCACCCCCCAGCCGGGCGATCTGGAACATGATACCCTGGCTGCGGCTTACGCTATCTCGGGAGACTTCCCCAGGGCGGTTGCCGAGATGGACAAAGCGATCGCGCTGTCACCCCCCGACGGGGTCGACAATTACAAGTGGCGGCGTCAGCTCTACGAGCAGCAGCGCCCCTACATCACCGAGCCCACTGGCACGCCCGAAGGGGCCAGCGACTCCCCGGCCGCGCTACCATAACTGCCAGGCACCCGCCACCACAACGTAGATCCCCAAGAGCAAGTTGGTGGTGGCGTGGGCGGCGACGCAATCCCAAAAGTTTTTGGTGCGGACCATCAACCACGTGACCAGGCTGAACCAGACCAAGGCGGCAAGGTGCTCGGGGTGGTACAAGACCGGGAGCAGGATACCAACTGCCACCGCCATGCGGTTCACAACGCCGAAGGGAATCTCCGTCCAGTTTTCATGCATCACATAGCGCATGAGAAACGCCCGGAGGAACGCCTCCTCGATCACGGGGACCAGCAGGGCGAGGCCCAGGAAGCGAACCGCCAGAAAGGCGTAGGCGAGCGCCGGCTGGTCTTTCAGCGCGGCGAGGGGATTGTAAGCGGGGCGACCCTCACTGCCGAACCACTGGGTGAGAAAATTATCGGGGCCGAGCCAGGTGAAGAACTGTTGTTCGAGCCCCAGCCTAGTGATCCCAACCCAGAGCAGTACGCCGACAACCCCCACGATGATGGCCAACGGGCTGACGCGGAAGGGGAATTGACGGTAGACAGGCCAGAACCACGCCAGCACGGCCAAGACCACCACCACCTTCACCGTATAGAAGATGGGGTAGTACTTGCCGGGAATCGCGAGCCCCAGCCAATTTCGCTCCACAGGCTCGGCAAAGTCTTCGAGTGGAATCTCCTCGGGCAAAACCTCGCCGGCTTCCTCTGCGTCGATCGCCACGGGAGCGATCGGAGCGGGTTCCAGCACCTCGGGTGGGGATGGTTCCAGGCTACCGAGGACCATATAGAGGGCCATGGGGAGGACGAACGCCAGCAGCTTGTACCGCGGCTCATTCGATCTGTCCCCTGATGTGGGCTGCGACATGTTAAAGCCCCCGGAGGGAGAGGTGACGTGCTAAACTCTTGCTGTCAAACAACTTACGGGGCGATTCGGTGTCCCGGCCGAGGTTCGGCGTGAAATATCGAGTTTTCAGTCTTTGCGAAACGGTGTCGGGATTCTAGTCTTTGGAGGCTCAGGAACGTCAAAAAATTGGCTGACTCCCCCTCCCCTATCCGTTACAGCAGCTAAAATGGGCCGCTTCAGGCGGTCAATTTGGGGTAGCCAGGACCGCCGAGCCAGATAAAATACAAGCTTCGCGTAACCAACCGCATTGTTTGGCTCCTTGCTGCCCAGCGGCGCCAGCGCCCTTTGGGGCCAGCCGTCGACAGGACCACCAGCCGCCGACAGGACCAATGGAGCAGGGGCCAAGGCATGGTAGCCGGCTCTCGACCACACCTTTGCCGCCTTTGAACCCGCGCGTCGTGCCGGCAGCACTCCAACTGTTGTCACGTCACCGGGCATTTACTATCCGTAGCGTCCCACAATAATTCCATTCCCACCCCTATCCTTCCCAATTTTCTCCTCGCCGGTAGAAGCCCTCACAGGGATGCGTGGCGCGAGAAACAACGGTACCAAGGTCAACAAGGTAAGAGACTCACATGGACCTTCGCAAAGTTCGCAATATTGGTATTTCGGCCCATATCGACTCGGGCAAGACGACCTTGAGCGAGCGGATCCTGTTTTATGCTGGCCGCATCCACAAGATCGAGGACGTTCGTGGGGATGGGGATGGGGCGACCATGGACCACATGGACCTGGAGCGTGAGCGGGGGATCACCATTACGAGCGCCGCCACCAGCCTGCAGTGGGATGGCAACAAGATCAACCTGATCGACACCCCTGGCCACGTCGACTTCACGGTCGAGGTGGAGCGTTCGCTGCGCGTGCTCGACGGGGCGATTCTCGTGCTGTGTGCGGTCGGTGGCGTGCAGTCGCAGTCGATGACGGTCGACCGCCAGATGAAGCGTTACCACGTTCCCCGCCTGGCGTTCATCAACAAGATGGACCGCACTGGTGCGAACCCTCAGTCGGTGGTCAAGCAAGTTCGCGAGAAGCTCGGCGCCGACGCCGTGCTGATGCAGATCCCCATCGGCAAGGAGGATAAGTTCGAGGGAGTGATCGACCTGATTACCATGAAGGCCCTCTACTTCGATGGCGCGAATGGGGAGAAGGTCCGCGCCGAGGAGATTCCCGCTCCCTTGAAGGAGGAGGCGGAAACGGCCCGGCACGAGATGCTTGAGGCCCTGTCGATGTACAGCGATGATCTGATGGAGAAGCTGCTCGCTGAAGAGGAGATATCTGAAGACCTGATCCACAAGATCACCCGCACAGCCGTCCTCGAGCAAGAGTTCACCCCGGTGTTCGTCGGTTCGGCCTTCAAGAACAAGGGTGTTCAGCCGCTGCTCGACGCCGTGAACCGCTATCTCCCGGCCCCGACCGACGTCAAGAACTATGGCCTTTTGGCCGATGGCTCGAAGAAGGAACTCAAGGCGGACCCCAATTCCCCGTTTGTCGGCATGGCGTTCAAGATCACCGACGACGAGTATGGCCAGCTCACCTACACGCGCATCTACCAAGGGAAGATCGCCAAGGGGGAGTCGTACTACAACCAACGCACCGGGCGTAAGGAGCGGTTCAGCCGCATCGTGCGGATGCACTCCGACAAGCGCGAGGAAATCGATTCGGCAGAGGCCGGCGACATCATCGCCGTCATGGGGATCGACTGCGCCAGTGGTGATACCTACTGTTCGGAGACCAGCTACTGCTCGCTGGAGAGCATGTTCGTGGCCGAACCGGTGATCAAGATGTCGATCACCCCCTTGTCGCGCGACAACGCCGACAAGCTGGGCAAGGCGCTGCAGCGGTTCCGCAAGGAGGACCCCACCTTCCAGGTGTCGACCGACGAGGAGACTGCCGAAACGGTGATCGCCGGCATGGGCGAGCTTCACCTCGAAATCTACGTCGAGCGCATCAAGCGCGAGTATGGTGTCGAAGTCGAAGTGGGTGCCCCCAAGGTGAGCTACCGCGAAAGTGGCCAGGTCCCCTACGCCTTCGATCACAAGCGCAAGAAGCAGACGGGTGGTTCTGGCCAGTATGGTCATATCGTGGGCGAAATGGCCCCCATGACCGACGAAGACCGCGCGACCATGGAGAAGGCGGACGAACTCTTGTTCATCGACAAGGTGACCGGTGGTCGTATCCCCAAGAACTTCATCCCCGCAATCGAAAAGGGCTTCCGCCAGATGCTGGCCAAGGGCCCCGTGGCCGGTTACCCGGTGGTGGGACTCAAGATCACGCTGCTCGACGGTACCTACCACGACGTCGACTCGTCCGACATGGCGTTCATGCTGACGGCCCAGGAGTGCTTCCGCGAGAACTTCAATCGCATGAAGCCGGTGCTCCTCGAGCCGATCATGCTGATGGAGATCGAATGCCCGGAGGAGTATCAGGGCTCGGTGGTGGGCCAGGTGTCGAGCAAGCGCGGCATCGTCGTCTCGACCGACACCCAAGGGAACCTGACCAAGATCATCGCCGAAGTGCCGTTGGCCGAAACGTTCGGTTACTCGACCGACCTGCGGAGTGCCACCAAGGGCCAAGGGACCTTCTCGATGGAATTGGCCAAGTACTCTCCGGTTCCTGGCAATATCCAGGCGGAAATCATCGAAGAGCGGAAGCGCGAACTCCAGCCCGCCTAGCACACGACCTCCGAGGCGTCAGGTGTTCGCGTGACGATGGCCACGGATGAACACTGGCCTAACCGGATCACCACGGATCGGCTTGACGCGATCTCACCGCTTGCGTAGGGTGGAAGCGTTCGTGCTCGTTTGTTCCACCCCTTTGGGTCACATCCGCCAGTGTTTCGGCTCCGCCAACGTCTGACAGCCCTCGTGCTGGCGTTCAGCCACGCCCTGATTGGTGTGTCAGGCTACGCGCTACACGAACTCGTTCCGTGTCAGGACCAGCAGTGCCAAGAGACGGTCTCGGTCTGCAGTTGCGGGCATGTTCACGGCACCGCCCCCCAAGCGGACAAGGACGCGACTCTCCCCTTCGGAGCGACGCTTTCGAAGTCCGACGGTCACGATGCGAGCCACTGTTCGTTGTGCGCGTTGCTCGCCAAGTTCAAGGTTGGCTACGCGGAATATGCGGCGCCCGAGTTGGTGCAACCGCATGTCGCACTCTCCTTCGTGGCACCTTACGCGGTCTTTAGTGATGGCCAGCTTCAGTCCCCCCCAGCACGCGGGCCACCCGTGGCCTTAGGGTAGACATTCTGTCGTGAAATTGCGGGGTTTGAGCGTTCTCTGGACTCAATGCCAGGGAAAGCGGTTCTGACGCTGCGGTTTCCTTCTTCTTCGATTCACCCATCGGCGGGCGGCGAGCCTGAGCATCCACTCGATGCGATTGCAGCAGGCTGCGCGGCCGTCAGGAGATGATCTTCCATGCGTTCACGTCAGGGGTTTACCCTGGTGGAACTGCTGGTGGTGATTGCGATTATCGGTGTGCTCGTCGCCATCCTGCTCCCCGCCGTTCAGGCGGCACGGGAGGCCTCGCGACGTTCGCAATGTCAAAATCACCTGAAGCAACTCGGCGTTGCGCTGCAGAACCATCACGACACCAGGCAGAGCTTTCCCACCAATCAAACCGCGGGAGGGCCCCAGCGCGGCGAGGGCTGCGAAGGGGGCTATTATAGTTGGCGGACCCAACTCCTTCCTTTCGTCGAGCAGCAGACGCTCTACGACGCGATCGATTTCTCGGTCCCGATGGCCGACGGTTGTAGCTCAGGTGCCTCCATCAGCACCAGCCATCCCAACGCCCAGGTGGCGGCCACCACCGTGCCCGTCTTTCTCTGCCCGACCGACGTGCCGGGTGAGAACGCGGCCTTGATGGGTTCGGCCAACCCCGCCGGCGACAGCTATGCCGCGAACGCCGGCTGGCCAAGTCGCGCGACCGGTTTCGCGGGCGAGCGTGCGACGCCGGGCAAGGCCAATGGCATGGTGGTGCTCGCTAACCCGCGACGAGTTGTGAAGTGGCATTCCGCTGGCAAGCTTCGAATGAAGGATGTCACCGACGGCACGAGCCACACCGTGGCAATTGCCGAGCGGCTGATCCAAACCGCCAGTTCGCTGGCGGAATTGCGCGACGCACCGCCAGCCTTGCAATCGTTTCACGTGACCGGGGCAGCACGCCCACTTGGCGAGATGGCCCAGCGGTGCAGCCCGGCGCAAACTCACTCGGAGGCGAACCAAGGGGCCTACCTCGGCCGCGCATGGATTTCGGGCTGGTCGGCGACGGGGGGTACCTACATGCACCTGATGACCCCGAATCAGAATCACTGCCACTTCACCCTCCAGGACGACGAGGGAGATTTCGCGGTGACCGCTGGCAGCCGCCATGCCGGTGGTGCCCAAGTCGTGATGGCCGATGGACATGTCGAGTTTGTGGTCGACGCGATCGCCCCCGAAGTGTGGTGGGCACTTGGCAGCCGGAATGGAGGGGAAACGAATGTCGATCGTTAAACTCCAATTTGTCCTTGCTCCAATGCTGTGGCTAGCGGCCAGTGGTTCCACTCTGGCCCAAGGGCACAACGACATCACGTTTCGCTACGGCGACTACCAGGTGGTGGTCGATGGTGGGACGCTCTCAGGGGTCTTCGCGGCTAGGTTCGACACGGCGGGAATTTTTCAGCAGTACGCTTCGAATCCCGGGTTCGCCTCGGAGGCCGATACAGGGGGTGGGTTGCAAGTGGGGGATGTCGTGGTCTACCACGTGCTCGACAACCTGAGAGTCTGGGCCGCCGGTGCGTTTGCGGAACCTGCCGATGGCATGCGGATTCGAATCGAGAACAACTTGCCCGATGTTCCTGACACACTGGTTACCGCGACCAGCGGAGAACAGCTTGGGAGCAACACGAGCCCGATGCGAAACGTCATCGGCGGTGCCGATGGCGTGGGGGATTTCCACTCCCACATCGACTTTCTTCTCGAGCCGAATCCCTTTCCCGAACCACTCCCCTCGGCAACTCATGGTGCCTATGGGCTCAAGCTCAGCCTGGCGACGAGCCGGGAAGGGATCGCTCCCTCTGATCCCTTTTGGGTGGCGTTCAACTTCGGGCTCAGTGAGGGCCAATTCGCCGAGGCGGTCGCGGCCTATCGGCAATTGCTCGAACCGACCTTGGCTGGCGACTACAACGCGGATGGAGTCGTCGATGCCGCCGACTACCTTGTATGGCGCAACAGCCTTGGATCCACCACCAATCTGGCCGCTAACGGCGACAACACCGGTGCGAGCCAGGGGGTGATCGATGCGGCCGACTATCTGGTTTGGAAAGCGGGTTGGGGGGAGACCAGGTTCGGGGGAGCCTTCCTGGAGGCGGCAACACGGCCTGTGCCGGAACCACGCTGGCTGGGAGCCGCGCTGGTTGGCATGGTGTTGTGGTCAGTGAGACGCATGCGTTGAATCCCTTATTTGTTTGTTGTTTGTCTGCTTGTTCCTATTTGTTCCTTGGAGAGATTACCTCATGATTCACTTGTTCAAGAGACTTGCTTTATCAGCACTGGTATCCTGTGGATTGGCAGAAGCGTGCTTCGCTCAGCACTCGGATGTCGAGTTCACGTACGATCTCGGAAGAATCGTTGTCGAGTTCGGCAGCGAAGGCCGCGTTTTCGAAGGGGATTTTCTCGACTTCGATGGAGGCCCGCTCTCGACAAGCGACCCTGGTTTCGGCTCGGAGGTCGACGAAGGGCTGGGGATCCTCCCCCTCGACATCATCAGCCTCGAGGCCTTCGGGCCGCTGATGTTCCACGATGGGAGCGGTTTTGGGCCCACGCCGGCCCTACTGACTATCGAAGGACCAGTTGGAGGTCCCCTGACGATCGACAGCAGCACGACGGGTGGTATCAGGGCCGTGGGGCAGGCCGATGGAGCGGGCGACTTCCATGGACATGTCGATTACACGATCTCCCCTGGTGCGGCGACCGGCGCCTATGGAGTCGCGATGCGACTGCTCACCGATCGGGCCGGCATCGAGGCCTCGGATTCGTTCTTCATCGTGTTCAACAACGGGCTGGAGGAGGAAGTGTTCGAGTTGGCCGTGGCCGACTTCGCCTCACGCGCGGTGCCGGAACCGGGATCCTTGGCTATGATTTCCGTGCTGGGACTCCTACTCGGGGCTCGACCGGCGTGGAAGGTTTTTTCCAGGCGTTAGGCGTTTGGTAAACGACATGCGGCCGTAGGGTAGGCTTCCAGCCTGCCATTTGTGGAAAGGCTTGGCAGGCTGGAAGCCTACCCTACGAGGATTCACGGTTTTTCGATGTCGATGCTAGCGAACCGCTTGGGCTACTTCGTTGGGGCGGCGGGGGGTGTTGTCATGGACGAGCATCCCCTTGCTGCCAACGAAGTAGTTCGCGTGGTCGGCGACGACGAGATTGTACGCTTCGTCGTTGGGCGCGGCAGTCACCCCTTCGATTTCCACCAGACCATTCACCGTGAGCAATCGGTCGCCCGGCGAGAGCTCGCGGGCCATCAGCCACCCCTTGCCGGGGATCCAAAAGGGATGGCCTTCGGTGGCGGTGATCACTTCGTCGGCCGTGGCGATGTGGATCATCGGGCTTGGTTGACGCAGAGTGGTGTCGAGCACCGGACGGAATAGCAGTTCGCCGGAGGCCAAATCCTGGCAGAGGACCTGATCGCCTGCTTTGACGGTTTCGATGGCCTTCTGTCCGGTTTTGGTCCAGACCGGGGTGCCGGCGACGAAGCATTCGTGGCGCCACCGGCCATCTCCAGTGGCCCGCAGCATGCCCGAAGCCGGATTTCGCCACCCTCCCTCGGGACGAGTTGGCCGCGGGCCAGTCGGTGGCCGCGAGGGGGTGTCGCTGGTGGCATTGGGTGTGTCGACCCACTCCAGGTTTTCTCTCGGCGGCGGCAGGTAGACATACTGCGAGTCGGTGTCGCGGGTCACATCAAGCGGACGATAGGAGTCGACCTCGTAGCCGTTCGTGGCGTACCAATCCTTCCACCAATCATTGGGGCTGTCACCCAGGTCTTTGCTGGTCACCAGCTTGAGGGCCTCGATTACCCGGGAGTTCACCGCTTGCCGGGTGGCGTTCTCGCGGGCAATTTGCTGCTCGAGCGCCTGGGCACTGCGAGCGAAGTTATTCACAAAGTTAGCCCGTGTTCTTTGACTGCGGATCCTCCCCTCGATCGTATCCCCCGCGTCAGGATTGTCGGGGCTGGGGAGATCCTGCCCTACGATCCCTTCGCGTGATACCTCTCTCACTTCATCGCGATCAGGGCCTTCGGCAAAGATTTGATGGGTGTAAACAGCCCGGCCGCTGGGAGTGACGCGGATGTCGAAACGGCTCTCGAGGGGAGCGGAGAGGCAGCTCAACAGGAGCGGCACCGTCTCGTCCTGCGGCCGCGAGGGGAGGTGATGTATGGCCGCCTGACGAATTTCCTCGCTCTGGGCAAGCAACGCGTGCCGCACAAGTGTTTGCGTCCCCTCGAATGTCTCGCGGTCGGCCATCACCTGCAGAAAGGCAATGCTGACGGCGATCCGGCGCTTCCCTTGCGACGTGTTCCACCCTCGCGACGTGCCGGCCATTTGTTCGAAGGCCGAAATCGCCGACTCATCGAGCTCGTCGCGCATCTGGTCGACGATTTGTTGCTGTCGGATTTCCCCACCCGCCATCTTCCGCATCCAGGCGTCGATCTTCGCATTCCACTCCTTGAGCGACCTTGTCTGTTCGCGTTGGCGCGTTTCGAGCGAGGCGAGCTCGGACCTGGGGTGGAGTTGTCCCTGGAACCAGACCACGCCAAGCCGCCCAAGGGCCTCGGCGTTTTGAGGGTCGACTCCCAGGACGCGCCGCCAATGGTAATCGGCCTCGTCGGCCAGGCCCTGCTCGTCGCACCACCTGGCAACGTTCTGCTGCGCGAGAGGCTCGTCGCTGGCACTCTCGCGGAGCACGAGGTACTCCTGAAGCCTGGAGTCCGACTGGGATTGCGATTGGGCCTGGCTGACAGCCAGCCACTCGCCATCCACCTTAATCTGCCCAGATTCCCAGCGGGCGGGGGCATAGTCGGGGGCAAGCTGGTGGACCTTGGCGAGAGTCGTCGCGCGGAGTTCCTCTTCGCCGGCGATGCCGGCATCGATCGCCTCGCGGGTCATTCTCTCCGCGATTCCTTCGAGCGGGGGGCCAGCCAAAACGGTGGCACAAAGAAGGAGAAGTAGCCCCGTGAGGGGCAAGGTCGCTGGCATTTGGCGGGGGGCGGACATAGCATCTCCCTAATCGAAAAAGTTCGGCCCTGCGACGTGAACTTCGTCATTCTAGGGGAAAAGTATTCCCACGGCCAAGACATCCCGGGAAACTATTTTCCCCGCCGCATCGCCCGGTCGAGATCCCGCTGGACATCCCGTTTTTTCATGGTTTCCCGTTTGTCGTACAGTTTTTTCCCGCGGCAAATCCCCAGCAGCACTTTGGCCCTTCCCCGCTTGAAGTACATCTTGAGGGGCACCAGGGTGAGGCTCTTCTCGTAGGCCTGGGCGGCAAACTTCTTGACCTCGCGGCGGTGCATCAGCAGCTTTCGCCGCCGCTTGGTCTCGTGGTTCATGGTGTTGGCGTGGGTGTACTCCTGAATGTCGCACCCCACCAGCCACACCTCCCCCTTGTCGACGCGGGCGTAGGCCTCATCGAGACTGATGCGGCCATTGCGCAGGCTTTTGACTTCGCTCCCCACCAGCACGATGCCGCATTCGAGCGTGTCGATTACCTCGTATTCGTGACGAGCCTTGCGGTTCTGGGCGATCAGTTTCTCGTTGGGGTCGTCAGTCGACGGTTTCGCCTTCGACGGTTTCTTGCTCATGGCGGGAGTGACTGCGGACCGGAGGAAAGCATGATACGTGAGCAAGCTTATGGCGCCAGCCGATCCCAACGGGAACGGCTCCAGTGAAAATCGGCAGGGCAATCCCTACTTACTTGGGAGAAAAGATGGCCACAATACGTCGCCCTTGCATGGTCGGCCTCTGCTCGAGCTTCGAGACTGGCTCCAGTTCGGCGACCAGCTTGTCGATCAGCTTGAACCCTTCGTCGACGTGGGCATTTTCCCGGCCACGGAAGATGACCGAAAAAATCACCTTGTCCTTCTGGCCCAGGAACTTCTTGGCCCGGTTGACCTTGGTCATGAAGTCGGCATCGCCAATCTTGGGACGAAGCCGGATTTCCTTGTTCTTGCTGTGGTGAGTGTGCCCCTTGTGTTGACGCTTTTTCTGCTGGTACTTGAACTTGCCGTAGTCCATGATCCGGCAGACGGGAGGCTTTTCGGCCGAAGCCACCTCCACCAGGTCGAGCCCGACGCTCCGCGCTCTTTCCATCGCCTCTTCGGTAGGAATGACGCCGAGTTGCTCTCCTTCTTCTGAAATCACACGGATCGGAGTGACGCGGATCTGCTCATTGATCCGTTGCTGCTTGCGTTCGATAGCTAGGTCTCCAAAAGGAAATAGGGAAACGGGCGACCTGCCTGGCCTGCCCGCTGTCCATGCGACAAACATCAAAGTATTGGATATTCCGACCGGAGGAGTCAACCGACGAGGGCCGAAATTCGGGGTACCTCCGGCTCTACGCCGCGATTTCGCCCCACCAACCGCCTCTTAGTACTCATTCTGTGGGCCCCGGTCGTCCGCCGGAGCAGCCAGGGTGCTTTCAGCCACCTGGCGGACGCGCTTGGTGGCGATTTCTGCCTTGAAGCTAGCTATCGCCTCGGCGAGCCCTACGGCCCCTAAATCCCCTTCAATCCGGTCGCGAATGGTTACCGTTTGGGCATCGCGGTCCTTTTCGCCCACCACCAACATGTAGGGGATCAGCTCGAGTTGGGCCTCGCGGATCTTGGCCCCCAGTTTGGCACTGCGGAAGTCGCCGCTGGCCCGCAGCCCCGCTGAGCGAAGCGCCTCGAGCACATGCCGGCCATACTCCTCCGACTTTTCGCTGACGGTGAGCACCCGGGCCTGCTCGGGGGCCAGCCAGAGCGGAAACGCTCCCGCAAAGTGCTCGATCAACACCCCGATGAACCGCTCCATGCTCCCTAGCGGGGCCCGGTGGATCATCACCGGACGGTGGGGCAGGTTGTCGGGGCCGGTGTATTCGAGGGCGAATCGCTCGGTGCTGGGCAAGTTGTAGTCGAGCTGGACCGTTCCTAGCTGCCACTCCCGACCGATGCAGTCGGTCACGACAAAGTCGATCTTCGGACCGTAGAAGGCGGCTTCCCCTGGTTCTGGCTCACACCCGGGGAGGTTCATTTCCTTGGCGACTTGGGCAATGGCGGCCTCGGCCCGGTCCCACTGCTCGGGTGAACCGACGTATTTGTCACTTTCGGGGTCGCGGAAGCCGAGCCGGGCGCGGTAGTTTTCCATGCCGAGCGACTTGAGGACCTTGAGCGTGAAGTTGATGCAGTTGCGAACCTCGTCAGCAACCTGGGCCTCGGTGCAGAAGATGTGGGCGTCGTCCTGAGTGAAGCCCCTTACGCGGGTCATGCCACTCAGTTCACCCGATTGCTCGTAGCGATAGACGCTGCCAAACTCCGCCAGCCGGACCGGCAGGTCGCGATAGCTGCGCGGCTTCGAGCGGTAGATCATAATGTGGTGGGGGCAATTCATCGGCTTGAGCAGGTAGCGCTCGTGCTCGTGAGCCCAGGTGTTTAGCGCCTCCAAGCGGCTTTCGCGGGGGGCGGCCGGGTCGTACTTGCCGTCAAAGCCCAGCACGCGGGCGGCATCGAGGAGCTGCCGTTCTTCCTCCGCGCCAAGCGTGCCCGCCGCCAGCCGCTCTTGCCACTGGTCGACGAGTTGACCCGCCTCGTGATCGCACAGGGGGGCGAATTGCGACTCGCGGTAATAGGGAAAATGGCCGCTGGTTTCGTAGAGTTCGACCCGACCGATATGGGGGGTATAGACCGGCTGGTAGTCCATTTGGGCGAGTTCAGCGCGGATAAACTCCTCGAGCGTCTGCCGCACAGCGGCTCCCTTGGGAAGCCATAGGATGAGGCCCGATCCGACGGTTTGATCGATGTGAAACAGCTCGAGTTGTTTGCCAAGCACGCGATGATCTCGCTTGCGGGCTTCTTCCAGCCGATGGAGGTACTCTTCCAACTGCTTCTTATCGAAGAAGACTGTGCCGTAGAGCCGCTGAAGTTGCTGGTTGCTCGCATCCCCTTTCCAGTAGGCGCCCGCGACCGAGAGCAATTTGAAAGCCTTGCCAATGTGCGATGTGCTGGGGATATGCACGCCGCGGCAAAGGTCGACAAACTCTCCTTGCCGGTAGAAGGAGAGATGCGACTGGTCGGCCAGCCCCGTTTCGATGTGCTCGACCTTGAACTCCTGTCCCAGTTCGCGGCAAAGGGCGAGCGCCTCGTCGCGTGGTCGCTCGACTCGCTCGAAGCTCGCGTTCTCTTTGACGATCTTCGCCATCTCATCCTCGATCCGCGGAAAGTCTTCCTCGGAAATCGGATCGCGGAGTGCAAAGTCGTAGTAGAAGCCTGTGCTGGTGGTGGGGCCGAAGGCAAGCTGCACGCCGTCGTAGAGTCGCATGACCGCCTGGGCCATCACGTGGGCACACGAATGGCGGAGGATCCCTAACGCTTCTGGGTCGCGCGCAGTGAGGATTCGCAGCGCGACTTCCCCCTCGACGGGAAGCACCCGGCTAAGGTCCGCCGGGCTTCCATCGAGCTCGGCGGCGACTGCCGCTCGAGCCAGGCCGGGGCTGATGGAGTTGGCGACGTCGAGACAAGTAACCGGCTGATCGTACTGCCGGCGACTGCCATCCGGGAGGCACACAGTGAGCATGAGGAAAGTCGCGTAAGATGTTGTATTGTATTGATTTACGTCTTCCATGCCGTGCCCGAGGCTGACCGATGCTCCCGGTGTGATGTGGAAGCCCCAGAGTGAGGCACATGAGGCATAAGGAAGAGGGAAGTATAGAGAATTAAGGCCTTTTCGCCTATCCATCTCGCATCGCAGGAGGATCGGCAGTCCGTGCAACGGACCCACGCGGCAAAATCGAGGTTCGCTGGGGCACAATTCCTCCCTACCGGGCGCAAATTCGCAGGCTTTTCGGGCTTTTGCTAGCAAATGTAAAGGGTTGTGGTGGAACCACTTATGGCGATTTTGGCGATTAGTTTCGATTTTTTGGTGACAAAAGTCTTGCAGTTCCGCTCCCACTCGTTCATGATGACGACCGTGGATCACTCGCACGGTGCGCCGTGGGTAGTGGTCTTGCCGGAACGTGGTGGGTGGTTGCCCTCGCTAACCGGTTGGATTAACGTACGAGAGACATCATCGCTGTTGGCATGCTTGGGGATTGCCGGCAAACCCTTTAGAAATAGTAGGGGAAGACCTTATGAGTGGGACAACTGGGAGTCAGCTAGGGCTGGCGCGTCAACTTTGCGCGATCGTCGCGAGTGCCGTTTTTTGCATGGGCATGAGCCACGCTTCGGCTGACACGATCGAAATCTTCTTCACAGGCATCAACATCGCTTACGACGGTAGCGATATCGTGGATGCCGATCCCGGGTCCGCGGATCCAGATCCCATCGTCAACGCCTCGTTCGTTATCAATGGCGGTCTTGTGGGCACCGTTCCGAACAACGTGACTGCCGACCTGTTCATTAGCGATGTCGCGGTCCTGATCAATCAGACGGTGACGAACACTGGCGCTGGGAGCTACTTTCAATTGAACTTTCCCGACGGAGCGGACGCGGATTCCGATCCCGACTTCCTCCGATTGGAGCTCGACGAGGTGATGGTCACCTTCATCGACAGTTCTCCCAAGGACTTCGTTTTCTCGGCTTCGGTCGCGAATGGCTTCTCGCGCAGCGATAGCCTTCCCTTCGACGCGACGTTCGATCCCGCATTGCCAATTACGCTTTCCTTCTCATCTCAAACCAGCGCCGTCACGTTTGGGGACCAAGGTTTGGTCACCTCGTTCGTGGCCAGTGGCACTGGCGAGGTGCGAGGCGAGTTCGACCCCGACATGAATCAAACCATCCCTGAGCCCGCCAGCATTGGCATGATGGTCTTGGCTGGTTTGATGGGCGGCGTTTATGCGATGCGTAAGCGGCTCGGCTAAGGAGAAACGGGTTTTTAGTAGCGAAAACGGCATTGAGGGCGTCGGTTTCGAACCGATGCCCCGCTGTCGTAGAAGGGAGAGGCCAGTAGGCCCTTCGGCGAGTAGGGATTCTGATGGACGTGCAGGGTAGCCGTCGCGGAGGAGTGAGAGCAAGGATTTTCGGCTGACGGTATTTGGTATGTAGGCTGGGGGTTGACTTTGGCCCCCTCCACGACGTGAGCATCTCAAGGGAAGTCGGAGGAGAACTTATGAATACGAGTTTCCGCAGACCTGCACAGGGTCGATCGATCAATACATCGCTATCATTTCTTGTTCTCCTTGCGGTTGCCCTGTTGGCGGCTCAACCTGCTCAGGGGGCGACAATTCAGATCTTCTTCGAAGGTCTCGATATCGAGTACAGTGATGGTAGTGGCGCCATCACCAATGTCGGGAATCCCGATTCCGTCAATGAGGTCGAATTCGTGGTCGATGGCAACGAGGTGGGTTCCGTATCGCTCGCTTCGGTCAACATGACGATTCCTGGAATCCCGGCGATTGCCTCGGGAGTCAGCAGCATTGTGAGTTCGAATCCTGGTGGCACCTTCTCCCTCGACCTTGGTGGTGGTAATTTTCTCGACCTCGACTTAGCAGCGGTCGATGTCGCTTACTTGCACGCGTCCAGCACGGTTGAGTTTGTCGCCGCCGGTTCGGTGGCGTCCATCGATGGCCAGTCCCTTCCCTTCGGGCTGGTGATTGGCGATCCCGTCCAGTTGTCGTTTTCCACTCGGGTCAACTCTTCGTCCGAAAGTGGGGGATTCATCACCTCGTTCACCGCCAGTGGGACGGGTGAAATCACAGGTGTGGCCGTCGTGCCCGAGCCGACGAGCCTTGGCCTGCTGGCCCTGGGTGGATTGCTCGGTTCGATGGTGGCCGCTCGCTATCGGCTTGGCTGAAACAGCGAAACTTATTGTCTGTAGTTGCGGTCTATTTCCCCGATTGCCGCAATGCACTCGAAGACTCCTGTGTTCCCCAGCATGGGAGTCTTCTTATGCGCTAAGCCTTTGACTCGCTGGCCCGCTGCCGGCTCGCTTCGTAGAAGAGCACGGCCGCCGCGGTCGACACATTGAGGCTGTCGGCTAACCCCAGCATCGGCAGGCGAATGCCTTGCACCCCGACGGAGTTCCAGAACGGCGTAAGTCCCTGGGCTTCGTTTCCTAGGAGTAGTGCCGTCGCAGGCCGAAAATTCGCCTTGGAATAGAGCAATTCCGCGTTGGGCCTGGCGGCCCATAAGGCGAAACCCTTGGCCTGAAGCCACTCGAGCGCCTGGTGAGGGGTCGCCACGGCGATGTTGGGTTTGAATACGGTGGCCACACTACTGCGAATCGCATTCGGGTTGTAAAGGTCGATCACCGGGTCGACCAGCACGATCGCATCGACTCCCGCGCCGTCGGCGCTGCGAAGTATGGCTCCCAAGTTGCCCGGCTTCTCAACCCCTTCGACCACCACCACCAAAGCGCTCTGGGGGATAGGCAATTCCTCCAAGGTTCGGCTTGGAGTGGCAAAGATGGTCGCCATCCCATCGAGGCGGTCGCCATAGGCGAGGCGATCGAACACTTCGGCCGTGACCTTAAAGACCTCGCAATCCGTTTGCAAGAGCTGCTCGACGACAATGTGCGCATCGTTGTGTCGAAACAGTCCCGGGCAGACCATTGCCTGAAGTGCCTGTCCACCAGCTTTTAACGCCCGCGAAGTCTCCCGCACCCCGTAGACAATCGTCTGCCCGAGCGCATCGCGCTGCCCCCGATTGCGGAGTGAGGCCGCCTGGCGGACCTTGGGATTCGACCGACTGGTGATGAGAGGAAGTGGCATGGAACAGGCTTGCAGCTTACGATGAATGTCACAATGGCCGAGAGTTTGCTCGATTCATCCTACCCTCTCCCCCGTGGCTGCGCAAACCGGAAGCCGCCGTGCCCGCTCCCGACTCACTTTTTGCCTACGGTACGCTCCTACGTCTGGAGGTGTGGAATCAAGTGACGAAACAGCCCGCCGAGTTCCTGCCAGCCTGGTGCGAGGGATATATCGCCTATCATGTCGTGGGGGCCGATTACCCCGGTCTGGTCCCAACGGGAATGGGAGATCGGACCTTTGGCGGGGTGGTGCTCGGAATCGACGAGAACGTGCTGCAATGTCTCGATGACTATGAGGGGTCGCAATACAGTCGCCAGGTGATTAGGGTAAACTGTGCCGATGGTCGCGAGCGCGATTGCTGGGTTTACGTCTGGAAATCGGAGTGGGCCGACCGGCTGAGTTCCACTTGCTGGTCGCCGGAGGGGGTCGGCAGGGAAGCGGAGCGGTTGTCCGACATGCCATCAGATCGATAGAGTCCTCATGCACAAGAGGTGGGTTGTGAAACGTTTGCCGAGCCTAATCAAGATTCTGCTGGTTGTCTCGTCGCTTGCCGCGGCCGCTGCTTTCAACTGTGCCATGGCGGAGGAGCCGATGAGATTTGTGATTGCAATTCATGGCGGGGCAGGGGGGGAGCAGATTTCACCCGAGCGGCGCGACGCCAAACTCCGCGATCTCGAGCGGTCACTCGCCGCGGGGCGAGAGATCCTCAGCAAGGGGGGCTCGTCGCTCGATGCCGTCGAGAAAGCGATCAACGTGCTCGAGGACTCACCCGTCTTCAACGCCGGCAAGGGGGCCGTGCTCAATACGGCCGGGCATTGCGAACTCGACTCCTCGATTATGGATGGCCGCGACTTGTCGGCGGGAGCCGTGGCAGGGGTCACAATCGTCAAGAATCCCATCAGCTTGGCGCGCCACGTGATGGACGACACCCCCCATCTGTTGCTCGCGGGGCGTGGGGCCGAGGAGTTCGCTCGACAGATAAAGGTCGAACTGGTCGACCCGGAGTATTTCCATACCGAGTTTGAACGGGCGAAGTGGGAGGCCGCGACCAAGCAGAGGCAGGAAGAGAGGGACTCGGCCAGCGATAGCCGGCCGGACAGTCAGTCACGACTGCCTCCGAATGAAACTCCCTATCTCGGGACAGTCGGCTGCGTCGCACTCGACAGCCATGGAAATCTAGCCGCGGGGACCTCCACTGGGGGAACCTCCCAAAAACTGCCAGGGCGTGTGGGGGATTCGCCGATTATCGGGGCGGGGACCTATGCCGACAATCGGGGAGCCGCGGTTTCCTGCACCGGTATTGGGGAACTCTTTATCCAGCGTGCCATCGCCTATGACCTTTCGTCCGCCGTACGGTATGAGCGATGCTCGCTCGCCGAAGCGGCCCGATTGCAGCTTCACGAGGAGCTTCCCAAGAATAGCGGCGGGCTGGTTGCCATCGACCGTGCGGGGAATGTCGTGGTCGACTTCAATACGCCCGGCATGGCTGGTGGCGTCGCCGATAGTGCGGGGCGGTTCGAGGTCTTCCTTGATCGCAAGTAGCGGCGTGCCGCGAATGCGATCCTCCAACCGATCGTGCCAGGGGGCAAAGTCGTTACGACCGCTACGGCCCTTCCTCCCCTGGCCTGGGGGCCCCTCTTCGCATTCCCTGTTGGCGTTGCGCCCCCCCCTCGCATAACGTAAGGTTGGAATGAGGGGAAGTCCCTCCCTACATGCGTGGAGGACCGGTCGTGCATACGATTGTCGACATCGAGAATCTCTCGCCAAGCCAACGTGCGATTCTGGCCGCAACGGCCGCCAATCGAGGCAGGGTCCAGGTGGAGATGCGGATCGATGCCCATGGATGGGCCGCTGTCGCGGGTCGGCAGGTGTTTGCCGATCCCCAATCGCGCGAGGTGGCGGACGAGCACGTGCGCGCCGTCAACGAACTGCAGGAGATGCAGCTCCTTCGCGCAGCGGCCAGACGGGGACAGTACGAACTCACGAATATCGGGTGGGAGATGAGCCGCAAGCTACGCGGCACGTGACCTCCTACCCAAGCCAACGAACCGGGTGAATGGGAGTGTCATGGCGACGGTAACAGAGAACGGAATTGGGGAATCGCTGGTCGCGTCGCTCGGGCTCGATGAGGGATTTCGTCCGCAAGAACCACGAACTCTCGCCGATACGGGATTGAGCGAGGCGTTTGTCGAAGACTTGATCCTCAAGTACCTCACCGGGGTTGGGTCCGATTCGGGGCGGGCCGTCGCCGACCAGCTTTGCCTCCCATTGGCGGTACTCGAGGACTTGTTTGCCAACATGCGGCGCCGGCAGGACATTTCTCCCACCGGATCCGCCATGCTGGGAGATCATGTCTATCGCTTGAGCGACGCGGGTCGCGAGCGGGCCCTCCGGGCGATGCGAGAATGCGCTTATGTGGGGCCCGCGCCGGTTCCACTCGACGACTACATTAGCTCGGTTCACGCCCAATCGATCTCCAACGAGAAGCCGCGCCGCCGACAACTCGAAAAGGCGTTTTCCGATATCCACGTCGAATCCGAGTTGCTCCGCCAATTGGGGCCAGCCATCAACGCGGGCAAGGGGATGTTCATCTATGGGCCTCCCGGCAATGGCAAGACGACCATTGCCGAGCGGATCACCCGCTGCTTTGGACAGAATATCCTCATCCCTCATGCTATTGTCCAGGATGGCAAAATCATCAAGTTGTACGATGCGTCGTGCCATCGCGAAGTTCGTACATCGCGCGAGACTCTGCTGCGTGCCGCCGACGTCGATCTCCGCTGGGTTCGCATTGCCCGTCCCACGGTTGTGGTTGGCGGCGAACTCACGATGGATAGTCTCGAACTCAAGCATGATCCGGTCGCCAACGTGAGCGAAGCCTCGCTCCAGCTCAAGAGCAACGGCGGCTGCCTGTTGATCGACGACTTTGGCCGTCAACGGATCGATCCGACGGCACTGCTCAACCGCTGGATCATCCCGCTCGAGAATCGGGTCGACTATCTCTCGCTTTCGAGCGGCAAGAAGATTCAAGTGCCGTTTGAGCAACTCATTATTTTCTCGACCAACCTCGAGCCACACGACCTGGCCGACGACGCCTTCTTGCGGCGGATTCCGTTCAAGATCGAGGTCGGAGCGCCGTCGCAAGAGGAGTTCCATCTGCTCTTTCGCATCTTTGCTGAAAAGCGCGGACTCCACTGCCCGCCGGAGATGGTCGACTATCTGATTGGTGAACATTATCGCGCGTTCAATCGTCCCCTGCGGCGCTGCCACGCGCGCGACCTGCTCGACCAGGTGATTCACTACTGCGATTACAACGAACTCCCCTTGGAGGTCAATCACGAATACCTCGACCATGCGGTGAGCGTTTATTTCACGGCGCTCAAAGGGGACTGATCGCGGCGGGAGGTGGCTTAGCCTTGGAGTGGCGGTCGCACACAGACCCAATTCCCATTTGCACAGCGGAGGCTGGTTCAGACCGAGAGTTGGTCTGGCAGCCAGGGGACGATCAGGTCGCGAGTGTCGTGGTAGATGGTGCGATGGGCGTAGGTTGTGGGACTCACCGGTTCGATGAGGGAAGTGAAGGCCTCGCAGGAGAGATACCCCACGGGCTCGCCATCGGCTTCCACCAGCAAATCGGAACTCTCGGCTTCCGCAAAGGCTTCGTAGATTTCGCCAAAAGTGGCCGAGGCCGGAATCGAGTCGAGCGAGCGTGGTGCCGGCAGGAGCGTAACCCCTGGCGCGAGTGGAAGGTCGATCACCCCCAACGACTTGCCAGCTCCGTCGACCACCGGGATCCAGGTGAACCCGGCGCGACTCGCCGCATCGGCGAGAGGAAAATCGGGCTTGTCGCGGGTGAGTGTCGCAGGAAATGTTTGCATGATGTCCATTGCCACCACACTGGCAAAGGGATTGCCGACGGTCACTTCCTGTTGCCAGGCTTGCAGCTCCGCGCGGCAATCGGAACCATCTTGAACGGTATCGCCACCCGAGTGGAGTGCGACTTCGAGCACCTCGAGGCCGATTTGCAGCCACTGGTCGATCTGGTGTTCGAATTCCGCTTGCCACCCAGTGAGGGACAATGTGAGTGTGGGGCGCGTGAGGGAATCGCGATGGCTCTCGCGACAACCGAAATCTTCAGCGATCTGCTCGGCATGCTTCCGTGCCGTGGCGATCGACGACGCGGGGAGCACCAGTGCAAACCGCCCCTGCTCGAGGTAGGCACCAACCACTTTTTCCCCTACCACCCGGCGAAGACTCCGGGCGGCCGAATGGGCCAGCCGACGGGCGGCCCCCTGCCCTGCTTGCCGCTGATATCCCTCGAACCAATCGATTTGCGCGACCAGCAAGATACTGTTTTCGAGCGGCTCGGTCCCCCAAGCGGCATGGCGGGCGAGTTCCGCGATCAGGGCCGATTCGGTGAGCCAGCCGGGGGCGAAAGTGGTATAAGCTTGAGCTCGGAATCGACGTTCGAATGTCAGCCAGCGGGCCGCTTGTCGTACGCGGGCGACAAGTTCTCCTCGGCTGAGCGGCACTCGGAGGGCGTCGTGGGCACCTGCGGCAAACCAGTTTCCGAGATCGCCATCGGTCGCGGCATCGTACAAGACGATTTGATAACAGGCCTCGCCATGTTCGTTTTGTAAGGAATTTGCCGGCTCGATCCCCTGGGGACGGCCATCAACGAGGAGGACGTCGGGCTGGGCAAATTGCCGCCACAGCGCGGAATCGCTGGTGTCGGTTGAGGTTTCGACGTGGTGACCCACGGCCGACAGTACCCATGCCATCTCGCGCAAGAGGGGTTTGTCGGGAGAAATGATGACAATTCTCATCGCGTGTTGCGAATCTGCCATGCTTTGATGCCCCTGGAGGGTGTTGTAGGGCTACTTGAACGGCTAAATGGGAAGCGGGCGCGCTTCAATCGCAAGCTTAGGTCAAAATACGAAGAATGTGAGAGCAGAAGCCCAGTTTCTCGAACCGAGCGGAAGTTAGGTGCTAGGTTTGAATAAGGCAACTTGCGCTCGCCGACCATTTAACGGCCGGACGAGATCGCTCGGCCCTCACCCGATCATGGGCTGTGGTTCACCCACTGCGGCTCGAGGGTCGAGGGGCAGGCCAGGATCATTTGGCAGGCACTCAACAAAGACAGCTCCGCATGGCCCACATCACATTCGCCAACAAGCAAAGCTCAAAGCCGGTACTGCAGTTCTACTCCGAGCAGCGTGACGAAATGCGACGGGTAGCTATCGAGCAGACCCCGTTCCGCATTGGCCGCTGCGAAACAGCCGACCTGCGGATCGACTCGGCGCAGATTTCGCGCGAGCATGCCGAAGTTTACGAACGCGGGGGCTGCTGGTTCATCCGCGATCTTGGCAGTACCAATGGCACCGAAGTCAACGGGCAAGCCGTCGCCAGCACCGTCCTGCGCGATGGCGACGTCATTCGGTTTGTCGATATCGAACTCACGTTCATCGACTCCACGGCGACCCCTTTTCAACGGATGGCCACCCAGCCAGCGGTGAAGGCTCCCGCCGCGCGTCCGCTCGTGGGACTTCCCGCGGAATTGGTCGCCGCGCGGAAGGGGATGGAAGCTACGCTGCACCAGGCGCAGCCGATCGAATTCCAAGAAATTCGCTCTGTTCGCGCCCAACAGGCCGAGGCCCTGGTTGCCCTGCCCGGGTGGCTTGCCGGCGTGGAAGAGACCGACGGGCAAGGGTTGTCGCACCCGACATTGGCCTTCGCCGACGAACTCTATCGCCGTCGCGCCGTCGAAACGGCGTGCCGGATGGCAGCGGTGAAAAGGCTCCTTGTGTCGCTCGATTGCCAAGGGATTCAGCATCCCCAAATGCTGGCTGGGACGTTCGAATCGCTGCGCTACCTGACCCCCACGGGGTGGCAATTGGGGGTGGCGATCTCGACGTCCGAGGTGCTCGATCGCTGGAAACTCGACGATCTGGCACGATTGACGCGCGAGTTCGACCTGCTCTTGGTGTTCAAGGATTTCGAGGGGTCGGCCCCGCAGGTCAACCAGCTCGAGCCGTGCGCGGTGGAGTATCTCTTGCTCTCATGCCGCATGTGCGAGGGTTTCGAGAACTCGCGGCAGCCGGCGCGACGCCTCGAATCGGTGGTTGCCGTGTGCGACCAGCTCGACATTCGCCCGGTGTTGCCAATGGGATTCGGCACTCCGTCTGACGACCTCTGCCGCGAGTTTGGTGTCGATTTGGTCCATTCTCTACTCCGCGAGTGGCCAGATGCCAAACTTCCGGCAAATGCCACGAATGAACTGACCACTGTGTAGATTTCGAGGGGACTTCGCCAGACGAGCCGACGAGTCGATGTTAAGCGCCATTGAATCAAGCAACGAAATCCTCCCCGGCTACGTGCTGGTCGATCGATTGGGATCGGGCGGCTACGCCGAAGTTTGGCGTGCGAGCGCGCCGGGGGGATTGTTCAAGGCGATTAAAATCGTCCACGGTTTCTACGACGAGGAGTTGGCCGCCCAGGAAATGAAGGCCATGGAACGGATCAAGGATGTCCGCCATCCCTTCCTGCTCTCCCTCGAGCGGTTCGATGTGATCGAGGGGCGGCTCGTCATTCTCACGGAGATGGCCGACAAGAGTCTCGAGCAGCGGGCCTGCGAATGCCGCGCCGAAGGGCTTGCGGGAATACCCCGCGAAGAACTTTTCGGTTACCTCGAAGATGCGGCCGAAGCGCTCGACTATCTGGTCGAAAAGAAAAATCTGCTCCACCTCGACGTTAAGCCAGAAAACCTGCTGCTGCTCGGCGAACATCTCAAGGTGGCCGACTTCGGGCTGGTGAAGGAGTTTGCCACCCGGTCGCAGAAGTCGATGATCGCCGGCATGACGCCCACCTTCGCCGCGCCCGAAATGTTCGACGATCATCCCTCGAAACGGAGCGATCAATACAGCCTGGCGATCGTCTACCAACTGATGCTCACGGGCACGCTCCCCTTCCCCGGACGGACCGCGGCTCAGCTTGCGAAGCAGCACACGCTTTCTCCGCCTCAGCTCACGTCGCTTCCCCCGGGCGACCGCGACATCCTGGCACGGGCTCTCGCGAAGGACCCCAATCATCGTTTTCCCGGGTGCCGGGCCATGATTTCAGCCTTACGCGAGGTTGAAAATAAACGGTCGCGGCCTGAGCCAGTAGCCGCACCGTCGCCTGTCGGGGCCACTCTGCCAAAGCGGAACCCGCCGTCCGATCCCCAACGCGAGACCGACAGTAGTTCGAGCGAGGTGACTCTCCCGCGCAAGGCCCCTGTTCAGGCGATTGCGACGCAGCATCTCGGTAAGGGGGGAGTGGCTGCCATTGCCGAGGCGCTGCCGACTCCGTCGGCTCCCCTCCGCGAGGAACGCATCGTCGATATCGCCTCGCCGGCCGCTAGCGGCGTCGCCGGGCCCTTGCCGACCTTGACGGTGGCGATCGGTGGGGTTGCCACGCGGCTGCTGGCCCGCGTGCTGGAGGTCGAGGGCCAAATCGGAGAGTCTGCGGAGAGTCCCGCAAGCTATTTGGCGATCGACACCGATCGAGCGGACCTGAAGAAGTGCTGCACGTCGGGTAGTGGCCCGGCGCTGTCATCCGACGACATACTTCACTTGCCTCTCCGACTTCCCAAGGACTATGACTCGCTACGCAAACAACTCGAATGGCTGAGCCGCCGCTGGCTCTACAACATCCCACGGTCGCTCGAGACACGTGGCTATCGTCCTCTCGGGCGGCTCGCTCTGGTCGACCACCTCGACAAGGTCCTTCGCGTGCTCGAATCGCGAATGAAGGGCATGCTCGGAGGCACTGCGGCTAGCGACGGTGAGCAAAGCCCGCCGCGCGAATTGCGTGTCGTGCTCCTTGCAGGCATGGGGGGGGGAACCGGTGGCGGAATGGCGATCGACGTGGCCTACGCCATCCGCCACGTCGCGGCACGACTGGGAGCCCAGGTGACCATTGAAGGGTTCTTCCTTGGATGTCCGCTTGCGACCGCGTCGGCCTCGGGATTGGCGACTGCCAACATGTTTGCCCTGCTTGGCGAACTCCGACAGGTAGCGGCGAGCGGTAATCGGGGAGCGCTCCATGCCCTCTCCGGCGAACATCCGCTCGAGGGGGGAGGCCCTCCTTTCGAAGCGACCTACCTGATCGCTCATCCCAATAGTGCCGATGCCACTCAGGGCTTCGGGCTGATCGACAACACGGCTAGCTATCTTGCGTGGGCGCGTCGGCATCCGCTCTTCGACTGGCGGGTCGCATGCCGCGGCGAAAAGACGCCTCAAGAGAACCAGTCCGGCGAGCCACTCTTACTAAGGAGCCTTGGTTTCGCCTCCCTGTCGCAAGCCATCGATGCACGCCGGCAGATCGAGGCGGAAAAGCTGCGTCAATCAGTGTGGCGCTTCTGGCTTTCTCAAGGGATCTCGAGTGTCAAACGGCCGACGACCATCTATGGGAAGGAACTCGACGGATGCGACGACGAATCTCCCGAGGAGTTGCTTGTCAGTCGCGACGAACGTCTCCGTGCCCGCTTCCAGCAAGCCGCAACGACTCGCTTTGCCGAAGATGTGGCTGAAGTGCTCATTTCCATGTGGCCCACTGACGAGGGGGCCACTGAAATGGAGGATCCCCGTGTCGTGGCCGGAATCAAGCGGCTGGCCGGTGCGCTCGAGATCCAAACGGAGCGCATGTCGGCGGAATCAGCAGAAGGGGTGTCCATCGAAATCCCCCCCCACGCAATTGGGCGTCGAGTGCTCCAGCAACTCATGGCGATGCCTCAATGGAGCACATTCGATGCGGCGCACTGCCTGCGGGCAATCGACGAACGGCTGTTTGCCGAGTGTCGGACGCTGCTCGAAAGTCAGGTGGAGCGACAAGAAACCGGCCACCTGGCCAGCGAGGCGCTCGACCAGGCCACGGGGGCCGTACTGACTTGCGGGTTCGACCGTCGCAGCCTGGCTTTCTTGCCTAAGACACCTCAGTTCGAAGGGGTGGCGAGTTCGCTCGCCACGGCACGTCCCGAAGCCCACATCCTGCGGGGCGATGGTCCTGTCGGGTGGATTGCAGTCGAGGGGAGTGGGATCTCGTCGCAGTCGCTGGCGGTGCGGATGTCGCACATCTATCCCGATATCGCTGAAGCGGCTGAGCGTCTTCACACTCGAGCCGACATCCGGTGGCTAGACCCGCTTTGCGAAAGCTGAAGTGGGGAGTTGCTAGATCAGCGAGGCGATGTCGATCAGGTGGAGTTGGCGTCCCCAATTGTGGGGCGAGTCGATGCAGATTTTCTGTCCATCGCGGCTGGCGCGTGGGTGGGTGTCGCATCGCCATTCCCCTGTGTACTCGGCGGGCGAGGGAAAATGCCCGAGCGGCACCTTGCGGCTGGTGGGGATGTGGTAGAGATAGGGATGCTGGAGCCGATTCTTGTCGGGGTAGGTGTCGTTGAGGACCCACTCGTTCTGAGTATGGGGGAGGTAGGTGTTGTGGCCATTCTGGGTCATCACCCCAAGTCCGACTGGCTCGACGACATCGGTTTTGTCCCGATAGAGATAGAATGCGTCCTTGCCATGGGAAGGATGCCATGCCCAGGCCATCACATGCCGAGGGTCGCGCCAGATGAAATGCGAAGTCCGCCCGTAGGGGTCGAGAATATAGGGATCGCTCCCGTCGCGATTGATGGTGAAGGCTCGAGTCGCCCAACCACGGCCATTGCTCCAGCGATGGAGGAACCAAAGCCGAGAACCATCGGTATTGATCAGCAGATGATTGAACCAGTGGCGGGACTTGTCGCTGAACCGCCACTCCTCGCTGCCGTCGTAGGGAATTTCCGAGGCCTGGTGCATGCTGAAGATCAATTCTCGCTTGCCTGTCTGGAGGTCGACTGTCCAGATGCCTGAATCCTCGGGAGCGGCAACTTCACGGTTCTTATCGGGAATACCGGCATAGCCGTAGCCGGGTCGGCGGTCGTTGAGACGACTGAAGTCGGTCGACACGGCCCACTTCCCATCGGGACTTACGTTGTAGATGGGGGTATCGAGTGTGCGCCGCTCGCGGGTGGCGACGTTCATAATGTGCGAGACGAAGCGATCTCCCTGGCGATCGTTCCAGATGATTTCATTCTCGCTCGCAGGGAGCCATTGGAGCATGCAGCCCTGTTGCCATCCCCAGGCAGATGATTCGCCAAGCTCGATCCATTCATCTCCATTCTGAGTGTCGACCATGCCGACTTTGATCACGTCGTCCGGTTGAGGACTGCGGCCTTCGAAATCGACTTCGTTGCTCAGCACAAAGCGATTCCGCGGACAGAACTGAAGTTTGTCGTAGTAGCCGAACCAATGGAATCGCGGCCCGCGGGTGATCTGCCTCACCGGGGGAAGTTTCTCCTTCGCCTCAGCCCCCTGGCTCAGCAAGGCAGGGCCCATGAGCCCAAGGGCGGGGAGCGAAAAAGTGGCGTGACGGAGGAGTTCGCGTCGTGTGAGGAAGTTCATGGAAGACTCTCTCGTCCGAGAAGGAGGGAAGCTGGCTTGCGGCGAATTCGCGGGGGCGCTTTCACTTCTTGAGCTGAATATCGTACTGCTGGTCCCCTTCGGTGGGGGTGTACCGTTCGGGGGTGGCGTGGCTGTTGTGATATCGGGTTGGAATCTCCTTTGGCAGCGCGACATTCGTCTTGGGGAGGGGCGTGGTGCCGTCGAAGTTCGAATTCTCGTTGGGGACTTCTGCCTCGGGGGGCTGCACACAGACAGTGTACTCCACCAGCGGAAGATCCTCCACACGATAGGTTCCATCGCCCGCTAGTGCCGACACCTTGAAAATGCCCTGTGGGCCATTCTCGAAGACCACGCTCCCGGCGCTGACCGGCTTGCCATCGAAAGTCACTTTGCCGTGGACCGAGCCTGTGGCGGGCTGCGATGGTCCGCAGCCGGCCAGTGGCATTAGAGCCGCCAGGGTGGCGGCGACAAACAGCTTCCCGGTGAAGCGCTTCGCGATCACACGCTGGTGTATGACAGTTCGTGACAACATGCAGAGTCCTTTTCCAGCACGGAAGCGTCAGTCGATCTCAGGAACCAGTCCATCAAAACGGCAGGCGAGCCGACGGAGCATCTCGATGTCGGTCGAATCGCTCAGTAGCCGCGCGCTTCCATCCGCCAGCAGGACGTTGGCCCCACCGGGATGGGCGGCCTGAATCGTTTTGTTATATTCGCCCCAGTGCGACTTGCCGGCGGCTCGCACACTCATCCATTCCTTGTCGTTGATCGGATACCGAACCGTCGTCAGGTTGTAAACGAAGACATTCTTGCCACGGATCTGGGTGAGCGAGACTGGTCCGTCACCCGCCACTCCGGCCATTTGGGCGTCGCAAGTGCTGGCAAAGGCTCCACCATTGATGGAACTGCGAATGTCGCGCGGCGTGACTCCCTTATCGAGGCCCCAGTCCGATTGTTCCGCCATGGCCATCGTGTTCGACAGGCCATCGGTGACGCGCTTCGGCTTCATGAAGCTCTCGGCGTAGAACATGCCGTTACGGGCGAGAACTCCCCGCTGCACGGGGGCCACGTCGCGGTATTCGGGGCTGTCGAGCACGTTGTTGGTAGCGCCGGAGATGGCGGCATACATCGGCAACACATGTTGCTCGTAGAGAGCGTTCTCGTTGTCTTCATTGAGCTCGATCCGTTTGGGGAGATCGCTCGAAGGGCACCACAGATAACTGGGGCCCCAGGCTCGTAAGAGTTGCGCATTCCGAGAACCCGAATCACCATACCCGGCCCAGCGGTTGCCCACTTTTTCCAGTTGGTCGTCGAGGGTTTCCGCTTCGACGTAGGGGAGAATCGAGTCGTAGAAGCCGGCGATCTCGCACTTGTGGCCGCCTGTGGGAAACTCCTTGCGCGCCGAGAGGTGATTGTGAAGCGCCAATCCCAGTTGCTTGAGGTTGTTGAGGCACGACATCCGCCGCGCCGATTCACGAGCCGCTTGCACCGCGGGCAAGAGCAACGCGACCAGCACGCCGATGATCGCGATCACAACCAACAACTCCACCAGGGTGAAGCCATTGCCGTTGCGGCGCGCAGAGAGGTGACGAGGGGAGTAAGTCACCAACATCCAAGTTCTCCTTCCAAAGGTAGTTGTCGCGGAGCCTGAGCTGTGCGGATCATGGTTCGTCGCCCAGCGGGACGGCTGCAATTCCGTACATGCAGAAACCCCACCCGGCTTGGCGCTGTTGCACGCTTCCCAGCGCTAGGGTCCCAGGTGTGGTCACCACCCGCTCCCAAACACTGAATCGCGTGTCGACCCCCTGTCCGGGGCCGGTGGCGAGTTCATAGCCCGCTTGCGAGAATTCCCCCGATTCGTCGAGACCGATCACCATGTCGGTCTTGGTACAAAGTTCCTTGAGCCAATCGGGCTCTTTCGCCTGTTCGCTGAGGAAGATGTAAACCCGGCTGGGTCGTAAGATTTCGACCGAGAGTTCGAGAGTTCGCAGGTACTTGTCCTCATTGAAGGGCATAATATAGTCCGCCCCCAAGAGTGGCGCGGGAATCCCCTGCTCGTCGACACCATTCCATTCGTGCTGACGATCGACATAGGCGGCGACATCGTCGCGAAGTCCACCCGGAACAATGCGATAGAAGGTGACATCAATCCCGCTACGGTTGTCGGAGATTTCGCCGAAAATCGTCGATTTTTGCGGAGGGAGTGGGGCATGTCTGCCAAAGTCGGGAAACCGTCCATTATCGATCGCCAACAGCGGCTCCATGGAACCATTGACATCGAACGTCAAGGCCTGACCCTGGGTGAGGGTGCGCGCGATGCTTGGCTTGAGAGGGCTGAGGCGATCACCATAGGTCAGATCGACAGCTCCACGAAACACGGCGACGTCGGTCTTGCCATCGCGATCGATCGCCACGCCGAATTCGGTGCCAAGGTCGACAATTTTGCCCGACGGCGTTTCCAGTAGGAAGCCCTTGCCCAACTCGCCCACGCGGGCCGAAAGAGTGCCATAGTCGCTATAGACTTCGAGTGCCGACCGGATTTCGAATCGCGCAGGTCCGCGGACCACCATGTGGACGGCACGGTCGAACGCGATCTCGACTTCCCCTTCGGCGAATTCGAGCGTCTGCCCTACCGAGAGGCGGCTCAGTTCCTTCAGGGGGGGGGCTTTCGGACTCCAACGCACCCCTTTCGATCGCAGTACTGTCGCGACACCCGTCAGACGGTGGACGAGCGGCTGCTGAATCAACTCGGGGGCGGTTGCGAACTGTTGGGGATCGTCCTTCAAGCGGTCATTAGCCAACTGCTGGCGGTCGCCGCGGGTCGCCACCGCAATCGAAATGGCGACCAGGGCAATCGACGCGGCCAGCGTGGCCCCTATCGCGGCGACTCCCTTCCAGCTACGAAGCCGCCGGGCTGGCGAAGCGATGTCGGCGGCCACTCCATGCGGAATCGGGCAGGAGATGTTGCTCCACCAGCGCAAGCTGTTGATGTCTTGCATCAGTTCCACATAGTAGTGCTGCAAGCCAGGGCTTTCGCCAAGCAATTCTTGCAGCTCTTGAGTCTCCGTCGCGGAGATCGTCTGCTCCAGCAGGGCCGTTACCAGATGGGCCAGGCGTTCGCGTTGTTTTTCTTCGTGTTCCGTCATTTGAATCCCTCGCGAACCATTCGGCGGTCGATGCATTCTCGCAGTGTCTGTCGCACCCGCTGCAGCGCCTTGTACACAGACGCCTGAGTGCGGTGCAAACTCGCTGCCACCTCTTTGATGCGAGCCCCCGGCGCGTAGCATTCGACCAGCAGGGCCCGGCTCCGCTCACTCAATTGTTGCAGGCAATCCCCTAGCGCCCGATGCCGCTGCTCTGCCATGGGGAGCAGATGGTCGTGGTGGGCGGCAATCGACTTGACGATCTCCTCGTCGAATACCAGTTGACTTCGTGCCGCTTTGCGCCGCCACGTGAGCACCTGGTAGTACGCCACTCGCGTTGCCCACGCGGCAAAGTTGCTGTTCGGTTCGAAGGAGGCAAAATCCTTCCAGAGTCGCACGTTGGTCTCCTGGAAAATTTCGTCCGCATCAGCCCAGTTCGGCACCAGGCTTAAAATGTAGGCGTAGACACGCCGTTCGTGGCTTGCCAACAACCGCACAAACTGTTCGCGGTCGACTTCCAGGTTGGGCTCGTTGAGTTCAAGGTCTTTCATGCCGCGTTTTTCCAGGAAGCACGTTGGGAAGGAACCCTATCAATGGGTAGCGGCTCGGGTATGGCCGCCAGCTTCTCTTGTACGGCCACCGACGTCTGCTTCACACGGCGGATAATACTTAAGGCGCCGCAGGGAGAAATTGGACAGACGTTTCATGCCGGACGCTTTTTTTATGCAAAGAGTGGGGCCTGTCGAGCGCTCGCCGGGGAGGCGACCACGCGCCCTCATCCAAAATCTCAACTTTTTTGGAATACGCCGTCCAGTTTCCAACTGGCGCGCCTTTAGGCACAGGGTCTGATTGGAAACGACCTCCAGAGAGGCGGCATCCCGCCTCGTCGTTAGATTGTCGCGAACAAAGCAGAGGCTTAGGTATCCAGGCGTTTCACTTCTTTTGATGGGCAGAACTAATGAAAATCAACTCTTCTCTGGCCGCGCCGCTGGCATGCGCGGTGGCGGGAGCATGCTGCGTTGGCAGCGTGGCTGCCGCCAGCAACTACAGTGCGGCGGTGCTTGCCGACAACCCGGTGGCCTACTATCGGCTGGATGAAACGAGCGGTACGACCGCAACGAACCTCGGTACCGCGGGGGCCGCCGCGAACGGAACTTACGTGAATGTCCCAGGAGTCACCAATCTCAGCAACTATGGCGTCGCCGGACCGCGGGGCGGATATCCCGGTTTCGAATCAACCAACAACGCGGTCTTCTTTGCCCCGGAAGTGGGCTCGACGGCCACATCGAACCTCTTTCCTCGGGTCGAAGTCGTCGACGACGTTGGAGGAGGCCCGCTGGCCATCAGTGGTCCGATGACGCTCGAGGCATGGATCCGGCGGTTACCGGGTGAAGTGGGGACCGGCACCAACGAGGGGATTGTCGGTCGCTACATGCAAGATCACGATCCTGTGACCGCCGGTGCCCAAGCGGGGCGCGCCTATGTGCTCTATTTCGAATCGACCACCGACGGAACCGCCTACACAACTGACGATGGCGGACCCGGTATCGGGATCGCCTTCAGCGACAATGGGGCATTCCACAATCCAAGTTCGGCCGAGTTCGGTACCCCCAATGTCGACTACACCAAGTGGACCCATGTGGTGACCACGATTATTCCTGGCGAGCGGTTTCAGTTGTTTGTGAATGGCGAGTTCGTCGGCGAAGTCGTCGACGACGATGTGTCGGGTGTCGCCGCCGGCATCCAGCTTCGCGATTCCATCTACACAGGGCCCTCCGATTTATGGATCGGTCAGCAATTCAACGGCGACGACGATTGGACCTTCCGTGGCTTTATCGATGAAGTCGCCGTGTACGACTATGCCCTCTCACCCCAGCAGATTGCGGCCCACTACGCGGCTGCGGTTCCCGAGCCAGGGACGATGTGGGCCATGGGATTGGTGGCGGCCGGCGTGGCTTTGATGGCTCGACGTCGCACTAACGGTTAGCAAGCGAGTATTCCAAAGGCAAGTCCCCCGTGGCGCAGTCGCGCGCCACGGGGGCTCATTTTGCGAGTGGGTGTTCCCAAGCCGTCAGTGTGGCGGCGGGGAGCGATGGCGGAGGAGCAGGTCATTCGACAACAGGAGCCGATTCTCATGGGTGCATCTCTCAGGCAAACGATCGTGGCAGGCGTATTATTGGTGGCACCATTCTCGGTGGCCAGCGCTGGCCCCTATAGCGATGCCGTTCTCAACAGCGGGCCGTTGGCTTACTACCGACTTGACGAAACCGAGCTCCCCACGGCGTTCAATAGTGGCTCGGGAACTGGCATTGATGGCACCTATTTGCGACTGGGGACTGGCACTGGTGCGGGCAATATCGGCCAGTTAGGTCCGCGCAACGGCGACCTCGCCGGAGTGTTCGCCATCGATGGCTTCGAGGCGGACAATCGTGCGGTCCATTTCGATGCTCCAGTTGTCGACGCGAATCCCGCCACCAATTTCCCGGTGGTCACAGTACCGGATTCCCTCAACAACCCGCTCGATATCACTGGGGCGCTGACCCTTGAGGCGTGGATCTTCCGCGACCCCCAGGCCGCCGGTGGGAACAACGAAGGAATCGTTGGTAAATATTGGGGTTCGACGTTCGGCAACCAACGCTCCTACGTCTTGTTCTATGACCCACGGACCGACAATTTAGGGTTCACACTCAGCGATACGGGACTGAATGTCAATGCCTATGCCTTGACGAACACCACCGGCAACGTGCCACTCGGTCAATGGACTCACGTGGCGGCCACCTACGAGCCGAGCACGCGGATGGCGCTCTATATCAATGGCGAGATCGTTGCCGAAAGGCTCGGAGGCCCTGGTATTCCCGCCTCGATTTTCAACAGCGAAGCCGATCTGTGGATCGGCAAGCAATTCAGCACGGCGCAGAACGTCGGCTTCGAAGGCAAGATCGATGAGGTGGCTATTTATGATCGTGCCCTCTCCGCCGCCGAGATCGCAGCTCACTTCGACGCAGCGACGACTGATCTGCCGACTTCCTTCGCCTGGAATGTCAACGCCTCGGGCGACTGGAACGACACGGCCAACTGGACCTTCACCACCGTGCCCAACAACAATCAACGGACCGCCGTCCTGGGGGGGGCTATCTCCGAGGCCCGCGTCGTCTACACCAACGCCGCCAATATGGTGAAGGGGATCACTTTCGTCTCCAACGCCTCCTACACGATCGGAGGTACAGGGAGCCTCACCCTCTCCTCCGACACCGGGACTTCCGATGTCACGATGGCTGGCACCCACACCATCGCAGCCGTTGTCAATCTTGCCAACGACACCACAGTCGCTGGCACGGGGACCCTGAACATGACTAACGTCGTCAACCTTGGCGCCAACCAGCTCACTATCGATGCCGGTACGCTCAATCTGCACCACGCGGTCACTTCGACGGCTGGCGGGGTGGTCATCAACAACGCCATCCTTGGCACCCAGGGAATTCTCGATTTGCAGGCCGACCTCGTGAGCACTGGCACGCTCGACATCGACATCGCTGGGACCAATCCCCACGAATACGACGTGTTTCATGTCAGCGGGACAGCCACCCTGTCGGGCACCTTGAGCGCCGAGCTCTTCAATGGCTTTGCGCTCGAAGGAAACGAAACCTTCACGGTGCTGACGGCGACCAATCTGATCGACAATGGCATCACGCTGGGGGGGCCGGCTGCTCAACAGTTCGCTTTGAGCGTCGTTGGTAACAGCCTCGTCCTGTCCGTCGCTATCGCTCTCAATGGAGACTTCAACAACGACGGTGTTGTCGATGCCGCCGACTACCTCGTGTGGCGCAATAACTACGGTGCGGCCAACGAAGACGCACTCAATGGGAATGGGGACGGAATGAACGATGTCGACACAGGAGACTATCTCCTGTGGAAGGAAAACTTCGGAGCCACCGCCGGTGGTGCCCTCGCAAATGCCTCGGCCACGGTTGTCCCCGAGCCAGCGACGATCGCCATGGCAGCGGCCTTCGTCCTGGCTCTGGGACTCGTGCGCCAGCGTGGTCGCCAGTGTCGTTGGGTATTTACGGGGATGCTGGCGGTGACCTTGCTCCTCTCGCTTACCGCGCAACCCGCCCAAGCCCAGTATAGCGCGGCTGTCCTCGCCGACGGTCCGGTGGCCTATTACCGGCTCAACGAGCAGGGGGATGGCCTGACCTTCTTCGCCCAAGAAGCGAGCAATCCCAGCCTCGACGCGGCTTTTGAGAATATTGGCCTGTTTGGGGAAACCGGGCCGAACAACATTGGCCAGGTGGGACCTCGCCCGGGTGATATCGCCGGTGGTTTCGTGATCGATGGCTTCGCCGCCGACAATCGGGCCGTTCACTTTGGTCGAGCCGCGAGCGGTTACTCGCGGATCGAACTTGCCGACGACGCTAACACTCCCAACCCGCTCGACATCACCGGCAGTCTGACCCTCGAGGCCTGGGTCAATCGCGATGCCCAGACTGATGGCGGCGCGAACGAGGGGATCATTTCGAAGTACTTCGGGACCGGCAATAACCGGTCCTACAACCTCTTCTATGATCCGACTCCCGGGGTGGTCGGCTTCGTAATCAGCGATACTGGCCTCTATTCGGCCGCCAATGAGATTCTCTCTCCCACCGATCTGGCGATTGGAGAATGGACCCACGTCGTAGGGGTCTTCAATCAGGCCGATCAGTCGCTTTCCCTCTATTTCAATGGGCAGCTCGTCGCTTCGAGGACTTCCGCGGCCACTTCCATTTTCGATGGTACGGCGCCATTTCATATTGGCCATCAGTTCAACACGTCCCCCAATTCGACCTTCGAGGGACGCATCGACGAGGCGGCCATCTACAACAAGGCCCTCACTGACGCTCAGGTGCTCACCCACTTTGAGGCGGCCACCGGGGCGTCGAGCGGCGCCTACACCTGGAACGTGAATGGCTCGGGGGACTGGCGCGATCTTAACAACTGGTCGCAGGCGAGTGTGCCCAACCGCGACAATGCCGTCGTCAACTTCGGCAGCGTGATCACGAGCCCCCAGAGTGTCGTCGTCGAGGACGAAGTGCGGGCCAAGACGATCAACTTCTCCAGTTCCCACAAGTACGTGGTCGTTGGGTTCGACGAGGTGGCCCTCGTGGCCGACACCGGCGATGCGGCGATCAACGTGACACAGGGCAGCCACGAATTCCAGGTTCCCGTCCGCCTCGACTCCGACACGGTCGTCACGGTGACCTCCGGAAGCCTGAGCTTCAATCAGCAGATCAATCTCAATGGCAACACACTCACCATCGCTGGGGCGGGGAACGTCGACATCAACAACCGCGTCTTCTTTGCCGGTGGCGGCCAGCTTGTCAACGCTGGCGCCCTTGCCATGGCGTCGGGGATGGAACTGGGCGGGGACTTCACCAACGAAGGGGAACTTGACCTGATGCTTGGTGATGGGCCCGCCTTGGCGGTCGCTGGGATCGCCCGCTTGGGAGGAACCCTCAATCCGACGCTCGCCCCAGGGGCCGCGCTCAAGATCGGCGACGTCTATGCGGCTGTCGTCGCCGGCGACCTGCAAGACGATGGCATTGTCCTGGCTGGCGATCTGGCCGGGATGCTGCGGGTGAGTTCCTCCGGAAGCCAACTGCTGCTCACCGTCGTCTCGGTGCCCGAGCCTGCCTCGGTGGGGCTGGTGACACTGCTGCTCGCCCTGCTGGGACTGGTCCGCCGTCGCAACCTGGCATTGGCCAGGGCCCTTTAGAAAACAGATTCGGGTGGACATGCCACGCTCTCAATTTCGGCTGCCGAGCCGCAGCTTCGCCGTCGTGCTCTACTTTGCCACCCTCGCCCCCTGCGCCCTGGCACAAGATCCGATCATCGACCTGGCCACGGTCCGCCCGCAATTCGAGGCGTTTTTCGAATCGCGTCGCATCACCGACGGTCCCTACGGCCAGTATCGCATGACCGCCGCGGGGACCGTGCCCAGCTATTACGGTTCGCTCGATGTGGCCCTCTCGCGAGCCATTATGGGGGAGGACCTCTTCAGTTCCCTCAGCGCGCAGCAACGGAGCGAGTGGATCGCCCATCTCCATACGTTCGCGCACCCCGATGGCACCTACGATAACGACATCGGCCATCACCAGTTGCATCGCAACGGCATGACGATTGGCGGGCTGGGAGTGCTTGGTGGCAAACAGCTTTATCCGGCAACCCCCCTCTATGCCCCATTCGACCAACCCCAAGAGGTGGCGACCTATCTCGCCGGGAACATCAACTGGGCAAGCCAGTGGAGCGAGTCGCATAAGTTTTGGGGTGGGCTTCACATGTATAGCCAAAGCAGCGTGGCGACTCCCGAGTGGAACGATGCCGTGTTCGATTGGCTCGACGACCATATCCATCCCACACTGGGCTGGTTTGCCAACGGCTCGCAAGTTCCCACGAACATCCAGGGACTAGGTGGCGGGGCTCATATCTGGCCGATTTACGAACACTTGGGGCACGACTTTCCCGAGCCCGAACTCGTGATCGATCGGATTCTCGAGATGCAGGTCGCCAGCGGCCGGTTTGGGGGCAACAATAGCGGGTACATGGACCTCGATGCCCTTTATGGCCTCAAGTACATGCGAAGCCTCGCTCCCCAATATCGCGTGGCCGAGATCGATCAGGCGGTCGAAACCTTTGGCACCTGGCTCACCGGCAGCCTCCCAGGGTTTCTCGGCAGCAACCCCAACCTCCACGAAACCCTCTCCAAGGTCGGTGCGTTCGGCCTGCTCAATCAGCTTGCTCCCGAACTCTTTCCCGATAGCACCGGGGCCCGGTGGACCGACATCTTTACCGATCAAAGCCTCTATCAAACCGCGGCCGTCGAGACGTTCCTCATCGACCTCGATCCCGTGGGGGACGACAGCCCCAGCGTTTACTCCGGCATGGTGACGGCGGCAAATCCCGTGGGATATTGGCGGCTCGGCCAGACCGGGGGCATTGTGGCCCCAAGTGAAGTAGGAGGAGCGGAGACCGCCGGGTATTTCGTTCGGCTCGATTCGTCCGTGGGACCCGGCAGCCTCGGCCAACCAGGACCGCAACCCTCCCAAGGTTTCTACGGCATGGGTGACGAGAATCGCGCGCCCCACTTCGACGGCGACACGAGCTATGTGGCGATCCCCGACTCGACCCGCTTCGACCAGACCGGGGCGATCACGATGGAGGCATGGATCAAGCTCGACGAATATCCTGAAGCCAATGGCGGAATCGTGGCCAAGTACTTGGGAGCGGGCAATCAGCGCGGGTACGAAATGTATGTCAACATCCAGAATGGCGGACGAGGAGAACTCGGCATGGTGATCTCGTCCGATGGCACCTTCACCACCGCCGCCAACCTGATCGACGACCAGCCGCTTCCCCTGGGGGAATGGCTACATGTCGTGAGTGTCTTCGAGCCCGACCAGTTCATGCGGCTCTACATCGACGGCGAGTTGGTGTCGGAAATGATCGAAGGAGGCAGTGTCGATGTCCCCAGCGCCATCTTTTCCAACTCGGCCGACCTCTGGATTGGCCGGCAGTTCAGCAGTTCGTCCACGTTTCACTTCCCCGGATTAATCGACGAAGTCGCACTCTACGATCGGGCCCTCTCGGCCGACGAGATTCAACTCCATTACCTCGCCGCTACGCAGCTACCGGGTGACTTCAACCGTGATGGCAGAGTCGATGCGGCCGATTTTCTCGTTTGGAGAAACTCGCTCGGGTCCGAGGTCAATCCTCTCACCGTGGCCGACGCCGATGGGGATGGAATAGTCACCACCCTCGACTACAACATCTGGAAAGAACACTTCGGCCTGACCCTTGGCGGGACAAGTCTTGTCGCCGCCCAGGTTCCCGAGCCAGCCGCGCTCTGCTTGATTGCGGCCCTGTTGCCGCTAACGATGGTGGCGCGGCGCCAGCGTCAACTGGCGAGCAGTCCCCGATCGAGGGCGGCCTGTTCCCGTGCGTAAACGGCGAGAGTTGCTTCGAAGGTCTCTTTGGAGATCTGCCATACCGGGTCGGCATCGGTGTGGCTGTTGCAGTGGACAACGATCACCCGGTAGAGGAACTTGAACAAGTTCCGCGGCACGCGGAGCGAGCGAAACGCGTCGACCAGTCGCGTGTCGGGAAGGTCGGCGACGAACAGCGATCGCAGCGAGGGGGTTTGCCCCTCGGCGGCACATGCCGTGAGGCGGGCGTTCGCCAGATCGTACAGTGCCTCGCCGGTCCAGTCGAGCGAGGGAATCATGTTCTGTTTGTCGATGCGAGCCCGCTGGTGGAACTCGCGATCTTCGCGGTTGAGGTAGTCGACCAGCTCACTGGCCAGTAGCAACTTGAGCCCGATGCCCGGCTGCTTGAGAAACTTGTTGTCGAGCATCGACCAGACGAAGTCGCGCATCAACTCGACCGACCCGTTCACCAAATGGGGTTCGTCGACTCGGTCGACCAGCACGGCAATGCCGGTGTAGCCAAGGGCTTCGAGGACTCCTTGGAATTTGGTCATCAGTTCATAGCGGTCGTCGGTGCGACGTTTGTCGGGTAAGGGCTGGCCATGGAGATCGCGCGGCGACATCCGCATGAACAGCCGTCGTAGCGAACCGGCGTCGCGCTTGAGGACCCGCACGTTGCGTGCGACGCCGCGGGCACGAAAGTGATTGGCGACGACGCGCAGGCCCCACGGAATCCACCCGAGCAAGGCCAGCAGAATGCAGATCCAGAGCCACACCTGGGGATTCCATTGCTCGCGGTAGATCCAGATGAAGAAGGCCACCAGGGCCGCCGAAATGCCCAGGCCCAGCGCGGCGCTCGCCATCGACGACAGCGAGAAGTAACGCAAGTTGCGCCCCAGCCGCCGCGTGCGCGTGGCGAACGACTCGGCGAGCGAGTCGTCGTAGCAGGCCGCCAACAGCAAGAGGTCCCGTTTTTGATGCCGGTCGAGTTTCGAGCGAAGGTCCCCCTCGAGTCGATTCGCGGGTGGATTGTGGACGCCATGCGCCCCCAGCGCCAGGTCGACCAGATTGGTCACCCCCAGCGAGAGGATGGCATCCATGTGGTCCCACAGTTTCCATTCGGCCAGAACCTTCGCCGTGTCGCGCTGTTTGCGCGAAGGGAGCCGATCGGCGAAGCGGTCGAGAAACGGATTGAAGTCGTCGTACTCGATCACCCAGATCTTGGCCGACGGGTGCTGCTTGTTGTGTTCGGCCATCCGCCCGACAATTTGGAGCCGCATGGCGGTCTTGCCCGACCCCTTTTCGCCAAAGACGATTGAAGTGGCCGGGTCGGCGGGGTCGCCAAACACTTTGTCCCAAGCCGGGTGGAAGGTGCTGGTGCGACAGCGGTTCTTGAACACCGGGTCGGTTTGCGCATCCTCTTCCGCAAAGGGGTTAGTCGCGATGCCGTGGTGCTCCAGGAAACGTTCGGTTCGCATTGGTCCTGTCCAGGGCTGGAAGATCGAAGGGGTGAGTCAACTCGCCGGCTGGCCCCTTCGAGGATAAAATGACGGTCCGCGGGTTCGCTCCCCAATTATAGGTGACGACTGGCCGCCACGGGCAGGCACCAGAGGGTGGGACGACCGGTATATTTGGCACAAATCGGCCCCTGGGGCAGCACAGGGCAAGGCCCCCCAGGGGTACTATGGGAAACACGTTCGTATGACTCCTCCTCCATTGAAGTCCGACCCCAAATACGGCTATTACCCCTGGTGGCCCGAGGATGGGGAGGGTTGGATTCATCCGGAAGATGTGGAAATCGCGAAACGCCTGATCCCCAGCGGCCGGATTTTTCGCCGCGACGGAGAGCAGCAGGACTTCATTGTGCTCCACTACGGAGCCGAGCAGGTGCGGGTCCGGCGGACACTCTGGATGGAGGTCGAGTCGGAGGGCCTCGAGATCGGCGACCTGGTGGAGGTGGTCCCCCAAGGGATGCAAAACGAGCCTCGCACCGGTGTGATTCGCGAGATGCTGTGGGATGCCGACGCCGAAGGGATTCGCTACCAGATCAGCGCGGCGGAAGTTCCGGTGGAGACCCTCTATAGCCGTGACGATTTGGTTCATGTCACGCCGCGTGAAGATCGGGAGGAAGTTCGTATCGAGCTCCCGGACGAAGACGAGTCGACCGAAGGTTAGAGCGACGATTTCGCCTCGGCGCGATCCTCGAGCCCCAGCCGCTTCATTTTCTTATAAAGCGTGGTGCGATTGATGCCCAAGGTGTCGGCGGTCGCATTGCGGTTCCAGCCGTTCGACTCGAGCACTTCGAGAATGATCTTCCGCTCCGGACCTTCCAGGGCATCCTTCAAGGTTTGCCCGACGACAAAGGGAGCCGTGGAGGTCGAATGAACCGCGTGGCGGATTTCGGGTGGCAAGTCGGTTGGTTCGAGGAGTGGCGTCTTGCCGAGCAGGACGGCACGCTCGACGACATTCTGTAGCTCGCGGACATTCCCTGGCCAGGAATGCCGCTTGAGGCAAGAGATCGTCGCTTCGCTGAAGCCTGTGACCTCGCGCCCTACGTCCTCGCGGACTTCGGACAAGAATCGCTGGGCCAGCAGCGGAATATCGCTTACTCGATCGCGGAGCGAGGGGAGTTCGACATTGATCACGTTGATGCGATAGTAGAGGTCCTGGCGGAAGGTGCCATTGGCGACCGATTTGGCCAGGTCCTCATTGGTGGCGAGGATCACGCGGACATCGACCTTGAACGTCTTCGTTCCACCGACCGCCTCGAACTGGAGTTCCTGTAGCACTCGCAGCAGTTTGACCTGCATCGCCGGGCTGGCGGTGCCGATTTCGTCAAGGAAAATGGTTCCCCCGTCGGCCTGCAGGAACTTGCCCACTTTGTCGCTGGTCGCGCCGGTGAAGGCCCCGGCGACGTGGCCGAAGAGCTCGCTCTCCAGCAGATTCTCGGGAAGGGCTCCACACGCCACCTCGACAAATGGGCCCTTGGCCCGGCTGCTGCGACGGTGGATCGCCCGGGCGATCATGCTCTTCCCGGTCCCGCTCTCGCCGGTCACGAGGACCGTGGCCCTGGTGTCGGCGACACTCTCGATGAGTTCGTAGACGCGGAGCATGCGGACATCCTGTCCCACGATATTTCCCATGCCATAGTGACGATCGAGTTCCGCCTTGAGTTGCGAATTCTCGACGAGCATTTTTTGCTGCGACAGGGCCCGCTCGATCGCCATCAATAGCTCGTCGTCGATGAGGGGTTTGGTCAGGTAGTCGAACGCCCCGGACCGCACGGCGTCGATCGCCATGTCGGGCGTACCATACCCGGTCATCATGATGACCTGGGTCGACGGCCACCGGCGGAGACATTGCTCCAGGAGGTCGAATCCATCTTCCTTGCCAAGCCGGACATCCACGAGCGCAAGGTCGAATGTCGTTTGCTCGCACGCACGGATGGCGTCGGAGGCCGAACTGGCCGTGGCGACTTCGTAGCCTTGCGACCTGAGCCAATCGGTCATCGATTCGAGGACCTGATAGTCGTCGTCAACCAGCAGTAGCTTCGCGTTGGACATGCTCGTGAGCTTCAATCGTCAAGGCAGGTGGGACCGGTGGCCCAGGGGAACGAAGTCCCTCAAGTGGCCGCTGCCAATATCTAGGTCACGTGACGCGAGTGGTCAACAAACTGCGGTGGCAAAACGCAACGTAGCGGCGATCTGTGGGCCTCCGGCGACACCCGAACGAGGAGCAATCGTTAGGATCGGACGAACCGCTACGATGGTTGAAAGCGGTCGAGCGGTGCAATCGCTCAGTTGGGGAGGGGTAATGGCGACTCTTCGATAACCCGCATCTGCCGCCACTTGCCGCCGAGGAACCGGATGAAATAGATCGATCCCATCAGCCAGATCCAGAGCGTGATGATGGTCCATGAACCATAGAGTCGCAACTCCATGACTTCGATCGCCAGCCAGCTTGCCCCGATCAATAGCGTGGCGAGGACCATGCTCACAAAGAGGACGAATCGTGTATCTCCCGCCCCCTTGAGCGCACCGACGAACACCATGCCGATTGCATCGAACAGGTTGTAGGCCGCCACAAACTTGAGTAGAGTGAGCGCTAACTCGCGAACTTGCCCGTCGGTCTCGCGAGCCGTTCCATCGAGGAGGAATGCTCCCAAGAAGACTTGCGGTACGAAGATGTAAAGCGCCGAAATCAGGAGCATGTATGCCACGGCGAGGGCGAGTGCCGTCCAGGTTGCCTGGGCCGCGAGGTGATCGCGATTTTCCCCCAAATGCTGTCCGACCAGGATGCTCGTCGCCTGCGACATTCCCCACACCGGCATGAAGGCGAGCATGCTGATGCTGAAGGCCATCGACGAGGCCTCGGCCTCAACTGAGCCGAGTCGTCCGATCAGCATGACAAACGAGGTGAACCCGAGTAGGTCGAGCAGCAGTTGCAGACCGCTCGGCCCTCCGAAGTAGAGCATCCGCGTGAGCAGCTCCCGATCGACCCGAAAGCCCCGCCAGGTGCCAAACTTCTCGCGGTGAGTCCGTCGCAGAAGGAGAATCACATAGATGACCACCTTGAGCCAGAAGGCCACCACGGTGGCCCAGGCCGCCCCGGCGATGCCCATCCTGGGAAACCCCCATTCACCAAAGATCCAGGCGTAATCGAGCAGCAGGTTGGTCGCGGCGGCCACGGTGTCGACCAGCATGACGACAACCGTTAGCCCGCGACCACTATAGAACGTCGAGAGGGAATTGGAGATCCAAAGCGCGGGGCCGCAGAAACAGAGGATCTGAAAATAGATCACTTCCTGCCGCGCCAGCGACTCGCTATGGTCGGCTATGCTGAAGAACTGTGGCGCGAACTGGTGTATCGGTATCAACAGTGGCGTTGCTAGTATCGATAGCCACACCCCTTGCCACACGGTGAGGCCGATCCGTTCGGGGCGGCCCGCACCAAAATACTGCGACACGAAGGTGCTCGCGTACATGGTAATTCCCAGCGGCAGGCACATCACGGTGAACCAGGCGGTTCCCGCCGAGAAGGCGGCCGCCATCGATTCCCCCGAGTCGTGATTGAGAAACACCCGGTCGATGAAGGTCATCACCGTCCAGGAGAGGCTCGAGATCACCAGCGGCATCGCGACGGTGAGCACCTCGCGCCCGCCCGCCGGACGACTCCACCACGACTGGCGAAGTGTAGGCTCTTGGGCTGGTTCGTAGGGATTCATGAGGGAGCATCCTAGCGGCAAGTGGGGCCCCTGCGCAAGAGTTGCCCCCGGCCAGACACTCCGCCGCTCAAGCAGGTTCGCTCCCTGGGGGCATCTTGCCTATTCTGCCAATGCTGGGCTGATTGGACAACATTGCCACTTTTGGGCACGCCGCACGCCCCATGTCCAGCGCCGCAAGTGATTGAGGAGCAAGGAGTTGAGTGATGAAGCCAGTGGGCAGTCGGTCGTAGGAAGAACCAGTACCACGGGGTCGCAGCCGTGCGGGATTGGCGATTTAGGGTTGATGATTTCGGAGTTATGATTTGGGATTTGGGGGTGGCACGCTCTGTCTTGGGTCCAGCCGACGGAGACCGTCGGGTTACGATAGGACACGACGGAGACCGTCGGGCTACGACGGGACACGGATAAGCACTGGTCCTATTCGGCTCACCACGGATCAGACGGGTGCCGGTCGTGAACGATGTTCCGCGAGGCGTTTTTCTGATCCGTGGTGATCAGTATCGATCCGCTTCAATCCGTGGCCTATTTATTAGGTTAACTCAGATGAAGTCGATAATCGACATTTGGAGCAGGCTGGCCGAGGTGCGGAGCGACGCCTGCATGGCGTACTGGCGTGCGGTGAATTCCGAAATCGCCTTGGCCAGATCGACGTCGATTTCCTGGGTGAGGGCACTCCGCAAGGTGACTTCCTCGTCCTCATGCCGCGTCTTGAGCGTGTCGAGGCTCTGGAGCCGGGCCCCGATTTCCGAGCGGGCAAAATTGAGCCGGTCAGAATCCTCGCCCAACCGGCCCAAGGCGGCACCAATTCCTGGGATGTCGTTCTCCTGAAGCGCGGTGCGTAGCCGCAGCAGTGTATTGAAGATGCTATCGACTTCCAAAGTGTGGCGATCCTCGGAAGTCAGCGACCCGACCCCCACCGCTTCCGATTCCCCTTCGGCGAAAAAGCCCAAATACTGGGCTGTCGCCCCCTCGACGCGCAATGAGTCGGCCCCGGTCTGGTCGACCAGCACCAGTCCATTGCCATTTGAGGCGAGTTCGACCGTGACGGCGCCCCCAGTCTGTATGGCGATGGCGTTCATGAGATCTTCCACTCGAACTGCCGAACCGAGGTCGAGCGCATATTGAGTGGTGACTCCCCCCGTGGTGAGTTCGATCACCATGTCGTCCACCCCGTCGACGAACACACCCTTGCCCCGATTGAAGTTCTCGAGCCGTGATCCCTCATGCAGCGTACGAATGCCAAGCTGCGTGGCGGTCTGCCCTCCCCCCACCTCTCCGATCGTGAGATCGGCCCCACTGAGGGTCGAACGGACATCGATGCCGGTGCCGGCCTCGTTGATGTGAGCAACCAGCCCGACATTCGACTTGTTGAGGATGTTCAGAAGCTGCTCGACCGTCTCCGCCCCACTCAAGTCGATGGTGGTCGTCGTCCCCCCATTCGTCACGAGCAAGCCCGAGGTGATATCCAAAGTGGTGCCCGAGCCTCCGGCCGTCACGACGGTGGCGCCGAGTTCCACCGCCGCTTCACCGGCAAATGCTGTCGCCGAAGCGTCGCGCGGATCGATTTGGGCGGTGAACAGACCGCTCGCTTCGGCGTTGATTGCGGCGACCACCTGGCGGGCAGTCGACTTTCCCTCCTCGATGGTAATCGTCAGCGTCGACGTGCCCGGATCGTAGAGGGCCGTTTCGTTCCCCGCGGCGGCCCCAGTGGCAAACTGGATTGTCACTCCATTCAGCGGATTGACTCCCGACTCGGCTCCGTTGACGTTTGCTTTGAGGAGGATGTCGTTGTTGTTCCCACTCGAAACCAGCGTGGCAGTCGCCTTCCGTCCGAGCAGATCGTCCAGCCGAGTCGTACCCGTTAGGACGGGTGAGATATCGCTCCCGACGAGGGTCGACTGGGGCGTTGTGCCATGGATTCCCAGCTCACGGGCGGTGCGCCCTTGGGCCACCTCACGGACAAAAACTCCTTCGCTGGCCGTTGGGGTCGTGAGGACCAGGCCGTCGCCTGTCACTTCGACGCGAATTCCCGATCCGGCCGGCACCCCGGCCTCGAGATAGCGGGCGACATCCCCCAAGGTGGCGGCACGGCTCAAATCGACCACCGACGACTTGGCCGACCCCGTGGAATCGACGTAGACGATTTCCACCGCACCCGCGACGATCCCTTCCCCACCCGCCAGGTGTTTGAGTTGCGTATTGCGCGTCACTTGGGGATCGAGGTCCGACAGGCCGCGAACTTCCTGCGACAGCCCTCCAAAGACGTCGGTCCCGGGCAGATTGGTATCGATCAGATAATCGAGATCGACATAGCTGCGGAAGGTTCCCTCGTTGCCGCGATATTCGACAAAATTGCCCGACTGCGCGTAGGGTGCAACGAGCGACCGCGAACCGGAGAAGAGGTAACGATCGCGGAACTTCGAATTCCCCGCGTCGACCAGCGACTCGAGGGCACGATTCACTTGGGCAATCACCGCCTGGCGGGCTTCGGGGGTCGAGATACTGTCGGCCACGCCGAGCGCTGCCCCTTTGATGTCATTGAGTATGTTGGTCACCCGGGCGAGTGCCGTGTCGGCTGCCCCCAGGTAGAGCGAGCTGGATTGAAGGCTGGTGACCGCCTGTGTCTTACGTTCGAGGAGACGCTGGATGTTGATGGCTCGCAGCGCGGCCGGGGCGTCGTCGCTGGGGGAGATCACCCGGCGGCCCGTGCTAACCTGAGTTTGCAAGCGAATGAGGTCGATCTGGTCGCTCTGCACCTGACCGATCAGCCGCTGCCGGGCGAGCCAGGTGCTCACTCGCGTGTTGGGGACAGGTAGGATGGCCATCGTGGCGACTTTCTCCGATTTACAGATTTACCAGAACATCGAGTAGTTCGGAGATTGCCTGGATGTAGCGGGCCGAGGCCTGGTAGGTCCGCTGGAACATGATCATGCGAATCGCCTCTTCGTCGAGGTTCACTCCGCTCACGGCGGTCGCTTCTCCTTCGAGGGTTGCCTCGAAGACGCGAAACCCCTCGGCAACCCCCTTGGCGACGGTCGAGCCTTGGGCAATCGCACTCACTAGCTGTTCATATTGATCGGCCAGCGACGCCCCGTTGTTGACGCTGAGGCCGCGGGTGAAGAATTCCGCCAGCCGCTCGGTGTTGCGGGCATCGTTGTTGATCCCCCCCAGGCTGGCCGCGAATTTGGCCGCGTTTTTGATGCCGTTGAGTTCGGCGTTCACCCCAATCGATCCGGCAGTCGATCCGGTGAAAAATGTGTTGAGTCCCAATGCTGCCAGCACGCCGCTCGTGTCGCCGGCAAATGCAAAGTCGGTATCGCTGGCGTTGCTGGCAATCCGCAGCCGGCCATTGCTATCAACCGAGGCCGTCACGCCAGCGACCGCATTGATCGCCTCGGCCAGGTCGGTGAGGCTCGTGTCTTCATCGAGTCCGCTCAGGTCGACTTGGATCGTATATGTCTCGGTGACATTCGTGTTGCGATTGTGGACCAGCAGATCGAACGCCCCATTGACCGGCGTGAAGGCCAGCCCCGCTGCGTCGAGTGGAGCATTCGTATCGCGGACGGCGTCCTGACTGGTGAGCGTTCCAAAACCGACCAGACCCTGGCCTTGGGAATAGAGTTTGTTGAACTCGTAGATCAGATTACCGGAAAGACCGTCGAGATTGTGGAGAAATCCTCCCACCACTTCGTCGCGGGCCGCGTAAAGACCCGCTAGCTCCCCTCCGGTGGCGGCGACCATACTTCCCAAATCGGCAAAGCGGACGACCGACGCACCAAGTCCCCCTTCGGTGACGACATCGGCGGTCACCTCGCGACGAATCGCATCGACCACCAGGAACTCGCCGGCGACTGTCACCGAAATCGAGCCGGTCGGCTGTTCGGCAACGCGGATGTCGACAATTTGCGCGAGTCGGGCCACGGCATTGTTGCGCTCGGTGCGGAGCCCTCCCGCCTGACTCCCGGAGAGGCCTCCCCCCTCGATGGCGGTGATCTGCAGATTGAGCTCTCGGATCTGCTTGGTGAGCGTGTTGATCTCATCCGCGATGGTGGTGACCCGCCTGTCGAGTTCGCCGTGGAGTGTGCTTCCCCGTTGGTAAAGTCGGTTGACTTCTCGCGCGAGTGATTGGCCCTTGAGCACGACAAGATTGCGCGTCGCGAGCGTATCGTTGTCGTTGAGAGCATCATCGACGCTGGCAAAGAAGCTGGTGAAGGCCGAGCTCAAGTCGGTGTCGGAGAGCTCGCCGAGCAGCATCTCCAGGTCGGCGTAGGCTTTTTCTTGGACCTCGGCATTAGCCCGATCGCTAGTGGCATTGCGCAGCCGTTCGAGGACGAACCGGTCGATCTTCTGAACAATGCCATCGACTTCCACTCCTAACCCGACGACCAGTGTTCCGTTCTTTTGGACCGGAGCAGGGGAGTAGATTACCTCCTCGCGGACGTAGCCTGGGGTGTTGGCATTGGCGATGTTGTTTCCGACCACGTGCAACCCCACCTGCATCGCTTGCAGTGTGTTGCTCGCCATCTGTAAGGAGCCGAAGAGAGACATGGCAGCGAGAGGGTGGTCAAGGCTTGGGGAATAGGGAGCGTAAGGGAGTATGGCGCGAGTTGTTTCAGGCCTGGTGGTCGACAAAGCCGCCGCTGGAGGCGACCGCCTCGGGCCGACCATAGATCGAATTCAGCTTGCCCCCAGTGGCGACGATTTCGATCATTTGCGACAGGTGAATCAGCGTTCGTTGCGTCACGACCCAGTTCGTCAGGCTATGATGTTGCAATAGCCGCATCCGTCGCCGGGCGTCGGTCACCCCCTGGCGAAGTTCGTGCCGCCGCGGTCCATCGAGCGACAAGGCGAGGTCCTCGACAGTTGTGGCGGGTCGCCCCTCCTCGCGCGCTGCTGCGAGCAGTTGCTCGCGATGCACGTGGCATTGCTCCAGCCGCAGCAGGAGCTGCTCCTCGTGGCCCGTGCATGCGGCCAGCGATTCCAAGTCGCCCTTCGCAATGGCTCCACTCTTCGTCCCCAGCACTGCAAGCAAGTAGGACTGCACTTGTGACAACTCGCCCAGGAGTTCCGCGACACGGTCTTCCCAGCTCGTGGCCAGCTCGACGATGGGGATCACAGGGAACAGATCTTCCGTATTGCTGGCCGTATTGTTGGACATGGGGTTGGCTGCCAAAGTGGTCGACATGGAAGGAGTAATCCCTGGAAGGTTAGCGACGACGTAAGGTGTCGAGTTGCTCGAGACCGCTCTTGGAAGTTGATTCGGCACGACGCAGCAGTTCGGCCTGCCGAGGAAATTGCTGCTCAAACATCGGGCCGGCGAACCGATCCCCCGTCTCTTCGGCCAGCTCCTGGGCCAGTTGCTGGTCGAGTTGGCTACGGAAGGTTTCTTCGGCCTGCCCTCCGTGGAAATAGGCTGGCTTACCCACCGTCGTTCGCATCGACTTGAGCATTTGCCCATAAAACGTCTCACCCACGAACGAACTGAAGGCCCCGCGAAGTTCTTCGGCTTTGCGGACTGCCTCCTTCGAGGGAGAGGCCGTGATCGAGCGGTTTGTGAGCGGCTGGAGTGCATTCATGGGATTCATGGGCGTTGGGAGGCCGAACTATTGGATCACCAGCTTGCCGTGGAGCTTGCCGAGGCGGTCGATACTGCGGATGATCTCGATCATGTCCCGTTCGGAGACCTTGAGTTTGCTGAGTTGATCGACAAGCCGCTCGAGGCTGGGATTCTTCATGTTCGCGTCGCCAAGTTCGGTGACACGCACGCTGCTCGCCTTGACGACGATGTCCTCTTGGATCACCACGACGTCGCCAATGCGAACGTCGCCACTGATGGTGATCGTGTTGGTGGCGAGATTGATATCGACGCGGGCCTCGGGGTCTTCCTCGGTCGTTTCGAGGTCGAGCACTTCGGCGGCAAAGGCGACAGGGTCTTGTTCATAGTTTTTCGGGACCCGGACTTCGATGCTGGTGGAATCGAGCGCCCGGACAACCTGCTGCCGGTTAGTGGGGGCCACGTTGACACGTAGCACGCCATTCTCCGCCTTCCGTTGTTCGTAGTAATCGCCGTAGGTGTTCTCGATCACGCGGACAATGTCGTCGGCCACGTGAAAGCTTGCATGATGGGGGTCGACAACCAGCGTAATGAAGAGCCCCTCCTCGCGCCGCAGATAGAATGGCGTGTAGACGTCTTGTTCCATCTGACAACCGTGCGGCACGCGACCCACGGTCGGGACAGTTGGCGACTCGACATGGACCGACCCACTGCAAAGGGCAAAGACTCGTTTGTCGTTGAGATTGGGCCCCTCGAGCGCGGCAAAGGCAAGTTGTCCACCGACCAGGCTCTTGCCGCTGATGGCCGAAACGGTGCAGTCGAGCTTTTCGCCACGCCGTGCCCCAGTGGCAGGGACTTTCGCCGTGACGATCACGAGCGAGGCGTTCTTGATCTTCTTGAGTTCCTCGATGGCTTGCTCATCGAGTGTACCAGTGGCTCCCACCGGGCTGCCGAGCAGTTCCATCGCCCTGGCCATCGACCGCATGGTCAGCGCGTCGCCGGCCTCTCCCGTGCCATTGAGCCCCACCACGAGACCCAAGCCGCGGAGGACATTCTCCTCCTGTCCTTTGACACGACAAATGTTGCGAAGCCGGGTGGCGGCCGAAACATGGTCGACTATAGCCATCGAGACGACAATCATGCCCAGCAACAACAAGGCAGCTCGTCGGTACGATGTCGGCGGGGTAAAGCTGGTCATCATGGCTGAACTTGGAAAGTAAGTTGAAAGTTCTGTAAGGTTGTGACAGCGCCGTGTCAGAAGGGCTTGTATCGCTGGAAGACGCGGTTGAACCACCCGCGGGCATACCCGTCGCGGACCTGGCCCTTCTCGCGCTTGTCGACCGCCAGATGGAGGATCGCATCGCTGCGAACCTCGTTGTTGGCGTTGATAAACTTCCGCGCCACCACGCCACTGAGCGACTGCACCCACACCTCCTCGTTGATCTTGAACTCCTGATGAGCCTCGATCACCAGGTTGCCATTGGGCTGGATGTCGACGACCTGGGCTGCGATCCGAAATGTGAGGGCATCGCGCAGTTCGAGTTCCGATTCCGCGCGGTACTGGCTGTTCGTTGATCCGGCGATGCGTGGATCGCCGCGCAACTGCGGCGCTTTGAAGACATCCTTGCCATCGAAGGCAATCCAGTCGGCCAGCACGGCGTTGATGCTCGCCTGTTTGCGGCTCTCGGCATTCCCTTCGCTATTCATCGATGCACGATAGTCAACGAGCACGATGATGGTGTCGCGGACTTCAAGCTCGCGCTTTTGCGCTCCGGCAGGCAGCGGCTGATAGAGATACGAGGCGTTTTCGAGCGTGAGGGGGGCCGCCGGCCCTTGCTGGCTCCCCGCCAGCAGGCTTCCCTCCTGAGCGAAAACATCGCCAGCCACCGCCAACCACCCGCAGGTGAGGGCCGCGATCAGCAAGGTTTTTGGATTAAGTGATTTCATTGAGGATTCTTCTTTCTAGGGCTGATATTTTCGTGGTCGAGGAGCCGTTGACGGGGCCGGCGTCGATGGCGCCGTATCGGCGATGGCCAGCTTGCCGGCCCCCACCACCCGCGCTGCAAGCCGCTCCTTGGAGTTGAGCATTTGGACTTCGGTGAACTCCCCAAGCCGTGCCGGGGCAATTGCCTTCGCCTGGCGGCTGAGCTCGATACCCCCTCCCGCAATCGTGACCGTCACAATTTGATTTCGCTCGATCATCAACGGGGCCAGGCAAAGTTCGGCAGTCATCACTTCGCCGGCTCGGATTGCCCGACCCGCCTCGAGTCCCACGGCTGCTTCGACGTCATGATGCACGGCTCGTGAGGGAGCGATCCGCATTTCGCGAGTCGGCGTCTGCAATTCGACATCGGCGGCGGTGATCGTCTGCCCACGAGCGAGCGCCCGCCTGGCGACCACAACCGGCGTCGTGTCGAGCACGTCGACCGCGAAGGTAAGGGTCTGTGGCCCAGCGACCGTTGCGAATTCGGCCGTTAGCAGTTGGCGGCCAGTCCACGGCGCACGTCCTCCCTTGAGGATGGGGACTCCTGTCTGACGCACCAGCAAGTCGACCTGCTGGTACGAGAGGCGAAGCTCGATGTCGAAATGTCCGATGTTGCCGCTCATCTGTTCGAGATAGAGCAGCACCTCTTCGCGAAGCTGGTCGGCCACGGCGCTGCGGTCGGCAACGAGTGGTTTAGAAGCCGTGGGGCCGGCTTCCCCGGCAAGGGGTTCGCGCGGGGGGCGAAACCCGGAACCAATGGTCGCGTTCCCCGCCGCCGGAGGTACCTCTGCCGTGGGACGCTTTGGGCCCTGGTTCGTAGCGGGTGCATCGGCACCAATCGCGACTCGCGTTGCTCCGGTGAATTCAAAACCTTTGGGGTCGATTCCCTGTAGACGCAAGGCGTCGCAAACGGCTGTCACAGAGGCGAAACGCTGTTCGCCTTCGGCGGGGGCAGCCCATAGCGGCAGGGTCGCCAGTCGCCTTGCCTCGACTCCGTCGGCCGCATGGATGTCGGCGATGTCTCCCAAGTGGATCACCGACCCCGTGGGGATGAAGCGCTGGCGGAGGACCAGTTCCGCCCCGTGCGCAATGCCCGGCAGAGTGGCCAACCCCAGGAGGGTGAGCCAGCAGATGAATTTCAGTTGTTGCTTCGACAGACTCACGAGAATCCCTTCAATCGAGTGGCATCTTGCCAAACGTCACTTGTTAGCCACGTCTCAGGTTGGCGACAACCTGCATGATCTGGTCACCCGCCTGGACGACTTGGGAGTTGAGTTCAAAGGCACGTTGCGTGGTGATCAGGTCGATCAGTTCCGTCACCGGTTCGACATTCGACGCTTCGAGGAATCCCTGTCGCACGTAACCAAAACCAGGATCGCCCGGATTGGCCACCTGAGCGTTCGACGAGGCGTCGGTCTCGCGTAGCATATTGTCGCCGAGCTTCATGAGCCCATCGGGGTTGATGAAGGTCGCGATTTGGAGTTGGCCTGCCTGTTGCAGTGTTGGACTGTCGGTGGTGCGATATTGCACCAGTCCATTTGGGCTGACAACGATGTCGACCGCCTCGGGCGGGATCGTAATGTTCGGATCGAGCAGGTAGCCGGTATTGGCCGAGCCAAGCACGATTTGTCCCTGGGCATTGACGCCGAAGTTGCCCGACCGCGTGTAGAGGAGCCCTCCCGCCGGATCCTGTACCTGGAAGAACCCCTCCCCCTCGATGGCAAAGTCGAATGGGTTGTCGGTGGTTTGAAAAGCGCCCTGGCCATTGTCACTTTGCGTGCCCGAGACCCGTACACCGAGCCCAACCTCGATGCCCGTGGGGGTCCGATTGCCATCGGCGTTCTCCGCCCCAGGGAGCCGGATTTGGCGATAGAACAGGTCCTCGAAGTTGGCCCGGTCCTTTTTGAAGCCGGTCGTATTGATGTTGGCCATGTTATTGGCAATCACGTCGAGCTTGGTCTCGAGCGCTTCCATGCCGGTGGCGGCCGTGTAGAGGGTTTGAACACTCATGGCGAATCAGTTGGGTTTAGGGGGTGATCGGGGTGGCTCAGGAGACTCGCAGCACGCGGCTGATGAGTGCTCCCGAGATGGTGTCATGGTTCTGGACCATCCGCATATTGGCTTCGAAGGCCCGCGAGGCCTCGATCATCGTCATCATTTCCTGAGTCGAGTTGCTCCCCGACATCTCGAGGAATCCCTGGCGGACTTCGCGATGCTCTTGCTCCACCGGCCGGGGCGTCGCGAGGGGGCGGAACAGGTTGTGCCCGACCTTGACCAAGTCCCCAGGGGAGGCGGGAGCGACCAGACTCAGCGGGGTCGCCGTGCCGGACTGGCGGAATTCGCCACTCTGCGAGTGCTCCCAGGGGAGTCGCGGGTCGAGCGTGATCTCGGCCCCACCGGCGCTGAGCACCGAGTTGCCATGGGAGTCGACCAGGCGATTCTGGGCGTCGACCGAGAAGTTGCCCGCCTTGGTGAGGAACCGCTCACCTTGGACTTCGATTTCAAAGAACCCTTCGCCGATGATCGCCAGGTCGAGCTTGTTGCCGGTCTCCTGGAGGCGTCCGGCGGAGTAGTTGGTGGTGACATCGATCACGTCGACACCCCCACCGATGTCATTCGGTCCACGATTGCCGTGGATGGCCTGCCCTTGCTGAATTGCTTGAGCCAGCCGGGCCTGGAACCCAGTCACATCGGGCTTGTAGCCCACCGTGTTGATGTTGGCCAAATTGTGGGCGACGACCTCCAGTCTTCGCGACTGGGCCTGCGCTCCTTCGGCCGATAGGTACATTCCGTATGGCATGACGTGCGTTCAATCGCGCTGGTCATGCCCCCCTGGTACGACGGCCTACCCTTGAGCAATGGGTGTGCCAAGTCGTGGCTCCATGGAGAAAAGAAAACAAAATCGCGCCGCACCCGAGGAAAACTAGCAAGAGTGCCTCCGACAGCAACGCCAGCACTTAGGCCCACAGGGACGCTAGTCGGCAACTTCGGCCGCTAGCATCCACCAGGCGAAACGCAGTTTCCGCCGCTAGCGGCTTACTTGGCAACCGTGGCCAGTAGTGCCTGCGATGCGTTGGGGTCGTCGAGGCCGACGGCCATCTTCCTCAGGGCCTCGGTCTCGATCTGCCGTACGCGCTCGCGCGTCAGCCCCAGGATCTCGCCAATCTCCTTCAGCGTCCTTGGCTCATGCTCTTCGAGCCCAAACCGCATTTTAAGGACGGTCGCCTCACGCTGGTCCATCGTCTTGAGCATCTCCAGCACGTGACGGAGACTGTCCGACTCGACCAGCGTTTCGTCCGGGCTCCGCTGCCGCTCGTCCATCACCAGGTCCCCCAGGCTCCAGCCCGCTTCGGCCTGATCGGTGTGTGGCATCGCATTGTAGATTTTGATCGCCTTCTTGATGATCGGCAGCTTCTTCTTGGGGAGCCCCAGGACGCGGGCCACCTCCTCGGGGGTGGGACTGCGGTCGAGTTCCTCGGTAAGCCGCGCCGTGGCCCGCCGCCACTTTGACAACAGCTCGACCATGTAGGCCGGGATGCGGATCGTCTTGCCGGTGTTGATGAGTGCCCGCTTGATCGACTGCTTGATCCAGTAGCTGGCGTAGGTGCTGAACCGGGTTCCCATCGCCGGGTCGAACCCTTCGACGGCCCGCAGCAGGCCGAGGTTCCCCTCTTCGATCAAATCCTGCAGGCTCAGACCCTTGCCGGAATAGCCCCGAGCGATGTTGACCACCAGCCGCAGGTTGGCGCGGACCATGCGATCGCGGGCCCGGATGTCCCCTTCGCCGATCTGGACCGCCAACTCGCGCTCTTCCTGGGCGTTGAGCAAGGCCGTCTCGTTGATTTCGCGCAAGTAGGTTTCAAGCGGCGTTTGAACGGCGGAGCCGCTCTTGCGCCGTCGGGCGGCTGATGGCATGGTGGCACTACGGATCGAATGGTGTGACGGAACACCAACGCCCAAGGTGGGAATGCGCGGCGAGGGAGAGCGCCGTGCAGCCCAGGGAGTGGCGAAGGGGGTGAATCTACGAGAAGGTATCGACCCAGCCTCAACCACCGCTGCAAGTTGTGGGAAACCTGAGTGCTTGCATCGGTTGTGCCCGTGGCGCCTCTGGTGCGGAATGCGAAAGCGGCGTGACGGCTTGAACCGCCACGCCGCTCGTTGGGTTTTCCCACTGGCGCGTGTCGCTCGGGTTATTCCTGCGAAGCCGCTTCTTCGGCATCTGCGGGTTCCGAGGTTTCCGCCCCGTTGTTGCCGGCGCCAGCCGACTCTTCGTCGGTCGGATCGCTCTCCGAAGCGGCCTTGAACAACGGGCCCGACCCGCTGCCGATGCCTCCCTTGAGTTCCACGCCGCCCGAAGTGCTCGCCGCGGCGGCCGCTTCGGCCTCGAGTTCGTCCTCTTCAGCCCAGTCGACCCGCTTACGCGAGAGACCGATCTTGCGGTCGTCGATATCGACCCGAAGGACCTTGACCTCGATCTCGTCTCCCACGCTCACCAGCTCGGAGGGATTCTCCACCTTCTGGTCGGCCAGTTCCGAGATGTGAAGCAGCCCTTCAAGCCCCTCTTCGAGTCCCACAAAGACTCCGAAGTTGGTGATCTTGGTGACCGTTCCCTTCACAAGCTGTCCGGGCTGGTAGCGATTGGGGATGTCGGTGGCCCAAGGATCGTCGTCGAGTTGCTTGAGCCCGAGGGCGATCCGGCGGCGTTCCTGGTCGACCGACAGCACCTTGCACTCGACTTCCTGACCCTTCTCAACCACCTCGCTGGGATGGCCGATCTTGCGAGTCCACGACATGTCGCTCACGTGGAGCAGGCCATCGATCCCTTCCTCGATCTCGATGAAGGCACCGTAGTTGGTGAGGTTGCGAACGCGGCCCTTGACCATCGCTCCCACGGGGTACTTCTCGATGACCTGATCCCAGGGGTTGTCCTGGGTTTGCTTCATGCCAAGCGAGATCTCCTGCTTCTCTTCGTTGATCCCCAGCACCACCACCTCGACCTGGTCGTCGATCTGCACCAGTTCGCTGGGATGGTTGATCCGCTTGGTCCACGACATCTCGCTGATATGGACCAGCCCCTCGATGCCATCCTCCAGTTTGACAAACGCCCCGTAGCTCATCACGTTGACCACGGTTCCCTTGACCTTGGCGGCCACGCCATACTTCGTGGCGACATTCTCCCACGGGCTGGCTTGCTTCTGCTTGAGGCCCAGGGCGATCTTTTCCTTCTCGTAGTCGATGTGGAGGATCATCACCTCGACCTCATCGTCGATCTTCACCATCTCCGAGGGATGGTTGATCCGGCCCCAGCTCATGTCGGTGATGTGGAGCAGGCCATCGATGCCCCCCAGGTCGACGAACGCCCCAAAGTCGGCGAGGTTCTTGACCACACCCTTGCGAACTTGGCCGATCTCGAGTTCCTTGAGCAGTTCCGACTTCTTCTTCGCCCGTTCGGTTTCGATCAGGCTGCGGCGGCTGACGACAATATTGCGCCGGGTCTCGTCGATCTTGAGGACCACGCACTCGATCGTCTTGCCGATGTATTCGCCAATGTCGTGCGGCCGCCGGATGTCGACCTGACTCGCGGGCAAGAAGACATTGACTCCGATGTCGACCAGCAGGCCACCCTTGATCTTGCGAGTCACCTCGCCGGAGACGACATCCCCCTCATGGACCTTCTCCATGACGGCGATCCACTTCTCGATCTTCTCCGCCTTCCGCTTGCTGAGGACGATCATGCCGCGGTCGTCGTGACGGCCGACCACATCCTCCACGTCCTCCACCAGCACGCGGACTTTGTCCCCGACTTGCGGCGGCTCGAGCTCCTCTTCTCCTTCAAGCCCTTCTTCCTTCCACTCGTCGCGAGGGACCATTCCCTCGCTCTTATAGCCGACGTCGACGATCACATACTCGTCGTCGACCCGCACGATCGTTCCCTCGACGATCTGGTCGACGGAGACATCTCCCCCTTCAAAAAGGATTTCGGGCGGTAGTTCGTCCTCGAGACCGATGCCGATGGCATCATTCCAGTCGTCTTCCGAAACCTCGAACTCCCGAATCAGATTGCGATTAACCATGAAAAACCTTACCAGGACGCGGGCACGAGGGGGGGGACGTCGGAAGAGTGACGTCGGAAAAGGAGGCTCGTGGGAGCCCAGCCAAGCGTGCCGCCGATCCTAGCGCGTTAAAGGTCCAGACCTGCCCCGGTCAGCCGCACAATGGGCCGACAATTCGCAGCGCAAGTCGATAAGCTTGGCAGTTTAGCAATCTTTCCAGGCCGCGACAATGCCTGCATCTGGGGGTGTTTGCGGGGAATGGGGGGGGGGCCAGGTGTCAGGTGTCAGGTGTCAGAGGTCGGAGGTCGGAGGTCGGAGGTCGGAGGTCAGAGGTCGGGGTGGAGGTCGGTAGCATGGGCACATCCCGCACGTGCGAGGATGGCCGTAGTTCGGGGGGAGCTGTAATAACCTGTTGGGAGTTGGAAAAAGCGAGCCCCCCACGTCAGTGGGGGGTGGGACGTTAGGCATTGGGGGAATTCTCGTCATCCCCGCGCAGGCGGGGATCCAGGGTTGCGGTGTTGCCCCTAGATTCCCGCCTCCGCGGGAATGACGCGCCTGCTTCGACTGCAGTTGGCTGAAGTGTTACGAAGTTGGAAGATAGTAGCACGATGGTCTCCGTCGTGAGGAGTGAAAGCACCACGACTGGCACCAACTTCGCGTTGGGGGGGTGTGACGCCAAGAGTGTGACATCGTTGGCTTCCAGAGCCTGCAAAACAAGGGGGTTTTTGCTGCCAAGGTGTCACACATGGCACTTTTTGGTCGTAAGCGCGCCGTTAAGTGTGACAGGGGTCAGAGGCCGTAGCTTGGGCACAATTGCCCGAGCGCGCACAACCGTAGCCCGGGCTCGTTTACCCGGGCAGCGTGAGAAGATTGAATTGCCAAAGATCAAGTAGGTTCCATCTGCCGGATGGAACCTTGAAGAGGAGTTCAAACTCTCCACGCGCGCAAGGTCCGGTTCAGCGAACGCGGACCTACTTTGCGCAATCTC
>CAZYQQ010000002.1:0-108161 GCA_964650265.1 uncultured Planctomycetaceae bacterium
GGAGTTGGGAGTTGGGAGTTGGGAGTTGGGAGTTGGGAGTTGGGAGTTGGGAGTTTTGGCGATCGTCTTTGATTCGTAGTGGGCTGCCGTGGTAGCCCATTCCAACACTTGGAGACCTGGTGGATGACGATTTTTGGACTTGTCGACGACAAGCATGTCCCCCTCTATCGCGTGATGTGGATTTCGGCGACCCCTCACTTTTGCGGTGAGGAAGACTGCATACGGGAGGGATTTTACGAGGTGCGGCTCGAACAGGGAGAGAGTCTGTGGGCCCGCCAGACGGAACGGGATAAACTGATCGAACAGCTCGAGACGTGGCAGGGGGGCGAAGGTCCCCTGGAGGACGAGAGCGAACCGGATCAGTGGTGACCACCACCGCATCCCTACCCTTTTCAGGAATACTGCTTCAGGAACACTGCCTCAGGAACATAGCATGGCCGATACCGAGCTTTCGTGGCGCGAGACTTACTTCGTCTTGTTCCCCGCCGACCACCGCCCCACGATGGCCCAGGTGGAGCGGGCCGTTACCGACGCGAGCAATCGCCTGACGGTCGAGAACCTCGAGGCCGACGACGATGGCCTGTTTGCCTCCGCCCTGGTGCAGGCCCCCGAAGACAATGCCGCGATGGAGATCAGCTACGAGGGAGGCGACCTCGTCGCCGAGCAGAGCGCGGAACTGGCCAAGAAAATGAAAAAACGGCTGGCGGGCGAACAGCTTGCCAAGCTGCTGCGGAGCGACGCGAGGTTCGACATCATGCACTTCGAGCGTGTCACTGCCAGCTATGGTGACGATGAGGAGGAACCGACCGACGACGACCTGCTCTCGGAGTCGCTCGACCCGGCGAGCCTGATCACGGTGGTCGAGGCCCTCACCCGGCTGACCGGCGGGATCGCGATCGACCCGGCGTCGGGGGAGCTGATGGCCTAGCGGGAGAGCTGGGAGCAAGGTTTTGGTGTGACGATGGGACACGGATGAACACTGGTGCGGGGGATCACCACGGATCAGAAGGGATGCCGATCGCGAACCGTTTTCTGCCGAGCACTTTCTGATCCGTGGTGATCCGTGTCCCATCCGTTACGTATTCCGCTTCGGGTTGTGGGAAAAGCTGAATTAGTCCCAGCGACGTTGGCAAGCGACTTGCTCGCTTCCCCTCGCGAAGGGGAAAATCTATGATTTTGGCTTTCCCGACGCCGTCCCCCTGGTCCCATATTTCCTTCCATGCTCGCCAAAGATCTCAAGCCCGGCACTGTTTTCACTCACAACGGCTCGCCTCATCTCTTGGAGTCGGTCTTCGTGCAGACCCCATCAGCCCGTGGGGGGGCGACGCTGTACAAGTTCCGTGCCCGTAATCTCGTCACGAAGCAGAAGATCGATTTCAGTTGCAAGGGGACCGACAACTTCGAGGATGCCGACTTCGAGAAGCGGGAGGTCACCTTGATGTATTCCGACGGGACGTCGGTCTTTTTTCTCGACGCGGCCGATTTCAATCAGTATGCCATTGCGGCCGAGGATATTGCCACGGAGATGCAGTTCGTCACCGAGGGGCTCGAGGGAATCCTGGCGCTCGTTTTCAACAACGAGTGCGTTGGGATTCAAATCCCGTCGAGCGTGGAACTCGACATCACCGAGTGCGACCCGGGCGTGAAGGGAAACAGCGCCACGGGACGCTACAAGCCGGCGACTCTCCAAACCGGGGCCGTGGTGCAGGTCCCCGAGTACATGAAGCAGGGGGAGCGGATTAAAGTCGACACGCGGACGGGGGAGTTCTTGAGCCGGGCGTAGCTCTACCCGCGGAATTGTGGGGCGATTCTCCGAATTGCCAAACAACCTCGACGCTCGTGAGCACGAAGAATAGGACGCGGATTTTCAGGATCGGGCAGGATTAGCAGGATCGGAAAACACCTGATGGATCAGCAAACAGAATCCCCGAGCCGGGTGGCGTGAGCTATCGGAGTGCGAACGTCACAAAACAGGCCACGGATCGAAACTGATCTTACCGATCACCACGGATCAGAAAATGCTCCAGAGGACAACGGTCCACAACCGGGCACCCTCTGATCCGTGGCGATCCGATAAAGCCGTGTTCATCTGTGTCCCATCGTCATGCTAAACCCTGAGCAAGACCTGTCGCCCAAACTTCTTTTAACTTCCTGATAATCCTGCCCGATCCTGAAAATCCGCGTCCTATTCTTCCCGCCAACAACGAACACACCCCAATGCTGAATCCGATTCCGCACGGGCGGGGTCAGCCCGTGCTACGCTAGAGCGATTTCGTCGGCAGCCATTGCGCCCTTGATTGCCCCCTCCCAGGATTGGAGAATCGAGCGATAGGAGTACCCTCACAGCATGAACTCACCATCCACTGACCCCTCCCCTGGCCTCTCTACTGGCCTCTCGTTTCCGGACGCGGCGGGGCGATTCGGTACGTTCGGAGGGCGATATGTCCCCGAAACGCTCGTCCGCGCGCTCGACGAATTGGCGCGAGAGTACGATCAGGCGCGTGGCGACGAATCGTTCCAGCAGCAGCTTGCGGAGCTTTTGACCGACTTCGTGGGACGGCCGTCGCCACTCTATTTCGCCCGGCGGCTGACGGAGCATTGCGGCGGGGCGCGGATTTACCTCAAGCGCGAGGATGTCAACCATACCGGCGCCCACAAGATCAACAACACCATCGGCCAGTGCCTGCTCACCATGCGGATGGGCAAGGGGCGGGTGATCGCCGAGACCGGGGCCGGGCAGCATGGGGTGGCGACCGCCACGGCGTGTGCCCACTTTGGCATTCCCTGCGTCGTCTACATGGGGGAGGAGGACATCCGGCGGCAGAAACCGAACGTTTTCTCGATGAAGCTGCTGGGGGCCGAGGTCCGGCCGGTGACCAGCGGCTCGCGGACCTTGCGCGACGCGATCAACGAGGCGATGCGCGACTGGATGGCGAGTGTCGATCACACCCACTATATCCTTGGCTCGGTCGTGGGGCCGCACCCCTTCCCGATGATTGTCCGCGATTTCCAATCGGTGATCGGGCGCGAGACGATCGACCAGTGCCGCGCCAAGCTGGGGCGGCTCCCCGATGTGGTCGTCGCCTGTGTTGGCGGCGGGAGCAATGCTGCGGGGATGTTCGCCCCGTTTATCGAACATACCGACGTTGAACTTGTCGGCGTGGAGGCTGGTGGACGGAGCGACAAGCCGGGGGACCATGCCTCGCCATTGACCTATGGCCAGCCTGGAGTGCTTCACGGCAGCTTCAGTTATGTCATGCAGGATGAGGATGGGCAGACGTGCGACGTCCACTCGATCAGCGCCGGGCTCGACTATCCCGGTGTCGGCCCCGAGCATAGCTACTGGAAAGACGCGGGGCGCGTGACCTACACCAGTTGCCGCGACATGACGGCGCTCGAAGCGTTCGACGCCTGCACGGCGAGCGAAGGGATCATGCCCGCCCTCGAGTCGTCGCACGCCGTGGCCAAGGGGATGGAACTCGCCCGGTCGCGCGGCAAGGACGAAATCGTGGTCGTCTGCCTGAGTGGCCGGGGAGACAAGGACGCGATGGAGATCGCGCGGCTCAAGGGAGTCGACTTCGGCTGATCCCGTCACGCCAACAAAGCCCATCCGTTGCACCCAACATCCGATTTTCGACTTCATGCCCGCCATCGACCAACTCTTTGCCACGCTCCGCTCGCAGAACCGCAAGGCGCTGATGCCCTTCGTGACGGCAGGTGATCCCGACCTGGAGTTCACCTCAGCCGTATTGCGCGAAGTCGTGAAGAGCGGGGCGAGCCTGTGCGAAGTCGGCATTCCCTACAGCGACCCGATTGCCGATGGGCCAGTGATCCAGGCGTCGTACACCCGGGCGCTGGCGAGCAAGGTGAAGCTCGAGGGAATTCTCGGCATGCTGGCGAAGACGACTCCCGACCTGTCGGCACCTATCGTGACGATGGTGAGTTACGCGATTGTCTATCGCCATGGGCTGGAACGCTACTGCGCCGATGCCAAGGCCGCGGGCGTGGCCGGGTTGATCGTCCCCGACTTGCCGGTGGAGGAATCGGCGCAATTGGCAAAGATTTGTCGCGGCATGGACCTGTCGCTGATCCAACTGGTGACTCCCACCACCCCCCGCGACCGGGCGCTGCGGATCTGCGAGACCTCGAGCGGATTTGTTTATTACGTTTCGGTCGCCGGGATCACTGGCGAACGGACCGAGCTTCCCCCCGACCTCGTCGACAACGTCGGCTGGCTTCGCGGCAAGACCGACCTGCCGATCTGCATCGGCTTTGGCATCAGCAAGCCAGAGCACGTCAAGCTGCTTGCCCCGGTGGCCGACGGATTGATCGTGGGATCGGCCCTGGTCCGACGAATGGCGACGGCCGCCGACCGCCCCCGGGCCGAGGTGCTGGGTGAGGTGGGGGCCTATATCGCCAGTTTGTGCGCGGCCCTCTGACGAGCGCGGAACCACCGCTGGCAGCGGGACTTAGGCGTGGTGGCCGCCGACTTCTCTTCCCGATGATTTGCTCGGTACCATTTGGGAGACTAGTATTAACTAGAGCGGGCAAATCGGGTATTTTTGCTCGCCAGGTGACAGGCGCTTACGGCTATCGGCTTTCGCAAGCGGGTGGTCGGGAAGACTCGCGAGAGGAGGTGCTCCCTTGCTTGAAAATCGTGGCGATTCCCATCGCTTCTTTGCTGGTGTGACCGAGTTCGTCTTCAGTACGCGGCTTGGTGTGGCCGATCCCCCGTTGGTCGACTACGTGAGCCAACTGCTCACCCGGTTTCTCCACTCGGAGAACATTTACGGAGTCCGCGATGTGCGTGGCAGCCGGCTAACCCAGGTGGCCGACATGCTGGAAGAGGCCTCGCGACGCCAGGGGACTGCCAAGCGGCAGCTTCACCGCCACATCGGCGACTTCACGCTCTTCTGGACCGGGCTCTATCCCGAGATGGTCGACCGCCTGCAGAAGACCACCAGCAAGGACCGGCTGATCAATTATCGCGAGCAGGGCAAGCGCAACTACCTGATCGCCAGTACGATCCCAGTGGAGCAGGAGCACGCCCCGAGCGAAGTGCTCGAGCGACTTAGCTATTGCTTCGAGCTCTGCACCTACGGATTACAAGAGATCCGCCGCGAGTGGGAAGAGGAAGAGGGGGCTGGCAATGTCCCGATCATTTTCAATTGACGGGTGGGCTCGGGACCTTGTCTTGGGTTGAAGCACTTCGGGTGCTTCGGGTCCCGCTCGGCAAGCGGGACCTACTTACTTGTTGAGCGGGACTTACCTTTAGGTCACTAGCCCCTTGGTGACCATCATGAAGACATCCTCGAGGGTCGGCTCCTTGTCGGCGAACGACATCAGCCCCACGTCGGAACTGGCCAACTGCCGCATCAGCCGCTCGACGTCGGAGTCGTCTCCCGCCATTTCCACCATGCAGCTTCGCGTGTCGACGTGGACGCTCCGCACATTGGGATCGCTACGGATGAGGCTGACGCCGCGGTCGGCATCGCCGCGAAAGCGGACTTCGATATGGCGATTCCGCTGAATCTGGCGATAAACCGTTTCGATCGGACCATGGAGCAGGAGTTGCCCCCGCTCGATGATGCCAATCGACGTGCAGCAGTCGGCCAGTTCGGTGAGGATGTGGCTGGAGATGAGAATCGTCTTGCCCATCCGCCGCAGTTCCTTGAGCAGGGCCTTCACTTCGAGCCGCGCCCGTGGGTCGAGGCCGCTGGAGGGCTCGTCGAGAATTAGGACCGGCGGGTCGTGGACCAGGGTCTTGGCGAGACAAAGCCGCTGTTTCATGCCACGCGATAGCCCGTTGACATAGTCCTCGCGCTTGTGGGTCAGGTCGAGCAGCTCGAGCACGTCGCCAATCACCCCTTTGCGGCGGTCGCGGGGAATTTGATAGGCGACAGCGAAGAAATCGAGAAACTCCCAGACCTTCATCCCGTCGTAGACCCCGAAGTTGTCGGGCATGTAGCCGACACTTTGGCGGACCTTGAGCGGCTCGGAGGCGACGTCGAAGCCGTTGACCGTGGCCGAACCGGAAGTCGCCCGGAGCAAGGTCGCCAGAAAGCGAATGGTCGTGCTCTTGCCCGCCCCGTTGGGGCCAATGAACCCGAACATCTCACCGGCGGGAATCTCGAGGCTCAAGTTCTCGACGGCGACAAAATCGCCATACTGTTTGCGGAAGTTGCGAATCTCGATCATCAAGAAATCCGAGGGGACGGGGAGGCGAATATTGTCGGGGAGTCTGGGGAATGAATGCGCCGAATCCAGCTAATCCTGCCCGACGACGTCGAGCAGGTTGTTGACGTCGCGTTGTGGCTCTTCAAGCGAAGCGTACCGGAGATGGGCGACTACGAGTGAAGCACCACGGACCTGGGCCGCCTTGGGGGTGATGGCAACGCCGGACAGGACCTTGTCGACGCGTCCCACCAGCCGTGTCTCCCCCGGTGCGATGTGGGCCTCGTCGAGGGCGAGGCGGAACAGCGGCTCGAGTTCCAACTGGTCGAGGAGTTCGAGTTCAGCCTGCTCGTGGAGACGCTCTTCCGTGAATGCCGATTCCTCCATGAGCTCAAACCGCACCGGCTTGGTTTCGCCCGCATCGAGCCCTCCGATCCATCCGCCGTAGAGACCGTCTGCCCGGCGTTCGACCACGGCGACGCTTCGCAGGGCGAAGTCGAGCTGGTTGGTCACCTGCCACGCGCCGGGGGCCGAGTTGCGATAGACGAGCGGGCCCTTGAGCGAGTAATACTGTTCGCTATGGATCATATCGGTGGTGGCCGATGAGACTTGCAGGCCCGCCAATTTGACCTCCCCGGCCTGGGTCAGCTCGACGGTCGAGCGGCGCTGCCCGGGCAGCATTTGAAAGTCGGCACGGGTGGGGAATGGGGCCGCCAGCGCGGTCGGTTCCTCGAACGTCGTGTCGTAGGTGGTCGAGAGCGAAGTGTAGAGGGCCGTGTAGCGCGAGAGGTGGGCGCGTGGGTGGGAACCCTGAAGCTCGAGAATGCTGATTTCGGTCTGGGCGCGGACGAAGCCGATGTCGAGTTGGGCCTGCTTGACCACGATCGCGGTGCCGACGAGCGCGATCACCGGGGCGGCGATCCAAGCGTATTCCACGCGTCCCAGTCCCTTGAAGAAGAGCCAGTTGAGGGGGACGAGGACCACCAGGTAGACCGAAAGGCAGAGGACGACGAACGAGGCGTCGGGGACCTTCACTCCCGCCGCCTTTCGCAAAGCCTCGCGGGCCGCGTTGCTTGTCGCGTTGAAATCGTTCCAGGCGCCGATTCCCCCCACGACCTCCGGATCCTGAAGCTCTTGCAGCGGGGGCATCGTGTCGTCTTGCCCGTAGAGGTAGTGTTCATCGAACGGGGTCTCTTTGATTCGGAAGTTCGTTGCGTTCGGGTCGGCATGGACGTCGCGCGAAAAGTGGCGCACATGGGTGACGAAGGCAGCATCGCGAATATGTCCCTCGGCACCCGCCAGTTCGGCGTGCAGGAACTCGCGGCCGGTCCCATTGGGGCCCAATTTCCACTTCCGCGGTTTGAGTCGCATGATGCCTGCATTGAACAGGTCGTCGTAGTGAGGCGACCAGGTGAGAAGGTCGCGCTCGGCGATTTGCATGGCCGACACGACGATCCTACCCCGTCCGACCTGGCGTTCGACCAACAGGCCGCCAGTCGCGGCGGCAAGTCCTTGGTTGGACTCCACCCCCTCGGCCAGTTCGAGCTTAATGCCCGACCACGGCTTGGCCGGCTTGAGTTGGCGGACTTTTCCCCGGCGTGGAGTCCAGAAGGAGGCAAGCTGGGCGATCTCTTCGCTGTCGGGGGCGAACTCCGTGGCCCCACCGTCGGTGGCGGGGAGATAGGGAGCGAGAAAGCTTCCCTTGAGTAAGGCGAGGGAGTCGGGGCCGTTGATGATGAGTTGCCCTCCCCAGTGGAGCCAGTCGACGAGCGCCTCGCGCCGCTGGCGATCGAGTTGCTCGGGATCGACTTCGTCCCACAGAATGTAGGCGATCGTGGTCCAGCAGAGGGGATTATCGGGCAGGGGGACCTGTTTGGTGATATCGGGAAGGAGCACCTGGTAGCGGAGGACATCGGGTGTTTCAAAGTCCTCCACGATTTCGTCATTGGGAACCAGGACGCCATTCAGTGTCTTGACGAACGCGTATTGCTCCGGCTCTTTCGCGAGCACGACGAAAAAATATTGATAGGGCTGCATGACCGTCAGCGGGGCCATCTCGCGATGCTTTTCGGCCCCTTGGTGTCGCTCGCGGAGCCGGGAATCGACATTCAGATGCTTGGTCGCTTGGGGAACCAAAAACACGCTTTCGATCTGGCGCTCCTTCCCCTTCTCCAGAACGACTGGCCGAGAACTGGCGAGCAGAAAGGGGGTCTTCTCGATCGGAAAGGGCTGCTGCTTGTTGTCGATCACGCGAAGCGACAGCTCGCCCCCCCAATCGTAGTGATTGGCCTTCATCCGCTGGGTTGCCGTCATCCAATGGCCCGGTTTGACCAGCGACCTGACAGTTTGGGTCTCACTCGGCTTGGAGACGAGTTGCCCGATCTCGAAGTCGGGCTTCTTGCGCTCCTTCTCCGCCGCTTCCCGTTTTTTTCGCTCCTCGTCTTCCTTCTTTTTACGCTCGGCTTCGGCTGCCTCGCGAGCTGCCTGCTGTTGAGGAGTTTCCTGGCGGCACCCGCTACAGCCAGTGAAGCCAAACAGCACCATCCCCAATAGGAGCCAAACGACCCGGCGGTGGGCTGTGCTGAGTCGACTCGATCCTGGATCGCGAAGGGAGCTCATCGGCAGTTGGTCGCGGCAAGGAGATGGATTGTAAAACATCGCTTCTCGGGTGTTCGCTGGCAAACTCTCATTATGGGCTTTAACCGACCTTTGCAGTAGGTCTTGAGGTGGCAATGTGTTGTGATGGATGTGGATTTTGGGGCTGGGTCTGAGCGGGGGAAAGACTCCGGGGACTCACGTCCCCGGCTCAGAGATGACTACCCTGGGCTCGGAAGAGGAGGAGGCGATTCGAAGAAGGTCTCCCCGGGGCGCAGGTGGCCAGAAGAACGACGTTGTTCCTCCCTGCCCCCTGCCCCCCGACACCTACCCCCCTTACCCCCCCCCCAGATTAGGAGCGAGGCTGGCGAGGGAACAGTCGTGAATTAGGCCATAAATGGCTGGTTTTGGAGTTGTTGGGTAACTCCTTGTCTGGGGGCCACCGGTGGGAAGGGGATTGCCGCCAATCTTTTATTGATTCCCCACCCCTGGCGCGTTAGGCTACCAGTAGGCCGTGACGAAGGTCGGATCGTTCTTGCGGAACAAGCAAGGGGCATGATTCGAGACATCCCACCGGCTCGGTTGCCGGTCTCCAGGGCATACGCGGGAGGCTAGCGAAAATGGGCATCCAGGTTGAGTGTCCCCACGGGCACATATTCAAGGTCAAGGATAAGTACGCCGGCAAGCGCGGCCTCTGCCCCCACTGCAAAGGCCAGGTTGTCGTGCTCGTGCCCGATGCCCTTCATTCTCCCGGCATGGAGAATGCCTATCGTCGCGCCGTCAACGAGGAGCAGCGCCACGCGGCGGCCCATGCGACCGCCACCGGCTCCGATTCCTCCGTGCTCGACGATATGCCCAGGGAACAGGATGCCGACACGAGCGGCAGTCTGCTCGGTTCGAGCGTGATCAAGCACAGCATCCGCTGTGAATTCTGCCACGAGTCGGTCCCGATGTGGTTCGCCAAATGCCCTTCATGCGGGCATTTTATCGAGCATCGCTGACGATGGTGCTTACGTCGGAGAGGGATCTTCCCCCAGAGCCTCCTTGATGATCGCCTCCAGGTCGATTTCTCCCCGATCGATGGCATCGAACAGCGATTCGTGGATCGTCCGGGCGTCGTACTCATCGACCTTGGCGAGGATTTTCTCGATTTGCTCGCGGGAGTGGCCCTGCTCTTCGAGCCAACTGATGAGTCGGGCTTGTTGGGAATGGTCGGATGGCATGAGGGGGGCTCCCAAGTCGACGGTCGATTTGATGGTCGTGTCGAGGATCGAAAGAGTGGAAAGGTCCGTTGCACAAGTGCCCGGGCGCGTTTTGGCGTTGGGTGACTTAGGATGATGCGACACGTTGCCAAGGGGATACTTGGTTGGTGGGAAGACTGGGACGCGGATTCTCAGGATTTGGCAGGATCATTGGGATGAGGGGGAGTTAAGGCATTTGCTCATGACCTTTGGAGTCTACTGGCAGGATACGCCGTTCCCAATACGAAACCGGGAAAATTGTCAGGGGGGCGTGACGGCTGGTTTGTAGATGAAGGGGATTGGATTGGAGCAAAGGGTGCGGCACGCCGCTGGGTAAGTGGGCGAACCAGGCAAGACCGCGCCTTGCAGCAAGTCGCGATTTCGCTAGAATGTGGGGCTACCGACACAAATTTTTTTGAGCACCCTGCGGGGCCCTGCCCCTTTCCAGGTCCGTTCCCACGATAGGTTAGTTGATGGTTCCCAAACGTCGTACCACCACCAAGAAGGCAGCCAAACGCGATCCGGTCTACGTCGAAGGGGTCCGTCCCCGGCCGATGTATGTCGATTACAAGGACCTTGAGCTGCTGGCCAAACTCACCAACCGGCATGGGCGGATCGTCAGCCGCCGGAAGTCGGGTTGCCATGCCGCCAGCCAGCACGCCGTCTCCAAGGCGGTCAAGCGGGCTCGGTTCATGGGCCTGATGCCCTACGTTGGCGACTGATTTGCCGGCCCAAGCTGTCGTGCCGAATCACGAGTGAAAAGAATCGGAGCCCCGGACCACCTCCGGGGCTCTTTTTATTAGGTAGCGAGCATGTCGCAGCATTTTGCCACCCAACGACTGGTGGAGTTCAGCGATACCGACATGGCCGGTATCATGCACTTCGCGGCGTTCTTTCGCTACATGGAGTCGGTCGAGCACGAGTTTCTGCGGCATCTGGGCTTTACCGTCCACTCGATTATCGCGGGACAAACGGTGAGCTTTCCGCGTGTCGCGGCGAAGTGCGACTTTCGCGCTCCCGCACGCTGCGAAGATCTGCTCGACGCGGAACTCGTCGTCCGCCGGATCGGTCGGACGAGCCTGACTTACGGCATCCTCTTTCGCCGCGAAGGGACGCTTGTGGCCGAAGGCCAGGTGACCTGTGTCTGCTGCCGGATTTCTCCCACGGCGCCACCCGAGCCGATTGCCGTACCGGCGGAAATCGTGGCGCAAATGCGGCCCTATCTCGCGAGCGAATAATCGCTGTCGATTGCCAAGGTCTTTTGCCGGCTTGGCGGTCACGCAACTACCCCTCACAATAGAACGCCATGAGCACTCTGGCGGTCGATAATTTGTCCAAGGAGTATCCCACTCCCACCGAGCCGCTCGTGGTGCTCTCGAATTTGACTCTCGCCCTCGATTTGGGCGACAGCCTCGCTATTCTTGGTCCTAGTGGCTCTGGCAAGAGCACCCTGCTGGCCATACTCGGCGCGCTCGATCGTCCCACGTCGGGTCGTGTCACGCTCGATGGAGTCGATCCCTTCCAGCTCGACGACGCGGCGCTCAGCAAGTTCCGCCGCGATCAGATCGGCTTTGTGTTTCAGGATCATCACCTCCTGCCGCAACTCACGGTGCTCGAAAATGTCCTCCTCCCGATGCTTGCCGATGGTCGGCCCACCGGAGTCGATCGCGTACGGGCCGAGGAACTCATCGATCACGTCGGGCTTGCAGGCCGAGTGACTCACCGGCCCGCGGAGCTTTCCGGGGGAGAACGCCAGCGAGTCGCCATCGCCCGAGCCCTCGTCCGATCGCCTCGGCTCGTGCTGGCCGACGAGCCGACGGGCAACCTCGACGGGGCGACTGGCGAATCGATTGCGGAATTACTGCTGGAGTTGCAACGCGCCTATCAATCGATTCTGGTCGTCGTGACCCATAGCGAGCAACTTGCGAACCGGATGGCGATGCGCAAACGGCTTTCCCAAGCGGCTTTGGTCGACGACTGAGCCTCCGCTTTCCCGATTCCTCGACGAACCCTTTATCATGACACCTCAGGAAGCTGCCGCCCAACTCGATTCCCCCGATGCCGCTGCGCGGCAACAGGCTGCCGACTATTTGAGCCGTCAGGGAGAGGCTGTGCGCGACGTCGCCGCGGCGGTCGCTCGGCAGGTGGGCGACCCGGATCGGATTGTGGCCGAGTTCTGCGTGTCGGCACTCGAGGAAATGGGCCCCCCCAATCCCGCGCAGTTGCCAGCTCTTGCCTCACTGCTCGCGGCGGCTCATTCGGATGTCGTCTATTGGAGTGCCACTCTGCTGGGGCGGGCAAAGGCAGAGTCGGCCCCCTACGCCGTCCATCTGGTCGAGATGATCGCCGCCGACTGGCCTCTGCCCGTGCGGCAGCGCGGAGCGTGGGCCTTGCGGCAGATCGGCTCAGGGGCCGTGAGCGTGATTCCCCAGCTCCAAGAGCTTGTTCCACGGTTGCCCGAGTCGTTGCGCCGCGACGTCATCCAGGCTCTAGCGGCGATCGAGTCGTAGCCGCTCGCGTGCATTCCCCCCGACCCATTCCCCCTCCTGCACCAGTGGTCCTCCAATCGTCATGCGTATCATCTCCTGGCTGGAGAAACACTTTGGCCGCTACGCCATTCCGAACCTCATGCTCTACGTCATTGTGGTGCAGGTGGCGGTGGTGGTGTTTCAAATCGCCCGCGAGGTGGCTGTCCCTGCCGGCGGAATAAGGCCAGAGAACAAACTCAGTTTGATTCCGGCCAAGGTGATGCAGGGAGAAGTCTGGCGGGTGCTCACGTTCCTGGTCGATGAGCCGGCGCCAACCTTGGCCCTGGGAGGGATGCTCGCGGCACTGTTTCTCGTGTTCTACTGGATGATCCTCCAGATGATGGCCTCGTCCCTCGAGCAGATTTGGGGGGCGTTCCGGCTCAATCTCTTCGTTCTCACCGGCTACCTGCTGACCGTCGTGGGGACGTTTCTGGCTTACCAGGTCGTCCCCAACATGGTGGCCTCCAACTTCTTTCTCTACTCGTCGCTCTTCCTGGCGTTTGCTCGGTACTTTCCCGACAAGGTGTTTCACATCTACCTGATCCTGCCGGTGAAAGTTCGCTGGCTCGCCTATTTGCAGTGGGGGACATTCGCCTACCTGCTGGTGGTCGGTGGCTGGGGAATCCGGGCGCTGGTGCTGGCGGTGGTTGTGAACTACTGGCTCTTTTTCTGGCGCGACCACGTGCGCGGGGTCAAGCAAACGGTCAGGCGGAAGCGGTTCGAGGCCAAGGCGGGACCGGCAAAACGCCTCGTCCACGTCTGCCACACCTGCGGCCTCACCAGTAAGGACTCCCCCCGGACCAGCTTCCGCTACTGTTCGCAGTGTGCGGGGCAGGTTTGTTATTGCCCCGATCATTTGCGGAATCATGAGCATGTGGTGGAGCGGTAGCGGGTTGGGGCTTGGATGCGGGTTGTTGCAATAACTTGCCGTGTCGGCGACGATAGGAGGAGAGCTTCATTTAGGCGAACCGGTACATCTCTCTAGAGACTCGACATGTGGGCGACACGATTTCTTGAGTCGACTGCTTACTCCCCGCTGGCGCAGATGCTGACCGTCGGGCCCGACCGCACGACCGTGACCTTGCTCTACCTGAGCCTGGGGATTTCGATCGTGACAGCGCTAGTGGCGACTTGGAGCCTTCGGCGGAGTGCCCAACTGCGCCGTGCCCTCTGCGACCTGGCGGAAAAGTCGGGGCAATCGCCCCCCGAGTTTCGCAACCGATGGTTTCCCCGGATCGGATTGAAGACCTTCCTTCTCTTGGTGACTTTCCTTGCGATTGTCTCGGGATTCTTTGGGAAGGAACTCCTCCGCGCCAAACGGCAAGACGAGATCATCGAGCGACTCCATATGGCCGACGAGGATCGTGCAGAGGTCAATGTTCACTACGACCTTGGCTGGATTGGACAAAGTGTGATGGCACGGGTCATGCGCGATCTGATTCATCCGGGCTTTGGTTACCGCGTGAATCAATTGCAGGTTTGCGTCGAGCCGCTCGACCGTTTGTATGAGTCGAGTGCGGAGCCATGGACCGAGTCGCGGGACTTTCGCGAGATTAGTCAGTTTGCGGAACTGGAGGCACTCCAGATTTCGGGGCTGAGTCTCTCGCCCGAAGCAGTGGAGGGAATCGCTTCGCTGGCAAAGCTCAAACGCGTGTCGTTTCTCCATTGCCGGCTCCCAAAAGGTGCTGTCGCCCAGATAGCTCAGCTTTCCAGGCTGGAGGAGCTTGATCTGTATAATTGTGATCTCGTGGACGCCGATCTGACAGGTTTAAGCGAGGCCCATGAACTCACGCGACTCTCCGTGGGGAATAATCGACTCGGGGACGATTCGTTTGCTGTCGTCAGTCAGCTCGAAAAGCTGCGTTATCTCGATCTGTCTCGTAACAAACTCTCAGGCGTGGGAATCCACCAACTCGCAGCCTTGTCGCAACTCGAGGCGTTGTCGTTGGTCGACAACGAATTGGACAAACAAATCTTAGCTGAGTTCAAGGGGCTTCGGCAATTGCGCAAGGTTTACGTCTATGGTGCGTTTGGCGAAGCCATCTCCTCGCTCTACACGAAAGAGGAGCTAGAACAAATCTGGCCGGATGGCGGCCACACGGAGGTGAACTACGATGAGCAGCCTGTACCAAGTCTATGGGGCATTAGCGACAACCGCCCCGTGGCGACGCCAATTATCGTGAACAATTTGTTTGGGGGCGGAACGGGGGGACAAGGGGGCGGGGCCTTCTGAAGCTCTTGGAGGGGAGACGATCGATGCTGATTCTCTTGTTAACTACAGTCGGATTTGCTCTCCTGGCCTGCCTGATGGCGGCTTGGACCTATCGACAGAATCGCTGGCTCCGAAATGCCCTTTGCGAGCTGGCGGAGAAGACCGGGGAGCCTCTACCTGAAGTGCGTAGGCGTTGGTTGCCTCGATTTGGCCTTAAGTCGATGTTGGTTGTGACGACGCTGATGGCGGTTGTGCTAGGCATGTTCGCTCGCGAGATGTTGCGTGCCCAGCAACAAGATCGGTTGATTGCCGCGCTGGAGGAGAGTGGTTCCGGCGATATTGGATTCTCGGTCGCCGCCGAATACGAGATGGGGCTCCTTGGCGAAGGAGAACTGGCAGATTGGTTCGCAATTAAATGCCACCCCAGCTTTGGCAGCCGTGCCAGCCGCATCGCCTTGATCGATCGAGGCCACGGACACTTCGCGGGGCGGCTCGACAAATTGCTCGAGCCCACATCCGCGCACGCACAGATCGGCAAGCTTCGCGGTTTGAAAGAGTTGCAGATTACGGGGCTGCGGCTCACGGACGAGGTGGTCGAGAACATCGGCACCTTGGGCAAGCTACGCCGATTGTCGCTCTTGGGTTGCGAACTGCCCCCCAAGTCTCTTGACCGCTGGGCCGATTCACTCGACCTCGATTTTCTCGAACTGCGCAACTGCGGAATCCGCGACGTCGATCTCGACGGATTGGAACGAATGGTGAGCCTCGAGACGCTGATTCTTTTCGACAATCCCATCACCGACGCGGGGATGGTCACGATGACGACGCTCGCTAATCTACGGGAACTTGACTTGTCGCGTACGAAAATCAAGGGAGATGGCCTCGATTGTCTGGCGGAACTCGACAAACTCGAGCGGTTCGCTGCACGGGATGTCGACCTTGAAGCGGCCCACCTTGCTGCGATTCACCATTTGCCACAACTCCGAAAGGTCTTCCTCTTTGCGCCGATCGCCGAAGCGAAGCAGGGCGATATGATCGAGTTGTTCCGATCGCGACCCGAGATCGAGGTCGTTTGGAAATCTGATGACGTAGACCCGGAGTGGAGCCTTTGGGACAATCGCCCGGGGCGGTACGAGATGCCTGGGGCCAGTTCGATTTCGACGGGTTCTCACATCCCGCCATGAAGTCTCATTACGCTGCCTGTTGCCGACGATCAACCGAATGCTTGCAACAACCTGGGCGAGTAGTCACGATGTAGGGGAGGAACTACTCCACGTCCGCACTCCAACCTCGAGCCGCGACCGCGATGCACTTCGGCTTCCTACCCTTCCTTGCCCAGACCGCTGCTCCCAGCCCTGTTCTGGCAACGTCACTACCCATGGCGAGTCTGCTCATAGCGCTTGCCACGGGGCTGCTGGCCATATGGAGCCTGTACGGCAATGCCCAGCTCCGTCGCGCACTTTGCGATCTGGCCGAACAGACCGGCCAGGCTACACCCAAATTCCGCCGACGGTGGCTCCCCCAGTTTGGGCTCAAATCGATGCTCGTCGTGACGACGCTGCTAGCGATTGTGCTCGGGACGTTCGGGAGCGAGCTGATGCGGGCGCGACGTCAGGACGAGGTGATTCATAAGCTGTTCATGGCCGACGAGTACTCAACGAACGTCGCAACTCACTATCGCCTGGGACTATGGGGTAATGGGAAGTTGGCGGCTATGCTCTGCGACTGGTTTCATTCGGACTTCGGCTGTCGTGTCGACCAGTTACAGGTCCTCTACGAAGGACATGACGACAGCAGCGCGAACCAGCACACGAGCACTGCGGATTTCGAGGCGATTCGGATTCTGACAGACCTCGAAGCGCTCCAGGTGGGCGGCCTCAGTCTGTCGCCTGAAGCCATCGGCGCGATCGCGTCGCTCCGCAAGCTCAAGCGGCTTTCCTTCATGAATTGCCGCTTCCCGGCAGGGGCCATGGAGGAATTAGCCCAGTTGCCTCTGCTGGAGGACCTGGAATTCTCCAATTGTCGCATCATCGACGACGACCTGCAGGGGATCGGGCAGACGCGTCGACTCGTGCGCCTGGCGCTGACTGAAAACCAACTCACCGACAAGGCGCTAACTCATATTGGGCAACTGCCAACCGTGCGGGAGCTCAATCTGCAGGCGAACGAAATCTCGGGATCAGGCTTCAGTAACTTAGCAAAGCTGAATCGCCTCGAGTCCCTGTCGTTGGCCGACAACCAGCTCAAGCGAGAAAACCTCGCAACGCTGGCTGCCAACTCGCGCCTGCGGAAGATATACCTCCACCGATCTCTCGCAGAGGGATTCTCATCTGCGCTCACGAGGAAAGAGATAGAAGCCTTTTGGAAGGATCAACCCCGAGTTTCAATCGATTGGGGCAATTTCCCCGATGCAAAGGAGTGGGATGTCAGTGACAATCGCCCCTACTATCTTCCCGACCAGGGAGATTGCGGCGTTGTTCCCAGCCCCTTTTAGCTACTACGCCGCTCGCTGCCGGCGATTGTTGGCCCCTGGCATCAGCCCCTCCAGCACATCGACCGTCCGCCCCGTCGCCCCCAACTGGGTCGCCACGAATGCCCGGGCACGTCCGCCAAGGTCCTCCGCGAATGCCGGATCGCTCACCGCGCGGGAGACGAACTCAAGGAAGCGTTCTTCGCTGTCGACGACCATTGCCCCTTCGGCCTTGAGCAGGGCCTGGACGATATCGCGGAAGTTCCACGTATTGGGACCAAACGAGGTCGCCACCCCGTAGGCGGCCGGTTCGATCATGTTCTGCCCGCCGCGGTCGCCAAAGCTGCCGCCGACGAATCCCACCGTCGCGGTGCCCCACCAGGCTCCCAGTTCGCCGATCGTGTCGACGAGCAGGACTTTGGCATCAGTGGGGTTGTCGCAACCCTCGGTAAGTTGAGAGCGACGTCGCCAGTGCGCTCCGCTCCGTGTGAGAAGCGCGGCTACCTCGTCAAAACGCTCCGGGTGGCGAGGGACGATCACCAAATGGAGCCGAGGATGAGCCGGGGCGAGACGCTTGAAGATATTGAGCGCCATTTCCTCTTCGGGCGACTGTGTGCTCCCGGCGACCAGGACGATGGCATCGTCGGGGAGGCTGGCGAGTCGTCGTAGCGCCACCGTGCGGGGGTTTTGCCGATCGGTTTGGGCGCCGTCGTACTTGAGCGAACCCGAGACGGAGAGCGACTCTGGTCGTGCCCCGAGCTGGGCGAATCGCTCGGCGGTGACCTGGTCTTGGGCGACGATCGCGTCGAGCTGGCCAAGCACTTTGGCCACTAGCCAGCGGGCGCGGCGGTAGCCATGGAAGCTCTTGTCGCTCAGCCGGCCATTGACGATGGTCACCTTGGATCCTTGCTGTTTCGCCGCGGCAATCAGGTTGGGCCAGAGCTCGAGCTCGGCAAGTACGAGCATGTCGGGTCGCACCCGGCGGACCGCCCGGCGGACCGCCCAACTAAAATCGAGCGGGGCATAAAAGACCGTGTGGCGCTCGCCATATTTGCGGCAGGCAAGGTCGTAACCCGTCTTGGTGGTTGTCGAGATGACGACCTCCCAATCGGGGTGACGGCGGGCGATCTCTCCCAGCAATGTCGCCAGCAGGTTGACCTCGCCGACACTCACGGCGTGGAGCCAAACGCAGCGCTCGGTCCCTTGGCGTACAGGGGCCTCGCCGAGCCATTTGGCCCGCCACCCGTCGCGATATTTGCCGTGCCGCACGGCCGACCAGAGGAGCCACGGGCTCGCCACGATCACAAGTGCCACGTAGATCAGATTCAGGAGCCAACCGGCAATGCGCGACATGGGGGGAGTCCTTTCCCTGGCGATTTGGGCGGAATCCCTCCGCCGGCATTAGCTATTGTTCAAGCAGCACTGCTTGTACTTCTTGCCACTACCGCAGGGGCAGGGATCGTTGCGGCCGACCTTTTCGGTGCGGTTGCGGATCGGCTCGAGCTTGACCGCCGTTCCGCCACCACCAGAGGCCTCGATGGCCGCTTGCTGTTGCTGGCTGATTTCGGTCGGGACTTCTTCGTGAATCGCCTTGGTCTCGGTCCAGGTGCTTTTGACGAACCGCTCGTCGAGATGCTCGAGCTTGAAGACGAGATCGGTGACGTAGGCCCCCACCGACTCCCACATCCGCTCGAACATCTTCATCCCCTCGCGCTTGTACTCCACCTTCGGGTCGACCTGGGCGTAGCCGCGGAGGCCGACGCTCGATCGCAGGTGGTCCATCGCCAGCAGGTGTTCTTTCCACGCGGTGTCGAGTAGCTGCAACAACAGGGCACGTTCCATTCGCCGCATTTCGGGTCGGAAGCGGTACTCGACTTCCTGACTCACGCGACGAATTGCCGTTGGGCGATCGAGTTTGGCCAGCTCGTCGCTTGTCAGCTCCGACTCGCAGTTTTCGCGGAGCCAACTTGTCAGATCATCGAGCTTGCCATTGGCCCCAGTCACCTTACCGAGGGTCGCTTGGGGATTCGATTCGCCGTCGAACAGCTTTTCGACTTTGCGCTGGACCTCCACCGACATTTCCCCAGCGCGCTCCGAAGCCTTGCGACTGGCTTTCACCAGCAGTTGGGCGATCTCGTCGCGCTGCTTGTTCTTGAGGTCGTCGAGCGTGAGGTTGGCACCGAGCCGGGCGTTGGCCCAGGCCACCAGACCTTCGCGATCGAGACCACCCCCTTGGCTCTGAGTGAAGCGGTAGAGACTGGCGAGCACAGGATATTGGGCTTCGCGCTGGTCGTAGGCCTCGATCGCCTGGCGATGCGCCGCTTCGATGAACTGCTTGGGGTTGGCGAGTGTATCGGAGGTGGGGGTGATCTCGATGCCAAACTTGTCGCTCAGCCAGGCGGAAGCGGTCTGCACCGAGTAGTCGGAGTCCAGATAACGCTCGGCCGACGAGAGATCGATGCGGTCGATCGCCCCGTGGGCGTGCTGGATCAGGTGTTCGGCCAACTCGTCGCGGTCGACCTTCTTGAGATCGCGATCGCGGAGGTTGAGCCCCCAGCGGGCATTGGCCCACTTGGCGAGCGCCTCCCAGTTCCATTCCTCCTCGGCATCCTCGGGCAGGTTTTCCTCGATGGCGTCGAACACCTGCGATTCGGCCATCCGGAGGGCTTCGTCGCGGGCCGAACGCTCGGCATCGGGGAATTGGAGATTGCGGAAATCGCGCGGGTCGAGCTGGATACCGAGCAGGCTCGACGTGGCCGCGGTGAACGACTCGACCCCGTAGTTGAGATCGAGAAACGTCTCCAGATGGTGGTCGATTTGTTCGTGAATCATCGTCGCGATCAGGTGGCGACAATTGTCCCCATCGAGAATTCGCTGCCGGTAGCTGTAGACGCGCTTGCGCTGCTCGTCCATCACCTCATCGTATTCGAGCAGGTTCTTGCGAATCTCGAAGTTGTGCTCTTCGCGCTTCTTTTGGGCCCCTTCGATGCGGCGGCTCACCATCTTGCTCTCGATGGCCTCTCCTTCCTGCATACCGAGCCGAGTGAGGACGTTCGACACCCACTCGCCGGCGAAGATTCGCATCAGGTCGTCTTCGAGCGACAAGTAGAACCGGCTCGAACCGGGATCACCCTGGCGACCGCAACGACCGCGAAGCTGCAAGTCGATACGGCGGGCCTCGTGACGCTCGGTGCCGACGATGTGAAGGCCTCCCAAGGCGCGGACCTCATGACCCTCCTTCGACATCCCTTCCTTCTCGTCGATCTCCTTCGTCAGACGCTTCCACTCCTCTTCGGGGACATCGAGCCGGCTGGCGTAGGTCTGCTGGAGCTGGGCCCATGCCATCGTTTCGGGATTACCCCCAAGAATGATGTCGGTACCACGACCAGCCATGTTGGTCGCGATGGTGACGGCCCGCTTGCGACCCGCCTGGGCGACGATCTCGGCTTCGCGCTTATGCTGCTTGGCGTTGAGGACTTCGTGGCGGATGCCGCGTCCCTCGAGCAGCTTCGCGAGCCGCTCGCTCTTTTCGATCGAGACGGTCCCCACGAGAATCGGCCGCCCGAGTTTTTGGATTTCGGCGATCTTGGAGCGGGGGATTTGCTCCTTCTGCTTGACATCCTCGGCCTGGAAAAGCACAAACGACTCGTTTTCCTCCAGAATCTCGCCGCGGAGGACATCCCCCGTGGTGAGCATGATCTGGTCGTACTTGTTGAGCCCTTCGATTTCGTCGGCAATCGCCTCGTATTTCTCCCGCTCGGTGCGATAGATCACGTCGGGGTGGCTGATCCGCTGGAGCGGCTTGTTGGTGGGGACCCCGATCACGTCGAGCTTGTAGATCTTCCAGAATTCGCTCGCCTCGGTCAGCGCGGTCCCGGTCATGCCGGCGAGCTTGCCATACAGCTTGAAGAAGTTCTGCAGAGTGATCGTGGCGAGCGTTTGATTCTCTTCCTTGATTGGTACCCCTTCCTTGGCTTCGACCGCCTGATGGAGGCCATCGCTCCATTGGCGCCCTTCCATCAATCGACCGGTGAACTCATCGACGATGATGATCTTGCCTTCCTGGATGACGTAGTTGACGTCGCGCTTGTAGAGGTAGTGGGCCTTGAGCGAGTTGTCGATCAGGTGGGGCCACTGCATGTTGCCAGCCGTGTAGAAGCTTTCGACGCCGGCGAGTCGCTCCGCCTCGCGAACCCCTTCGTCGGTGAGGCTGACGTTGTGTTCTTTTTCCTTGACCTCGAAGTGGATGTCCTTCTTCAGGCCGCGGGCGACCTTGTCGGCGCGGAGGTACTTGGTCACATCGTCTTCCGCCGGACCGGAGATGATGAGCGGAGTCCGCGCCTCGTCGATCAGGATGTTGTCGACTTCGTCGATGATGGCATAATTGAGCCGCCCTTGGGCCTGCTGGTCGCGCTTGGGATAGTGCTCGTCCCCCCGCGCGGCGATGCGCATGTTGTCGCGGAGATAGTCGAAGCCGAATTCGTTGTTCGTGCCGTACGTGATGTCGCAGGCGTACGACGTCTGGCGGTCGCTAGGCTCCATGCCCGAGTAGATCGCGCCCACGGTGAGGCCGAGATTGGTGAAGATCGGTCCCATCCACTCCATATCGCGGCGCGCCAGGTAGTCGTTCACCGTAATGACGTGGACCCCCTTCCCCTCGAGCGCATTGAGGTAGGCGGGCAGGGTCGCCACCAGGGTTTTGCCTTCACCAGTCACCATTTCGGCAATGTTGCCGCTGTGCAGGATCATGCCACCCATGAGCTGCACATCGTAGTGCCGCATGCGAAGGAATCGCTTACCCGACTCGCGGCAGACGGCGAACGCCTCGACCAGCAGGTCGTCGAGCGTCTCACCCGCCGCCAATCGCTGGCGGAATTTGTCCGTTTGGTCGCGCAGCTCCTGGTCGCTCATTGCCTCGTAGCGTGGTTCCAAGGCGTTGATCGCCTCGACCTTGGGCTGGAGCTGCTTGATGAACCGCGCGTTGGCCGAGCCGAACAGCGAGGTGATTGTTCGTTCGAACTTACCCAGGACCGCATTGACGGCGACCGTGAGGAATTCCCAAATTCTTTCCAACTGTTCCATGGCCGTGATCGCTACCGCTGGGAATCAAATGTGTCAAAATGGCAGGAGAAGGGGACAAAGCAAGGCGCTTCGGATACCACTAGGCAAACTCGATGCCGAGCAGGCTCGGTGGGGGTGAATCGGCAAGGGGGAATCGCGAATCGATTCAACGTAAAGTGGTGCGCAATATAAGTTTATTGCGATTTCCGTAGGGGGTCAACCTCGGTTGACACCAGCGTCAGCCGGCCGCCGGTGCCCGTTGAGAAGCATGCCAATCTGGCTACACTAAGGGATTCGCCCCGCGTTCGCTGATTCCCCCGCCGCAAGAGCCCCTCTGTTGCCAAGCCACCCCACCACGACGGACATCCGCGGGCAGATGATCCTGCTCGGGACCGGGACCAGCGTGGGGGTGCCGGCCATTGGCTGCGGTTGCCCTGTCTGCACCAGCAACAACCCGCGAAACAACCGGCTGCGGGCGAGCGCGCTGGTGGGCCTTCCCGAGGGGAACCTGCTGATCGACACCTCTCCCGACCTCCGCCAGCAGTTGCTCCGCGAGGGGGTCGGCATCGTCCATGCCGTGGCCTACACCCATGGCCATGCCGACCATCTCTACGGGCTCGACGACCTGCGGCTGATGCAGTTCTATCTGGGGGGGCCGGTGCCCCTCTATTGCGAGCCGGTGGTGGAACGGCGAATCCGCCAGTCGTACGACTACGCGTTCCGCGACGCCTCCAAGGCCCATGTTGGGGCGGTTCCTCAACTCGCCCTCAAAACCATCGGACTCGATCCGTTCGAGGTCTTGGGGGAGCGGATTACGCCCCTGCGTCTCGTCCACGGGCCGGAGTTCGACGTTCTGGGGTTTCGCATCGGCAATGTCGCCTATTGCACCGATGTGAAGTCGATTCCGGCGGAGAGCTGGCCACGGCTCGAAGGGCTCGACGTGCTCATTCTCGATGCCCTTCGCGAAACGCCAAGCGCCACCCATCTGACCCTCGACGAAGCGGTCGCGGTGGCCGAAAAGTTGCAACCCCGTCAAACCTTGTTCACCCACATCGCTCACGATCTCGATCACGACGCCATCAATCGGAGACTCCCCCCTCACATGCAACTCGCATACGATGGGCAGCGGATACTCCTGTCGTGAAGGAGATAGGGGGAGGCTTAATGAGACTGAGTTGCAGTGCGGTAGGGTGCGTGAAGCGGAGCGAAACGCACCTGATGACGCTGTATCCCAATCGGTGCGTTCCGCTCCGCTTCACGCACCCTACGTCACTACGTCACTGTTTTGCCGCATCTTTATCACCCTTCTTATCTGCCTTTCGGACAATCACTTTAAGCGTATTGCTCTCCATCTCTTCTCGCTTCTCGTCAGCCCTCAATGTCCATGTCACCTTGATGTGATACTCCCCTGGCTCACTAAATGACAGCCGCGTAATCCTGGAAGCATGAAACGAAGACTCCTCGGGAAGTGGCTCACCGTGAGAGAAATGGTTTGCGGATCTCTCAGTCAGTTCCTCAAAAGGGGGTCGCCTTTCTCCATTACCCCGCGGGCTGTCGTCCTCGCTTGCTTCCCGCGTCATCTTGAAAATTTTTCTGCCGACATAATTCAATCGCAACGCACTTTCCATCGCGGGAGCGGTCTCGATTGTCTCAATTAGGACAATCTTCTCATCGACATCAACGCAATGCTCGATGCAAGACAGGTAGAGCACATGAGACTTGGCGCCGTCTCCTGCGAACGCAAGAGTTACGTTAATTGCAAAAACACAAGTCATCAAAGCGATCGCGGCAGATTTAGGCATCATCGTCACCGTTGTCATAAGAGTTCGCGGCCAGAAAATGTATAGTACGGTAGGGTGCGTGAAGCAGAGCGGAACGCATCAATTGCGGCTTTGCCATTCAGATCAGAAATCCCACGGCCAATAGCACAAACCCCACGATTATCGAGCCAAATGATGCTCGAAACCAGAACACACCTCTGGGCGTAAAGTAGCGCTCCGGATGGTCCCACATGTCACGTCTAGACAACCATCGCAGTTTCGAGGCCTCAGGTTTCAAGCATTGGAATGCCCACTTCCGACAGATCCAGAAAGCAAGGATTGGAAGTAGCGTGACTACGAAGACGAAATAAGCATCGTTGGCCTTGCCAAGCATTTGGACATCCTGAACATTCGGGAATCGACTCGCAGTGTTGGCTAGCAACTCAAGCATGATGAAAATCCAATCACCAGACTTTGGTTGAAGTCGCAGCCTTACATCCCCCAAGTCGTCAGCCCGCCCCAAAAATCTGATACTCCGTTCCAGACAGCTGATGCGCCGTTATAGATCGAATCGTATACGTTTCCGCCGGCTTGGGTTCCGGGGATATCTTGTCCAAGCCCACCATGGATACCGATGTCATTACCGACATTCCATCCTATAGTCCCTGCACTATAAGGATCAGTAGGGTCGAGCCCGTGCTCGTAGCCTACTGACCCAGGAACTTTCCAATTTGGCGATTTAGGAAGCTCGACCTCACCGTAGAGATAATCGCCGTGTGTCAAGTCATGAGGACTACCGGTTGCGGCGGTAATCTCGATACCGCCTCCATAGCCACTACCTATCCCTCCTGCCGGAAACTGCACATCTGCGGATGAAGCCCATTCCCCGGTAAATGGGTTGAAGAACACACCGTAATCGACTTCAAAATGGAACGCACCACCGCAGGTGCGCGTGCCGAATGATCCGACGGAAAACTCAATACCAAATGACCTGTCTTCTAGTACCTCCCCTGCCGCTTGTGCGGGAATTTGTTGCCGTGAAGGTTTCGCACCAGCGATATCCCAACTAATACTGAAGCAGTGTTGGGACCATGAACTACGTGCATCGCATGCCTGTTCACATTGCTCGTTAACCGGCGCATTGTGCGCGCGGCCACCCGTGTTTATGGTTGTGTCCGGCCGGCTGATAGTCCAACGAAAACGTCTGCATTCGCAATGACACACTACGACTCCGAGTCCTGAAGGGTCAAGAGAACCACTTGGCCTTCCCTTGACATACTCATAAAGATTGAAGGGACTTCCCCGATACCCAATCGGATCCCTCGACACAAACCGCCCCAACTGCGCATGATAATACGCCCCCGCCGTATCGCAGAACGCCACGCCAATGAGCACACTGAGGAGTATCGCAAACCGTTGCATGATCGCGTCCTTTCAATAGCGGGGAACCGTTGGGTCGACAAATGGCCTCATGTGTTGCGAGGGAATCGATAGCCCATCGGTCGACGCCTCGCGTGGATCGAGATGCCCTGGGCGAGGCTGGAACTGGTTTTCCCATCGTTCATCCAGCCGCCTCTGCAAATCGTATTGAATCTTGGTCATCTCGAGCATCCCTTTCTTCTGCTCCAATAATCGCTGACGCTGGTCATTGGCGATCATCTGGGCATCGAATCGCCTCATCACCGCCAAGGTCATGAAGCCGCCATAAATCGGGTTCTCGGGCGCCAGCAAGTTGGCCTGAGCGTAGGCTACATGGGCCTCGGCCCAATTTTGCGTATCTTCGCAGCAGTGGCCCTGCGCGGCGAGGAAGACCGCCAGTTCCTCACGGGGCGTCAGGGCTCTCAAGAACTGTCCTGATTCGATCTCCTCGGGAGTCAAAGGGAGCGGCCACTGGGTGTAGTAGTCGTCGTCAAACGACGCAAACCCTTCCCCCGAGCCTTCGATATTGAACTGTTCGTTTTTCCCTTCCCAACGGCAGTAGACGTGGGCCTTCGCCACGGCCAGCTTCATCGGATAGCCGAGCCGCCGCCCCATCGCCACGTAGAGAACCGGCATCGAGACGCAGGTCCCCCCGTTCTTGCTCCCAATCAGACCATGGAGGAACAGGTCTTGCGAATTGGAAAAGTCGACATCGGTGGTTCGCTGCTGGCTGTAGTGAACCCCCAAATCCTCCTGCAGGACCTGGAGCAGCATCGAGACGCGAAAGTAAGCCTCGGAGCCCTTGGTGACGTCACGAAATCGCGGGTCACGGACGCGATAGAGATGGCGGTCGGTCTCTTGCTTGATAGTCGTTGCCCAATTGTCGAGTGTCTTGAGACATCCGTTGACATCGATCTGCTCCGCCCCTGGCAGACCATCGGCGCAGAACAGGTTGACCATGGCGAGATCTTGCTGGCTCAGTTCCTCGTCGGTCATCTTCACCAAGTCGCCGATCGACGGCATCTGTTTGGTGGCACTCCGCACTGGATTCACTTGCAGCGGCATTGGCGCGGGTGCGGTTGCAGCGCGATACGTCACGGCACTCGCCATCCCCCCCGCAAGTATGGCTACAAGCGAGAACTGGCAGACCCGCGCGGGAACACTTCGAATAAGACGCACGATTGACGCACGATTAGTGACGGAGGAGGCGTCGATCGCTCCAAGACTTCTCGCCGTTTGCGCTGGGTCTGCTTCCGTCCCATGACGATGGCCCTATGATATAGGCTGACAATAGAAGAGTGCCCCGAAGTTACCACACTTGCGGAGTGATGCAATACCTGAGCGGGGAAAAATCAAGAAATCAATGCAACGTCAGCCTTTCCAGCTTTCCTAAATTGATATCCCATGCGGTGATGATGCCTCTGATCCGCGCGGATCAGTTGACTCAGGGTTCGTCCGCGTCCCAGCATCCCATGAGGCCCGATCTATCAAACCCCCTACGTTGGAATGGGCAAATGATCCCATTCCAAAACCCTGGCGCCAATTCGAAATGGCAAGTCCCAAATCGACAACGACTCAATCCCGTACGTGCCACTCACGACGGAGACGATCGTACCACCAATTGCCCAACTTCTGCCCCCTTGCCCAACTTCTGCCCCCTGATTCCTGACTTCTTTTCCCCCCGTCCCCCAGGTGCCGCAGCTAGTGCCAGCCCGCTACGCCACAACAACCGCAGGACGCTTAATGAGACCGAGTTGCAGGAGCGGTTGATCAATCGGGTCGTTGTCAGACCAGCCCCGGGGCGGCTATGATTGCCTTCCCCTAAGTTAATCCGTCGCCGCTCCAAAGGTGGGATAGCCAGGCTCCAGTCCTCTGCTCGCAAACCGAGGCTGGCTCCGGCGGCTAATCCGCGCACCTTAAATCTGCGACCATACACCAGCACCACCCCGACCGGAACCGCGGGCAATCCACGATGCTTCAGCGAACACCGCTTTTTCCTCACATCATCGAGCTCAATCACCAGGCCCGCCAGCGGATCACATGCGCCGTCTACCTGATCCACGACGACGACAACAACTGGGCGCTGGTCGATATTGGCTACGAGGATGCCGTCGATGAGGTGCTCGAACTGATTCGGCAGCTCGATTTTCCCTTCTCGAAGTGCGTGACCCTGATCGCCTCGCACGCCGATGTCGACCACATCCAGGGACTCGCCAAGGCCAAGCAGATTCTCAAAACCACCGTTTCGTGCCACCCCTCCGCGGCCCGGCACCTGGAGGCGGGAGATCGCGTCTCGACGTTCGCGGCCATCGAGGCCCAGGGAATCGATCTCGACATGCCAGCAGTCACAGTGGAACACCAGGTTGGCGAAGGGGACAAGATCGCCGTGGGGAACTTGTCCCTCGAGGTCTGGCACACGCCTGGGCATACGGATGGGCAGCTCTCTTTCCGCTTCGGCAACCTCCTGCTCTCGGGAGACAATATTTTCCGCGACGGCTGCGTGGGAGTCATTGACGCCCACCATGGCAGTAGCATCCCGGACTTCATTGCGTCGCTCAAGCGGATTCAGGCGAGCGACGTCGAGTGGCTGCTGCCGAGCCACGGCCCGGTGTTTCGCAAGGAGAATGCCCACCTCCAGCGGACGATCGACCGGCTGGAGGGCTATCTTCACATGGCCGATTTTGGCACCTGTGCGATCGATTGGCCGCTGATGGACGAATGGGAGAAGGAACTCCTCTCCGGGGCGCAGCCCGAATAGAGCGTCTGCCTGGGGGCGGCAAGAGGGGGGGGCCGCTTGTAACGGTTGTAGCAGTTTTTCTCTCAATTCGCCTCGCCCTCGTTCCGATAACTATTGCACGCGACCTTCCCGTAGGTTGCGGACAACGGCAATTCCTGAGGGGGGGAACTGAACATGCATCGCTGCTTTGCTATCGTCGTCGCTGGTGCAGCGATGCTGTCGGGGCTGATGGCGGCCGACACCGCAAGCGCCCAACAAGCGTACGGCCGCGCCTGGGGGCACACTTACACGACCCAGGATTGGAACCGCTTTTACCACTATCCCTACGTCTATTATCCCCAGAACTTCTGGGGCAACGAGTATTATCGCAGTGCCGATAGCCTCTACTACCGCTATCCGCCTGAGATGCGAATTCCGGTCTACAACAAGCGTTGGCACAACTACTATCCCAGTGACCGGCGTTTCCACACGGGAGCACACTTCTATCTGGACGTGTTTTGAAGCAGCGACTTGAGGGGGCTTGCTCAGTCGCCTCACTTCGCAAGTGGTGTCTCTTCGGGGGGACAGACATCACTCCTGGCGTCAAACCGAACAGTTCGAAGTACCGCGTAAACCGCGACGTTTGCCATTGGCAGGCGTCGCGGTTTCGCTTTTTTATCGGGCTCGACCCTTCATGCTCTCGGCAAGGCGTTTGCCACACGTGTCGCCCTCACCTTAAAATGGCAGTCGACTCGCTTCTCCGTCTCGTTCCCGACGCCCGACGCGCGGCACTGTCCGCTTAACGCATGGCCCATCACGCACAGCTTGCGCAACGTCTGGCCAATTCCCCGTTGCCCGTTTACCTGATCGATGGCGAGCGGCGCATCGTTTATGGCAATACCGCCCTGGAGCAATGGTTGGAACTCCCTGCCGACCAATTGATCGGCAAGCAGACAGCCTATCACGGTAGCGTCGAGGCCGATCCGGTGGCTGCCGGTCTGCTTGGGCTCTGCCCGCCCCCCTCCGCGCTCGCCGGGGGGCGTCTCCAAGGGACCGTGTCGTGTGTCGGCCGCGCAGGCGGGGTCCGTCACCGCCGCGCCGATTTCATTCCCTTTCCTACGGTTGAGGAAAACCAGTGGGAAGTGCTCGTTGTGTTGCAAGCCAGCGACATGACACGGCAGGAAGTCGCCGCGGCGATGTCCCCCGCGGCCCCCGCCGATGCACTCCATCGCGCACTAGTGGAGTGGCGCGAAACTCACCTGGCTCGCTACGCCCAAGGGACGCTTGTCGGGATCAGTCCGGCCATCCGTCGCACGGCGGAGCAAGTGACCGCGGCCGCCACCGCGGGACGACACACACTGATCACTGGCCCGGCGGCCGCCGACCTGCGTCGTGTTGGTGAGGCCATCTATGGCCTGACTCCCTCGGCGCAGCGTGGCGAGCTTGTTCGGATCGACACCGCCGTAGCCCTGCCTGACGAATTGCGCCGCGCGCTGGCCATGGCCGACCAGAGCCAAGGGACACTGCTGCTGCTCGACGTGGCGAGGTTCTCCGATTCGCAACAGCAAGAACTCGCGACGCGTCTGGCTAGTCCTGGCATCAAGTGGAGAGTTATCGCAACGCTCCCCGATCAACGCGAAGGTTTATCGCCGTTGAGTCCGCTCCTCTACCACGTGCTCGCGACGATGGAAATCGCCGTTCCGCCGATCGCCGAGCGTCTCGAGGACCTTCCCCTCCTGGCCCAATGGCAACTCGAGCACCTCAATCGCGAGAGTTCCAAGCAACTCGAAGGGCTCACGAGCGAGGCGATGCAACACCTTGCCTTGTACGACTGGCCGGGGGAGTCCGCCGAACTGTACGAAGTGCTGGCCGCCGCCCACGGGAAGGCGGCTGGACCTTGGATTCAAGTTGGCGATCTCCCGCCGCTTGTGCGTCACGCCGTGGCGCACGCCCGGCACCTTCGCAAGCGAGTCGAGCCGATCGATCTCGACCAATATCTCGAATCGGTCGAGGGGCTCCTCGTGCGGCGCGCCATGGAGCTCGCCGATGGCAACAAGGCAGAGGCCGCACGTTTATTATCACTCACGCGCCCCCGTCTTTATCGCAAGCTGGAACAGTTGGAGGGAGGGGATCCCCCCCCGCCGCGCCGGCCACCGCGCGTGGCTCCCCAGCCCAAGCCAGCGACCACCAGTCCTCCGGAGCCTGAAGAACCGGAAATCGAGTTTCTGCCGATCGACTCTGCCGAGGATCAAGCGACGCCATGAGCCACGCGCTGCGAGAATTGATCGACGAGGGGGACGCCCGACTCTACCTCGTGGCAACTCAGCCCCTCTGGATTGGCGCGGTTAAGCGAGCGGCCCAACACGGGGGGCCTGGCAAGCAGTTGCGCGTCGAGGAGGTGGATGGCCTCGCCCACCTCCCGCCGGCGAAACGTGCGGGTTGCCAGTTAGTCTTTGTGGAAGTGACCCGAAGCCGCGTGGCGGAGGTGGTCGCATGGCTTACGGCAGGCTGGCCCCTGGCCTCCGTTTCGCACGTGGTGGCGATGGTCTCGCATGCCGAACGGGACTTTTCGGCGAGTGAACTCGGCTCGGCGGTGCAATGGCTGCACGAGGCGGGGGCAAGCCATGTCGTGACGAGCGTCTGGGGGCTTGCCGAGGTGTTCGAAGTGATGGAGCGCGTGGCGTTCAAGAGCCTCGAAACCGATCCATGGGAACGTCTACCCCTCCCGCTGGAAGCCGAGGGTTGGCAACCCCACCATCGTGGCGATAGGTTTTAGGGGGCGATCTCGCCCCGTGCCCGCTTCCCCCCCTCCCCCCTGTATTGATCACCGAGGAGTTCCCATGTCCGCCCCGGACGCCCTAGCCGACCAAGTCCGCCACCACCTGGAGCGTCTGAGCGACCCGGAAACCGGACGCAACGTGGTGGCAACCGGTCAGCTCAAGTCGGTCGAGATCCAAGCGAGCGACGTCCAAATCACCCTGGGGCTCTCGAGTTGGTCGGCCCCGCTGCAGGAGGATTTACGGGGAAAGTGTGTCGAGCTGGTGAAGGGGGGCGTGCCCGAGGTCGGTGCGGTGACGGTCGCGTTTGTCGATCACCCCCGTCCGGCCGAGCGGCTAGGTCAGCTCGGACTACGTATCAAAAGTGTTGTCGCCGTGGGCTCGGGCAAGGGGGGAGTCGGCAAGAGCACGGTCGCTGCTTCGCTTGCCCTCTGCCTCAAAAGGGCTGGCGCGAAGGTGGGGCTAATGGACGCCGACGTCTATGGTCCGAGCATTCCTCAATTGCTGGGGGTCTCGGGACGGCCGCAAGTCGAGGAGAACAAACTCCAGCCGATCATGAAGGATGGCATGCCGGTGATGAGCATGGGCTTTGTCGTCGCGGCTGGCGATGCCGTCGTCTGGCGGGGCCCGATGCTTCACGGGGCGATCACGCAGTTTCTTCGCGATACCGATTGGGGCGAACTCGACTATCTGGTCATCGACATGCCCCCCGGAACGGGGGATATCGCGCTGACCCTGTCGCAACTTCTGCCTTTAACCGGCGCCGTGGTGGTCTGCACACCTCAAGAGGTGGCGCTACTCGACGCCGTCAAGGCGATCGCCATGTTCCGGAAGGTTCACATTCCGGTGCTGGGCATGGTCGAGAACATGAGCTACTTTCTTTGCCCCGACAATGGCAAGCGCTACGACATCTTCGGCTCGGGGGGGGCCCGTGAGAAAGCGGTCGAACTCGACGTCCCCTTCCTCGGAGAGGTTCCTATCCAGATTGGCATCCGCGAGCGTGGTGACACGGGCCAGACCGACGAAAACCTGACGGATGCCGAGACCGGCCGATACTTTGAGACGATCGCCCGCCAGATGGTGCGTCAGATCGTCGAACAGCGGGGAGGGGTGCCCGCGGCCACGAACCTGCCCATCCTTTGAACAGCCTGTAGGGCAAGGCCGGCTGGGGAAATCACGGCTGGGGAAATCAATAGAGCCGTTCGGAACCCTGCAGGAGTGTTCCGAACGGCTCTTTCTTGTTACTTCAGGCCTGACCGCGGGGGACAGGAGAAGACGCTACTGGAGCGAGGGATGTTCTCCCTCAGCCTGCGGCGGCCTTCTTTTTGGACGTCTTCTTCTTGGCGCCCTTCTTTTTGGCACCCTTCTTCTTGGCCGTTTTCTTCTTAGCGGCCTTCTTCTTGGCGCCCTTCTTTTTGGCACCCTTCTTCTTGGCCGTTTTCTTCTTAGCGGCCTTCTTCTTGGCACCCTTCTTCTTGGTGCCCTTTTTCTTGGTACCCTTCTTCTTGGCTACCTTCTTCGCGCCGCCGGCTGCCTTCTTTTTGGCAGCCTTCTTCTTTTTGGCCACAATCATTCCTCCATTAACAAGTCTTGGCACGTGCCCAGCGATCCAACCACGATCGCCGTAATCGACACGCCCTTGTCGGAATCGGGTCGTCCTTCCAGGGCGATCCTTGGGAGCGAACCATGTTTTCGATTCAAGTCCGGTAACATCCTTCGCCAACTTGAAGCGATCAACGTGACTTACTCCCGACTCCTTTGTGGTAGTTGTACGAAATCCCGCGCAATGTGCAACACGTGTCAATACAAAAAATCTCTCCCCAGCGCATATCCCAACGCGGGTTCATCACGTTCGGCAGTCGCGATCCGCGCTTGCCCAACGAGGTCGCGGGACGTTGGCAACTTCGCTCGATTGCATGCCGAGTGACATCACAACTCGCGCGTGAGGTTGGGGAGTTCGCCGTTTCGACGCGACTTCGAATCGAGTGGGAAGTGATGCACTCAACATCACTCGATGGCATGGGGGATCGGCAAAGTTGCGAGGGAGAGATCCGCAACTCCCTGTTTTTTCAGTGATTTTTGCATCCCATCGGGAGGTGTGCGCAATCGCCGCTGGAGTTGGCGACAAGCAGGCTGGAACGCCAATCGCTAACGTACGTATTCCAAAGGCGATTTTGTTGCGGCCACGTCCCAAGGAAAAACTGGCATCGCGAAGAGAGTTTGATTCGTCTTTCGATGAGATACCAAACGTTAGTGAGCCGGGCTGGAAAGGTGTTGGAACTGGACCCGCAAAGTCGTTGAAAATTTCTTGCAAATTTTTTTCCAACCAAGGGGCAAATGGCCTTCCTAGGCAACCTTGACGAGGAAAACAACGAACAACTCTCGTCGGATCCGAAACTCGCGACTAGTGAGCAAGTGACGTTGTCGGGGACATTGTTTTGCAAACGCATCATCATTCGGCACCGCCTCACCCACCGCGCTAGAAGTCCGATCGGACAACATTAAAAGTGTTTGCCACGCGGGCCTGGAACGACTGGTGTTGGTCGCAAAACTGCCAACCGAGGTCGCGTTTTGGAAAGATGGGTAAAATTGTCGGCCTTCGCATGGCGAAATTGGTCGTTGCCGGCACAACAAAACTCTTACCAACCTCGCGAAGGACCTCGACCCGTGTAGGCCTCGAGTGTCTGGTAGTTCGAATAGGCCAGATAACCAAAGAGGGCGAGGGTCCACAGCGCGGCGGCGGAAGGCCCCAGCTTGATGGCGATCGCCAGACCGAGCCCCACAGCGCAAATGATCGAGAGCCAGAGCGACTGGACAATCCCCTGCCGGGGGGGCGAAGCCATGGTGAATACCTCGCGACTGACCCGGCCACCATCGAGGGGGTAAATCGGCAGCAGGTTGACCAATCCCCACAGCAAATTGACGTAGAGCAGCATGTGAATGGCACGCGCCCCCCACCAATTGGAAATCCCATCGAACCAGAGCCTGCCCAGCAGGAGATTGAGACTCGGCGAGGTGATTTCGGCTTCGGACCAGGCGGGGACAAAGCCAATTTGAACTCCGGACAGCGCCATGAGGCCCAGTAGGAGTCCCGCCAACAGAAAGCCGGCTCCCGGTCCCGCGAGACTAATCAGGATTTGTTCGAGAGGACCACGCGAGCCGCTGCCGATGGCGAGCCCTCCAAAGCTGTAAAGGACGATGCGGGGCCGCTCCCCGTAGTAGCGTTGGAGCAGGGCGTGGCCTAGCTCGTGAATCAGAATCGAGACGAAGACCACGGCGATCCACAGCAAGACCTGCCGTGGTTCCCCCTGCGCGCCGGCTAACCCTGTGATTAATCCCGTCACCCAGAAGAAGGGATGGATCCGGACCGGGATGTCCCCGATTTCGAAATGCAGGTCGCCTTGGGAAGGAGCTGGTTCGCTAAGCAGCACGGTCTCGTCCTTAAGGGGTGAAGAGTAGCCTGATCCGCCAAACAAGGATTCTACCCCCGGGTGGGATCAGACCAGTAGGCCGTCGCGGCGCGACGGATGGCCAGGCACCCTCTGCGTCACATCAGGCAGCGCTGAGCGAATTCGCCTGGCTGGCACCGAGTTGGTACGACAGATACCGCGCGGCACGTACCGAGGCCCCCCCCTCCCCCACCTGATCGCGGAGTCTTTCGAGCTGGGCGACGCGCTCCCGCCGCGACTCGGGATCGGTCAACCAGTGGACGACATGCCTGGCGAGGTCGCCAGAGCGATCGACGCAAGTGAGGTATTCTGGCATCAGGACATGGGAGTCGATCGGGTCGTGGGGATCGTACAGCCCCGCACCATCGGCGAAGGGATCGTTGGCTGTCAACAGATTGACCAGGGTGATGTACCGTACCTTGCGGAACCATTGTTGGACGCGAAAGGCAAATGGGGAGACATGGTAGAGAATGACGCTCGGTTTGGCGTGGAAGAGGAGTTCCAGCGACACCGATCCCGAGACAGCCATCGTGCAGGTGGCGGCGGCGATGAGTTCGGGCGTTTTTCCCACGTGGACGTCGATCGGCAGGCCACTTTCGGCGACAAGCTGCCGGGCATACTCCGCCTGGCTCGGTTTGAACGAGGCGATCGCAAACCGCACGTTGGGAACCTGTTCGCGTACCTGCCGGGCGGCGCTCAACAGCCAGTGGAGGTTCCCTTTGACTTCCTGGGTCCTCGAACCGGGGAGTATGGTGACCAGGGGGCGCGCGGGGTCCTCCCAAGTGGCGACAAACTGTTCGTCGAGCGTTCGCCCCCGTAGTTCGTCGAAGTAGGGATGCCCGATGTAGGTCGCGTTGACCCCCCGATCGCGATACCATCCCTCTTCGAAGGGAAGTTTACAGAGGGCGTGATCGACGGTGCGGCGCATTTTCTTGATTCGCCAACCCGCCCAGGCCCAAAGCTGGGGAGTGCCATAATAAAACACGGGAATCCCCTGCCGCTTCGCTCGCTTTGCGATATGCCAGTTGAAGCCGGGATAGTCGACGAGGACCACGGCATCGGGGCGTTCGCGGCGGAAATACTCCTCTGCCTCGCGGGCATAGCGCAAGAACTCGGGCAGGTGAAGCAGCGCGCGACCAAACCACATGATGGCGAGTTGGGTGAGGTCGTGATGGAGTTTGCAGCCCGCGGAGGCCATTCGGGGGCCACCAAGCCCGACGCACTCGACCTCGGGGTGGAGCTGCCGGAGGGCGTGAATCAAGTTCGCCCCATGCAGGTCGCCGCTCGGTTCGCCCACGGAGAAGAAGATGCGCATCGCAATGTCCATTGCCACAAGTTAGGTAAACTGGGGTGGCGGAGTATGGCAGAATTGGCCGACGGCGCGAACGCCAATTACCGCCTGCTCGGGGGTGAGTTCCGAGGCTTATTGAGCAGGAAGAATAGGACGGGGATTCTCAGGATTCGGCAGGATTCCACGGATCAGAATGCGCCACGCGGCGCGAGTCCTCGGAGTGCCCGTGTAACGAATAGGCCACGGATGGAAGCGGATCGTTCGGATCACCACAGATCAGAAAGCGCCTCGCAGAAAACGGTTCACGATCGGCACCTTCTGATCCGTGGTGATCCGCCGGACCAGTGTTTATCCGTGTCCCATCGTTACGCTAAAACCTATAGGCAGGAGATACCGCCCGAGTTGCCAATTCCCAAATCAGCAAATCCCCAATCCCAAATGCTCCACAAGCGGGATGAACCGGTTCCTGGAGGGGCCCTATTTCGCGTGGGCATGGCGTGGTTCGGTGATCCGGAACGACTGGACGAGCGCCCCGGAAAGCAGGACGAGGCCGAGCAGCATGGCTGGCAGGTAGCCTGTGAGCCGGATCAGTAACCCCATCAGCGGTGCCCCGACGAAGACCGGCACGGCCAGACAAAGTCCCACCGCGCTCACGTAGCGCGGGTGGTCGTGGCGTGGGGCAATTTCGAGGGCGTAGTCGAGCAGTAGCCGGATAGTGACTGGGGTAAATCCCAGCGGAACAAAGACCAGCCAGGCCAAATCGTTGTGCCAGGTCGCGTCTCCTAGCAGGATCGCGATTCCCAGCAGGGGAGCCGACATCGCCCCCGCCATCGTGATGTGGAGGGCGACCCGGTTGCCATAGCGATCGGACAACGGCCCCGTGATGAGGCTGAAGAGCGCGGTTGCCGCATTCTGGGCGCAGACCCACAAGGTCATTTGGGTGAGGTCGAGAGGTCCAGTCCCGCGGACGACCCGTTGATAATGGGGAAAGAGCATGAACGTCGTACTGAAGAGGGCTGCCAACAGTGCCAGTCGCCGGCAGTTGGCGTCGCGGTGGAGCGCTTGCCAGGCGAGGCGAAAGTAGTCGGTAGGGCGAGCCCGTTGTTGCTGGAAGTTGTCGGCCTCCTCCTTCAGCAACAAACACGTGACGGCCGACAAGGCAAACATCGCCGCGGTGAAGGCGAACAGCAGGTCGAAGGCACCGCGCCCCTGTCCAAGCCAATGGGGCATCAGCCACCAGGCGGAGAGGATGGCGATGGGGGTGCCGACGAGTGCCGTCGAGGTGAAGAGCCACCCCCGGCGGTTGACGCGCACCAGCTTGCCGTGGAGGGCGTGGGAGGCGAGTTGGTTCATGCCGGTCAGGGCGAAGAAGACGCCGTAACAGGCCATGAAGACCCACTTCATCCACCAGGCGGGTTCTCCATTCGGGGTTACCCACCAACCGCTGGCCCAGAGGAGTGCGAGCAGGGCGAACATCACCCCCATCCCGAGGCTACAGGCGGCGAGCGCCCACTTCTTGCGCGGCATCACGCTGAGCCGGCGCGAGAAGAGCACCGGCGGGATGCTGAACCCGAGCCGATTGAAGACGATCAGGCAGCCTTGCAGAATGGGTCCGCCGCCGATTCGCTCCATGAAGATCGGCATCACGACACTCTCGGTCTTGAAGATCCAGCCGACCCTCAAGAAGACATGATGGACGACCAACCACAGAAAGTTGGCTCCTTCGATCTTGAGCTGCTCTCCTTCACTCGATAGGGGGGAGTTGTCGGTCGCGGCCGGGGAGTTTTCGGAGGGGGGCCGCATGGGTGGGGGAGAGTGCGATGGAGTTTTGGTGCGGAGTAGAGGTTTGGTTTACTGGCCATTTCATTGGGACGATTTGGCAAGCACCATCTCAAGATAGCTACGGCTCTCAGGTTGGTGGAGGCCGAGCTCGTCCGCAAGAGCCGTCACGATTTTTTGCGCAGGGGCAAGTTGCTCCAGGGACGCAACGACCTCGATTTCGGCAAACGTTCCCAGCCCCTCTACACGGTCGCAGCAGATTTCGGTGCGGAAACCGTCGCACATCAGCTCCCACGCCTCGCGCTCCTTAATGACCGCGGCAGTCCGCAGGAAACCGAGTGCCTCCAGCAATTCTTCCCAATCGGTGATCGACGTGAGCGGGAGTTCAATCTCGCGGCGCGTCTTCGTAGGACCGGCGAGCCTTGGCCCCTTGTAAGTGATGACCGCTGCATCGCCCACCGTCCGCAGACGCAGGGCTTCGTCGGTTTGGGCGAAGTCGCGTGCCGGGTGGTTGTAATAGACGTCCCGTTGAACCTTGCTTCCCAGCGGGGCCGGCTGGAGTTGGGCGATCGATGCGCGCAACCGAGCCTCGTCCGTCACGCGAAATTTCTGTTCGACTTCGAGAGCCATCGCTTCCTCCAGGGGTCACGCCGACATCAGGCTTGAAGGTAGACCTCGCCGTGAAACTCCTGTCCCGGCTTGATGAGGCGCGCCACTTCCTCGGCATCGACGGCAAGCCGAGGATCGATTTCCACCACGGCATCGGGTGCCACCTGGGCGCCAGCCGCGGTTAGCCAGCGACGGTGCTGGTCGACCATGAACCGTTGGACATATTCCGGCGTGTCTTTCGGGGCACCAGAGGCATTCTTCAGCGGGGCGAAGCAGTCGGCTTCCTCCCATTCCACCACCAGGGGACGCTCGGCCAAGGGGAGCAGGTCGAAAATAAACCGTTCGAACTTCAGTGCGTTGGGGGTGTCGGGGTCGACGAGTTCGCCGCTCGGGCCAACGTGGGGGACCTTTTTGTGGGCGATATGGAAGGGGAGCGCGTCTTTGTACTGCTCCATCCTGTGGAGGAATTCGAAGCCGAACATGTGGATGGCGATGCTTCCGGCCCAGAAACGCAGTGTGCCATTCGGCTCGCGCTGGATCGCCACATCGTTGGGAAAGTCGCTGTACTCGATGACTTGCATCCGCCCGTCGACCATCACGAAGTTCCCCAGCTTGTCCTCGGGGGTTTGCTTGGCGATCGCCAGCGACGTGAGGTCCGACTGTGCCAACAAGTGGTAACCGACGAACTCGGGGTCGCACACGGGGGCCAACGGATTGTCGACCTGGAAGTAGAACAGGTGCTCGATGCCGCGCTGGCGCATGTGATCGAACGCACCACTCGCGGCCAGCGCGGCGACGGTGCCGCCGTGGCCATCGGGGCTGAGAAAGAGTTCCCCTTTCTCGGCCAATAGAAGCTGTCCCGTGGTTGCGTCGACCGCCGGCATCGTCCCCTGACAGAAGACCACGAGGTCGTCCGGGGAGAGACCGAAACGATCGTGGGACGCCAGGAACGCGATCTGGTCGTCGTGGGTGATTGGGCTGGTCATCATGTAGACCGGCATCGGTCGGCCATATTTCTTGGCCAACCCGAGGGCTTTCCGCAAGTGGATCTCGAGCAAACTGGCTTGCGATATCGGGCCGATCGGGAACATTCCCTTGGGGTGATGGAAACCGAGCCGACTCCCCTGTCCTCCGGCCACCAGCAGGATACCGATCTTGCCCGCGGCCAGGGCTTCGCGTCCGGCGGCCCTTGCATTTGCTGGGCTGTGCTCTTGTGGCGAGGAGGGCCCCGCCTGACGATCGGCCAGGCGCATGGCGACCGGCGGCTCCGCCTGCCGTGCCACGGTATCCCAATCGACAGTCGACCCATTCCCACGGAATAGGGCAGCGATCTGGTCGAAATCGACCCGTTCGATCTGGCGGACGAGCCGCTCGCGCTGGGTCGAGGTCAGTTCATCCCAGAATTGCAGCAGATGCTGCTGATTGTGGGCCTGCAGTGACCGCTGGAGATGAGCGCGTTGCATCGGATTGGGAGGGGTTGGCGTTTGGGACGAATGTTGACCGGGGGGACGACGATTATCCGAGCCTCGTCAGGCGTTGGCTAGGGGAAAGAAATCCTGGACGAAAAAGGGCCTGATGGCACTGACAAGGCTTTTCGGGCTGGCAAGGCCACTTTATACTATGGTGCTGCTGTCGCGCAGCTATTTTTAAGTTTTCACGTGAGGAGATTCGTCCGTGGCCGGCGTTAAGTACTTGTTCACCAGCGAAGCGGTTAGCATGGGGCATCCCGATAAGCTCGCCGACCAGATTTCCGATGGGGTTCTCGACGCGCTCTTCGCGCAGGACCCCCATAGCCGTGTGGCCTGTGAGACCATGGTCACCACGGGGCTCGTTGTGATCGCGGGAGAGGTCACCACCAACGCGACCGTCGATATGCAGCAAGTCGTCCGCGACGTGGTCCGGGATGTCGGCTACACCGAGGCCGACATGGGCATCAGCGCCGATCACTGCGCGGTGATGGTGGCCCTGCACGAGCAGAGTCCCGACATTGCGATGGGGGTCAACAGCGACGAGACGAAGGGCAAGGACATTGGCGCTGGCGACCAGGGCCTGATGTTCGGCTATGCCTGCAACGACACCGAAGAGCTGATGCCGCTGCCGATCGCCCTGTCGCATCGCATCCTCAATCGGCTGACCGAAGCCCGCAAGAATGGCGAGGTCAGTTGGCTGCGTCCCGACAGCAAGAGCCAGGTGACGGTTGAGTATGAAGACAATACGCCGATCCGCGTCGACACGGTCGTCGTTTCGACCCAGCACGCCGACGACGTGACCAACGACGAGATCCGTAAGTTTGTGATTGAAAAAGTCGTCAAGCCATCGCTGGGCGAATGGGCCAACGACGACATCACCTATCACATCAATCCCACCGGCCGCTTTGTTGTCGGTGGCCCCCATGGCGACTGTGGCCTTACCGGTCGCAAGATCATCGTCGACACCTATGGTGGCTGGGGCCGGCATGGTGGCGGTGCCTTCAGTGGGAAAGACCCCACCAAGGTCGACCGCTCGGCCGCCTACATGGCCAGGTATGTCGCCAAGAACCTTGTCGCTGCGGGGCTCGCCGAGCGTTGCGAGGTGCAACTCGCCTACGCGATTGGCGTGTCCGAGCCGGTCAGCATTTGCGTCGACACGGAAGGGACCGGGCGCATCGACGACGCGGCCATCTGCGACCTGGTGCGCGAGCACTTCACGCTCACCCCTGCGGGAATCATCGAGCACCTCAATCTGCGACGGCCCATTTATCGCAAGACCGCCGCGGGGGGGCACTTCGGTCGCAGCGAGGCAGAATTCACCTGGGAAAAGACCGATATGGCCAAAAAGCTCGCCGCCGCTGCCCAAGAGTTGGTGGCCGCCTCGTAAGACGCCTACCGGCCAAAGTCGGTCGCCTAAAGAAATGGTACAGGAGCGGTGTCCCCCTCACCGTGAGGGAAGGCCGCGAGAGTTCGCCACGGCGGGCATGAGTTGCCGAAGGGCCACCAAGCATGTCCGTACAATCCTCATCGACTGGCAAGACACCTGATCCCCAGGTCGAAGCAGCGGTGCCGCTGCACATCGGCTTGGGGGGGGCGAACGGACATGCGGCCGGTGGACCCCTTGAGCAACCGGTGGAACAGGACGAGGAAGCGGTCCTCCTGCAACAAGTGATGCGGTTTCGCAATCCCGACGGGAGCGAGACCGTTTACGCCACGCTGCGTGGCGAGTTCGCCGCTGGGGAGCGTGGGATCACGCTTTACGTCGGATTTTGCCCTCCCTTTGCCCAGATTCCGGTGGTGGAGGCCGAGGCGATGGAGGGACCGCCAGCGAGGGTGACCGTGGCCCAGGTGCAAAACAATGGGGCCCAGATCGACGTCGAACTGGAGCGTCCCCATAGCGAAGAGGTGCAGGTGACGATCGAGGTGGCGGCTCTTCCCGCCAGTCCCGAGACCATAGTCCCGAGACCATAGTCCCCGAGACCACCGTCCCCGAGACCACCGTCCCCGAGACCACCGTCCCCAAGGCATTGTGAAGCGACATTTCCTCCCCTCAGGACAAGCCCCAGCGACAGGACGCTCCGTGACGCGCATCGGCCTCGGTGACGACTGCCATCGCCTTGCCCCTGGGGGGCCACTACGACTCGGGGGAGTCGACATCCCGCACGACCAGCATTTGGTGGGGCATAGCGATGCCGATGTCCTGCTGCATGCCATCACCGACGCCCTGCTTGGTGCCGCCGCCCTCCCCGACATTGGCGAACTCTTTCCTAACACCTCCTCGGAAAACCAGGGCCGCGATTCGGCCGAAATGCTCCACCTGGCCTACGCCAAAGTCGTCGAGTCGGGCTACCAGTTGGCGAATCTCGACTGTGTCGTCCGGGCGGAGGCCCCGAAGCTGAGCCCCTACAAAGAGGCGATCCGCGCCCAGATTGCCCAGATTCTGGAAGTCGCCCCCTCGGCGGTCGGCCTCAAGGCGAAAACAGGTGAGGGGGTGGGAGCTGTCGGCCGCCGGGAAGTGATCGAAGCGACGGCCGTGGTGCTCGTTTCGCCCGTGAGTCAGGCAGGGGGAACGGAACTCGATTGCTAGCCGGGGGGATTTCACCCTTTTCACAATGGCGGCAATCGGCGTACTCTAGTGGACGTTGCGCCGCAGTTGTGTCGGCCTTCCCTGCACCAGCCCACGACGATCGACCTCTTCAAGATGTCCCTTCCCAATCCCCATCCCACCCTCCACATCTACAACACCCTGGCGAAGCGGAAGGAACCGTTCCAAACGGTCGTGCCCGGCCAAGTGGGCATTTACCTTTGCGGGCCCACCGTGTATGCGGAGGCCCACATTGGCCACATGGTGGGGCCCGTGATCTTCGATTGCATCACCCGCTATCTCAAGTACTGCGGGTACGACGTCAACTGGGTGGTCAATATTACCGATGTCGACGACAAGCTGATCAATAAGGCCAACGAGCGCGGGATCACGATGCTCGCAGTGGCGGAGGAGAATATCGCCGATTACAAGCGCAATCTGGCGGCCTTGGGTGTCGACCAGATCAGTAGTTTCCCGCGGGCGACCGACTGCATGCCAGAGATCATACAGTTTGTCGCGGATCTCGTGGCGCGGGGCTTCGCTTATGAGTCGCAGGGGGATGTTTACTTCGACGTCGGCAAGGATCGCGACTATGGCAAGCTTTCGAATCGCTCGCTCGAATCGATGCAGGGCGAAGGAGGTGGCGCTGCGGCACGCAAGCGAAACGCGGCCGACTTTGCCCTTTGGAAGAGTGCCAAGCCGGGTGAGCCGAGCTGGGAGAGTCCGTGGGGCAAGGGACGTCCTGGCTGGCACATCGAGTGCTCGGCGATGAGCAAGAAACTGCTTGGCGAGACGTTCGATATTCATGGCGGGGGGCTCGACCTCGTGTTTCCCCATCATGAGAACGAAATCGCCCAGAGCGAGTGCTGCCACGGCAAGCCGATGGTTCGCTATTGGGCCCACAATGGACTGTTGCGCAAGGATTCGGCCGCGGGAAAGATCGGTGGCAAATCGGACCGGGCCGCCGTCGACGATGGGGGCAAGATGAGTCGGTCGAAGGGGGCTGGAGGACTGCAACAGCTCATTGGCAAGCAAGGAGGGGAGCGAATCCGCTTCTTCCTGTTGCGAACCCACTACCGCAGCACGGTCCTCTTCAGCGAGGAGGCGATCGAAGAAGCGGCGATCGGGCTCGAGAGATTCTACCGGTTGTTCAAACGCTTCGCGCGCGTCACGAAATGCGACTTTTATGCACTCGAGGTCTCCAGTCGCCGTGCGGAAATCCAAACGCCCGCGGATGAGCCCCCTGTGCTCGCCACAGCCGCCCGACTTCAAGCCGGGTTCCTCGAGGCGATGGACGACGATTTCAATACGGGCGGAGCCATTGCCGAACTCTTCGAACTGGCCAAGGTCATCAATGAATTCTGCGACGACGAGAAACTCGAGGACGCTGCCGGCTCCCCCGACAAGATCGACACCCTGACCCAACTGGTGACGACACTCAAGGAGCTTTCCTCAGTGCTCGGACTGTTCCGTGTCCCCCCTGCTCAGGAGGCCTCTGACGACCTGCTCGATAGCGTGATGAAGCTGGTGATTGCCCTGCGGGCCGAAGCCCGCCAGGCGAAGAATTTTGCGGTAGCCGACGCTATTCGCGAAGGGCTTGGCCCCACGGGCATCGTGCTCGAGGACCGCACGTTGGGAACGGAATGGTCGGGCGGAGGGGACGAAGCGCTCGACGGAGTCGTGAACATGCTGATTCAACTGCGACAGTCGTCGCGTGCCAACAAGGACTTCGCCACCGCCGACGCCGTGCGAAACCGGCTGGCCGACGTCGGGATCACTTTGGAAGATCGTCCCGGTGGAACGGAGTGGACCCGGACCGGGTAGACCATGCGCATCCTCGGCATCGATCCCGGACTCAATATCACCGGTTATGGGCTCATCGACGCCGACACCAGTGGGATTCGACTCGTCGAAGGGGGGGTGGTTCGCGGGGGGCGTGGCACCCTGCCCCGTCGCGTGGCGGAGGTCTATCGCGGTGTCGTCGAGGTGATTGAAACCCACAGCCCCGCGGTGCTTGCGATCGAAGAGCTTTACTCTCACTACGAGCGACCCCGGACGGCGATCTTGATGGGTCATGCCCGGGGGGCCATCATCCTGGCGGCGGAGCTTGCGGGAGTCGAAGTACGCCACTTTGCCGCCACGCGAATCAAAAAAATCCTCACCGGCAATGGCCGCGCGCCGAAGTCACAAATGCAAAGAGTGGTCGCCGCCGAGCTTCATCTGACTTCGCCTCCTAACCCGCCCGACGTGGCCGACGCGTTGGCGATCGCCCTCTCTTGCTGGTACCTCGATGGGTCGCGGCAGGCGGTCGAGCGGACCAAGGGCTGAAACTCGCGAAATAAGAACCTTTCCTGCGATTGGCAACGTCATGATCACGAAAATCTCTGGCCGACTGGTCGGTCTTGCATTGGAAACGGCCACTCTGGCCGCCGGACACTTCGAGTACGAGGTTCTCATTCCGGAGTTCACCCGCCGCCAGTTGCAGGGGGAGCTCCAACGGGAAATTTCCCTCCATACGCTCGAGTACCTGGAGGGAGACCCGTCGCGCGGGCGGCTGACACCACGGCTGGTGGGATTCACCACGGGGCTGGAACGCGAGTTCTTCGAGCTCTTTTGTCAGGTCGATGGAGTCGGCGTGAAGAAAGCCCTCCGCGCCATGGTCCGGCCGGTTCAAGAAGTCGCCGCGCTGATCGAGGACCAGGACCCCAAGGGGCTGGCGGCGCTGCCAGGCATCGGACCCGCGATGGCCGAGCGGATTATTGCCAAATTGCGGCGAAAAGTCCCCAAATTCGCGCTCCTCATCAGTCGCGAGGGGCCCCCCCTGGCTGCGGGTGAACGCGACCTGGCAAGCGAGGCTTTCGAAACCCTCCGGGCCCTGGGGCACAGCGAATCGGACTCTAGAAGATTGCTCGACAACGCATTTTCGCAGAAAAAGAAGTACAAGGACGTCGAGGAATTGCTCCTCGCGATCTATTCCAGTCGCCAGACTTCCCCATAGGCCGATTTTGCCGGTTTGACTTGTTTTCGAAAAAAACCGGTTCGCGCTTGCGACAAGCCGCGTTATACTCGGGAGAATAATGTTGGGGGGCGATCCGCGCCCACTTTTCTTCTCATTCGTCTGGTGGTTGAGGAGCTTGAGCCATGCATCGCGCGCACTGGCTGATACTCTTGGTGGGCTTTTCGTTGTCGCTACTGACGGCAGCCAATGCTCGCGCCGATTGGCTCGAACGGAAATGGACCAACACCGAGGGAAAGTCGATCACGGCCAGGTTCATCCGTTCGACGCCAACGATGGCGTTGTTGAATCAGGATGGCAAGGTGATTCGCGTCCCCCTTGGCCAGCTCACGCAGGCCGACCGCGATTGGATCGGTGCCGCCGAAGAACTCAAGAAGATGCGAGAGTGGCGGCTGCTGGATGGAACTTCTCATCGGGCCCGCCTACAAGACATCGAGGGGGACATGCTCACGCTCGAAGTGCGATCGGAGACGATCCAGTTGACCGTGGCCCAACTCAATGCCGACGACCAGACGCTGGTAGCGAAGGTTTCGGTGGTAGCCGGCCCTAGCGGCATTACCTCCCCGGCCCCGGCTGGCGGAACGACATCGCGGAAATGGACCGACAAGAACGGCAAGACGATCGAGGCCGAGTTCCGGGGTGTCGAAGGGGATAAAGTCGTCCTTCTGTTTCGCAATAAAGAGCACCGAGTGCCGATTTCCGACTTGTCGGAGGGAGACCAGCAGTTCGTTCAATCGCAGCAACAGGCCCAGCAGGAGGGGATAGCCATCGCGCAGGGGGAGACGCCCTCGTCCCGATCTTCCGAGGAAATGGCACAGGACGAGCGGATTGCGGAGTTGCTCCGCAAGCGGCGCGAGCTGGCGGAGCGGCTGGCACAGAATCCTCCTCCGACTCCCCCGGCAGATGAACAGCCCGCTCCATCAGGCCCCTCCTACGAACCAACATTCCCTGAGCCGCGTTATCCGGCCGCAGCCAGCGAGGACCCCGGACGTCCCTCCTGGGCGGGAGGGCATCGGCCGCGGTCCCAACAGAATTGGGACGATGAGCACGATCAATCGAATTACTACTCGCAACCTGTCCGCCAACAAGTCTTTATCTGCGCGAGATGCAGGCACGAAAATCCTGCGGCAAACTTCAAGGCGGGGGACAAGTGCCGCGGCTGTGGGAAGCAAATCGATGTGATTCGGAACGCCGATGGCTCGACGCACAGCAGTTCGGCTGCTTACAGTGGCCGGAAGATTGGCCGAATCGTTGGCGGGGTCGCGGCCCTCATCGGGCTCCTGTTTGGCGCCATGAAGAAGATGATGGGCTAGTCAGCCCGCCAAAGGTTGCGACAATAGCCTGGCGGTGGGGCAGTTTTTCTTCTCGGCCTAAGGACCGTACCATGTGGTACCGCGGAATCCTCCGCTGGACTCGCTTCGCCCTGATTGCCTATCTGTTGCTGGTCTTGTTCGTCACGTTTCTCGAAACCTGGATGGTCTATCCCGCCCCGTCGGACGCGTGGGGCGATTGGACCGCCGCGCAGCTCGCCCATGAGGATGTGTGGTTCGCCAGCGCCGATGGGACCCGGCTCCATGGGTGGCTGCTGGAACACCCCAACCCGCGGCATGTGATCCTCTATTGCCACGGGAATGGCGAGCATGTGGCCCATTGCGCCCCCGAACTCGACCAACTGCGACAGAACCTCGCGGCGACTGTCTTCGTGTTCGATTACCGCGGCTATGGCAAGAGCCAAGGCAAGCCATTCGAGACGCAACTGATTGCCGATGGCCGGGCGGCCCATCAATGGGTCGCCGATCGTGCTGGGGTTACGACGAGCGAGGTGATCCTCATCGGCCGCTCGCTGGGAGGGGGGGTGGCGATTTCGTCGGCAGAGGAGCTGGGAGCCAAGGCGCTCGTGCTGCAAAGCACCTTTGCCCGGATGGTCGACACGGCAGCCCAACTCAAGCCCTACCTCCCCGTGCGGCTCTTGATGCGCAACCGCTGGGACTCGCTCTCGCGCATCGAGTCGTACGGCGGGCCGGTGCTGCAAAGCCACGGCGTCAACGATACGTTGGTGACGTTGTCGGAGGCAAGGCGACTATTCGAGGCGATTCCTGGCCCACGCAAGGAATTTCTGACCTACGACGGGGGGCACAACGACGCCATGCCGCTTCACTACTACCAAGCGCTACAGCGGTTCCTCGATACCCTGCACCTCGAGTCAGGGGCAGGCGTGGGCGAACTCCAGACCGATATGCCTCGGCCCCTTCCCGCCGCCCCGGCGGGCTGAGACTATCGCCCCAAACGGCCCCTGGCGATTCGCTTGAGGACCACTTTCGCAGCCTTTCCCCAACCCAGTTGCGCGGCGTGGCCAAGTCGGTTGCGCAGGCGAATCGTCGCCAGCGCCAGCCGATCGACTGAGGAGTCGGAGACCCCCTGCTCATGTGGCGCCGCTTCGGCCGCACGGAATTGCGTCACCCATGCCGGCGTGATGTCGTAGGGATCGTGGTCGTCGGTGGGGGGCGGGATCAGTTCGAACCGGGGATCGCCCGCATCGATCAGCCGCTGCCGCACAAATCGCCTCAGCCGCTCTTCCACCCGCTGGGCACTGAAACAATCGGTCGCGTAGCGGCGCCCGTTTTCTCCTAACCTCGCACGAAGGTCGGCATCTCGCGCGAGCCGCTCGAGGGCCGAGGCAAGCCCTGTGATGGTATTCGCCACGAGACCTGTGACGTCGTGCTGACAATGTTCCACTTGGGCGTTGTCGAGCTGGGGTTGAGAGTTGGTCAGCACCGGCAACCCGGCCGCCATTCCCTCGACAATGGCCACGCCGAAGCTTTCACCGATGCCAGAGTAATTGAGCAGGCAGTCGGAGGCGGCAAGTGTTTGGCGAAATTCCGCATGGCCCTGGGTCATGGGCAGGCTGAGGGCGTGGCGCCCCAGTTGACCTGCGATCCAGCCGTGGTTGGCGGCGGGGGCTTCACGCACGAGGAGTAGTGCCTGCGGGACCTTGCGGACCACGTGCTTCATGGCAAGCACCGGTAGGGGATCCCACTTGCGAAGATCGGGACGCAGGAGTCGCGCAGCGACAAAGGCATCCGGCGGGATGCCCAATGCCTGGCGGGCCGCGAGGCGTTCCTCGGGGGTGAACGGGTCCCATGGTTCGCTGCCGTATCCCAGCGGCTGGTGGCCGACGAGGGGGGGGCTCGGGAGCCCGGCACGCTCGGTGTACTTCAGCGTACTCCAGCGAGAAACATGGAAGTGGCCCTCCCACATGTCGTCGGTGGTGGGATCATGGCGGGCAAAGATATTGATCTCGAAGCAACGGACCCCCGAACGACGGAGATCCGCGAGGATCGCGGTGTCGACCGGGTTGGTGTTTCCCGTACGGTGGACAATCACCACATCGGGCCTGGTTTCTTCGAGCCAGCGGGTTCTGACCTGCTCGTCCTGGAGATTGCGGGGTGTGGAAGCCCCCATCTGCTGGTAGTCCTGCTGCCGAGGGCCTTCGACATCCGATTTGGCGGCCACAGTGACGGTGGCCCATTCGAGTTGCCGCGCGACGACCTGCTGGAGCCCTTTCACACCACCGCCGGTGTCGAGGCAGGGAAAGAGATAGCCTAGGTGAAGTTGCCTTTGCGGCATTGCGCTAGTCTCTTGGGGGGGAGGGCGTGAGTGGGAGAAGGGGCGAAATGGCTTCGGCGACTTTGCCAGCATCTTGACTACAATTTCGGTAGTATTCCGGGCAATACTCGAACGATGCTAGCTAAGAATGGAAGAAAATGCCGACTAGAGTTGAGAGGAGATCACCCGCCCAAGTAGGCGGATAACCGCAGAAATGTGTTGTGGATTTGGTTTTGCTTCGCTACGTTGGGCTGGATTGGAACTTCCCATCGAGGATGAATGGCGAACCTACAATCCGCCCAGTTTACCCGGTCGACAATACCGCTGTCATCAATTACGCTGAGACTCTCCCCCCGGCATGGGGCTATCACCGCTGAACGTCTTGCCGACGATCCTGCCCCGGCGCCGCTTTCCCTCCCTCCCCCCAGAAGTCACTTGTGATTCGTTACATCGAACGATCTTTAATCTACCGCGCCCCTTCCACCAAGCGTGGCAATTGGCATAGTCGCTGGGTCGACAAGGAAGATGTTTGGTTTCATGCGGCAGATGGCACCAAGATTCATGGTTGGTTCGTGCCACACCCCAAGGCGCGTCACGTCATTCTCTATTCGCATGGCAATAGCGAGCACGTTGGGGACCAGGTGAACACGGTGCTGCGGTTGCAGGCCATGCTCGATGCCACCGTGCTCGTTTACGATTATCGCGGGTATGGGTATAGCGAGGGGAAACCGACCGAGGCCGGCCTGATTTCCGACGGGCTGGCCGCTCAACAGTGGCTTGCCGAGCGGACCGGGCTGCTGCCGGAGGATATCATCCTGGCGGGGCGGTCCTTGGGAGGGGGAGTTAGCGTGGCCGTCGCCGCCGAACGGGGAGCACGGGCTTTGGTGCTCGACGCGACATTTTCGCGGATGATCGACGCGGCCCGCTACAACTATCCCTGGCTGCCGGTGGGGCTGTTCATGCGGGATCGCTACGATTCCCTCGCCCGCATCGAGCAATACTACGGTCCCGTGTTCCAGAGCCATCGCACCACGGACGAGGTGGTGCCGGTCGCTCTCGCTCGCCAGGTCGTCGAGCGGGCGCCCGGTCCGATCAAGCAATTCTACGAGATGCCGAAGGGACGCCACTACGATCCGTTGCCGGCCGACTACTACACGTCCCTCAAACGGTTTCTTCATCGTGCCGGTGGGGAGCAAAGTGGGGATCGCCTGCCACTTGTGCTGGCACCCGCCACCTCGCTGAACATGGTAACCCAAGCCGCCTCTTAATCCCATTGTGGATCAAGGTGCTTCAGCAGCGACAGCCTTCCCGTTCGACGCCGCGCAACAGCGTGTGGCGGTTTTCGACGAACTCTCCCAAGCTGGCTAGGTCGCGAGGGGGGAAGTCTGGTATGATTCCGTACAGTTCGCTTCTCTCCCCTGGCAGTTTGTGACGGATTCTACGCTCATGCCACGCGAAACCATCCTCACCGGCGACGATAGCCAATTCGATGACTCCGACCTCGTGCCCCAGCCCGAGGGTTTGCCAGGCTTCTCGCGCGAGGCGATGGGGACTGAAGAAGATGTCGCACTGCGTCCCAAGACCATGGTTGAAATGGTCGGTCAACGGCAAGTGGCCGAGCGGCTACGCATCGCCGTCGACGCGGCGATCAAACGGGGAGAACCCCTGGGCCACATCTTGCTCGACGGCCCTCCGGGGCTCGGCAAGACGACCTTCGCCACCTGCATTCCACGCGAGTTAGGGGTGAGTCTGCAAATCGCGAGCGGTGCCGCCCTCGCCGCCCCCAAGGACCTGCTCCCCTATCTTACGAATGCCGAGCAAGGTTCGGTGCTGTTCATCGACGAGATCCATCGACTGCCGAAGGCCGTCGAAGAGTTTATGTACCCGGCGATGGAAGACTTTCGAATCGACATCACACTGGGCGAAGGGATGAACGCCCGGACGGTCAACATGAGCCTCCGCCCCTTCACGCTGATCGGCGCGACCACACGGACTGGCCTCTTGTCGGCCCCCTTGCGCGATCGATTTCAGATCCGCGAGCACCTCGATTTCTATAGCCAAGACGAGTTGGTCGAAATTGTTGTGCGAAACGCCCGTAAGCTCCGCACGTCGCTCGACGACGATTCGGCCCATCAAATCGCGCGGGCGAGTCGCGGGACACCTCGCATCGCCAACAATCGGCTGCGTTGGGTTCGCGACTATGCCACGAGCCGCGCGGATGGCAATGTCCACAGCGCGGTCGCCACCGCGGCGCTCGGCATGCTCGGGGTCGATCATCTGGGGCTTGACCCTCAAGATCGCAAGTATTTGGAAACTATCCTGCGGGTCTTTCATGGCGGGCCGGTGGGGGTCGAGGCGGTTGCCCACACGCTCAACACGGCTCCCGACACGCTGACCGACGAAGTCGAGCCGTTCCTGTTGCGCGCCGAGTTGCTCGTCCGGACCCCGCGAGGCCGCAAGCTCACCAGCAAGGGCTACGAGCATCTAGGGCACACCCCCCCAGCAGAGGCGCCGCGCGTGGCGAGCTAGGGCTCTTTTGGGGCTTTTTTGCTGTGGCAAACGGCAAATTGCCAGATGTCGGATTGAATTTTCGACACCTCAGGCCTCGGCTGTGGAATTCTACTTGTTGGGGGGCTCTGACTCGCTGCTCGCGGGCGGCAACCCGCCGGTTTTTCGACATCACATAGACGCCACACCTCGATCTGACACCTGGAAAGCAAGCCTAATGAAGAAATTATCGCAAATCGCCGCATTGATTGCGGCTCTTACGTTGGTCGGAGGCACTCGAGCGAGTGCCGATCTCGTTCAAACCGACCCTAATGGACTGGCTTTTATCGCCAGTTTGACCGCCGATACCAGTGGCGTTTATCGAATCTTCAATACCGGTTCGGTCATCAACGGAAAATCGTTTGTACCCCCGAATCCTGGCTTTGGTAGTGGGGTCATGTGGCTTGCTGGTCCCACGGTCGGTGGCCCCGAGCCTTATCCCAACGAGGTCGACACGGATCTGACCGATGGGGTCCAATCGTACGCGGAATATATCGTGCGGTTCACAAACGAAGGAACCTATCGGCTCTTTCTTTCGGGGCAGCGAACGGCTTCTCCACAAGATCCTGCCGAAGGGCGACCCGTGGCCGACAATGATAGCTTGTGGGTCGGTCGCCTCGATGTCGACCACACGAACACCGATCCGCTCAACTGGCATAACTTTGCTCTCGCCGCTGGGGGCATTTCCTACCGCGACACAACCGTCGATTGGGTGATCGACAACTCGAATGTCAATACCGATCTCACGTTAACCCTTGGCATGCGTGAGGATGGGCCGATTTTCGATCGCATCGCCTTCGTGCTCGATGGTTCGGGGATCACCGGTGCGACGATCGCCAGCTCGCTACCGCTCATCATTCCCGAACCCGCCACTTGGGCCTTGGGGGCAACGGCGCTAGGATTTGTGGCCCTACTGCGTCGGCGTCGCCGATTGACTTCGGTCCGCTGCTAACGCAAGTGCTTCTTGCCGAAAGCGAAGCTCGTTGGCGGATCGATCCGCTCGGCCACGTCAAAGCCCATTTGGCGATAGAGACGCTGCGCCGCGACGTTGTCGCCCCGGACTTCGAGTGTCAGTGCGCAGCAACCTTGCTCGCGGGCGTAAGTCTCGGCAATGCCGAGTAGGCGCCGACCGATCCCGCGCCCCCGATGGCTGGCAACCACGGCCAGATCGTGGAGATTCAGCAGCGGCAGCCCGGCAAAGGTACTAAAGCCGAAGAAGCCAACGAGCACCCCAACTGGGCCCGATTTCTCCCAGGCGAGCCAGGCCACGGTCGTCGGGTGCCGTGCCAGTCGATCACCGAGCGATTCGAGCACCTCTGGGGGTAAGCTGACCCCTCCCACGAGGGGATCGGCAGCGTAGGCATTGACCATCGCCACAACACCATCACGGTGTCGCCGATTGTCAAAATCGACCTGAGTGATTTCGATGGGGGATGAGATCGCCGAATTCTCCGCAGGAGTAACTGGCCGCCAGGCTGCCAATGCCAATTGGTCAGAAAGCCATTGTTTGAGACGGTCCAGCCGCGGTCAACTCCAGGGCCGTCACGGCAATAGACGAGCATGGTCGCCGATCGATACAATCGCCTCGTTGGACATTTCGATCTTTTGCCGTCTCGCGAGGGGAACAATGCTTGAGCTCAATTTCAAACAGGAACTTACCGCCTGCATGGGGAAGCCCGTTGCCGAGAACCCTACCCAGGCCATGGTCGAGGCGGCCTATCGCCATCATGGGTTGGAGTGGAGATACCTGACCCTCGAGGTCGACCCCGCCGATTTGGGAGACGCCGTTCGTGGTGCCAGGGCGATGGGTTTTCGAGGTTTCAACTGCACGATCCCCCACAAAGTCGCGGTGATCGCCCATCTCGATTGCCTCGGCGAGTCGGCCTCGGTGATGCAGGCCGTCAACTGTGTTGTTCGTCGGGGGGATCAACTGATTGGCGAAAACACCGATGGCAAAGGGTTTGTCTCCTCGCTGCGGGAATTGACCGACCCGGTTGGCAAGCGAGTCGTCATGTTCGGCGCCGGCGGAGCCGCCCGGGCGATTGGTGTCGAGTTGGCGTTGGCGGGGGCCGCGCACATCACGATCGTCAACCGGACGGCGGCCAAGGCCGAGGAGATCGCCCAATTGCTGCGCGACAAGACTCCCGCCCAAGCCGAAGGAGTCGCGTGGCAAGGGGACTACGCCGTGCCACCGGGAACCGACGTGGTGGTCAACGCTACCAGCATCGGTCTCTATCCCGACGTCGACGCGAGGCTCGCCCTCGATGTCTCCACCCTCACCCCAGCGATGGTGGTGGCCGATGTCATCCCCAATCCGCCGCAGACGCAGCTTCTCAAGTCGGCCGCCGAGCGAGGCTGCCGTACGATCGATGGCCTGGGAATGCTGGTCAATCAAGGGGTGATTGGCATCGAACATTGGACCGGAATCACGCCTGATGCGGGTGTGATGCGCAAGGCACTTGAGGATATCTTTGGGTAAGGGCAGCTACTCGCGTGTTCCCCATCCCCGCGCCGAGCCGTCTTCGTCGACTTCGACTCGAATCACGTTGGGCGCGCAGCAGACGGGGCAGTCTTCCACATACTCCTGGGAATCACCCGCCGAGAGGTCGACCGGGATGACGATTTCCTCGCCACAGTTGTCGCAAGTGTAAGAGATGTCGTCCTGCATCAGTCCTCCGCCTTGCTGCCGTCGCCACACATTTTGACGATCTTGGGATCGAACTGGGCGACCACGTCGACCAGATCCTGCTGGGCCGCCATCACCTGGCGGATGTCCTTGTAGACGCCCGGCACTTCGTCGCTGCCGGCCGACAACACGGTGATCCCCTGTTCCGCCAATTCACGACGGACATTGGAAAATCGATAGGTGTCGTTCGCCTGGCGACGGCTCATCCGGCGACCTGCTCCGTGCGACGCGCTGGCGAGGCTCTCGGGGTTTCCCTTGCCGCAGACGACGAACGCGGGGTCTCCCATCGAACCAGGAATCACCCCCAATTCTCCGACGGCCGCGGGGGTAGCTCCCTTGCGATGGACCACGACTTCACGGCCTCCATGGAACTCTTTCCAGGCGAAGTTGTGGTGGTTTTCGACCCCCGCGATCACGCGGGCCCCAGCCAGATGGGCCACGATGCGATGGATCACGGCGTGGTTGGCCGCTGCGTAATCTCCCATCAGGTTCATGGCGGCCCAGTACTCGGCCCCTGCCTGACTATCGAGGGCGAGCCATGCAAGTTGGCCGAATTCCTTGTAGGCCGGGTGGAGATTACGTTGGGCGATCTGACTGTAGGTGCTGCAAACGGCCGCCCCCGCGCCACGACTGCCGCTGTGACTGAGCAGCGCGAGATACTCCCCAGCGTCGAGACCAAGTTGGACGTCGGGTTCCCCGAGTGTGAGGAGTCCGAACTCGACGAAGTGATTCCCCGATCCGCTGGTGCCAAGCTGGCGCCATGCCGTGTCCTTCTTCTCGCGTGTGATGCGCGTCACTTCCCAATCGGCGTCGAGTACGTCATGGTGCTGTGGCGGCTGGTGTTCGCAGCCCACGCCAAACCGTGTGCCCCGTTCGAGCGCGCACATCAAATGCTCGCGCCGAGTCGTCAGCGCTGAGGCGGGCATGTCGAACACCGACAGTTTCATTCGGCAGGCGATGTCGACCCCCACGGCATACGGCACGACCGCGCCCTCGCAGGCGAGCACTCCGCCGATGGGCAGACCGTAGCCAACATGGGCGTCGGGCATGAGTGCCGCTCCCACGGCGCACGGCAGCTTGCACGCTTGCCGCATCTGGGCATGGGCCGCCTGGTCGATTTCCTCTCCCCAAGTGGGGTAGTCGATCGCCTCGCGCGAGGCCTGCTGAGGCGTCGTCGCCAGTTCGCGGGCGAGTTCTCCCCAGATGGGATCGTGAAGCCAGGTCTCGGGATCGGCGATCACCTGCGACATCAGCGCATGCGCCTGCTTTCCCTTGAGACCGAAGCCGCGGCCAACGTTTGCCGCTTGCCCCAGGGCGTGCTGCGCCGCCTTGACGCAGTGCGGCGGGAGTCCAAGTTTTTGTAGCTGCTTACGGTTCATGAGAAAACTCGAAATGAAATGGCGGCCATCGTCCGCCACGGCATCTCAACGATATCCGCACGGTGGGAGCCGGCCCAGTCGCCTGGCTCGGCTCCCTAGGGCCGGTAGATAGGGCTCGTAGAGGGACAAGTGGCGGGCATGGGGGTTCGGAGGACCGCGAAAATTGGGTGCGGGCGAACCTTGTCATCGCGGCGAGGGTCCTGATTCCCGTGCTCCCAGAAATTTGCCGAAACTTGGGAAAAATCGGCGCTGTCAGTTTCGCAATCGCTGAGTATAGTGGAAAGTATCCGGATCGCACCCGCGCAGTGCGATGGACGATTCGGCCCGGACGGGGTATCTCTGGCAAACAGTCCCGTACCCGGCCAGGTCTTTAGTTGGAAGGAGGTGGTATCTTGTACGACAGTTGTTCTAGTAGCCAGCGAGGTGGCTTGACCTGACGATAGCCGGCGGGTTGTCCCCTTGGGCAGCCACCACCTGCTTCTGAGTCAACGCCGTCCCTCAACTTGAGGTCGGTCGCGCTCAAAGCAAAAACAGCAAGGCTCGGTTGCTCCCTTGGGGGTGGCCGAGCCTTGTTTTTTATCTTGGATCGTCTCAAATTGCGCTAGCCATGGACGCTTCCCCCGACGATCCCCTCGAACAGCAGCAGGCCCTCGCCGAGACGAGCCTCGCCCTGCTCTTTTCCACCTACGACGAGGCCCGCGCGGCCGGCGTGGCCAACCCGGTGGTGCTGCTTCTCGATTGCGAAGACGAGATCGGCGGGGAGATTGCCCGGGCATGGCTTGGCGAAGAAGTGGTGGCCGATGCGATCGGCATGAATGACGAGAGCGACACCACCGTCTTTGCCCGCCCATTTGCGTGGCAGGATTGCCAGCGTGAGATTCCCAAGACCTTCCCTTACCTGGCGCCGGTGTTCCAGTCTTCGCCCCCCAGCGATGGTTTTCTCGTTGTGAGCGTGACGGCTGGAGGCGCGTCGGCTCTGACGGTCCCGCTGGATGCCCGCGAGTGATGCCCCCTCCTCCGACTCACCACTAACCCCACGAGCCGTGCGATGCCCTACAAGATTGTCTACCTCAATGGCGATGGAATCGGACCCGAGGTGGTCACCGCGGCGCGGCGCGTGGTCGATGCCACGGGTGTCGAGGTCGCATGGCACGAGGAATTCGCGGGGCTCGAATGTTTCGAGCGGACCGGCGACCCCCTTCCGCAGCAAACGCTCGATGCCATTCGGGCCAGCGACGCCACGCTCAAGGGGCCGACGGCGACCGCCAGCGGGGTCGGGTTTCGCAGCGTCAATGTCGCGCTGCGGCAGAAGCTGGAACTTTATGCCAATTATCGGCCTGCCCGTTCGATGCCCGGCATCAAGTCGCGTTACGACGACGTCGACCTGATTGTGATCCGCGAGAACACCGAGGGACTCTACAGCGGCATCGAACACACGGTCGTGCCGGGAGTGGTCGAAAGCCTGCGGATCATCAGTGCCAAGGCCTCGGAGCGGATTGCCCACTTTGCGTTCCAGACAGCGCGCCGCCAAGAGCGGCGACGGGTGACCTGCGTCCACAAAGCCAACATCCTCAAGCTGAGTGATGGGCTCTTCCTCGACTGCTGTCGGAAGATTGCCCAACAATACCCTGAGATTGAATTCGACGACTGCATTGTCGATGCCGCCGCGATGAAGCTGGTGATCGATCCCCACCAGTTCGACGTGCTGGTGATGGAAAACCTGTTTGGCGACATCCTCTCCGACCTTACCAGTGGGCTCGTCGGTGGATTGGGAGTCACGCCGAGCGCCAACGTGGGTGACGACGCCGCGGTCTTCGAAGCGGTCCATGGCACGGCGCCTGACATTGCCGGCAAGGGGCTTGCCAATCCGACGGCACTCATCCAGAGTGCCGTGCTGATGCTGCGATTTCTGGAAGAAAAGGAGGCCGCCGACCAGATGGAAAATGCCGTCCGCAAGGTGATTGCCGAAGGTAAGACGCTCACCGGCGATCTGGGAGGTAGGTCGGGGACCGCGGAATACACCGCTGCCCTGCTGGCAGCGATGGTTGGGGAATAAGTCCCCTCCGGTGAGAGGAACCTTTTATTCGGCCATCTCGTCCCAAACAGAGGAGATTGTTGTGCGCCCAGCGGATCGCCGCGTATACTGGGGGAGGATCGAACAGCGGCAGGTAAGCGAAGCGAATTCCAAGGCAAAACCGGGTCGCGCGGAGGGGCAAGCGTGGTGAGAAGTCAAGTGGCGGGATGTCCGGGTTATCTCCTGCGCATAAGTGCCTTCGCTTGCGGCGTGCTGCTCGCAAGCGTACCGAGCCTCGTCGTTTGGGCTCAAGAAGTTCAGATCGAGTACGCCGCCGAAGGCGTTGTCGTCGAGAGTCTTGAAGTCGTCTCTGAGGAGCCTTCCGGCCCCATGCCAACGGTAGGCCCTGCGATTCCTCCCCCTGGCGCCGATGCCTCGGTTGCCAGCCCCGAGACCCCTCCCGGCGAAGGGACCCCCGTAGACCAACCGGCCGAGGGGGAGAAAAAGGAGGAGACGCCGCCTGCCGCCGGGCTCGTCACCCGTCCCAACAAGCCCCCCAAGCCCGCCGATCCCCGCGAACTCGAGGCGAAGCCGGATAAGAACCAGCGGATCGAATTCAACTTTCATGGCCAACCGTGGCCCGACGTGTTGCAGTGGCTCGCCGGTGTGTCGGGATACAGCCTCGACTGGCAGGAGTTGCCCAGCGACTATCTCAATCTCTCGACGCAACATAGCTACACGCTTCCCGAAGCTCGCAATCTCATCAATAGCCGGCTCCGCGACCGTGGGTACACGATGCTCCTCTCGGGCGACGTGCTCAGCGTCGTAAAGATCGAGAAGGTCGATCCGAGCCTCGTCCCGCGAGCAACCGAAGAGGAGCTTTACGACCTTCAGCCCTTCGATATGGTGAAGCTCTCGTTCGAGCTGCCCGAGGGCATGGATGTTGCTGCCGTGTCGGAGGACATGAAGAAGCTGCTGAGCCAACATGCGAAGGTGATGCCGCTACCGGCCACGCGGCGCGTGCTGGTGATCGACGCGGTGACGAATCTCAGGCTGGTGAGCGCGCTCCTGAACGAAGAGCGGCTGGTGGCGGAGGGAAAAATCGTTCCGGCGGAGATCGTGCTCAAGCACCGCCGTGCGGAAAAGGTGATCGATATTCTCTATGTGCTCCTAGGTCTCGATCCGGCAAAACAGCCGTCGCAAATGGATTTGCAGGTCCAGCAGCAAAAAATGGCTCTCATCCAGCAAATGGCCGGGCAGGGCAAGGACGTCTCGAACATGCTCGGCAAGGAGAAGCCCGAGGTGTTCATTGCGTTCAATGCCCAACGCAACAGCTTGCTCATCAACGCTCCCCCCGAGCAACTCAAAATCATCGAACGCTCGGTGACCTTGCTCGATGTGCCAACGGCGGGCGAGGTTTCCCCCAGCGCCACCGCCGATCCAACCCAGCGCGTCGCCAAGAGCTACAAGCTCGAGTCGATGGATCCCAAGTCGCTGCTGTCGACGCTCGAGGAAATTGGAGACTTAAGCCCAATGGCCGAGCTTCGCGCCGATAGCCGGGCCAATATCTTGTTTTGTCGCTGCACATTGGACGATCACGCCAAGATCGAGGAAATGATCGAGCAGCTCGATGGTCAACAGCAGCAGACCGTCGTGTTCCAACTCCGCAAGCACCCGGCGGACGCGGTGGCGGGAACCTTGCGCGATCTGTTTGCGCCTAAGAAGAAAGAAAACGCCAACAACTCCGACTACGGCTACGGCTATGGCCGATGGGGGTATGAGTATGGCTACGGGGAGCGACAACCGAAAGAGGAGCCAGCCGACCTGCGAGTCGATGCCGATGTTGAAAACAATCGATTGTTTGTCAGGGGGAGCGATGAAGAGCTACAGCAAGTTCGCGACTTTTTGCTGAAGATCGGCGAGACGACCGACGACGCCCCCCAAATGCAGCGCGTCCGCGTGGTCGAGCCGCTCGATCCCGATGCCACCATGCGTCTGCTCGAAAGGGTGCGGGCCAATTGGCCGGCCGTGGGGGACAATCCGCTCATTATCCGTGGTCCCACTGAGCAGCAGCCAGAGCAAAATCCAACCGGAGAGCCCTCCACGCCACAAGTCCCCGCCGATCGCGAGGCGTTGAGAGATCGCGCCGGAAGTGGCAAAGTGCGCTACGCCGTGGAGGAGAGCCAAACGCCCGCGCGCGAGGAGGGGACGCCGGCGCCCGAACTGATTGCGGCCGAGGCGAACCCCGCACCTACGGTGGGGCCACCCGCGGTCGTGATTACCCTCACACCCGACGGGCGCCTTCTCCTCAGTTCCGAAGACCCCGTAGCGCTCGACCGGCTGGAGGAGTATATCGAGCAAATCGCTCCCCGTCCGCGGCGATTCAAGGTCTATCAGATCGAGAACGTGCGTGCGTCGTCAATATATCTTACGCTCACTGGCCTCTACAAAGAGGAAATCAAAGGAGACACGCCGGAGCGACGCTGGGATTGGCGAACTGATAGCTGGGTCACCAGCTCGGTCGACAATTCGTCGCAGCTTTCGAAGCGCAAGCTGCTCAAGATCGATTACGACTTTGCCAGCAACACCCTGCTGGTGGCGAACGCGAATGCCCAACAGCAACAGGAGATCGAAGAGCTGATTCGCGAGTACGACAAGCCGAGTAACGACGAAGCCCAGGGACGCCGGATCGCGGCGATCAAGATTCAGTATTCCCGGGCCAAGGTGGTGGCAACCGCGCTCAAGGATGTCTATCGCGATCTGTTGAGCCAGCGCGACAAGGAATTCGAAAAGGATGAGAAGAGTGGTGCTGCGATTCCCAGGGAGACGACGACCATCCTCCGCTTTGGCTCCCCCAGTGACGACACGGCCGGAGGGGGCGAGCGGGAACGGCAAGCCGAGATTGGTTTTCAGGGAGCGCTCTCCGTGGGGGTCGATGAGATTTCCAACACGATCATCATCTCCGCCCAGGAAGAGGTGTTCGACAGTGTCGTCGAGATTATCAAGGTCCTCGACGAACAAGCCAAGCCGACGACCACGATGGAGGTTCGCAAGGTGGCGGGGGGGATCTCACCCAGCGCACTGCAGAAGGCATTATCGGAAGCTCTCGGCACCCCCTGGGTGGGCGACCGCCCCGAGCAGCCGGTCCAGCAGCAGAATCCACAAGAGGGGCAGAATCAGCAGCCCCAGCAGCAACCAGATGGAGCGACGCAGCCGGCCGTGCAGATCGAGTAGCCCACGTTGGGGTGTTGTCCATCTGTCAGAGGAAAACCCGCGATGTCTATTGCCAACTCGTTCCCCTCACGCCGCACGTTTTTGAGCGCCGTCCCCGTTGGGATCGCCGCGGCCTGTGTCTCCAGTAGCGCGTGGGGGGCTGCAAAAGCAGAGTCGTGGTGCATGGGACTGATTGCCGACCTCCATTTCGGACTCGCTCCTGATGCCCTTGAGCGTCTCGAGGCGTTCATGTCGGAGGTGGAGCAACAGGCCCCAAGCTGCCTGCTCCAGCTTGGCGATTTCAATTATGGGACCGACGATGCCCGGGCTTGTCTCGAGATGTGGAGTCAATATCGTGGTCCGCGCTACCATGTGCTGGGAAATCACGACATGGACAAGACCGACAAGGCCCATCAAGTGGCCCTCTGGGAGATGCCCGGCCGCTACTATTCCTTCGACCATCGGGGGTGGCATTTTGTCGTGCTCGATCGGAACAATCTCTTCGATGGCGAGGAGTACATCCCCTACGCCAAAGGAAACTATTTTCGCAAGGGGGCGCGGCGCGACTACGCCGATCCCGAACAATTGGAATGGCTGGAGGAGGACCTCGCGCGGACAGAGCTGCCCGCGGTCGTGTTTGTCCACCAGGGACTCGGCATGGCGGAGCGCATCGACGCCGAGACGGCGTCGGGACAGATTGAAACGGTGTTGGCGCGCGCCAATCGAGCCGCTCCCCACAAGGTGGTAGCCGTCTTCTGCGGTCACCATCACGTCGACCGCTACCAGTTTCGAGATGGTATCCACTATGTCTGGATCAACAGCGCCTCCTATAGTTGGATCGGCGAGCAATTCGGCGGGATGGCCCCCTATCGGGATCCTCTTTACACGTTCCTCACCTTTCATTCCGACAAGAGCATCGAAATCGCCGGCAAGGATTCGACGTGGCGCGCGCCAACTCCCGAGCAGCGGGGATATCCCGACTTCAAGCAAATCAACGCCATCATCCGCCAGCGGCGGCTCGTCCACGGGAAGCCCGCGGACAATGACCCGGCCATACAGGCCGGAGCAAGCTGAGCTCGCTCAACCTCCTTGGGCGAGCGCTAGCGCCCGGTCGATGCGCCGCAGCGATCGCTCGCGACCAAGCAGCGCCAGGGTCTCGAACATTCCGAAGCCGACCCCTTTTCCCGTGACCGCCACGCGCAAGGCATGAATAATCTGGCCAATGGCAATGCCACGCTGCTCGACAAACTGATGCAAGGCTTGGTCCAGCGACGATGCTTCCCACGGCTCGACGTTTGACAACACGTCGCGGAATGCCTGGAGCAATTCGACCGCATCGGCCGGCTTGCGAAGCCGCTTGTCGAAGGTCTTCTCATCGTACGGAAGCTGGTCGTCGGCAAGCAGGAAGTCGTCGAATTCGAGAATGTCGCCGGCGATGACAATCCGATCTCCCGCCGCGGCGATGACCCCTTCCACGTAGTGGCGCGTCGTGTCGTCGACAGGGGACGCTACCAGTGCGGCCCGTTCGAGGATCGGCAGGCAGAGGGGCACTTTTTCCGCCGGCGAGAGGGAGGCCATCGCCCGCTGCTGGAAGGCGAGCAACTTGTTGACGTCGAGGCTTGCCGCCGATTTCCCCACTCGTTCGAGCGAAAAGTGGGCGAGCATCTCAGCTCGCGAAAACGATTCGGTCGAATCGTCGAGCGACCAACCGAGGAGCACCAGGTAGTTGAGAACCGCTTCGGGGAGAAACCCGATCGTCTCGTAGAAATCGATCACCACCGGGTTAAAAGTCTCGGGGCTCATGGGGGCACCGATCCGCTCGGCAATCCGCCGGCCGCGCTCGTAAAGGGCGGCGAACTCGCGATTCTTGAGATACTGGTCGAGTTTACGCTTGCTGAGTTTGCTGCGGCTCCCCGGTTCGGCTACCAAGGGAAGATGCGCAAACTCCGGCAGGGGATAGCCGAGTTGCTGAGCCATGAAGACTTGGCGTGGCGTGTTCGAGAGATGTTCTTCGGCCCGGATCACATGGGTGATTTGCATGTCGAAGTCGTCGACCACGGTCGCCAGATGATAGAGGCACGTCCCGTCGGCCCGCTGGATGACGTGATCCTGCTCGCTGGCCCAGGGAAAGCGGACATCCCCACGGACCAGGTCATGGAGGACCAGTTCCCCATCGGCGGGCATCTTGAGCCGCACGACCCCTTCGCGCCCTTCCGCCTCGAACTGTTGGGCCTGTTCTTTGGTTTCGGCCATCCACCGGCGGCTGTATCGAAACGGGAGTCCAGCCTGTTGCGCGGCTTCGCGCTCTTGCTGCAATTCTTCCGGGCGGGCATAGTCACGATAGGCGGCACCTGTATCGAGTAATTGCCGCGCGGCCTCCTGGTAACGTTCACCCTTACGCGATTGATAGTAGGGGCCATAGGGCCCGTCGACTTCGGGGCCTTCGTCCCACTCGAGCCCCAGCCAGCGGAATCCATGTAAAATGGGAGCAAGGGCTTCTTCGACGTTGCGCTGCTGATCGGTGTCGTCGATCCGCAGCAGGAACTGGCCCCCCCGCCCCTTGGCAAACAGCCAATTGAACATGGCCGTCCGAACTCCACCAATGTGGAGATAGCCGGTGGGACTCGGGGCGAAACGGGTGCGGACACTCATCGTCGGTGTTGGGGGAGTAGGACCAAGGGAGGTAGGGTCGGCACGATGTCTCGTGCTCGGGCCCTCCAGACTAAACCGTAGCCCTTAGCGCGGCAACTCCGTACCCGCACCACTGCCGCTGGAGCGGGGGGCTACGCAGCCCAGCGTTCCTCTTTTTCCCGCCGCATCCGCTTGCGATCGGCCTTGTTGAATTTCCGGCCCTGGTTCTCTTCGTCGTAGCCGTCGTCGTCGGCACCGTCGCTGCCGTCAGTCCAGCGGCTTGCTGTGGTTTGGGACGCCTGTTTTGCCCCTTTCTTCTCGCGCTTCGAGTCTTGCCGCGACATCGAGTCAATTGAGATCGTGTCAGGCGAGGCCTCCTTCGACTTGCTGATCTTGGAACTCGGCTCCTGCGGTCGCGAAACACGGAGGCGTGTGGCGACACCAGCAGCCACGTCGTGTCGGAGAAACCGCATGTAAGCGACCAGGGAAGTCGGCACCATCAGAAAGCCCCAAACGGCCAATCCCTGGAGCAGCGCGTGGCTTGTCGAGCCGGCGGCAGGCCAGCCGGTGAGGCTCACGGACGAAAGCAGGAGTGCCCCCATTGCCGATGCCAAGCTGAACGCCGCGAACCGACTCTCGCGGATATCGAGAAAGACCCGCACGCCAACGATTGCGGCCAGGGCTCCTCCGGTGACCACCCACCATCCCGCTCCCTGAGCAAAAAGCGTGGTCCCGGTGGCTTGAGTCATCATGGCGGCGAACGCATGGTGCAGCCCGGTGCCGACGACGAGACTCGCGACGGCGAGGAGGGCGATTGCGCTGCGCCAAAGTCGATATCTGCCTCGATAGTCGTCGACACGCTGGCGGCGAACGGCCAGCACGAGTCCGCCGGCAATGCCCGCCAGCAGGAGTGCGGTCGAACTTGCCCAAGTGCCGATCGACCCGGGTGCGCCGAGGTCGGCGATGCTAGCTCCGGCTTGCCCCATGCGCGTGGAGACCTGCATCGCGTGCTGGTCGAGTGCGACAAGTCCCGCGGACATGAGTGTCGCGGCTGCCACCATCGCCGCCGGTATCACCACACGACTGGGATAATGCTTGCGGGCGAGAACCGCCCCAAGGCTATCGCGTGTGATCGCGTAACGACGTCCTTCGCCACTTTCGACCAGGTCTTCTCCTGTGTAGGCCGGCATTTCGCGCGACGCACTCAAGACCTCTTCCTGTAGAACGCGCCGCCGTCGGCCGTCCCTGGCACTGGCACCACTCATGAACCGTTCCCTGGCTGAGTTGCTATTTCTTCTTGATCCAAAGGCGGGCACCAACCGTGGTGGGATCGAGAACAACAGAAAGTCGCGGGTGGAAGGCCTCCTCGCCGACACCGAAGTCGGCCATCCGCCCTCCCCCGTTACTCACACTCTCCCTCTGTCCCCGCTCCTCGTCTGGCGCAGGCCTCCTGCGTACCCTTCACTTCGTCATAATTACTACGACAGATTGACCACCCCCCGGCCCAGGTCTTTTTGTGAGGGTGGCACCAACGGCGTAGACTTTGGCGGTTGGGGACCAATGGTTGATGGGAATCTCGCTCTGAATGTGCGGATTTCTGCATCTCTGGGGGTTCTGCGTGCGACGCCATCTCCTGCTCTAGAGGGTGGAGATTTGCGGAACGCAGTTTCGCAACCTACTTTTTCTTGGCGACCCCCCCCGACGGATGCTTGCTAAGGTCCCCTGCGATGGCGGGGCCCACAGAGTAGGACCGTAACGATGTGTTTGCAATGCCACAGATCATGAATCAGACTGCCCAACCGACGACTCTCGATGAACTTCCCAGCGGCGGGTCACCGGTCGCCGTGGCCCCTCAGGAGGACGACGCCGTTTCGCGGCAGTTGGCCAAACTGGTGACTGCCGCGGCCGAAGATGGCTTGCTGCAGTGGGATAGCAGTCATTCGGAACGCCGCCATCAAAACCAGTTGGCACATGCCCTGTTGGGGGCTGCCTCGGGCCTGTTTGCCTCGCTACGAGCGAAGCATCCTCCGTCCGCCAATCACTCGCTCCGCGTCGCGCTGACTTGTAGCGGCTGGGCCGAGGCGCTTGGTCTCCCCGATGAAGTCCGCGATCACTTGGAAGCGGCTGCCCTGCTGCACGACTTGGGGAAACTGGGAGTACCGGACTACGTCCTCAATAAGCCTGGCCGGCTTTCGGCAGACGAACAGTCGTTGATGGGAGCCCATCCTCATCATGCTGCCGACATCCTGGTGAGCTTTGGCGCACCCCTCGAAATTATCGAAATTATTCTGACGGCCGGGGCCTGGTACGACGGCAGCAACAAGCAAATACCACTCGCGGGCGAGCAGATTCCGTTAGCCGCGCGCTTACTCTCGATCGTCGATGCCTACGACTCGATCACCACCGACCACGTCTACCGCCCGGGACGGCCGCGCGAAGTGGCCGTGTCGGAACTCTTTAGCTTCTCGGAACGCCAATTCGATCCGTTGCTCGTCGAGTCGTTCGCCGACTTGTTGAGCCAGGATCAAGGGATCGTCGCTGGCCGGGTCGCGAGCCGCTGGCTGAGTGAATTGGCAGGGACGCGGGGGGGGATGGGGCCCGCGCCTGATGCCGCTACGAGACATCTTCCGGGAGATCGACGCCTCGATGCACAGTATGGCATGTTCGAGCGTAAGCTGGTCACCAACATGCACGATGGGGTCGTGTTCGTCGACGCCGCCCGGCGTATCTTCCAGTGGAATACCGGCGCTGAGCGGCTGACCGGAGTGAGTGGCGCCGCCGCGGCCGACCGGGTGTTCGAGCCGTCGTTGCTACAGCTTTCGCAAGCAAACGGAACGCAGATTCCCGACGACAAATGCCCCGTCTTGATGGCGCTCCAGTCGGGAAACTTCCACTCCGAAAGGGTGGGGATGCTTGGCCGGAGTGGTCGGCATGTGACGATCGATCTCCAAGTGTTTCCTGTCTTCAGCGACGTTGGGGTCCCCTGTGGCGCAACGGTCTTGATGCACGACGTGTCGAGTGAAAAGACGCTCGAGGAACGGTGCATGGCCCTCCATGCCCAAGCAACCCGCGATCCCTTGACCCAGGTGGCCAACCGCGCGGAATTCGACCGGATGCTGAGTTTGTTCATCGATGCCCACCAGGAAACAGGGCTCCCCTGCAGCCTGATCATGTCCGACATCGACAATTTCAAGAAGATCAACGACACCTTTGGGCATCAGGCGGGGGACGAGGCGATTGTCACCTTCGCCACGCTGCTCAAATCGCTTTGTCGCACGGGCGATCTTGTTGCCCGCTACGGCGGCGAGGAATTCGCGGTGTTGTGCGCCGATTGCAACAATGCGACGGCCGCCCTGCGTGCCGAAGAAATGCGTCAGAAGTTAGCGAACACCGCTCATGCCTCGCTGGCCAACCATCTGTTTACGGCGAGCTTCGGTGTGACCGAACTGCAAGCCGGTGACACTCCAGAAACCATGATACGCCGCGCGGACCGCGCGTTGCTTCAGGCCAAGGACCAGGGCCGCAACCAGGTTGTCCAATTAGGAGCCGGAATGATGGAAGAAAAAGTCAAACGCTCCTGGTTTCGATTCCGGCCATGGAGCGGTACGTCGCTGATCGAGACGCGGCTCAGTACCAACGTGCCGATCGAGCTTGCGATTCAGAAGCTGCGCGGGTTTATCAGCGACCGCGCGGCCAAAGTGCTGCGGGTGACCGATTCCGAAGTTCGGCTTGAAGTCGACGAGCGGGCCGTGGGGAAGGCCCAGCAGAACGAGAGTCCGGTGACTTATGTCGTTGAAATCAAATTCGGACAGCAGCGCGAGATGCGGAGCAATACGGCTGGGTTCGCTGCCGGAGAGTATGTCGCCACGATTGCCGACGTGACAATTCGGCCCAAGCGCGATCGCGACCGCAATAAGGGGTATGTGACCGAACGTGCCAGAATGCTGTTTGGTAGCTTGAAATCTTATCTCATGGCGCGTGAGACACCGCTCCAGCCCGTCGCGGATCCCGCCTAATCCTTTTCCCCCGCGATGTTTTGCCATGAGAATCGTCTCGCACCAGGGGCCTTCCTTTGGGCATGCGGCGCCCTTGTCGTCGATCGCAAATGAGGCGGTCTTTGCGATAATGCACGAGCTTGGCCTAAGAATCGACCACGCCAGGCATTCGACTCGCTCCCTTGGCTTGCTTGCGAAACGGTCCGTCGTGCCGCGCAAGTGACCGAACAGTTCAGGGTCGTCGATCCACAGTGCGGAAGATCGGCGGAGTTGCGCGAAGGTCCGTCTGATCGAATGAGCCCCTCCCTGGCGCTCATTGAAGGGAATGGCAATTGCGGTTATTCTTGGGAAGGACTTTTGCCCGCTGTCCGCTAGACTGGGTTGATCCCCGAGCGTTCAGTGTGGTTTCTTACCAATCACATCCGCATCTGGAGGCTACGACATGGCCTATACTCTCCCCGAGCTCCCCTATCCTGCGAATGCCCTGGAGCCACACATTGACGCCCGCACGATGGAAATCCACCATGGCAAGCACCATCAGGCTTATATCACCAAGGTGAACGACGCCTTGGCGTCGGTGAATTTCGAGGAGCTGCCAGTCGAACAACTTTGCGCTAGTCTCGACAAGGTTCCCGAGAATATCCGCACGACGGTTCGCAATAATGGCGGGGGACATGCCAATCATGCCCTGTTCTGGACTGTCATGGGGCCGAATGGGGGAGGAAAGCCGACAGGGGCCCTCGCCGCGGCCATCGATAGCGAATTGGGAGGCTTTGACGCCTTCAAGGAGAAGTTCAGCGCTGCCGCCGCCAACCGGTTCGGCAGCGGATGGGCCTGGCTGAGCGTCGGCAATGGCAAGCTGGAGGTCGAAAGCACCCCCAACCAGGACAATCCCTATATGGAAGGGCGGACGCCAATTTTGGGGCTTGACGTGTGGGAACACGCCTACTACCTCAACTACCAGAACCGTCGCCCCGACTACATCACCGCGTTCTTCAACGTCGTCAACTGGGAGGAAGTTGGCCGCCGCTATGAAGCAGCCAAGGGGGGCGCAGCCAAGGGGTAAATAGCCAAGGTGGGCACCTGACCCGGCTTCAAAACAGTACCGGCAAAACACTACCGGCGAGAAACAAACACCCTCCTTCGCATGGGAGCGAAGGAGGGTGTTTTATTGGCCTAGCGAATCAAACCGCCACCCGTTGATTGGGCCCGCGATTCCTGCCACTGAATCATCCAGAGCAGCAGCGGGCAGGCGATGAAGATCGTGCTATAGGAACCAGCGATCACACCGACGAGTAGTGTGAAGGCAAAGGCGTGGAGCCCTTCTCCACCGAAAATATAGAGGATGACGACGACAATCAATGTCGATCCCGACGTCAGGATCGTGCGGCTCAAGGTTTGATTGATACTTGTGTTGAGCATCTCGCCGGTAATGGACTTACTTTTGCCCTTCACTTCGCGGACACGATCGAAGATGACGATTGTGTCGTTAATGGAGTACCCGATCAGCGTGAGCAGGGCGGCGACAATGGTGAGGCCGATCTGGAACGGTTCAATCATCAGGGCAGATGCCACCGGTTCGGCCCAGTCAAAAAGGTACTTGCTGAGGGCAAGCAGGCCAACCGCGACAAGGACGTCGTGTACCAAGCACGCCACCGCGGCGATACCAAACGTGAGTCGTTGGAAGCGAACCCAAACGTAAGCGACAATGCCCAGCATACTGACCAGGATGGCGTAGAGCGCCTTCACCTGCATGTCGTCCGCGACTCGGCCCCCAATCTTGTTGGCCTGCGGGAAGATCGGCTGGTCATTCAGGCGCGTCACGACATCCGACACCGCTTGGCGCGCGTCCGACTCAGGGAGCTCGAGTCGAACTTGCCAGGTGCGAATCCGCTTCGTGCTCCCCTCTTCGTACTTTTCGCTGGTGACGATGGGAGCGATCCCCACGTGACCAAGTTTGGCGAGCGACTCCTCGAAGTTGTCGACGACCGTTTGGTAAGAGACCCCTTCGAGTTGCTCTTGTTCGTCCGTAATCTCACCTTGTGGTCCAAAGTGGAGTGTCGTTTCGACGGCGGCCGGCGAGGTGCCATCCGCCGGCACGAAGACGGGCTCGTCGGCCCGCACTTCATAGGTTCGCAACTTGCCCTTGAACTTCTCGGAAATAACCCCCTTAACCCAGCCGGCCGCGTCGATCGTCTGTCCATCCTCGGTCACTTCGTCGACAACGCTGGTGTCGACGCTGTAGGTCGTATTCCCCGACTTGGCATTTCCCGTCGCGATGGTTCCGCGGGCGACGACCAGTAAATTCTTGTCGGCTAGTTCGGAATGTTCCAGCACGTCGCGGACTTCGGCGATATCGGCCTGATCGTCGAGGACAAAGTAGACGGACGTCCCTCCGGTGAAGTCGATATTCAGCAGATCGGTCCCCCGCGCCACCATCGCACCAATGCCGGCGACGATTACCAAGAATGATCCGACCCAAGCAATGGGAGACATCTTGAGGAAGTCCCAATTGGTTTCGGTGAGGAATCGCATCATCCGCAACTCGCGAATCCAGCCTTTCCGTTCGGCGATATCGAAGATCAGTCGCGAGCAGAAAATGGCCGTATACATGCTCATCACAATGCCCAGAATGAGCGTGATGGCAAAGCCACGGACCTGATCGGTACCGATCACATAGAGCACCACGCCGGTAATCAAAGTGGTGAGGTTGGAGTCGATAATCGTTGTCGTCGCGCGGCTGAATCCGTTGCGGATGGCCATCCGCAACGAGGCTCCGCGGCCAAGCTCTTCGCGCATGCGTTCGTAAATCAGCACGTTGGCGTCGACCGACATGCCGACCGTCAGCACCAGCCCCGCGAGCCCCGGCAGAGTGAAGGCGGCCTGAAACATGAGCATGCAGGCGACCACCAGCGCGACGTTGAAGATCAGTGCCAGGCAGGCCACGAATCCGGCAAAGCGATAGTACACCAGGATGAACAGCAGCACAGCGACGAGCGAAATGAGGATCGAGTACGTTCCGTGCTCGATGGTCTGTTTACCCAATTGGGGAGAGATCGTCTCCTCGCTCACCGGAACGCGGTTGAGCGCGGCCGGCAGACTTCCCGCGTTAAGAATGTCGACCGTTTGTTGAACCTCCTCTTCGTTCATTCCGGCGCCGCTGATCTGACCGTGGCTGGTGATCTGACTGCGAATCGAAGGGGCGGAAAGCAGCTTGTCGTCGAGGATGATGCCGAGAAACGAGAGATCGCCGTCGGCCTTGGGTTTATTTTGACCCGTCAGTTCGCCGAATCGTCGTGCTCCCATGGAGTCGAACGAGAAATTCACCATCGGGCCTGTGATGTCGATGCCCATGCTCGCGCTAGAAAGATATTGGCCGGTGACGTTGTATTCGTCGATCAGGACAAGAATCTCGGGGCCATTGAGCCCCTCGCGCTTGACAGCGTTGCGGCGGAATTGCGGTTCGCCCCCGTCGGACGGATCGAACTGGTCGACTCTTCCGAACTCGTCGACGTTGTAGGGGACCCACTTCGCCTGCAGCGCTCCGGCGGAGGCCAATCGCTGCGATTTGGGAAGTTCCCTGGCGGATGCAATCAACTGTTGCTGCGAGGGGTCGAGGCTGTCGACGAGAATCCGAAACTCGAGTTCCCCTAGTCTGGTAAGGGTATCCTTGATCCGTTCCAGCTCGTCGTTGCCGGCTTTCGGCATAATGATTTCGACCGATTCGCCGATCGTGCGAATGGAGACTTCCAGTTGCCCACTCGGGTCGATACGTCGCTGGAGCGCGCCGCGGAGTTCTTCCATGTTGACCTTGCGGACCCCCACGCCCTCCTCCCCCTGGAGGCGCTGCCGCTGCTGTTCGTCGGCCAGATCGTAGATGAGCGAGAAACCACCCCCCAGGTCGGGACCGAGTTTGTATCTTCCAGTCGCCATCGCGTACCCAGTGATGGCGAGGGTCACCAGCACGAGGCTGATTTTCCAACCGTAATCGGGCATTTTGAGTTGGCCAGCGATCAGGTTCCCCAGGAGAATCGGCAAGACAAGGAGCCCCAACAGAAGCAGCAGGCCCCAGCCGATGGGAATCAGCGACTCGAGAAAGGTCGGTTTCGAGTCCTCGGCTGTTGCTGTCTTGGTCGATTCATGAACCAGGCCACGTTGCTCCGTGGTTTCTTCGCCGGCAGGGACCTCTTCGCCATCGAGCGGCGCTTCGGCTGGAAGTGTCGACGAGTCTTGGCCGGTGGAGTCTTCCTCGGATTCGCCCTCGGGTTCGTCGGTGATGGGCGCGTCGGTGGCGGGCGCGTCGGCGGGAGGCGAATCCGATGGTGCCTCTTCGGCTGGCGACTCCTCGGTGGTGGCGGGGGGGTCCTCGCCTGCGGGAGGAGTCTCGGTCCCGGTGTTTGGCTGCGCATCGGCCGGCTGGTCGGACTCGGCGGGAGTCTCTTCGCCAGGGGCATTCTCTGCTGGTTGCGAGGAGGTATCGGTTGCGGGCTCCTGTGCCCACGCGACGCTGAAGGGAGTGGGGTTCGCCACCAGCGCGATGGCAACCATCAACCCAAGTGCGGCGGCGAGGGGGAAGAGACGGGAAGGGTTCATGCTGAAATCTGTTGGTTACTTGATTGAGTTGGGTTCTCGCCCGAGATCGTTGGGCGAGAGAGTGATGTGAGCCCGCACAAGGCAAGCGTTGCAAGGTGCGACTTCCAACTAACTCTTGCTGTCGGCCTCTTTGTCGGTGTCGCTCAGGATCTGGGCAATCGCTGCCATACTGATCTTTATTTTGGTGCCGGTCGCCTCGTCGACGCGGATCGTCACTCGTTGGGTGTCGCGCTGGACATTGGTGACGACGCCATAGATGCCCCCAGTGGTCAGGATATGATCCTTTTCCTTAACCGAGGACAGTTTCCGTGTCTTCTCCTGCTCCTTCTTCTGTGGCACGATGATCATGAAGTAGAACAGAATGAAGATCGCCGCCATCGGAAACATGAGCCGGGCGAAGCTCCCCCCACCATCGTTGGCAGCTTGCGCGGCATTTTCAGCCTCCGCTTGGGCCAACATGAGAATTGGGAGCCACCTGTCCACTGCGCACCACACTTCCTAGCCAGCCACGGCAATTCCCCCGCAATCCCTCCCGATAGGGGCGGACCGCAGGTCCTGAGACCAAAGCGGCTATCTTAAGTCCTTACGCCATCGGAAGGAAGGGGGATTTGAGTCATGGGGGCCCGAGCGCCGCGAACGGACCTACCGTTTGGCGAAAGAAATGCCATTCGTCCTCTCAACCTCCCGCGGTCCACCCGGCAAGCTTTTGCGAGCGGTACTCGGCAAATACCCCCTGCTCGATCGAAGTGCGAGCCCCCTGCATGAGCCGCTGATAATAGGTGAGATTGTGGTGCGAGAGGAGAATCGGTCCCAGCATTTCGCCCACCTGAAACAGATGGCGGATGTAGCCGCGACTATGGCGGCAGGCTAAACAGGGGCAACCCGGGTCGATCGGCTCGGGATCGACCTCGAAGGCTTTGTTGCGGAGTCGCATTGGTCCCTGGTCGGTGAAGGCCAGGGCATTTCGCCCATTGCGCGTCGGCATGACGCAGTCGAACATGTCGATGCCGCGGTGAATCGCCTCGATCAAGTCCTCTGGGCGGCCCACCCCCATCAGGTACCGGGGACGGTCGCGGGGGAGGACGGGCGTGGTGATCTCGATGGCGGCGTACATCTGCTCGGGAGGCTCGCCGACGCTGAGCCCTCCGATGGCGTAGCCGGCAAATTCGAGTTCGACCAGATGTTGGGCACTCGCGATGCGAAGGTCTTCCTCGAGTCCCCCTTGGACGATCGCAAACAACACCTGGTCGCGACGTGTCGCCGCACTCTGGCAGCGGGCAGCCCAACGGACGCTTCGCTCCATGGCCTCGGCAATGGCATCGCGATCGGCCGGGAGGCCGATCACATGATCGAGCTGCATCGCAATATCGGCACCAAGCTGCTCTTGGATCGCGACCGCCCCCTCGGGACTGAGATGCATCGGACGGCCGTCGATATGCGACTGGAAGGTGGCCCCCTCTTCGGTGATGGTGACCCGCTGGGCGAGGCTGTAGATCTGAAACCCACCACTATCGGTGAGCATCGGCCCCTGCCAGCCCGAGAACCGATGCAGCCCTCCAAGCGCAGCGACCACCTCGGCGCCGGGGCGGAGGGCGAGGTGGTAGGTGTTGCCGAGGATGATCTGTGCCCCGGTTTCCGCGACTCGGTCGACGTCGAGCCCTTTGACGGTTCCCGCGGTACCGACCGGCATAAAGGCGGGCGTTTCCACGGTCCCGTGTCCAGTCGTTAGCCGGCCCCGGCGTGCCCCCGAATGGGGGGAGCTTCCAAGCAGTTCAAAGGCGAAAGGGGAGCCGAAGGCTGACAACCGTCGATTTCCTCCAGGGGAGTAGCCACTCCACAGGCCGCAGGTGTTCCGACCAAGGCTTCACCCTGGGGGGAGCGTCGCACCCTGCTGGCCCGTTGGCGGCTCAGTCGCCGCGGAGCTTCAGGCTAGCGGCAGTGAGCTTCTCCCGAACCTCGTTGAGACTGGTAACCCCGAAGTTCTTGCACTCCAGCAGGTCGTCGCCAGTGCGGCGGACGAGCTCGCCGATGGTCGTCAGGCCGAGGCGGACCATGCACTTGCGGGCGCGAACCGAGAGATTGAGGTCGGAGATGGGGCGGTCGAGCAGGGCTCGTTCGTCGTCCGACAGAGATTCTGGGTCGTAGGAAGGTTCCTCGTGACGCCGCTGGTTGGCAAATTGCCCCAGCTCGAGTCCCTTGCTGGAGAGCATATCGCGGATTTCCACCAGCGAGGTTTCGCCAAAGTTCTTGCTTGCCAGCAGTTCCAGCTCAGTGGTCTCCGTCAGATCCCCGAGGGTCATGAGGCCCATTTTCTGCAAGCAGTTGCGGCTCCGCACCGAGAGTTCGAAGTCGGAAACCGGGATGCTCAGCACCTGGCTCAGGCGATCATGTTCGCGGCGAGCTTCCTCGTCGTAGTACATGTCGCGCGAGGCGTCGGCATCCTTGAAGAAGAGTCGGGCCCGCGGGTGTCCCGGGAAGTAGTCGAGAATGCGATCGTAGCACTGCTTCGCGCGATCGTAGGCCTGCATATCCTCGTAGAGGATCCCCAGATTGAGCAGGGTCCCGAGGTGAGTGGGAAACTGGCGAGCAGCGCGCTCGTAGAGTTCGCGAGCGTAGTCGTCGTTGCCGTAGCGATCGTTTTCGAGAGCCAGATGAAACAGGGCCCCAGCGTGCGCGGAATCCGATTGAACCGCCCGCTCGAGCAGCGCGCGGTATTCTTCCTGGCTTCCCCCCAGACCTTGAATGGTGAGGGCCCGCTGAAAGAGGTACTCGGAAGTCTGCTCAATGGCTCCCGACAAGCCGTCGAGCAGCTTGAGCGAATCCTCGAGCCGGTGGTCGTATCGATAGGCCTCGGCCAGCGCCAAACGAACGGCATCGCGATCGTACCCCGCCTTCTCCGACGATTCATACGCGGTGATCGCTTCGGAGTACTTGTCGAGCGCCAGATTGGCCTTCCCCAGGTAGTAGTGGGTCATTGCGCCGCCATCGCTGTGCGACAGCATCGATACGGCGTCGGAGTAGCGGCCCAAAAGATAGAGGCAGACTCCCAATCGGGCCGCGGTGGCGGGGGTCCGAGTCGGCTGGTTCTCAAGTTCCTGGACCGCCTCGCGTAGTTCGCGATAGTTGGCGTAGCTCTCGGTCACCGCACGCGTGATCTGCTCGATCTCGCGGGGACCAAACGCGCTGGTCGACAGGATGAGTTGCTTGACACCAGCCGATGGAGCCTGGGTAAGCGACATGGAGACCTCTCTCTTGTGGTGCGAAATAGGGGGATCGGACGGCAGCCCACCAAAGCCCGCCCCGGCGGGAGGTTGGGGGGGCGAAGCGGGAAGAGCCAGCGGAGGGAGTCGAACCCTCAACCCCCGCATTACGAATGCGGTGCTCTGCCAATTGAAGCTACGCTGGCAAGCTGTGGTAATCCCAAAGTGTAATAGGGCAAGCCCGGTCGGACAATGCCTGCCTGGAGGGCCCCCTTGGCCACCCTCGGCCAATGGAAAACCCCCGGAGCGAGGAAAACCTCGCTCCGGGGGTCTGGGTCGAATCACCGGGCCGCAGTTCGTTTGGACACAGCGGGGCTGCGGGGCCCGGGGTCTTAGTTGTTCAGGGCAAGCTGAGCGTTGTCGGCGTCGAAACGGAAGCTCAATTGCTTGGTTTCGCCCCCCACCAGGCTGATCGTTTCGACCTTGGTGACGGTCTTGCCGTCGACATTGTACTCGACTGACACCTTGTAGTCGGTCCAGCTTTGACCCGGAGCGAGCTGCGTGGTGCTGAACTCACGAATCTCGCCAGTTTGACGGGTGGTCACGCCGGCGAGCGTCACGCGCGCCTCGGCGGGAACGTTCACCTGCAACGTCGTGACGACGGGCTCGACGGCCGAGAAGGCAATCGATTCCTGCTTGCCAGCAACGAGGTTCACCTGCTTCGATTCGACCTTGGTTTGGCCATCGACGGTGTACTCGACACGGACGTCGTAGGTGTAGGATTTCCCTGCTTGGAGCCCCTTCGACAGGTACTTGCGCTCCACTCCCGTGCTGTTGGTCAGGGTGCCATTGACCCAAACCTTCGCATCGGCGGGAACTTTCACCAGGAGCATGCCGTTGCCGGTGCTTGCCACTTCCTGGATAACTTCGCCGTGACCTCCATCGCATCCACAATCGCTGGTGCCACTGTCATCGCAATAATTGACATGATGGTGCCCGCCATAGCTACCGGACGAACCATAGCTGCCAGCGGAGCCGTAGCTACCAGCCGAACCACCGCTGTGGCGTGCGGCGTGTCGCTGCTTCAGCCGGGCGAACAGGCCGACACGTCCGTGACTACCTGCCGACGCATAGGAGCCAGCGGAGCCGTAGCTTCCCGCCGAACCGTAGCTGCCAGCGGAACCGTAGCTGCCGGCAGAGCCGTAGGACCCAGCGGAACCATAGCTACCGGCGGAGCCGTAGCTGCCCGCCGAGCCGTAGCTGCCCGCGGAACCGTGGCCGCGGCTGCCCCAAAAACCCTGGGAGTCGCTAGCCAACCAAAGGGTGGCCAGCAGGGCGAGGGTGAGATGTGTGATGTGCTTCATGACCTGTGTGTTCTCCTGTCGTTTCAAAACAATGGAATCCCCGAACTGTTCCTTCAAACCTATGCCAGAATAGCAGCCGAGCGTGTTAAATCAAGCAAGGAGCGTAAAAAATAGCGATTTTAATGTGTGGGACCTTTGGGTTGGGTGGGAGTAATTTAGCTCGCCTTGCGAGGCCCCGCTAGGTGGGGGAGGGAATCACCGCAATTCCCCCACCTCATTCCTCTCTGGGCACTCATTCAGAGGGCCTCTATCGAGAGGCGATCGAGCCAAAGCTCGCCGGTCCCGCCGAGCAGGCCAATCCGGATGATCGCCTCCCGAGCGTGTACTGGGACGTCGATCACTTCGTCGTAACTGGTCCAGTCGAAGCTGTCGCGAAACGGGCCGATCCGCGAGGTATTCAGGGCGGCACGGCGTTCGTCGTAAAACGTGAAGGCCACATAGGGCCATTGGCGATCATCTTGACCCGGCCTTAGCTTCAAACCCCGTGCCGAGAAACGGACCGCCAATCGACTCACCTTGCGGCCATCGATGGCGAATCCCTGCAAAGCCTGCGATCCACGCCCCGGTTCTTCGTTCTTGAATTGAATGAAGTTCTGTCCCTCGGGTGCTTTGGTGGGATCCTCCACGATGGTTGCCTGACGCATGTAGTGCCACCCTTCACCCAGCTTGACCTCATTCTCTTCGCGCAAGATCCGTTCAAAGCCCCCATTGACGAGTTGCGGGCGGAGGGGATCGGGCTTGAGCCTGCGCTGTTCCTCGGCGGCACCGGTCATGGGGACGAAGAATGTCGCACGGAGCGCTTCGGATTCGAGCTTTCCGTCGACCTTGCGAAAGAGATAGAAATTCTGGTGGTAGCGCTCCCCCACGGGAACGATCATCCGGCCCCCTTCGGCAAGCTGGTCCACCAGCGGCTGGGGGACCTCTTCGGGTGAGCAGGTAACGATGATTTTGTCGAAGGGAGCAGCCTCCGGCCATCCGGCGAATCCATCGCCAATGCGGGTATGGACATTGTTGTACTTGAGCCGCTTGAGCGTTCGGTCGGCCGATTTGCCGAGCGACGAGACGATTTCGATCGTATAGACGTCGCTTACAAGGCTGCTCAGCACGGCGGCCTGGTAGCCCGAACCGGTGCCGATTTCGAGTACTTTGTCGCTCGGTTGCGGATCGAGTTGCTCGGTCATGTAGGCGACGATAAACGGGGGCGAGATCGTTTGTCCTGCGCCAATGGGCAATGCCATATCGAAATAGGCGTATTGGCGCTGATTGCGGGGGACGAACTCGTGCCGCTCGGTGGCACGCATGGCGGCAATGACGCGGGAGTTCGTCACGCCGGCATCAACAATCTCGCTCTCGACCATCTCGTCGCGCAGTTGCTTCCATTCGTGTCGCGATTGCGCTTCGGCGGCGCTCCCCCCAACGAGCGCGAGGAGCGAGCCGACAATCGCCAATGGAGTGAGCCTGCTCATTGTCTTCATGAAAGTGCCTCGCTTCGGCTGATGGCCGGTCGTGCCGACTCGCGGAATAGGGGGGTAGTTTCTACAATGATTAGCATACCATGCCACCTTTTTCGGGGAGAACTCTCCTAATGCCAGCCGCTACAACCGCTACTATTGATACGTTGCGGAAGGAAATGGAGCCCAGCCGCGAATGGGCTTATTTCGACCACGCGGCCATCTCCCCCCTCCCCGCCCGGACGGCCCGACGCCTGGCGGCTCATGCCGACGAAGCGTCGCGAATCGGGGGGGCCCGCTGGATGAACTGGGTCGAGGAGCTGGAGCAGGCCCGGGCGACCGCTGCCTCGCTACTGGGGGCCGATCCTGGCGAGATCGCCTTTGCCACCAACACGACGCTGGGGATCAACCTGGTGGCCGAGGGGCTCGACTGGCAGCCGGGGGACAACGTGGTGACCTTGGACGACGAGTTTCCCACGAACCTCTATCCGTGGATTCATCTCGAGTCTCGGGGAGTCGAGGTACGCCAGCTCCCAACCGAGTTTGGCCACCTCGACCTTAACAATCTGGAATCTGCATGCGACCGGCGGACACGGGTCGTGGCGATCAGTTGGGTTGGCTACCAGACGGGCTACCGGCACGACCTCGCGGCGGTCGGCGAAATCGCTCACCGAGTCGGCGCGTTTGTGGCTCTCGACGCGATTCAGGGGCTGGGAGTCTTCCCGCTCGATATGAGCCGCGATCCGATCGACTTTATCGCCTCCGGTGGGCACAAGTGGCTATTGGGGCCCGAGGGAGCCGGGATCGCCTACATCCGTCGCGAGCATCTCGACAAACTCCGCCCCATCGGAGTCGGCTGGAACAGCGTCGCCCACGCCTTCAACTACGGCAAGATCGAGCTCGATTTCAAAGCAAACGCCGGGCGCTATGAGGGGGGGACCTGGAACATGGCGGGCATTCTGGCCCTCGGACAGAGCCTCGATCTGTTGACTTCGATCGGCGCGGATGTCCTCTCGCGGCAAGTGCTGGACTACACCGACGAGGTGTGCCGCCGGCTGGAGGAGATTGGGGCCGTGATCGCATCGCATCGCAATCATCCCCAGCGTGCGGGTGCCGAGCGATCGGGGATCGTCTGTTTCGACCTTCCCGGCAAGCAGGGACCTGCCGTGAAGGATCATTGCAAACGGCAGAAAGTGGCGATCGGTTTTCGCGGGGGCCGGCTGCGGGTCAGCCCCCATGCCTATAATAGCCGAGAGGATCTCGATCGATTGGTCGACGCCCTCGCGACGGCCCCCTGACTCTACAGGTGCCGTCTGCACTTAACCCGATTCCCCTTACCGGTTCGATGCCCATGTCACGCCGCGCCGTTTACACCGGATCGTTCGACCCGATCACGCTCGGGCATGTGAATGTCATCGAGCGAAGCAGTCGCCTGGTGGATGAACTGATTGTGGGGGTCGGCATCAATATCGAAAAGCAATCGCTCTTCACCGCCGAGGAACGCGTGCGGCTGATCGAGCGAGTGACCTCCGATTTGAAAAATGTCACCGTGCGTCAATTCGCAGGACTGGCGGTGAAATTCGTCCGCGAGTGCCAGGCACGGGTCATCATTCGGGGGGTCAGGTCCCTGTCGGACATGGAAGCCGAGTTCACGATGACGCTGGCCAATCGCAAGCTCGACCCTGGCGTGGAGACGGTTTTTTTGATGGCCGACGATTCGTTCTCCCATGTCTCCAGTTCGCTCATCAAGCAGATCACTCCGCTCGCTGGCGACGACGAACTTTCGCAGTTCATTCCCCGGGTTATCATTCCCGAAGTCCGTGAAAAACTGCGAGCAACGGGCTAGCGATCAAGCTCCCGGCTCAGCGCGTCAGTTTGAGCCCCTGGATCAACAGGGCCCCTGCGCCGATCACGGCGAGTGCATTCCGCAGCGGATCGAACCAGCCCCCAGCGGCTGGAGGGGGTTGGATCGCCAGCACGTCGCCGGTCGGACTCGGGGCGGCGACTCCCATTGGGGGGGGAGGGGGAGGCTTGAGGTCGGGCCACGATGGCGATTCAGAAGCCTTGGCAACCCCTGACATGCTGGCCTCGGGAGCCGGCCCCCACTGTAAGGCAGGCTCCGCCGGTTTGATCGGGCAGGTGCCATTGGGACAACAAGTGGCGCCAGCGCTATTGTCGTGGGCCGCGACCGGCTGTCGGCCTAGCGCAACCGACCCGAGATCCTGCGGCGGCGTGGCGCGAGTGGTCAAAGGGGCCGAGACTCGCGGAGCGTCTGGAGTTGCGGCAATCAGAGCCGCGGAAGGTGTTCCGAGTCCGATATCGGGGGCGAGCGTGGCGAGAAATGTTTTGACTCGCCCCTCGAAGCTCCCCAGAGTGGTCCCCCGCCCTGCCCCGAAGAGCACCCCGGCGAGTTCCCCCTGGTCGTTGAGAATCGGTCCCCCGGAATCTCCCTGGCGGGCTTCGACATCGAGTTCCACAAGTTCGCGCGGCAGGTCGAGTTGGGGGGCGTAATACTGGGTGCATCGCCCGGTCGCCCGGCGAAAATCTCCCGATCCGTAGCCGCAGATCGTGAGGACATCACCCGGCTGCGGGGCCCGCGAGGCGAGTCGAACCGGCTCGCAGTTCGGTTTCCAAATCACCAGCGCGGCCAAATCCCAGTCGGAATCGACCTTGAGCGCCCGCGCCTGCGAACGGAATCCGTCGGGGAACAGCACATCAATAGTTTCGCGTGCCCCTTCCACCACATGCCAGTTGGTCAGGACCAGGCCATATTGCTCCCGTTTGTCGATCAGCGTGCCACTGCCGTAGGCGGTGCCGTCGATTTCGGGGACGATAATCCGCGCGACCGCAGGGTGGGGTTCGCCACTATACCGCCCTGGGGGGGCGCGCCAGCGGTCGAAACCGAGAAACTGGCCCCCCGCCGGCGCTGGGAGCAAGATGGCAAGCAGCAAGCAGGAGAGCGCGAAAGGTCGCATAGGGAGTATCCAGTTGCCGTAGGAGCGCTCGGGGGAACCTCAATTGATGAATCTCGGCCGTGCGTGGCGCCGTTCTTGCTCGTTTTGGCGAATGTACTCCAGCAGTCGGGCCCTGAGCTTGCGAAGCTCATCTCGCTCGAGTTGCTGCAGCTCGACCGAGGTGGGGGGAAACTCGCTTGTGGCTCGTAGCGGCTCGAGCGGAAGTGGCGATTGATCGCGAAGTTGAGGGAAGGGGATAATGGCGGGGAAAGTCTGGACTCTTCGCATGGTATTTTCACCTTTCATGCGGCGATGGGGCGTCCACCTTTTAAGTCCTCCGTGCGGTGTGGAAAGTTCCGCCCTCCGTGGTACAGCTCCTGCAAGCGAATGAGTTCGCGGCGCAATGCCTCCTCGGTCAACTTGGCCAAGGTCATCCGGGCCGGCGTGGCGGCCAGATAGTAGGCAGCGTCGCGAGCCTCTTCCAGAAGCTCGGGGGGCAGATACAACGTCGCCCGAATCCTGGGCGACGCAATACGTAGGGGGGAAGGCATGGGAGGGAGTCTCGTCGGAGGGATCGAGCGAGTGTCACTCTGTCCTCCTCGCCCATCTCTAACGGAGTGGCGAAGCACCTGTGACACTTCTCTACGACTTTTCTTCGGCTCCGCCCGCGTGAGGTCTGCAAACGTATGACGTTTCACCTCACAGCTTCGCCATGCGCTGAAGCCACCCCCTCCGCCAGAAAGGGATTCATCGCTAGAAGACGTAGCATGCTCCTAGTTTGACACGCTGTCTCGCCGGTTCAGTTGGGGCCTTCCGCGGCACGGATGGCACGCACCAGTCCGTCGCAGGTGAACTCTGCGGCTACGGCCGTGGCAGAAAAGCCGTGGGCGGCGAGCGCGCCGGCTGTTAGCGGGCTGATGGCGGCCAATTGCGTCTGGCGCAGGGCATCGCCAAACAGGTGGGCCAGCGATCGGGCGATTGCCGAGCTGGTGACGGTGGTCCAGTCGATCCCGCCCCGCTCCATAGTGGCGGCGATTTCGGGATCGGCATGGGAGACGTCGCAGCTTTCGTAGGCCACAATCTGCTCCACCACCCCTCCGGCAGTCGTGAGCGATTCGGCCAGGATCTCCCGTCCACGACTTGCCCTCACCAGCAGGCAATGCTTCCCTTGGACATGCGGAGCAAGCGCTTCGGCGAGCGCCTCGGCGCGATACTCCTCGGGCTGAAGGTCGGCCGTCAGGTGGTATTCGGCCAGGGCCCTGGCGGAGCCGGAACCGATCACCGCAAGGCGATTTCCCGCTAGCGACCGCAGGTCGCGACCTTGCTCGATGAGTCGATCAAGAAACGTCACGACACCATTACGGCTCGAGAAAACGATCCATTCAAACTTCTCCAGACGCGCAACCGCCTCATCGACAGGCCGCCAATCGGCAGGAGGCCCGATTGTGATGGCTGGCTGATAGAGGACGCGTGCCCCGAGGTCCGCGAGCGCCGACCCCAGTTCATCCATCTGCTCGCGAGGGCGCGTGACGAGCACCGTTTTGCCATACAGTGGTCGATTGACGAACCAGTCGGCCAGTCGCTCGCTGGCGATCACCCGCCCGACGATGCAGATGGCTGGGGGGCGAATCTTTTCTCGCGTGATGACTTCGGCCACCTCGTCGAGCCGGCAGGTCCAAACTTGCTGTTCGGGTTGTGTCACCCGCCGGACGATGCGAACGGGAGTCTCGCCAGGCTTTCCGTGGGCCAGCAGTTGGGCGCTCCAGCGCGGAGCCGACGTCATGCCCATGTAAAGGACCAGCGTGCCGGGAAACGTTGCGAGCGAGGCAAAGTCGAGCGTCTCTTCCCGTTTCGCCGGATGCTCCTGACCGGTGACGATCGCCACGCACGAAGCGGTGTCGCGGTGAGTGAGCGTCACCCCGGCGTAGGCGCTGGCGGCAATGGCGGCGGTGATTCCGGGGACGATTTCGTAGGGAATTTTCGCAGCTTCGAGCGCCGCGACCTCTTCGGCGAGCCGGCCAAAGATACCCGGGTCGCCCCCTTTGAGCCGCACGACACGCTTTCCGGCGGCGGCCCCATCGACCATCAACTGGTTGACTTCCTCCTGCGAGAGGACCCGGCCCATGCCGTGGCGGCCGAGGCAGACTTGCTCGGCTGCGGCGGGAGCCCACCGCAGCAATTCGGGGCTCGCCAGATAGTCGTACAGGACGACGTCGGCTTCGGCAAGCGCATCGCGACCGCGCAGCGTCAGCAGGCCCGGATCACCTGGCCCGGCCCCGACGAGAGTCACTTTTCCGGCAATAACTTTGGCCACATCGCCAGTATGGTCGAAGCAAGGGGGGGAAACGAGTGGCGATGGTCAAAGTTGTGCCCGATTGGGTAAGTGATAGAATAGGGAGATATTGCGGCTGGCCCCCTCATGGGATTGGAATTCGATTGATATGACGTCTTCTTCGCCCTCTCCCCACCGGCTTCCGCCCCTTTCGATGGCGGTGCGCCAACGCCTGCAGCAATTGTTCGAGCATGGGAAGAAGGCGCTTGAGAAGCAGGATACCGACTACGCCCACGACATGTTCGCCCAATGCGTGGCCGAGGATCCGGCCAATCTTGGCTACCTGCAACATCTCCGCGCCAACCTGACGCGGCGTCTGGGGGATGGCAAAAAGTCATCGCGATTCGGCGGCCTGGGACTCAAGCTCTCGAGCGCCCGATCCGGGATTGCCAAAGGGGTCGACAAGGGAGATTGGAAGGGGGCCTTCGCCGCGGGTTGCGAAGCCCTGAAGCAGAACCCGATCGACATCCCCACGCTGCTCGACCTGGCCGATGCCTGCGCCGCCATTGGGGCCACCGATTGTCGACTTTACTACCTCAAATGGGCACTCGATCTCGACGGCAAGCATGAACAGGCCAACCGCAAGGCGGCCGCGGCCCTGGGGGAGGTGGGCCAATTCGATCAAGCGATTACCTGTCTCCGCCGAGTCGCCGAGCTCCGTCCTACCGATCAAGAGATTGCCCGGACGATTTCGCGAATGAGTGTTGAGCAGACGATTCATAAGGGGGGGTACAACCAGGACCTGCTGCGCAAGGGGGACGCGGCCCATGCCGTCCCCACGGCCGATGCCAGGCAATCGCTTGGGCTCGACGCCGACGCAACCGACAATGGGGAGACAGTCGCCGCGCCTGCCGAATCCGCGGCGCCGGTCGTCTCGCGTGAAAAACAATTGCTCGACCTCATTCGACTCCACCCTGCCGAGGCGAGCCACTATCTCGACCTCGCCGATTTCTATGCGGGAGAGGATCGCTTGCGGGATGCCGAGCGTGTGCTGACGAAGGCTCTGACCGAAATTGGGGAAAGCGACCGCCACTTGCGCGATCGGTTCGACGAGACACGCATGCGGAGAGTTCGCCAGCAGGCCGAAGTCGCCACCCGCCGAGCGGCAGCCGAACAGACCTCGGAAACGGCCAACCTCGCCAAGCGGCTCAATGCCGAGGCCAATCAAATCGAGTTGGAGGTGTTCGCCAGCCGGGCGGCGCATAACCCCCAAGATGCGGGGGTACAGTTCGAGTATGGCCTGCGGCTCAAGCGGGGAGGGAAGTTCCGTGAAGCGATCCAGGCTTTTCAGGCCGCCCGCAGCGACCAGCGTCGTTTGGCCGAAACCCAACTCAATTTGGGGGAGTGTTTCCAGCAAATCGAGCAATATCGCCTCTCCTTTAGTAGTTACGAGGCTGCGGTGGCCGCCGCGCCGGAGCCCAATTCCGAGCTTCATAAGCTGGCCCGCTATCGGGCTGGGGTGCTCGCCACGGGGATGAAAGAGTACGACAAGGCGGAAAAGCACCTCACCGAACTGGCGGCCATCGACTTTGGCTACCGCGACGTGGCCGACCGTCTAGACAAGCTCGCCCAGAGCCGCAATACTTAGCGATTCCCTACGGGGAGCCTGGTTCGAGTTCAAAATACCCTTGCTGGCTGAGATTACGCCAAACCCATCATGCCAAATTCCGAGAGTGCCAAGAAGCGTCTGCGTCAAAGTGAAGTTCGTCGTGCGCGGAATCGCGCGGCGCGGTCGGCTCTGCGGACCCAGATTCGCAAGGTTCGTCAGGCGGTGGCCGCTGGCAACCTGGAGCTGGCTGAGACTGAATTCCGCAAGTCGGTGAAGAAGCTCGACCAGGCCGCGGCAAAGAAATTCATCCACGACAACGCCGCTGCCCGCACCAAGAGCCGCCTGTCGAAGGCAGTGAAGGGCCTCAAGCAGCCTGCGGCTGTCTAATCGGGCTGCGTCTGGAAGGTCGCAAAGTCGCTTGCGCGCTGCCTCTCTACCATTCGATGCTCGCGGCGTCGAACACCGGGCCTTCGACACAGGTCCGGCGATAGTCCCAGCCTCCCTCTTGCTGGCGAACTTTGGCGACGCAGCTAAAGCAGATGCCGATGCCGCACGCCATGGGCGTTTCCAGCGAGACCTCGCAGCAGACCCCGCGATTGGCGCAGAGATGAGCCGTGGCCTCCATCATCGGCTCGGGACCGCAGCAGACCACGCGGCAATTGGTCGGTTCGTCGTTCGTGAGAAGTTCGGCTAGCAGGTCGGTGACAAATCCACGGTGCCCGACGCTCCCGTCGTCGCTGGCAATTCGCACGTCGATGCCCGCGGCGCGGAAATCGTCGACTCCGGCGAGCAGGTCCGCGCTGCGGACGCCGTAGCACAGGGTCACCTTCGGCGGGTTGGCGACTCGGCGTGGAGCAGTGCCATAGTGACGCCGCCCCAGATGTTCCTTGCCGACTGCCAAGAATGGGGTCTGGCCAATCCCACCCGCAACCATGACGAGATGCGGCGTCTCCGATACCTCGAAGCCATTTCCGAGCGGTCCCCAGAGAGTGAGCCGGTCTCCCGCGTCGTACTCGGCGAGGCGGCTAGTCATCTTGCCCAGCCGCAAGTAGACGATGTCGACATAAGCGGGCGACCCATCGGAGCCGTCGATTGTGTCGTAGAGGGCAAACGCCCGACCCAGGAGCGGGTCGTCCCACCCGGCGAGGCGAAGCATGACAAACTGGCCGGGGAGGATTTGCCGCGCCAACTCGGGGGCCGCAAGGCGAACTCGAAACGTATCCCGGGCCATCGCCACATTCTCGACGACGGGAACAGTCCATTGTGAGGCGTGGTGGGCGTAGGGCATGAGTCAGTCGAGAATCCGTCGGGTTTTCGGAGGTTCTTTTGCCGCCGTTTTACGCGGGCTTCGCGGTGCCTGCTTGCGCGTCGGGCGCGGGCTGGCTTCTTCTGTTGCAGCGCGGAGTTTCGCCACCTCTTCTGGCGTCAGCCGGCGGTAAGCACCGGCCGGCATATCTCCCAAACGAACCGGCCCTACCGCAACCCGTATCAGCCGCTCGACCTTGTGCCCCATGCGGGCCAATAGTCGCCTGATTTCGCGATTTCGCCCTTCGGTGAGCACGATCTCCAGCACGGTCGATTGCTTGCGCTGCGTTTTGACCCGGGCGCTTTTGACTTTGGCTTTTCCCTCGGCCAGATAGACCCCCTTTTCGAGTGTCTTGAGCACTTCACGATCGGGGTTGCCGGCCACTTCGACATGGTAGGTCTTCTCGACCCCATGCCGTGGGTGGGTGAGCAGGTTGGCCAGGTCGCCGTCGTTCGTCACCAGGATCAAGCCCTCACTCCCCAAGTCGAGGCGGCCGACGTTGTAGAGCCGGCCAAGGCTCGGTGGGAGCAAATCGATCACTCTCGGCCGCCCGCTGGGGTCGCTCATCGTCGAAACAATGCCAACCGGTTTGTGAACGGCAAAATAGGCGAGCTTGGGACGGGGGAGGGGCTCGCCATCAACTCGGATTTCCTGGCGCATCCGATCGACCCGCGTGCCGAGTTCTCGCACCACTTCGCCATCGACTTGGACTCGTCCCTCGAGGATCAACTCTTCAGCCTCGCGGCGGCTGGCAATGCCGGCCCCGGAGAGCACCTTCTGAAGCCGATCCCCCTCAGTGGGATTGGCCGTATCCTTATTAGGGGTGCTTGGTCGACGGCCAGAGGATCGCTTGCGCGGAGGGCCTTTCTTGATCGAGGGACCACCCTTCCCCTTCGGCTTGCCAGCCGATTTCGGACCCTTCGACGGGCCCGCCGGATTGGGTCGCTGCCGGGGGCCCGATGGGCGACGTGGTGCGGGCGATTTTTTCGGCATGGTTTTCGGCGGCGGCGTCGGCTAACGCTAGGAGAGTGAGGGGGCGAAGCGACACGCGGCCCAATCGACCTAGCTTATACCAACCCCCACCTGTTTCCCAGCCAGCGATCCGAACGTCGTGGCGAGATCATGGGGCGAACCACCTTCACTGCACAGGGTAGCCAGGGTAGACCGGGGGAGCGACCGGGATGGTGTACTGCGGCACGAGTCGTTGATTCCGATACTGCCGCGCCCGCTCTACTTCAGGCGTGGGGACCATGAACTCGCGAGGGCGTCCCCCGACAATTTCTGGACCCGCGTCTGGTAGCGGGTAGGGATCGTGGCCAGCGGTGGCCTGATAACGCTGATAGCCTGCCGGACCCGGGTTGTGGAGCCTGGGAGTACGGACCGAGGGAGAGCAGGCGGCGATCGGGACGCAGAGCGACGCCAAGATTCCCAGTTTGAGGGCCAGGTGGTACACGGTTCCGTCCTTCGCAGGAGTTTAACATCGCCCCGATCCGTGGGGCGGCGAATTGTAGAGGTAATGCCGCAGGGGGCCAAGGCGAGGTCCCTGGTGGCACCAGCTAGCATCGGCTCCCAGGTCGACCAGTCCACTTCCAACGCGGGAAAATTCGGGGAATTCCGCGGAGGCAAACCGCGCTCCTCGACCGCGTCGCGACGATTTCCCCGGTTGTGGGGGCCCTTTCGTCATGGCAGGTAGGCGTCGAGCAACACGCCAGCCGGGTTACCGCGGAGCGTCAAAGCTTGCCGCTTCGCCGGGACGAGGCAGCTTTGGCCGATCGGAAGTTCGAGCGTTCCATGCGGGCTGATGAGTTGTGTCGCACCCTCGATGGAGGCAAGCAGATGGAACCTGTCGTCGGTGGGCAACGTGACTTCTGCGGCCAGGTTCCAGCGGTCGAGGAGAAACTTGTCGCAGCTCACAAGCCGCTCCCGCCCAGCAGGACCCATTGCCACGGGAGTGACGGGGGCCACAGGTCCGCGCGTGAAATCGATGGTCGCGAGCGCCTGCTCGATATGCAGCGGGCGCGCGTTCCCTTGCGCGTCACGGCGATCCCAATCGTAGAGCCGGAAGGTCGTGTTGCTCGCTTGCTGTATCTCGGCGATCACGATCCCTGCGCCCAAGGCGTGGATGGTTCCCGCCTCGATGAGCAGGCAGTCTCCGGGGCGTGGCTCGAATTGATGCAGCAAATCGGGACAATTCCCATTCTGGATCGATGCCTTGAGCAACTCGGGGGTGACCCCTGGGCGAAGGCCCGCGTAGATTTTGCTCCCTGGGTCAGCCGCGAGGACGACCCATGTCTCGGTCTTGCCGAGATCAGGGGGAGTGAGTTGCGCGCCCTGGGCATCGTTGGGATGGACTTGAACGCTCAACGTCAGTTGGGCATCGAGAAACTTGAGCAGCAGAGGGAACCGTGGTTGGGGGTGATGCCGCCCCAGCAGGTCCGCGCCGCGCGAGGTGACAAGCTGGTGAAGCGTGGTCCCGGCGAGCGGCCCGTTGGTCACGCGACTCACGCCATCGGCGTGGTCGACCACCTCCCAACTTTCGGCGCAGGTGGCGTGGCCGGAGAGCAATTTGCCCAGCAGAGTGGCGAGGCGCATTCCGCCCCAGACGTAGGGTTGGAGGATGGGCTCGAACTGCAGTGGGTAAAGTTCAGGCATCGGAGGCCGCCGAGGGTGATCGCGGGAAGGGGACGAGGGGATTGGCCGAATTGTCGGAAAAATCGGCAGGTTTGTCACGTTCTGGGGCTAGGCCACGGATCGAGTGGGGCCACCCCGTGGGTCGAGGGCCACCGGCTTGGTATGATCGAAAGGCTGCGGGGCGAGTTGTCCCGCCACACCCCGTCAGAATCACCTCTCCCCCCCTCCCCCATGTCACAGCCGCAGCCCGACGATCTGTTTGACGCGAGCAGGATGTCGTTTGGCGACCACTTGGATGAACTGCGGTCGGCGCTCATCAAGTCGATCCTTGCCGTTACCGTGGGGTTTCTTATCGGCCTGTTAGGGGGGCGACAATTTGTCCATTTCGTCACCGCGCCGTTAAAAGAGGCGGTGGCTCAACACAAGCTGGCGGACGGGAAGGAGCGCTACCTGCAAGAGTTGATCGAGCGGCGCGCGCAAGGGGAGCCGCTGCCGGCTGATAACGACGAACTGAAAAAGTACGCCGAGATTTTCGTGAAGCTCAGGCTTTCGCCACGCCGGGTGTTCGTCGACCCGCAGGAGTTCGTCGGGGCCGCCCCGGCTCCCAAGGCGGAGGATTTGCGAGCAATCACGATTTTCGAGTCAGTCGACGACAATCCCGAGCAGATCATTACCACCGACGTCACCCAGGGCTTCATGGTCTACGTCAAGGCTTCGCTCGTTCTCGGCATCATCTTGTCGAGCCCCTTTGTGTTCTATTTTTTCTGGAACTTTGTCGCCGCGGGGCTTTACCCGCACGAGCGAAAATACGTCTACACCTATCTCCCCTTCAGTTTGGGGTTATTCCTTGCGGGGGCGGCACTTGCGTTTTTCTTTGTCATCAAGATCGTGCTGGAGTTCCTGCTGGGATTCAATCGCTGGCTCGAAATCGAACCCTATCCCGTGATCAACCAGTGGCTCGGGTTCATCCTGATGATGCCGATCGGCATGGGAATCAGCTTCCAGATGCCCCTGGTGATGCTCTTCATGGAGCGATTCGGCATACTGAATATCGAGAGCTACCTGACGCACTGGCGGATTTCGGTGGTTGTCATTTTCTTCATGTCGATGATCCTCACACCGGCCGATCCCTACAGTATCTGGTTCATGGCGATCCCGCTCACGATCCTCTATTTCCTTGGCATCCTGCTCTGCAAGTACATGCCCAAGCGTCCCTCTCCTTGGGACGCGGTGGCCGAGACCTGATTCCCCGGGTCACGGGTTTCCCCAGCTTTTCTGCTAGCACGGTCGAATTGACAGGTCGGGGAAGGTGCGGAAGCGGGGCGATTCTTGTCAAACTGGCGGGGGTGCGGTACGTTCGAAGGTTCGCTGCACCTTTCACCCGAGCCACTGCCGACTGACTGCCCCCCCTCCGATGATCCGACCCGCGTTTGCCCCCGATCGAATCGTCATTACCGGAGTCGGGTTGACTTCCCCCAACGGCAACAACCTGGGGGAGTATCGCGAGGCGCTGCTGGGCGGTCGGAGCGGGGTTCAGCCGTACAAAATTCGCTATGTTGGCGAGACGCTCGCGGGAATTTGCAACTTCGACGAGCTTCGCTACCAATCGCGGCGCGACGTCCGCCGGGGAACCCGGGCGGGCAGTATCGGGATCTATTGTGCCAACGAGGCGATCACCGATGCGGGGCTCGACTGGCCGAACGTCGATCCCCAGCGGGTGGGTGTCTACGTCGGGGTGACCGAGCATGGCAATGTCGAGACCGAGAACGAAATCTACGAGATCAAGCAGTTTGACTACGACACCAAGGTCTGGACCCACCACCACAATCCCCGCACGGTGGCCAACAACCCGGCGGGAGAGATCACGCTCAACCTGAAGATCACCGGCCCTCACTACACGGTCGGTGCGGCCTGCGCGGCGGGCAACGCCGGCCTGATCCAGGCGGCCCAGCAGTTGATGCTGGGGGAATGCGACGTGGCCCTCGCCGGCGGCGTGAGCGAGAGCATCCACACCTTTGGCATTTTCGCCGGGTTTGCCAGCCAGGGTGCCTTGGCGACTCACGACGATCCGACGAAGGCCTCGCGTCCGTTCGACCGCGATCGCAATGGGATTGTGGTTTCCGAAGGGGGCTGCCTGTTTGTCATCGAGCGCTATCAGGACGCGGCATCACGCGGAGCCAAGATTTATGGCGAACTGGTGGGTTACGCCATGAACAGCGACGCCAGCGATTTTGTGTTGCCCAACCCCGTGGAACAAGCCCGCTGCATGAACATGGCCCTCCAGCGCGCCGAACTCAACGTCGAGTCGATTGACATCGTCAATACCCACGCCACGGCGACCACCAGTGGCGACATCCAGGAGTGCATCGCCCTGCGGACCGTGCTGGCCGGTTCGACGAGGACACTCGTCAACAACACCAAAAGCTTCATTGGCCATGCCATGGGGGCCGCCGGCGCTCTGGAACTGGCGGGAAATCTTCCCGCGTTCGAAGATGGCGTCTGTCATGCGACGATCAATGTGGATAACCTTGACCCCGAATGCGAACTGCCGGGGCTGGTGGTCAACGAGCCTCGCGAGACGAAGGGGGTGTCGACCATCCTCAACAATTCGTTTGGCATGCTCGGCATCAACTCGGCGGTGATCATCAAGAAGGTATGAACAAACCATGGCCTCCTCGTCTTCCCTCGGGAAGGCGAGCGGAGCCCTCAAATCGGTAATTTCCAGGGAAACGAAAGTTCCGGAGCCATTTATGACCCACGACGAAATACGTAATGAAGTGCTCGACATCCTTCGCGACATCGCCCCCGACGAGGACATGTCAACACTCGACGACACGATCAGCTTTCGCGAGCAGTTGGAGCTCGATTCGATGGACTTTCTCGACATCGTCATGGAGCTGCGCAAGCGCCATCGGATTCAGATCCCCGAGGACGACTACGTCGAACTGGCCAGCATGCAGAGCACGGTCAAGTATCTCGAACCCTTGATGAAAAACATCCAGAAGGTTTGAGCGCCCGGGGCGTACGGGCAGATGGAGTCTCTCCCACATCGCGTCCTCCCACGGCCATGTACGACACCCTGATTATCGGCGCCGGGATGAGTGGGCTCGCCGCGGGTATCCGGCTCGCCCACTTCGGCCAGCGGGTCGCGATCCTCGAGCGGCATTACACCATTGGCGGGCTCAACTCCTTCTATCGCCTCGGCGGCCGCAACTACGACGTCGGCCTCCATGCCCTCACCAACGTGACCCCCAAGGGGACCCGGCGCGGTCCCCTGGCCAGGCTGCTGCGCCAGCTTCGCTTCTCGTGGGACGATTTCTCCATTGCTCCGCAAAACGGTTCGCAGATCGCCTTTCCCCAGGCACGGCTCGCCTTTTCCAACGACTTCGAGCTGTTGCGGAGCGAGGTCGCCCGGCAATTTCCCGCGGAGAGTGACGGGTTCGACCGACTCGCCGCGGCCATCGTCGACTACGACGACCTGACAGACGAGCACCAACAGATCTCGGCACGCAAGCTGGTCGCCGAGTACATTCGCGAGCCGGTGCTGGTGGAGATGCTCTTCTGCCCGCTGATGTTCTACGGCTCCGCCCGCGAGCACGACATGGACTGGGGCCAGTTTTGCATCATGTTTCGCAGCATCTTTCTGGAAGGGTTGGGGCGGCCCTACGCCGGGGTGAGATTGATCCTCAAGCTGCTGGTGAAGAAGTTTCGCGGGCTGGGAGGCGAACTCAAACTCCGCGCGGGCGTGAAACGGATTCTTACCGAGGAGGGGCGCGCGGTCGGGGTGGAACTCGAAGGGGGAGAGCAGCTCACGGCCCGGCACGTCCTCAGTTCAGCCGGGTGGTGCGAAACGATCCGGCTCTGCGACGATGGCCGGCCGGTGGTGAGCCGCGCCCCGGGGCAGCTCAGCTTTTGCGAAGCGATCGCCACGCTCGATGTCCCCCCGGCAGCGCTCCCCTACCACGAGACGATCACTTTCTTCAACGATTCGGACTCCTTTCATTGGGAGCGTCCGCGGGACAGCTTGTGCGATGTACGAAGTGGCGTGATTTGCTCGCCCGACAATTTTGGTTACGACCGACCATTGGGAGAGGAAGGAACGATCCGCGTCACGGTGCTGGCCGACCATCAGAAGTGGCGCGATCTCTCCCCTGCCGACTACACGCGACAGAAGCACCACTGGTGGGATCGCATCATGGCCTCCGCGGTGCGGTTTGTTCCCGAATTCCGTCACCGCGTGATCGCGACCGACATGTTCAGCCCAGGGACGATTGTCCGCTTCACGGGGCATGAGAATGGGGCCGTTTACGGCGCACCCGAAAAACAGCTCGACGGGACGACCCACTTGGGCAACCTGTATTTATGCGGCACCGACCAGGGTTATGTCGGCATCGTCGGGGCGATCATGAGCGGCATCGCGATGGCCAATCGGCATTGTCTGGAATAACCCCCCCTGCCCCGCGGGACCAGTTCAGTCAGGGGCGTAGAACGGGCTCATTTGTCCGTTCAAAATTTGGGGTTCGATAGATCGGGGCACGCTAACGATGGGACACGGATCGCCACGGATTATACGGATCACCACGGATCAGAAGGTGCCGATCGTGAACCGTTTTCCACAAGGCGCTTTCTGATCCGTGGTGATCGGTAACAATCCGCTTCGATCCGTGGCCTATTGCTTACGTTCACTCCGGGGACTTACGTCACCCGGCTTGGAACGAGGGGATTTGCGCGGGAGATGCCGAATTGGCTCCGCCCCATCCGTCACTCGACAACGATGGAGACTTGTCCCGACCGGACCAATTCCACGACTTCCGGCGCCGGCTCGCGTTCCAATCGTGCGGCCAGCCGGGCGGAGATCGGGATCGCCGGCATGCCGGTCCGCGCCTCGCGCAGGTACTCTCCCAGAACGGCACGCGCTTCGGGGGGGCCGTGCAACATCCAATAGGTCCATGCCCACGATTCGGCGTAGTCGGCTTGTTGCATGTCCCCTGGGCGATCGAGCATTTCGAGACGCTCGAGGTGGGGGCGCCAGTCCCCCGAGGCATGCCGCGCGGCGAGGTGAATGGCGTGGCCGTGGTTCCAACCCGCGGCTGTCGAAGGGACCTCGTAGTATTCGGCCAATCCTTCGTCGAGCCACAGGGGAAGACCCCGCAGCGAGGCATGCAGGCAGCCATGGGTCACCTCGTGGCGAAGGTCGACCGCCACCTCGTCTCCCCAGCGGGTAAAGACGTTGAGCATCCCTCCCGCCTCGACGAACAGGGCGCGGCGATCGGCCAACTCGGGAAAACTCAGTCGGGCGAATTCGCGGTAGCTTTCCTCATCGGCGAAGACGTGGATATGAACGCTGCGATCGGATGGGGGGAGTCCGAGTTGATGTTCGACCGTCGCGCGGAGGTCGAGAAGCTCCTGCACTAGGGGATCCCCCTCGGCAGGGGCGGCCGGGCCCTCGAACAGCAAGGGTGCCGCCGGGGGGATCACGGCGTCGAGTGTGGCGAAGGTCCTGGGGGGGGTGCGGCAACTTGTGAGTGCCAGCAGGAGGAACATCGTCAGCAACGAACCGCTCCGCTTCACCATCGAGGCGAGTCTCCCACGATCGGCAGATTGTCGGGACCTCTGAAGCATGCGATAGACGGCAATCGAGAGAGCGCACCTCGCCCCCGCACCCCGGTGGCGAGCAGGCGATTGTAGGGGGTCCTTGCCAATTCGCGAACAGCAGTTGCTAGTGAATAGGAGGGCCTGGGGAAGTGGGGAAGGGGAGGCCCGAAGGTGGGGATGCATGGCCCGCTGCCGATTGGTAAGATGTGGAAATATACGGACTTGCGAGTTCTGGAAGATCGCACTTGCTGGGAGGACCCGATGGACGCAGCACGTATTGAATTGAAATTAACGCTAGACGAAGCCGGTTTGTCGAATCCGACGTTGCAGACGTTTTCGCAGCGATTGAACGTTCAGAAACGCCTCTATCTTGTTCAGGTTCTTGGCTACGATCTTGGATACCGCTTTAGTTGGTACTTGCGCGGCCCCTACTGCAGCAGTCTGACACAGGAAGCCTTTGCACTGCGCGATGATTTGCTGAGCGGTGACAACGATGCTGACGGCTTTATGCTTTCCGATGATGCCAAGGAGACGATCAGAAAGGCGAAGGAGCTTTGGAGAGTACCGAACGGAGTCACGATCGATCAAGACGAGTGGCTGGAACTGCTAGCGTCGTTGCATTACTTGAAGGAAGTTGCCTACTGGCCCGAAGGAGCGGACAAATCCTTCGATGCCGTGTTCGATAAGCTTATCGAAGCAAAACCGCGATTCAGCGACCAAATATTGGTTACTCGGCGAGCGTGGCAACAGCTCAACGAGTTTCAGCTACTTGCCGCAGCCTAACAACGGGGGCGGATATTGGCGGAGAACTATCGTCACAAAATTATCTGCGACCCAGTCCATGCAGAGATACCGGTCAGCGCTCTTGAACAAAAGCTGATCGATTCACGGTCGTTTCAACGATTGCGAAACCTCAAGCAGCTTGGCCTCGCGTCGCTCGTCTATCCAAACGCGACACACACTCGGTTTGCGCACTCACTTGGCGTTTTCCGATTGATGAGCCGCGTCATCGACCTGTTTGTCGATCGCGGAAAATTCGACGACGAGGATCGCCTGAAGCTCCGTGTTGCGGCCCTTCTTCACGATATCGGGCACTACCCATACTCCCACCTGATGGAGTTTGTCGACCGCGACAAATTGCGTCCGGCACTTCTGCGGAATGCGGAGAGTGGAGGGACGCCGGGTGAAAAAAAGGTCATCAGCGATGTTGCTTCGACTCGCTATCCCTCGCACGAGAAGATTGGTGAACTGATCATCGAACAGCGCCCCGATATTGCGGATCTGCTGCGTGCAGCGAGCCTCGACCCAAAAGAGATTGGCTCGATGATTCGGGGACAGCACTCAAACCCAGCGTACAATCGGCTCACGCACAGTAGCCTTGACGTCGATCGGATGGACTATCTTGTCCGTGATTCACTCGGAACCGGGGTTCCCTATGGTCGGATCGATCTTGATTACCTACTCAGTAATCTGGATATCTACTCTGAGAAAAATGAGGAAGGGAAGGAGGTCGTCGATGTGGTGCTGGCGGCCAAGGCATCAGCTGCCGCAGAGCACTTCCTTGTGGCGCGTTACTTCATGCACAAGGTAGTCTACTTCCACAAGACGACTTTTGGGCTGGAGGCACTTCTGCGGCAAATCATCTTCCTTATGCGGGAGCAGAATCGCATTTACGCCGATGGCACGGCTGTTGAGGCTGCAATCGGAAAGGACGCGGAGTTTTTTGCTTTCCACGACGGCTATGTGGACAGAGCCGTGCAAGACGCAGCGGCAGACAAGAAAACTGGCTCTCTTGGCGAGTTGTGTCAGCTACTGCTTACGCGAACGCCTCCCAAGCTGTTGTGTGAGGTAACATCGCTGCGTGCCGACGATGGGCAGCACAGCAACGAGTACGTCCTATTCCGCAACGACAAAGCTAAGAGGATCAAGGAACTGGCCGAGAGACACGGAATCGATAAGGAATTCTGGATTTGGGAGGACCTTCCGAAAGATGTGTCATTCGAAGCGATGGGACCATCGGTCGCGCTGTCCAAAGTTGATGACCTGCGACCAGAAGAAGCAGCGGAGTTAATTCGAATTCGCTCTTCGGACGGCAATGTTCGCCGATTGCTGGAAGACTCGACGAGCATTATCCACCACTTAAGCAAACTTAAACTTCAAGCGAGCCGCTTGTATCTTGCCAAGCGTGTCGACGGCGAGCAACTCGCCGCCATCAAGGCTGAGGTCCGAGAGTGGTCCAGGCCAGCTTAGCCGCTCCTCTTTGCGTTGATGCGATAATATTTGTTCTGACAAATGCCCAGAAGGGAAGTCGCGGTCGTTGCGATCTAGCGATTTGTCCTGGGGCTTGCGCCGCATCATCTCATTGCGTTACTGTGTGGGGATGGCAAAATGATCTCTCAGTACGGTAGGGTATCGCTCCCACAATGGCAAATCTCAAATCAGCAATTCCCCAACAAGTTTGCACGGGCAAAAATGTGCCCATGCTACGGCGTTTGGGGCCGATCGTGGCGGCCCAAATGGGTCTTTCCTTCGGGGAGTGTTGGTGGGGGTGGCGTCGTGCGGCGGCGGCTCCGATTCCGGACGATCCGCCGCTGCGCTCGACTCCGCAAGGCGACCAGGCAGAGTTCGCGGCGATTGTGGACGAGTTGCTTCAATCGCACATCGCGGTAGCCCCAGCTTCGCACCCGGGCCGCGTAGGCTGCCAGGTTTTCGGCAGATCCTAGCTCCCAATTCGCCAGTTTGAGGGTGAGCACCAGCCCCCGGATCGTGCAACCGGGATAGCTCACGACCCCTTCGACCGCGTCGAGAGTGTAATTCGGCGGCTGGTTGATGTCGGCGGCGAGCCACCGCACGTGGGAGAGATCGCTCCGCCTGAGGTCAGCCGCCCGCTTTTGAAGGTGGGCAAAGTGACGATGCTTCTTCACGCTTTCGTCGACGTCCGCCGGATCGACCCCCAACACGTGGAATCCTCGGTCGAGCAGCGCCTGGCTGGCTCCCCCTGGGGCGCACCCTAGCTCGGCCCACAAGTCCCCCGCGGCGGTCGGCAAGGCGGCCCACTTGAGAGCCTCCTCCATTTTGAGGTAGGCACGCGAGATCATCTCCTCGGGGAGTGCCAGGGGCAGGATTCCGCCGGGCCAGCGCTCGACGCGAGTTTGCGCGCGGTGATAGCCGACCCACCATTCGTTGGGCTCCACCAGCACGACGTCGAGCACGAGATCGCCGATCTCCACACCTGGTTTCGCAGCGACACTCGGACGACTTAGCCCTTCGAATCCCTCGGCCCCGGTGAGGATTGCCCGGCGGGCTTCTTCGGCCAGGGGCGTGACCCGAGGCTCGAAGCCATCTTCACCCGGCAGTTTGGTATCGCGCTGCCAGACATGGAGTCCGCGCAGTCCATGCTCTCCCTTGAGGGTCCCGAGTCCCTCGAGTTGCCACACCGCACTCACCCCCTCGCTGAGGAGGCTGGCATTGACCTTGCCGAGCGACACACTCCGGGTGCGGGCAAACACCGGTAAGGGGCCTGAGAGACCTGATGGGTTGTCGGTCGTTTTGAAGCTCACAAAGCCGGGGCGGGAAAACGACGGGCGCCATTCTGGCTGCTGCACGGCGAGCAACTGCTTGAGTGCCACCTCGGCCCCTGGCTGGCACGTGAAAAACACGTAGAGCGGTGGAACATCTAACATGCGCGTGCTTCAGGAACTGGGGAAACCACGTCGGGGGAGGCCGTTCCCAGTCTATTCACTCCGCCACGCAAGTCCTATGGGGCGAGCAGCCGTGGGCTACAGCCAGGCTGGCGACTTAGCGCTTGGCCGGCCGCAGGGGGCTATAGGCGAGCACAAAGCGCTTTTCTCCCGCGGTCGCAAATTGAACGGTCGCCTTGCGTGCCGTCCCCGATCCGCTCAAGGCCGTGATTTTTCCGGGACCGAATTCAGGATGGACGACAGTCATCCCGTGAGTGAAGAGATCGGGCGAAACCTTCGCACCGGACGCGCCGGAGCGCGATTCCCCTGCCAGCGAAGCGGCCGTTCGAATGGCTGCGGCTTCGATCCGAATTGGAGGCGGAGGAGTCGGTTCGGCGGGGTGTTCGAACTCCGAGACATCGAACGAATCGTCCAAGGTGTCGACATCGAAACTCGCGTCCAAGTCCCATTCCCGATCGACATCGACCTGCCGCCGGATGTCGAGCTCGTCGCGAGAGATTTCAAGCAGGAAGCTGCTGGGGATGGCAATCCGCCGCTGGCCACGGAAATCGCGCCGCGCGACGTAGCTCATCCGCAGTTCGTCTTTCGCCCGGGTGATACCGACAAATGCCAGCCGCCGCTCTTCCTCGAGTTGGTCGGGATCCTGAGTCGTCCGTTCGTGGGGCAGGATTCCATCCTCCACCGCCACGAGATAGACGACGGGGAACTCGAGGCCTTTGGCCGCGTGGAGCGTCATCATTGTCACCTGGTCCGACTCGGTGTCCCACTGATCGGTTTCGTTGACGAGCCAGGTCCGTTCGAGATAGGCCTCGAGCCCTTCCCCTTCCTCCGCTTGTTCGTCGAACAGCCGGGCGTCGGTCAGCAGTTCTTGGATATTGGCGAGCCGCGACAAATCCTCTTCGTCGGTGCATTGCTTGAGGGGTTCATCATATCCAGACTCGCTGAGAACCGTCCCCATCACCTCCTCGACCGATCCGTGCGCGATCGAGGCGATTTTGTCGATGATCGTGACGAACTTGCCGAGCTGCGTCGCCGCTCGCTTGGGAAGTCCCGGGATTTCGGCCGCCACGTGCGAGGTTTCGAGGAGCGACGTGCCGCATCGATAGGCATGCTCGCTGAGTCGCTCAATCGACTTTTTGCCGACGCCACGGGGAGGCGAGTTGACCGCCCGTTCGAAGGCGACATCGTCGCTCGGGTTGTTGGCCAATTGGCAATAGGCGAGCAGGTCCTTGATCTCGCGCCGCTGGTAGAACTCCTGCCCGCGGACCAGTTGATAGGGAACCCCCGCGGCGCGCAGCGCCCGTTCGAGCGTCCGGGAGAGGGCATTCACGCGGTAGAAGATGGCATAGTCGCTCGCGCGGCGCTTTCCCTGAGCAATTTCCTCACGGATCTCGAGGGCAAGCTCGCTGGCCTCGGTGTCCTGGTCGGCGGACATCGAGAGCCGTACGGGAGGTCCCTCGTCATTCTCGGTGAAGAGCGATTTTTTCTTCCGCCGGGTGTTGTGCGAGATCAGTTGATCGGCGACTCGCAGGATTTTCTTGCTGCTGCGATAGTTCTGTTCGAGCCGCACGACTTTGACGTTGGGGAAATCGCGCTCGAAGTCGAGGATGTTGCCGATGTCGGCGCCGCGCCAGCCGTAGATCGATTGGTCGGGGTCCCCCGTGGCCGCCAGATTGGGGTGGTCGACGCTCAGGGCGCGGAGGATGACATATTGGGCCTTGTTCGTGTCCTGATACTCGTCGACCAGGACGTACCGGAACCGTCGATCGAGTTCGGCCCGCAGTTCGCTGTTCTGATAGAGCAGTTGGGCAATCAGCATCAAGAGGTCGTCGAAGTCGACTGCCGCCGACTGGAGCATCCGCTGCTGGTAGGCGGGATAAACCTGGGCCACGATGCTCGACAGGGGAGAGCCCACCCGCGACTGGTAGGCCTCGGGCGAGATCAATTTGTTCTTGGCATTGCTGATGGCCGATGCGATCCGTTCGGGGGTGTAGTGGAGCGTGTGGACCTTTTGCGATTCGATCACTCGCTTGAGCACTTGCCGCGAGTCGGAGGTGTCGTAGATGGTGAAATGAGGGGCCAGTCCGAGGTAGCTGCCATAATCGCGAAGCATACGGGCCCCGAACCGATGGAAGGTGCTGACCCAGACCCCCTTTCCCGGGGCGAGCAGGTCGACCCGCTTCCGCATCTCGGTGGCGGCCTTGTTGGTGAACGTGAGGGCCAGCATCTCGCGGGGTGAGATGCCTTGCTCCATCAGGTAGGCAATGCGGCTGGTGACGACCCTTGTTTTGCCACTTCCGGGGCCGGCAAGAATCAACAGCGGGCCGTCGACGTGCTGGACGGCCTGGCGCTGGGCCTCATTCAGTGGCTGGAGCAGGCGACTCATGGTGGGCATCCTTGGCATCGCGACCAGTGTCGCAGAGGGGCGCATCGAAGGGGAGCGTGATCCCCTGAAGGCAAGTATAGGAGAGCCAGCGGGGAAGAACCAAGGTGTCTGCTAGCACTCGTGCGCCATGGGAAGAAAAAAATGTGGCAAGACGAGTCGCAATTCGCAAATCACTTGGTATACTTTCCCCTCATCGGAAAGCCCTGGGGCCAGAGGCCACGGGGCGGGCTGAGTCAATCAACTCCATGGGAGGGACCCCGGAATGACGCGCATTCCCCTGAATCGAGCCGAGATCAACGACGAGTATCTGAAGTCCCGGCTCGAGATGAGCACCGCCGAAATCGGCCTCGCCGTACGGACCACCAATTGCCTCGAGGAACGAGGCGTGTTCACGGTCAACGACCTGCTGCATTGCACGCGGGACGATCTCTTGAGCATTTCGAACTTCGGCGAGAAGACGCTCGAAGAGGTCTACACGGCGCTCGAGAACTTCGGGTTCAGTCGCCCCACGACGACCTCGCTTCATCCCAAGTAGGTGGGCGAGGGCATGGGCCCCAGTAAAGCGCCTATATAACACTTCCGCCGTCTGTTGGCTGAAGTGTTACGGCCCAATCATGGCCCCGTCGCGGGCTTCATTCGCCGCGGCGCAGAATCAAGCCATGGTCGACCGGCGCGAAGCCGAGTTTCTTGTAGAGCTCGGTCGCCGGGGTGTTGGTGAGCATGGTCTGCGCCTCGACCAGCGTGATCCCCCGCTTCTGCAAATCCTTGAAGGCCTCGCTCAGCAGGTAGGTCGCGTAGCCTTGGCGGCGCTCGCCCGCCTCGACTCCTAGCGAGTCCAAACCCGCGGCACGCAGCCCCCAACCCGAGGCGAGCGGTTCGATGTCCCAAAAGGAGCAATGGGCCAAAATCTGCCGGGTCCGCGGGTGACAGAGGCGATACGCGATGCGATCGAGATTTCCGTAGACCGAGGCGTCCCACCAGTCGGCCGCCGCGGGACCGTACTCGATATCGAGATCGACATGGCGCTTCATCCGCCGAAGATCGCGGGTCACCGGCGCGCGAAATCGCACGAGATCGCGCTGGACAACGAGCACCCGGCCACATTCGTAGTAGGAATGCCGCCGCGCGAATTCGTGGAGAAACGTATCGGAGAGCAACACGCCCGGCAGTTCGCTCCCCCCGTAGAGCCCAAGATAGAAGGCCGATTGATGGTCGACCCCCCCGACATAGAGCACCTTGGCCCCGCGTCCCCGCAGGTAAATTTCGCTCGCCGCAAGCAGTTCAGCCGGAAGCGCGCTCTGACGCAGGTCGGGCCGGACCATCAGCATGTAGGTGGTGCCGAGATCGGTGGCGAGATCGGTCCCCTCGTCATTGGGACCAAAGCCGGCATGGACAAAACCGACGAGACGCCCCTCCTGTTCCGCGACAAGCAGCCCCTGATGGTCGAAAAATTGCTTGGAAAACAGATACTGCTCGAGAATCCCGACATTCACCGGTTGCGCGAGGCCGCGCTGAGGTGGCTGACTGGCCCACAACTGAACCAGTTGCGGGGGATCGGCGTTGCGAAACGGGCGAATGCGGTACACGAACTAGTCCGTTTTCCCAGCACGGCCAAACGCCGTTGACAAAGGTTCTGACGGGGGAGAGTGTTCCCCAGGATACCCTTCGGCCCCACCCCCTGAAAGCCGCCCCACGAACGCCTGGAATGTCGGTTCAGGCCGCCGCGCGGCGGCTAAGTTGCTTCAGCGCACGCTCGGGAACCGTTCCCTTCCAGCGCCGATGAACCCACCAGTATTGATCGGGGGCCCTGCGGATGAGTGTCTCGAGGCAGTGTGTGTACCACTCGGTCATCGCGACGACATTGGAGTAGGGGAAGTCTGCCGCGGCGGGATCGACCGCCCCCTCGACGTCGATGTCGTATTGCAGCATTTTCCGTCGACGCCGAACCCCCACTACCATCGTCGGAGCGGCGAAACTGAGCGAAAAGAGGGCAACCGCCTTGTGAGTCGACGCCGGACGCCCGAAAAAGGGAATCCAACATCCCTTGGGCCCCGCCGCTTGATCCCCCAACAAGGTCAGCGATCCGTTTTCCTGAAGCAGTTGTTCGATCATCTCCCCACTGCCGTTCTTGGGGAGCATGTGTTGCCCGGTTCGGCCACGAAAGCGGTTGACGAAGCGGTCGAGCGGCAGGTTGTCGAGTTGGCGCGCCACGGTATGGGTGGGAAACCCGAACATTCCGAGCAGGTAGCCACCAAGTTCGAAATTGCCGTAATGCCCCGAAATGACGACGCTGGGCCGATTGGGAAGCATCCAGCGGATGATCGTCTCGACCTGCGGGACATCGACATGCCGCCGCCAGGTGGTGCGGTGGATCTTGCGCGGAGTCTGGGCAATCTCGATCACCATCAGAAAGAGATGGTGCCACATGTTCCGGACCAGCCGTCGCCGCTCGGAGGGGGAGAGATCGGGAGTGGCGATCGAGAGGTTCTCGTCGATTGTCTTCTTCCGCACCCGCACCACGTCGGTCAGGAGCCAGGCAAGGGAGCTGGCGATGGCCTCGCAGGCGTGAGGGGGCAGGGCCTGGGCGAGGGCAATGAACAGCCGAACGATCAGGTAGGTCGCGTAATCGGCGAGCAAACGGCGGTTCACCAAGGCAGTCCTTTGCCACAGCGGACGAGGTACGCAAAAGGGGCGGTCAGTGGCGATTCTGTCAAAAAACGCCCATCTGGCGAAAGATCACTTTGCCGACGCTATCACTTCTGACCTGCCTTGCGCCCCTTTAGCACGGGATCCTTTGCCAGGGGGAGCGTAACGGGTTTCCCCGTTTCCGCCGATTTGTAGATGGCCAGGATGATTTCCACCGCCTTGCGCCCCTCGTGGCCATCGACTGTCGGGATGGTGTCTTTCTGGATCGCCTGGACAAAGTCCTTGAACTGCTTGGCATGGCCGTGGTGGCCGATGGCGGCCGGATCGCTCGCCCCCCCTCCCCCGCTGTGGCGGTTGGCCATGTCGGCGATGATCGCCTTGTCGCTGGCGAGGCTCTTGGCGAAATCCCACGATTTGATGTCCTCCTCCTCGATTACCGCGGAGCCCGCGGAGCCATGGATTTCGACGCGCTTCAAGTAGCCCGGATAGGCGGCGGTCGTGGCTTCAATCACTCCGAGGGCCCCATTGGCAAAGCGGAGCGTGGCCACGGCGACATCCTCGACCTCGATCCGTTCGTGCGCCAGAGTGGCCGTTTGGGCCTGAATCTCGACCACCGGCCCCATCAGCCAGGCGAGGAGGTCGACCGTGTGGATCGCCTGGTTCATCAGGGCGCCCCCGCCATCGAGCTTCCACGTTCCTCGCCACTGGCCGCTGTCGTAGTAGGCCTGGGTACGATACCACTTGACGTAGGCATCCCCCATCGTGATCCGCCCGAAGCGGCCGCTGTTGATTGCTTTCTTGAGCTTCAAGCTCGCATCGTGAAATCGCGATGGGAAGAACGTGGCGAGTTTGACATTGTTCTTGTCGCACGCTTCGATCAGCTTGTCGCAGCGTGTGAGGGTGATGTCGAGCGGCTTTTCGACAATCACATGCTTGCCCGCCTTGGCGGCGGCGATGCCCGGTTCCATGTGGGCGCCACTGGGGGTGGCGATCGACACGGCCTGGATGCGATCGTCGGCGAGCATTTCCTCGAGCGTTTCGTAGGCTTGAATCTGATGCTCTCGTGCGAATTCGTGAGCGCGGTTGGCCGGCAGATTGCAGCAGCCTACAAGCTGGGCACCACGCACGTCGGCAATGGCCCGCGCGTGAAACCGGCTGATCATCCCGCAACCGACAATCCCAAAACCAAGTGCCATGATGTATTCTCTAGGAACGACCAGAATGACTTGCTCACGGGGTGAGGGCCCCGCACCGTGGGCCGTATTATAGGCATGCTCGCTGGGGGGCTCTAGCGACCCTGTGTTCCCCTCGATGACCACACCTTACGACCCCCTGCTCCATATCGTCCTCTACCAGCCCGAGATTCCCTACAACACCGGGAGTGTCGGGCGGACCTGCGTCGGGGTCGGGGCCAAGCTCTGGCTGGTCAGGCCGCTGGGGTTTCGCGTCGACGACTATCACCTCCGCCGCGCGGGGCTCGACTATTGGCAACACCTGGCGTGGCAGGTGGTCGACGACTGGCAAGAACTGGAGAGCTATCTCCCGGTGGAACGCCATTGGTACTTCACCAAATTCGCAACCCGAGGGGTGGGAGAAGCCTCCTTCACGCCAGGCGATGTCCTGGTGTTTGGCCGCGAGTCGCAAGGGCTTCCCCCGGAGTTGACCGGTGCCAAGCCCGAGCGGAACCTGCGGATTCCCATTCGTCGCCAGCTCCGCAGCCTCAACCTTTCCAACAGCGTGGCGATTGCCTGCTACGAGGCGCTCGGGCAATGGCGCCGCTCGGAACTCGACCTCGACTTGCCCGATTGACGCCTGCGGGGTGAAGTATCACCATAAACGTCCCGCATACCAGCCGATTTGCCCGCCAGGCACACCCCCATGCCGACTCTCGCCCAATTTGATGCGATCGTTCGTCCCCAGGAGCCACTCGCTCCGCGAACCTGGCTGCGCCTGGGAGGAGTCGCCGAATACCTGGCCGAACCGACGACGCGCGACGAGCTCGTGTCGCTTGTGTCGGCCTGCCATGCCGCAGGGATTCCGATTCGCCTGTTGGGGGGAGGTTCCAACCTGCTCGTCCGCGATGCCATGGTCGAGGGAATGGTGATCGCGCTGACCAATCCCGTGTTTGCCGAACTCAAGGTGGTGGAAAACCGCTTAATCGCCGGGGGCGGAGTCCCCCTGGCCCACGCCATCAACGAAGCCGTGCGGAACGGACTTGCCGGGCTGGAGCCCCTGGTGGGGATTCCCGGCACCATCGGGGGGGCGCTGCACGGAAATGCTGGCAGTCGCGGCGGCGACATCGGCCAGTGGCTCGCTTCGGCACGGGTGCTCACCCGGTCGGGTGAGTTGAGGGAGCGAGTCCGCGAGGAACTTGTGTTCGCCTACCGTCAGAGCAGCCTCGATGAGCTGGTCATTCTCGACGCGACCTTCGACCTCGAACGGGATGACCCGGAACAACTCACCAAGCGCATGCAAAAGCAGTGGATCGTCAAGAAGGCGGCCCAGCCAATGGCCCATCAACGGACCGCCTACCTCTTCAAGAATCCGCGGGGGATGAGTGCCAGCATGCTGATCGAGCAGGCGGGCATGGGGAGTGCCAGCGTCGGCGGAGCCCAGGTCTCCAGTCGGCATGCCAATTACGTCGTGGTGAGCGAGAATGCCAGCAGCGACGATGTGCTAAAACTGGTCGATCAGATTCGCAGCCGTGTTTCCGAGCGGCTGGGGGTTGAACTGGAAACGCAGCTCGAGATTTGGTAATTCCCTTTCGTGGCCAACTCGCCTTCCGCGGAGTTGTCGCCAGCGACGGAAGGTAAGCCATGGCCAAATCCGCTCCCAAATCACCCGCGCCCGACGATGCGACCTCCGCTAAGACGGCGGTGATCCCTCGCCCGCGACCTCAATGGGTTGTGGCCGCGGTATTGCTTGTCGGATTGGGGGGGGTGGCCCGTCTGGGTTGGGAGTACCTTCACAGCTCCATGGCCTTTTCGGGCCGTTACCAACTATCGGCCGACGTCATCCATGTCCTCCCCGAAACCACGCCGGCGTGGATACGCAGCGACGTGAAGGGGGAGGTCTTGCGCCATGCCGACCTACTGCACTCCGCCTCGCTACTCGACGATCCAGGCGAACTCCATCAGCGGCTGGTCGGAGCATTCGAACTCCATCCCTGGGTCCAACAGGTCGAGAAGGTCGAGTTCGTCGGGCCGAAGCAAATCGACATCCAAGTTCGCTACCGCGAACCGATTGCTGTCGTGGCAATGGCTGGAGGATCGCCACAACGCGAACTGTTTGTTGTCGATCTTTATGCGATGCGCCTCCCCGATGGCGACTTCACGGAGATCGAAAAGAGCTATCTACCGCGGATCGTCGGTATCGAAGGGCGTCCCCCGGTCGGCGAACCTTGGACAGACCCTCAAGTGATGGGAGCCGTGCGTCTGGCGGCGCGACTCAAAAGCGTGTGGGATCGCTATCGCCTGCTGGAAATCGTCCCTGCGGGGCCCGAGCTCACCCGATCCGAGCGTTACGCCATTTACGAACTCCGCACCACCGGCGGGACCCTCATCCATTGGGGCGCGGCCCCCGACCAGGGCCCCCCTGGCGAAAGCAGTTTCGAGGAAAAGTTGGAACGACTCGCCAGATACATCGAGGAGTATGGTCCGCTCGATTCCGTCAGCGGCCCCGAGCAGATCGACGTCCGCCGCACGCTCTCGGTCAAGGTGAGTGCCATCGAGGAACATCCGTCGCCTGACACGGCGACGCGCTGACCTAGGGACGCAATTCGTGCCTGCGAGGACGATCAGGCGTCACGGAAGTCCAATGGCTCGGGCCGAAGCACTCTCTGGTTGTCGCGAGAATCGGCCACCAATTCGCCGCGCGCAATCGACGTGTCGTGGGGGGCTTCGATTCCAATCCGCACCGAATTGGGCGAGATTCTCACAACGGTGACGTAGACGTCGGGGCCAATCTGAATGGCTTCTCCTACACTTCGCGTGAGCACAAGCACGTCGGCATTCCTTATGGACGCGGTGCGCCGCCCGATGATCCGAAGGAGTCATCGAGCAGAGTCAAACTGCCAGGCCACACGGCATCCAAACGATGGGGCACGTGCTGGCAATCCCGACAAGCTATCGCGCCCGCACTCCTTGGGCAATCAGGCATCGACCCCACAAGATATAGCAGTCGACGCAATTTGCCTAAAGTCCGCAAGTTGATGTTCGGCGTCTCTTACTCTTCGAGGCGGCGTTAGTCAGGAGGGGTTTGTTTGGCAAGCTGGCTAATCTGCTTAAAATGGCTCGTCCCAGCGGCAGTGCAAAGTTCGAACAGCGCGGCCTCGGTAGTGGTCACGACCACCCCTGCCGATTCGAGCCGTCTGAGGGCCCACTCGTGGTCGTGCTGGTAGCGTGTACCGACGGCGTCGCAGGCTATCGTGACACGGAAACCTTGCGCCATCAAATCGTAGGCCGACTGAAGGACACAAACGTGGGTTTCGATGCCGCACAACAACAGGCGGTGAATCCCTTCCTCCAGCAAACCACCGAAAAGTTCATTGCACCCGGCACAACTGAAGGCGAGTTTGGCGACGGCGGGCCGGCTGAGCCGCTCGCGAATCGGCGAGAGGGTGGGACCGAGCTTCTCGGGGTACTGCTCGGTCGCAACCACCGACATGCCGAGGGCCGCCACCCCTTCAACCAGCCGACCCACATTCCACAGGACCTGCTTTTGGGTAGGAATCACCGGCAGCAGGCGCTCTTGCAAGTCGATCACGACCAGCATGGTCTCGCCGGGGTTCATCAGTTCGGGGCTGCGCAGGGACAAGGGGGGCATGGCTCCGGCGGGAGGACGGAATGTTTTCCAAGAGTTTCGCTTGGCTTAGAATAGTCCAAGCACCTTCCCTCTCACTATCCCTTGGGTCGGGTCCCGAGTCGAGCCACTCGCCGGGAGTCTTGAAAAAGGAGCGAACTCCCCTGTCTAAGCCCCGAAAAACCTTGTGCGACTGGTCGAAAGGCGATCGGAAGAACGACGCCAAAAAGCTGGCCGCGCTGCTCAAAAACGCGACCCACTTATGCCGTCGTTGTGGCCGGTCTGCCAACCAGAAATCGGTACTCTGCAAACCCAAACCGCTCGACTGAGAGCCTGTGAATTTTTCCCACCAAGCCCCCGTTCTCGCCTCGACGAGGGGTGAGCAGGGCGCTAAAACTTTACCTGTGATCAATAAGTCCCCAATTCGTTCCT
>CAZYQQ010000003.1:0-25351 GCA_964650265.1 uncultured Planctomycetaceae bacterium
GTTGCACACCAATCCCAACCCGACGAGGCGACAGTTAAATGAGTTAAACGCAGACAGTCAACCTGTTGCTCAACCTTTGGCCGCGACCCACGGCGGCGCGCAAAACCAGCCAGGACCGGCGCAACCTCAAACACGACAACGCTTTATGGCGATCTTCGGCTGTTGTCGATGTCACCGCCGCAAGTCCGCGGGATCGATGCCAATCGAATGCCGCTCGCACTCCGTTCGCACCCTCGCGTCGTCGATCAGCCTGGCGGAGTGGCAGCGGATGAGTAGCCGGTAGAACGACTCGCAGAGTTGCGACCGCGCTGCCAGGCGCTCGCGATCGGCCAGGCGGCGCGGAGGTGGCGGAGTCTGGTAGGTGTCGCCCCACTCGTCGTCCAGGCGAAACTCTTGCGTCTCGTGGCGGGCAACATACTCACGCTGCGCGGCGGCGAGTTGGTTGAAGCGGGCGTTGTACCGATCGAGGACCACGAGCGAGTGGGCGACCTCGTCGGACCAGAAGGAAAGATTGGCCACCTGACCCGCAAGCTGGTGGGGATTCAGCGTGACAAATCGGGCGAACTGCGAGGCGAGTTGTTCGGCTAAGGCGATGCTGTAGTTGGCGAAGGCGAAGTCCTCCCAGCGATTGAGCGAGAATTCATCGTAAGCGGGGTGAGCGGAGAGTGCAAGGTATTCAACCTTGACCAATCTCGTGCGATTGTATCGCGAGGACTATTGGAACGGCAGCCTGATAGGGTGCAGTGTTGCGGAAACACTGGGCGTACCGCAGCCGCCTCATGATGGCCGCGTAGAACTGTTGCTTGGAAGAGGGGCCGGGGGGGAGGGGGGAAGGTTCCAGGGATCAGGAGTCAGGAAAGAACCTGACACCTCTGCTTCATCCTTTACTGCCCCCTGTTATGCCACTTCGCCCGTTCCGGCAGCCGCCAGCCACTCTTCTTCCCGCCGGACTTCTTCTGCCGTGACTTCGCGCGATTCGTGCCAGTCGCGGTAAGCGTAATCGGTGTCGCGAGGTTCCCAACCCTTGGAGGTCAGTAACTCGGGTGGCTTGGTTCCCGTTTTGCGGAGGTAGCACTGCTCAGAGGTAATGCCATATTCGAAATTATCCATGACGACTCTCCTTCCATGCTTTATTGTACACTCGTGTTTGCTCTTCCCAAAATTCTTTGCGCCGCTGCATATTCGCCGGCGTGCGGGGAATCGATCCATTCCGCATGCCCCCGTAGAGCGAGCGAAACTCCTTGTAGAGCTTGAGCCGCTCGAGGATCGCGGTGTAGAGCTGCTGCTTGGAGGAGGGGGCCGGTAAGGATGAAGGCGGAAGAATGAGTCGTTTTCATCCTTCCGCCTTCATCCTTTCCCCCGCACCTGCCCCCTCAAACCCCATCATCACTCGGTCGGCGAGAGCGGTGGACCCTGATCCGTCAGTCCATTGGCCTCCGCGTGGGCGTGCATAGCTTTCACGCCCGCCACCATCCGGTCCAGTTGTTCCCCCGAAAGCGGCATGAAGGGCCGGGGTGATCCGCTTGAGGAGGGCGTCGAGGATTTGTTTTTGTCGCCGGGGGGATTCGGCAAGTTCTCTGGCGGCGTCGTTGATGGCATCGGAAACTTCTCCCTGGTAATTGGCCAGCTTGTCGAACATGAACAACAGTTCGTGCGACTGCTGGGCCAGTTGCTTGTTCTTTTCGGTATCGAGGACGTTGCCGGCGGCCGACAGGGTCTCGTCGCGACCGATGATACGCCCCCTGCTCACCCTCCTCGCTGACGCGTCGGGTTGGGATTTAGTGGCGCGAACGGATAGGCCAGGGGAGCGACACACGCCACGGGATTTAGGAGTGTAGTCGACTTCGCAGGGAGAGCGACCTGCGGAAAATACGAGAGAGACGACGGCAGGGAGGTTAGTCTCGGCTTGTACCGGAGGCATCGAGGCTTCGGATAAGCTCGCAGACTAACACTTCCCAAAATGCCGTCTAAAATTGGTGGCCCGTGTGCGGCAGCGGCCCCCCCCTCGAACCGCTGCCAGGCTACCAATTCGACACCGGCGCGGCGCCAGCTTTTGAAACCGGGTTCTGGGCACATTTTGCCTTTTTTCCGGCTCGCGGGGGCTGGTCGCCGCACGGTTAACATTTCCTCCACCTACCTCGCCAACCTCTCCGAGGCTGGGTGAAGCAGCCCCGTTTGCGGTCGGTGAGATAGGTTCCCTAAGAAGTAAACCGGACGAAGGGGGGTGGCTGTCACCGGAATTCTCGAAAAAACCTGGAAGCCCCCCAAAAGAGGGCCCCGGTCTCCCTCTGGTTTCGCTAGAATCGATTCTGCCCCGCAAAGCTCCCGCTCGCTCACCCGGCCGGGAGAATTCCATCGGAGTGAGGGGGATGGATTGGAGGCTGACTTTTCATGAACGATTCGGGAGGTGCCCACGACGCCAGGCTCGTCGATCGTGCGATCGCGGGGGATGCGGCGGCGCGGGACGAACTGCTCGACCGGCACCGCAGGTCGCTTCGGCAGATGATCGCGCTACAGCTCGACCGACGTGTGGCGCCGCGCGTCGACCCTTCCGACGTGGTGCAGGAGGCTTTGAAGGTCGCCCACCAACGCCTGCCCGAGTATTTGGCGGCACCGCGGGTCCCCTTCTTCGTGTGGCTCCACCGGATCACGTGCGACCGGCTCGCGGATATCTACCGGACTCACATTGGGGCCAAGAGGCGGACGGTCCTGAAAGAGCAGGCATTTTCGGTCGAAGTCAACGACGAATCGGTGAACCAACTGGCGTTGTTCCTGGCTGGTAGCAACGTCCATCCCGACAAATGCGCGATCGCGGCGGAGACCCAGGCCCGCACGACCGAGGCACTGATGCAACTCAAGTCGGACGATCGCGAGATTCTCATGATGCGGTATGTGGAGCAGATGCGAGTGCCGGAGATCGCCGCCGCCCTTTCCATCAGCCCGTCGGCGGTGACGTCGCGCCACGCCCGGGCGATCGAGCGACTCCGTCGGCTGATGGGAAATGGGATGGGGGATTAGGTGGTCATGTCGTCGTTTGGTCCCTCTTTTGGCTCGTCGCAGCCGACCGATCCCCAGTGGGCCCAATTCGTCGAGCAGGCCGTCGCGCGATTGGAAGCGGGCGAGCCGGTCGATGTCGAAGCGATTGTCGGCACGCGGGTCGAGTATGCCGATCGGCTGCGCGATTTGCTGCCGGCCATCGAAGGTCTGCTGCGGCTGCCCCCGGCCACCAGTCGCACCCCAGGCACGGCGCCACCCGACATTTCCCCGTCGCGCGCCGAGCTTGGCGATTTTCGGCTGATTCGCGAAATCGGTCGCGGGGGGATGGGGACCGTGTTCGAAGCCGAGCAAATCTCGATGGGACGACGGGTGGCGCTGAAGATCCTCCCGTTCGCCACATTGGCCGACGACAAATCGCTCCAGCGATTTCACAATGAAGTCCGCGCGGCGGCAGCCCTCGATCACCCGCACATCGTGTCGGTTTATTCCGTTGGCGAGGAGCGGGGGATTCACTTTTATGCCATGCGGCTGATCCATGGGCAGACCCTGGCCGAGTCGATCGAGCACTTGAGGCGACTGCACAACGGTGCCACCCCGACCGTCGACCGTCGCGAGGGTGAGTCGGAAGCCGCCGAACTGACCGACACGGTGATTGCCGGCCATTCGAACCCGAGCACCTTGACCGGTACGCAGAGTCTCAGGGCCAGATTCCGGGCGATCGCCCAACTCGGCATCGACGTGGCCGAGGCGCTGCAACATGCCCACGACCAGGGAGTGATCCACCGCGACATCAAGCCGGCGAATTTGCTCGTCGACACCAGCGGCAAGATTCATGTCGCCGATTTCGGCCTCGCCCGCATTGGGGCCGAGGCGGGTCTGACGCGCACGGGGGACGTGGTGGGGACATTGCGCTACATGCCTCCCGAGCAAGTGCTGGGGCGGCACCTCACCATCGACCATCGGTCCGACATCTATTCGCTGGGGGTGACGCTCTACGAGTTGCTGACCCTGACGCCCGCCTACGAGGCAGCCGACCATGCCGAGCTGTTGCGGCAGGTGGCGTTTCTGGAGCCCCGCCCGCCGCGCCGCATCGATCCGGCCATCCCGGTGGAGCTCGACACGATTGTCCTCAAGGCGATGTCGAAGGAGCCTGAGGGTCGTTACGCCTCGGCACAGGAGCTGGCCGACGATCTGCGCCGGTTTCTCGCGGACCAGCCGATCAAGGCCAAACCCCCGACCCTGTTCGATCGGGTCCGCAAGCTGTCGCGGCGTCATTCCCGGGCGATCCCGGCGATCGGCGTGGGGCTGATTCTATTGACTGGGATCCTGGCCGCCGCCGTGGTGCAGATAGCTCAGTCGCGCTCGCGCGCGCTCGCGGCACTCGACGCGACATCGGATCTGCTCTACGCGGCCAATGTTTCGCAGGGCTACGACGCGTGGGACGAAGGCTGGCATGCCGAAGCGTACGAGATTCTCGATCGCCATCGCGACGACCCGGAGGTGCGTCGAGGGCTCGAATGGCGTCTGCTCCGCGCGGCGGTTGCCCCTCCCAAGTCGGTCGAATTGACGGGGCATGAGGGGGGAGTTCGGGAGCTCGCCCTGTTTCCCGATGGCGAGCGACTAGCGAGCGTAGGCGAGGATGGGACATTGCGGATTTGGGATTGGCAGACGAGAAGGGAGCTACAGACGATCGCGGTGGCGAATCAAGCGCTATCGGCCCTAGCGATCTCCGCCGATGGTCGCTATCTCGCCACGGGGTCGAACGTGCTGATGCTGTTCGATCTCGAAGAGAATGCGAGCCGGCGACCGATTTACGCCAGCCTCTACACCTTCGAATCGCTGGCGTTCAGCGCCGATGGCGAGCAACTGGCGGCCGGTGTCCGCTATCACGATGTGACCCTGCTCTCGCTCAACAAATTTCGGGCCAAGCATACCCATAGCGGGGCCCGCGTGTCGTCGCTCGAGTTCATGCCCGATGGCAACCTGTTGGTGCCGATGAACGAGGCTCCCGACGATCCCCACGGTCGAGAATCGATCACGATCCGTGACGGCGAGCTGAACGAGGTCCGCGAGTTCAGGGCCCCGATCGGACTGAAGGTCGCCAGAAGGTCGCCAGACGGCAAACTCATTGTCGCGGGGGGACGAAACTCGACGGCGATGATCTTCGACGCCGCGACGGGCGAACTCCTGGCGACGACCCCTCGTGCCAGGAGCGAACTCCACGATGTGGCCTTTGCACCGAATTCGCGCCTGTTCGCCGTCGGGTATGCCAACGGCATCGCCGAAGTCTACGAGTTTCACAAAGGCGAACTCCTGGGGCGGACCAGGCCGACGATCGCGACTTTCCGGGCCCACCGCGGCGAAGTCCATTCCCTGCGATTCCTGAACGATCATACGCTGGCCACCGCGGGGGCCGACGAGCCGATCCGCATCTGGACACTCGGCTGGGGCGCGGTGAAGTCGTACGCCCTCGGACCACCCCCCATCGATGTCAAGCTCTCCCCCGACGGAACCTGCTTCGCCTACGTTTCCAAGCGCGGGTGTCGTCTGTGCGACACGGCTTCGGGTCGAAAACTGGCCAATTTCGCCAGCCAGATCGCGGGGGGATCGACCGCGGCCTGGCATCCCGACGGAACCCGAGTCGCCGTCTGCCTCGAATCGCCAGCCAATCAGCGGATCTGCCTGATCGATCGCACGGGGAGAGTGGTGCAGTCGCTGACCCACACGGGCAACATCCATGAGGTCGCGTTCTCTCCCGACGGAAGACTGCTGGCATCGACAGGCAGCAAGTGCCTGCGCGTTCACGAGGTCGACACGGGACGAACCGTGGCGAATCTGCGCTTCGACAGCACAAGCTGGGCGGTCGCGTTTTCCCCCGATGGGCAGTATCTGGCCTACTCGACCCAATCGGGCCCCCTGACGCTACTGAAGGTCGACGATCGGAGCCGGGTGCTCGAACTGAAGCATGGTCGCCATTGCGGTTGCCTCGCCATGTCGCACGACGGCAGCTTGCTCGCGGCAGGCCATGGCGATGGCATGATTCGCTTGTGGGAGCTTCCCTCGGGGGATCTCAAGTGCGAGCTATCCGGGCATGAGCAGGGGGTGAATGACATCGCCTTTTCGCGTTCGGGACAGACGCTCGTTTCGGCCGCTTCCGACGGGACGGTTCGGATGTGGTCGCTGAAGCACGAGCGCGAGTTTGGCACGCTGTTCCGCACTCTTTCGCCCGACACACACACGCCAGAGCACGCGACCAATCGACTGAGCCTTTCGCCCGATGGCCGCTACCTGGTGGTGGGAGATGGACAGCTCGAGTCGCTCCATAACGTCCATGTGTGGCATTTGGGAGACGACCAGACGTTTATTCCGTTGGAGTAGTGTCGAGGTTAATGATCTTCCAACATAGTCTTAGCCGAGTGGAAGGGTTATAATGAAACAATACTTGCCTTTCCTCAGCCTGGAGTCGCTGTCATGACAGTCCACGGACACATCGAAAACGGTCGGATCGTTTTAGACCAGGAAGTCGCGCTTCCGGAAGGGATGCGTGACCGTGTGGAGTTGCTCGCCGGCGAGTCGGGCAGCGAATCTGCCGACGAGCCATCTGAAGAGTTGCCATCGCTTTACGAGCGCATGAAGTCGTTCGTCGGTTCCGTCGAAGGGCTACCGCCCGATTTCGCAATCAATCACGATCATTATCTGCACGGCCAGCCGAAGCACCAATGAAAACGATCTTTGGAGACACCTACTATTTTCTGGCTATCGGCAGCGAGCAAGATCAAGGTCATCGACGAGCAGTGGCATACGCGGCAGGTTACACCGGTCGGATTGTCACGACCGAATGGGTACTGACCGAAGTTGGCGATGCGCTGTCATCTCCAGTGCAACGTACACGGTTTCTTGAACTTATCGGACTGATCCAAAGCGACGAGAATTAGCTCGTTGTCGAGGCGTCTCACGACCTGTTTGAACGGGGCGTGGCACTTTTCTCACAACGGTCCGACAAGCAATGGTCGCTCACGGATTGTATTTCGTTTGCCGTGATGGAACAGCAGGGGCTATCGGAAGCTTTAACGGCCGACCATCATTTTGAACAGGCTGGGTTCGTCGCTCTGCTGAAAACATGATACCTATGTTCCAAATTCCGCCCTGAGGATATCTGCCTGCGGCGATTGCATTCTTTCAGAATTCGCCACGCCCCCCCGACACTCCATGCTATACTGGGAGCCAACGCTTTTCTCGTTCGGAATCTCTTATCTGGGGTTACAGTGATGCAGCAGTCGGGTTGGCGACGGGTCGCGCGGTGGGCAGTGGTGCTGGGTGCGATTGGCATGGGCCGCGAGGGGTTGGCCGAGGACTACTTCCTTACCGTTGGTGGCGGCATCGGGGCGACGAGCACGCAGATTTCGATCGAGCGGAATGTCCTCTTTCAGCAGCGCGTGCTCGCCGAGAAACGGCCCGATCGACCTTCCTGCGTTGTGCTCTTCGCCGACGGGGACGACTCCGCCCCCGACGTCCAATTCCGCGACCCCAACTTCAGCGAGACCTGCCCCCCCGCGCGCCGGCTGTTGGCCGAGATCTTGGGAGACCCCGATGACATCGACCTCGTCTACCGCAACAACGAAATCAAGAACCTCCAAGGTCCTTCGTCGAGCGGGCTCTTGAAGCGGCAGTTGCGGACCCTGGGGGGCAAACTGAAGTCTGGGGACCGGCTGATCATTTACGCCACCGGGCATGGCGGACCCGCGGAGGAGGAGTACAGCTACTACGGCTACGACCGCTCGGATTCGTGGGAGCAAATGCAGCAGGAGCGCCAAAACAAGCACGACACCTCGTTCTACTTCTACGACGGCGAATCGGTCACGGCCAGCGAGTTCTCCACCTGGCTCGACCGTCTGCCGAGCGAGGTCGAGGTGGTGCTCGTCATGGTGCAGTGCTACGCCGGTGGGTTTGCCCATACGGTATTCCATCAGGCCGACGCCAGCCTGGGGCTATCGAACCACGCCCGGTGTGGCTTCTTTGCCCAGGTCCACGATCGGGGGGCGGCGGGTTGCACCCCCAATGCCAACGAATCGGAATATGAAGAGTACAGCAGCTACTTTTGGGGAGCGCTGGCCGGAGAGTCGCGGACCGGGGAACAGGCGATTTCCGCCGACTACGACGGGGACGGCAAGGTCTCGTTTGCCGAAGCCCACGCCTACGCGGTGATTGCGAGCGAGACCATCGATATCCCTATCCGCACGTCGGACGCCTTTCTGCGCAAGTACAGCAGTCTTGGCAAGCAGAGCGCAAGTGAGGAAAAGGGAGAGCCCTCGTCCCTCTTCGGGTTGCTGGGTGGAAAAAAGGAAACCGAGCTGGAGCAAGAACTGATAGAGATGAGCAGTTCCCTGGCGAAGTTGGCCGAACTGGCCCGCCCCGACCGCCGGGCGATCCTCGAGCAGCTTGCGGAGCAACTCGAGCTCGACAACAGCGCCACGGCGGCGAGTCTCAGGCTGGCGATCACCAAGACCGAGGCCGAGATGAACCTGGCCCGCGCCCGGCACGCCACGGCGTACGAGCGGTATACCAAGGCGCGGCAGCGGATGCGTGAGGAACTGGTCGAAACCTGGCCAGAGCTCAACACAGACTACTCGCCGCTCGCCATGGCGCTGGTCAACGAGCGGGCCGACGAATTTTTGGCCAAGGTCCAGGGCCTGGCCGCGTACGACGCACTGGAAAAGGCCAAGGCGGGCCGCAATGCTCACGAAGCGAAATCGCAAGCGCTAACCCACCGCGAAGCCAAGCTCCAGCGCCTGCTCGCCACCTGCGAAAGCGTGGTGCTGGCTGCCAACCTTGCCAAGGTGATGCCACAAGAGATGGTGACGCGGTATGAGGCGATGGTGGCGATGGAAGAAGGATCGCTGTAGCACAACCTTGGGTCGGATGCCCGGAGCACGGCTCAAGACCAATGGTCGCTCACTCAGGTCACCTGACTCGTGCCGCACAAACCATGCCGGGTGCGAATGCGATGCGTGCGAACTGTTTCGCGGCGGATTTCCTTGTTGCGACGCACCAGATCGGCCTTCACGTAGCCGCGCGAATGGTCGAGGTGCAACAGCGCCGCCGAGTAGCGCAATTGAAGCGGTTTGAGCCCTAGATTCACGAGCCGCTCGCCAAACTCGCGATCCTCGCCTCCATATTCCATCCGCTGGTCAAAACCCCCGACTGTCCAAGCCGCCGAGCGGAAACAGGACGCATTGCAGCCGTTCCAAGTCGCCCGCGTGGTCGTCAGACGGTTGAGGAGAGGCGCAATCCACGTGGCCGTGGTCACTTTTAGCAACTGGGGATGCAGTGGTACGCCGTGCGTCATCAGCCACGAAGTGGAAAAGATGCGACCGGAGCGAATGTCGTCGGCGCTGATTTCCTTGCTCGTCGAGAGCGGCAAACGGTACAAACCACCGGAGAGGAATCGCGCGGGATCGGCGTATCGAACATGCATGGCAACGTAGTCGCGCCGCGGAATGCAATCGCCATCGGTGAAGATCAGATAGTCGCCGGTCGACTGACGAATGGCTTCGTTCAAAATGACCGTTTTGCGGAATCCACAATCTTCGTGCCAAACGTGCGTGATCGGACAAGCAAACTGACTGCGGAACGCTTCGATGACGTCCCGAGTCTCGTCGGTCGAGCCATCGTCGGCAATCACGATTTCGCTCGGTTGGACCTGCTGGATGGTATAGCCCAGCAAGACCTTGGCCAGCCACTCGGGCTGGTTGTAGGTGCTGATGATGACGGATGTCCGCAAATCGATATCCTCCTTGGCGGCTGGCCGGAGAGACTACGGCGAGCCACGGAGCCTGGTCAAGATCACTCTGCAAGGAACGGATGGGGGATGATAGCACCCTTAGTGGCATGCCTTGCGATGGAGGAGAGTCGCCGGGTCGAATAGGCGACGGCATGGCACAGGCCCCTTCCTCCTAATTTGATGCCGTTCACGCCGAGCGACGCAAACTCACCTCGGGCTGCGAAACCGATTCGTCGCGGCGTCGCAATCCGATCAGGGCATTTCTGGCGAGGAGGTCGGACTTTGCTAACTCCAATTGGAACGTGTCACCATACATGCGGCGAAAGAAGTTGGTCCACCACCTGGCCGACTTCACGGTAAGGTGAGCGTTTGCTCCGTTAGGCAAATGCTTGCCCGCCTTGCGCGTGGAAATCGCTAACAGAACGTACTTGGCTTGCGAATCGACAATCCGCTTCATCAACTCCTGAATCTCGATCATTGGCATGTGTTCCAAGACATCGCTGGAGAAGACAACATCGAAAGATCTCGACCAAGGCGAAGCGGCAAATTGCGGAACATAGGGGTCATGGCTAATCACTCGGTCGCCAAAGCGCTCGGCGAGCCCTCCTTTCGGTCCACAGCCAAAATCGAGGTAGGTCCTCGTAGCGGCTTCTGGCACGAAAGCCTCAAGTTCATGCACATAGGCACGCCAAGTATGGCCCTTGAACTGCCCCTCATTATGCATCCGGTCGTAATACTTGGGGAGTTGATTCCGCTCCCAGGCCCGAGTGCGAATGGTTTGAATGCGGGAGAATATTTTACGAAGCATGTTACTCAATGCCTTCGAGGTCTGTTGGACGGTGTCACGTTTTGTTGGATGACCGCACGGACGACTTCCTAAGCTGCCCGGGCGATGTCTTGAGAATACCTTCGGCGCTTGAACCACAGGTCCACGTCATAGAAGGGAGCAAGCCAGGGTCGGCTCTTCACGGCCAGGTTGCGTTTGTAATGGGCAATCGCCAGCTTGCGTTCGGCAAACCGCGCCAGAAGTTGGCGGTGAGGAGCAAAACCGCGAGCCTGGTCATATCGCCGTAGGCTCGCACCGTCGTCGGCTCTGGCGCTGGCTTTCTCGAGTCCCAGTTCAACGAGAATCGAGGGGCGCAAGTACCCCAGATCGATCTCGGTATGGAGAATGTCCTCGGTGAGGACCCCTCCTTGCAACATGCGCGTCACTTCATCGATCCAAAGGCCACCACAGGGATGACCAGCGTACACCCAGGGTTGCGTGCGAATCTCCGTGAAGTGAAGATTCCGGGTTTGTTGCGGCTCGTAACGATCGAGTTCGTTCCAGCCATTGGGAATACGTTGGCGGATTTCTGAATCGTTTAGCAACGGCTTCAGGGACATCAGTTCATTGTAGGTGTAGTCACGGCCCAAGCTTGCAACGCAGGCTGCCGCGTCCCACGGCAAGCGCGAACAGTCGAGCTGCATAATCGCGGCCTGCTTCCCCATTTCGTTCTTCTCGAACGAGCCGCGCTCGATCAGAACCTTGCCACCGTCGAAGGGTGTCTCCCACACCTCGGCAATGTCATGAAACACGAGCATGTCAGAATCCATGTAGATGGCCTTGCCCGAATATTCGCAGATCGCCGGGATGTGGAATCTTGCAAATGAAAAGTTCGTGTAAGGGGAATTTCTTGGGTCGCTGGCCGTTGGCACCAGGCCATTGTCAATCGGCTCGACGCGGACATCGCGTTGCGTGTGACGTTTGATCGAGTGCTCCAGCACGAGACAGGGAAGCTGAGCACTTCGATCGGCTCCGACGAAGATCCGGATGGTATCGTTCATGATGGCGGCTCGTTACGACTGAGGGTGATAGGAATGGGCATGCTAGGATCAGGCGGCGCAACATATTCGCCGGTGGGCCGTATACGTTTCGATTAATTGCCGTTCGAGTTCCCAAGGATGTCGCTTCCACCCTTGGAATGTGAATCCCAGGAAATGCTTCTCGTAATCGGCAAAGCGGTCTTCACTGAGAACATACTCGATCGCCACCATGCCGGAACTCGGTTTGCGGGGTGCGATCCTTGGCTTGCCTTGGGCAAGCAGTTTCATCCACAACTCGCGTTGCCTCGTTTCGAGCAGATATTCGATTCTCTTGGTCTGCCACCCGTGCGCAGCGATGATCGCATCGCCATATTCCAGGTCGCTGTGCAATGGCCTCAACTTCTCGATGAATCGCTGTAAGGCGGATTGTCGCGGCCGGGGAAACCAGATTTCCTCAACCGTTTGAGAAAAGGGGAATCCCTTGAGCAGGGCTCCTCGCGCCAATTCCAGTGCCGGTCTGCCAGTGTTATTCAGGCACAGCACGTCGGTACGAGTGCCGGTGTGCATTGCAAAGCTGGCACAGAGGTTGAATCGCACGACGAAATCGCTCGAATCAACGAGACTGGTGCAATCCTTCACCAAGGGGCCGTTGCCGACAATGACGAGTCGCTTTCTCATTTGGCTAGGCTCGCATCATGCCGATCATGAAGGATGCTGTGCGACCCTTGCGGCAGCAGGCCCCCGCGATGTTTCGTGACGTCGGCCAATGCTATCGAGGCTCCCTGCCTGCGTACATCAAGTGAACGGTAGATATCAGCCAACCGTTCCGCCATCGCCATCGGGGTGAACTCGCACGCGCGCTGCTGGGCGGAGGTCGCTAAACGCCGCACCAGTTGCCGATCGGCATGCAGCCGGCGGATCGCTGAGACAAGTGCCGAGACATCCTCGCGCGGCACGATCAATCCATCTTGCTCATGACGAACCACCTCTCTGATGCCCCCCACGTCACTGATGAGGGGGCAGACTCCCTGGTGCATTCCCTCGAGCAGGGCATTGGCGACCCCTTCGGAACGGGATGGCATTACGAGAACATCCGAGCCGCTCACCAGTTCGCGCGCGTCGGTTCGATGACCTGCAAATTTGACTCGATCGTGAATCCGCGGATTCGCCGCGAGGCGGTGGATCTCGGCATCCTCCACACCCCCGAACAGCATCAGCCTTAGGTCCGGCAAATCAGCACACTCGATTGCGGCACGCAACAATAAGTCGATGCCCTTGACTCGTCGCATCCTGGCAACGACACCGAGTACGAAGTCGTTTTCCTCAATGCCAAACCGAGAAAGTCCCGGGCGCCCAGGGCCTTGGCGGCTTGAAGTGTCGACGCAGTTATAAACAACGCGGCATTTGTCGGCAGCGATGCGCGACCGTATGAGTGCCTGCCGCACGGCTTCTGACTCACAGGCATGAGCGTCGACGAAAGGGTGCCAATAGGTAATCCAGTCACCCGCATTCCGCCACGAGAGCGGAGGAATAATGCCGCGCAGTGAGACGATGCCAGGTCGTCCGCGCATCCCCACCACCGCCTGGGTGACGTGGGCCAGGGCTCTAGCGAAGTGAGCCTGCACGACATCTGGCCGTTCCCGCTGGATCACCTGCCGGACGGACCAGATTGCCCGAGGATCCAACTTGGAACCCTCTCGGTACGACAATACGCGAACATTTCGCGGATCAGACTGCGGTCGCTTCCGATCGAACCAGAGCCCAACGACCTCCATCCCGTCGACCTGGGCCAACGCTTCGGCAAGCATCGGCTTCGGATTGATCATGAGGACTTTCATCGGCAGCTTTCTCGTTCTGCGATTTCACCTAAAAGAGCTGGCGGCACGGCGAACCACGAAGCCTTGCTTTCGCCGCCATATATCATTTGGAACTCGGGTACGCAAAGCCAAAATTCCAGCATTTTGCCCCCCAACCGACACCCAAACTTCCCAGATTAGCGCCCCCCGCTGACTCGCCTCGGGCTAGACCAAAGCCCTGCGTCGACTCTCGCCGTCCGCCCTGGCCTCGATAATCCTGGCCTTGAAGGCCCGCTGGGGCGAGAAAACCCTGAAAAATCAGGCCTTCTGGGCCGCCAAAAAATTTCAGGAGATTTCCCCTTGCAATCGATACTATACATCACTACAGTATTCTTGCGTACAGCACAGATTCCTCTCCTTGGCCGACTTGCATACCGCTAGTTCCTCGTAGATAACCTGAAGGAGTTTCGGACCCATGGTTGCCACTGTTTCCCCCAATAATCGTATGGCCAAAAAAGCTAGCAAAAAGTCGGACAAGCCCGAAAAAGGGGCGGCCAAGGGGAAATCCCCCTCGCTCGCCATGCTCGAAAACAGCCCCGAGCTCAAGCACACCGTCGCCGCTATTGAAAAGCAGTTTGGCGAGGGGGCGATCATGCCCCTCGGGAGTGAGGCCGACCGCAAGATCGAGGGGATTCCCACCGGTAGCCTCTCCCTCGACCTTGCCCTCGGTGGGCAGGGTATCCCTCGCGGGCGGATTATCGAGGTCTTTGGCCCCGAATCGAGCGGCAAGACGACGATCGCCCTCCATGTGATCGCCCAGGCCCAAAAGACGGGGGGCATTTGTGCCTTTATCGATGCCGAGCATGCCCTCGACCCGAGTTGGGCCAAGAAGCTGGGGGTCGACCTCGAGACCCTGCTGGTGAGCCAGCCGGGGCACGGGGAAGAGGCGATGCACATTACCGAAATGCTGGTCAAGAGCAACGCGGTCGACGTGATCGTGATCGACTCGGTGGCCGCCCTGGTCCCCAAGAAGGAACTCGACGGCGAGATTGGCGATTCCCACGTCGGCCTGCAGGCCCGGCTGATGAGCCAGACCATGCGGAAGCTCACCGGGGTGATCTCCAAGTCGAAGACCTCGGTGATCTTCATCAACCAGATTCGCGAGAAAATCGGGGTGATGTTCGGCAGCCCCGAGACGACACCCGGCGGTCGGGCCCTCAAGTTCTACGCCTCCTGCCGGATCGACGTCCGCAAGATCGGACAGCTCAAGGAAGGGGAGGATGTCGTCGGACAGCGAGTCCGGGCCAAGGTGGTGAAGAACAAAGTCGCCCCGCCATTCCGGGTGGCCGAGTTCGACATGATGCACGCCGACGGGGTGAGCTACGAGGGAGACATCCTCGACCTGGGGCTCGAGCAGAAGATTGTCGGACGGACCGGTGCCTGGTTCCGCTACGGCGACATGCAGCTTGGCCAAGGGAAAGAAAAGGCCCGGCAGTATCTGAAGGACAATCCCGAGATCGCCGAGGAGATCAAGGGGAAGATCATGGGGGCGGGCGGGTTTGACAATCTGCTGGCATCTCATGTTCCCGCGAACGATGAGGAAGGGGATGCCCCCTTCGGCGACGAGGAATAAGGGCGCGGTCTCGACATGAGGCGGCCTGGAGAGAAACAATGGAGTCTACCCCAGGGGAGTGAGCGACCACCTCCCCCCTGGGGTGCCGCCATTCCGTGGGAGTCCGACTCCCCTTCCCTCCAGACGACGCCGAGCCCCCTATGTCGCGCATGCCCGAGGTCGCCCGCACGTTCTTCGCTCTCCTCTTTGCCGCCACCTGTCTGGCAGGCCCTGACCTCGCGGCTCAAGGGGCGAACTCCGCAGCTCCGACGCAGGAGTCGGCCACGGCGGCCATCGCCTCGTTCCAACAGTCGCTGGCCGATCTCATTGCCCGGGTCGAACCGTCGGTGGTGGCGATCAGCCATGCCCCCCCCGCCACTGGCCAGGAAGTGCCTCAACCGCAACCGAACCTGGCGAATCCTTTTTTCGAGGATTTCTCTGGTCGGACCCAGGCCCAATTTCAATCGTCCGGCTGCGGGGTGGTGATCGACGCGAGCGGACTCGTGCTGACTCAATATCTCAACGTGAAAGCGGGCGATCGCCACCGCATAACCACCAGCGACGGCCAGCAGTTCAGCGCGACCATCGTCGGGGCCGACCCCCGGAGTGGCCTCGCCGTGCTGAAGGCCGACGCGGCCGACCTTAAGCCGCTCGCGATCGGCAAGAGCGAAACCTTGCGCAAGGGGCACTTCGTCGTGACGCTTGGCAATCCCTACGTGATCGAGACGGGCAAGGCGGGGACGGTTGGTTGGGGCATTGTCGCCAATCTCGCCCAGCGGGCCGCCCCCGACTTGAACCTGAACAACGCGCGCGACGAACTCGACGCCAGCTACAGCACCACCTTGCATCATTTCGGCACGTTGATTCAAACCGATGCGAAGCTCGGCTGGTCGGCCTCGGGGGGAGCGCTGGTGAATCTCGATGGCGAGCTCGTGGGGATCACGACTGCCGCGGCGACGATCCCAGGGCATGAGCAGGCGGCCGGTTACGCCATCCCGATGAGCGAAGCGATGCGGCGCGTGGTCGAGACGCTCAAGGAAGGACGCGAGGTGGAATATGGTCTGCTCGGCGTGTCGCTTGGTGAGATCACACCGCGCCACGCCCGCAATACGACCACCGACCATGGCGTGGTGATTCAAATGTCGCTGTTGGGTAGTCCGGCTATGCAAGCGGGGCTCGAGCCGCAGGACATCGTTGTCCAGATCGATGGCGAACCGATCGAGTCGGCCGCCGAGTTGCAAGTGTTGGTGGGGGGCAAGCCGCCGGGAGCAAAGGTCCACGTTCATTACATGCGGGGCACGCAAGCACGTGAAACCGACGTGACCCTGACGAAGTATTATGTAGCGGGGGAACAAGTCGTCACCAGGCGTCCCCCGGCGTGGCGCGGCCTTCGCGTCGACTACGCGACCGCGCTACCCCGCACACAAATCACCGCGGCCGAACAGGCGGGACGCATCGACCCCGAGGGCTGCGTCGTTGTGGCCGAAGTCGAGGAAGGGAGCCCTTCGTGGGAGGCTGGCGTCCGCCCAGGGCGATTCATCAGCCACGTCGGCACGACCCGGGTGACAACCCCCGAGGAGTTTCGCCAGGCGGTTGCGGCCCAGGAGGGAAATGTCGATCTCAAGTTCACCGACGAGGATGACAGCGGCCAGAGAGCCGAACCGGGCATCTGAGTCGCCCAGGAAACTCCAATCGAGGAGCCGACATGCCGCACCGAATTTCAAAATGCTGCTGGCTCACAATGTGCTGTTGGCTGGCAACGTGCTGTTGGCTGACCTGCTGCCTGCCGGCCACGGCGCAGAGTCTCTTTTCCCGAGAGCACGAGCATGCCGCCGCGTGGGTGCGATGGTCGCTCGAAGAAATCCATGGCCCGCGGGTGAGGACCGCCAAGGACCTGACGCGCCGCACGCTGGTCCGCGATGGTCAGTCCGACGATTACGGCCTGCGGATGCTCGAACCGTGTACACCCCTCGCTGCCGACTCGCCGGTCGTGATTCTCGTTCATGGTCTGAATGCGGGACACGACAGCAACTGGGGATTGCTTCCGGCCACCACCCCCTGTGAGCGGTGGTGTGGCAGTTTTTCCTATCCCAACGATCAATCGCTCGCTGAGTCGGCCCACCTCCTCTCGCACGAACTGAAACACTTGCGCCAGGCCATGCCCGAACGGCCCATCGTGCTGGTGACTCACTCGATGGGGGGCCTCGTGGCCCGGGCCTGTGTTGAAGACCCGGAACTCGCCCCCGTTGGGGTCTCGCGACTTATCATGGTCGCCCCGCCAAATCATGGCTCGCACCTTGCGCGACTCGCGGTGAGTCCCGATGTGTGGGAGCATTGGCTTGCCCGCTCCAGCGGCAGTCCCTGGCGGCGCAGCGTCGACGCCATGGTGGACGGCCTGGGCGAAGCGGCCAGCGATCTCGTCCCTGATTCCCCCTTCCTGACCAGGCTCAATGCCCGCGAGCGCGCGGCGGGGGTCGAGTACACCATTGTGCTGGGGACGGCTGGGGGCGGAGTCCGCCCCTGGCAGCTTGCCCTGGCGCGGAGTGCCAATCGGCAACTAGCGCGTCGCGAGTCGTCGGCCGCCCCCTGGTGCGAATTGGCTGATGAGTGGCTGGGGGATCTCGACGAGGTGGTCCGAGGCCGTGGCGACGGCGCGGTCGCCGTCGAGCGGGGACAACTTGCAGGAGTCGACGACACACATCTCCTCGATTTCCGTCACATCGGGGTCAACAATCCCAAGCCGGATGAAACGCCAACGGCGGTGCAGCGATTGATTGCCGAGCGACTCGATCTCGCCATCGAGTGAGCCCCTTCAGTCGCCACCGAACTGGGCGCTGCCGAGTTCGACATACTCGGGTCCTTCGCGGCGGAGGCGACTGCCGAAGATCACAACCTCGTCGATGGTTTGGATCCCTGCTTCGTAATCGCTCAACTCGTCGAGCGCGGCGAGAAGGGCGGTCGATTCAGCCGGGTTGATGCGTCCCACTCGGCCAATGGTGAGGTGGGGAACGTAGCGGCGATTCTCGCCGCGAAAGCCGAGCGGCTTGAGTTCCCGATCGAGGGCGTCGTAAAGCGTCTCCATCGCCGCGGCCCCCTCCCCTGCCCCAATCCACAACGTCCGTGGGGCCTTCGCTCGGGGAAACGCACCGACCCCGCGGGCCTCGAGGGTGAACTCCGACAGGTCGGCCGTCCCCCGTTCGGCCGCCTGACAGACATCGAAGAGTTCGTCCTCGTTGACTTCGCCGAGGAAGTGCAAAGTCCAGTGGAGCAGATGGGGTTCGACCCATTTGACGTCGCTGGCCGCTTGCCGCAGGCGTTTGACGACTCGCTGCGCATGCCCCACCACCTGACTGCTAGCACCGAGAGCAAGGAAGGTGCGGATCTTGGCCATGCCAGCACTATCGAGGCGAGGAACGAAGGAGAAAATAGTCAAGCTTGACGAACATCGGGACTTCGTCGATCCTACCCTGCGTGGGGGCTAACGAAAAGCGTCAGAAAGTGCCGATTACCACCAATTTGAAGCGTTGCAATGGCGGATGCCAGCCGCACGGCGGCCGCGCTGCTTCACAGACCCGTGCTGGCTACGCCTGGATGACGTTCGCAACAGTTTCTTCCTTCTATTCTCGACCATCGTCAGCGCCATGCCTCCCAAACTGACCGTGCTCATTCCCTGCAAGAACGAGCGGAAAAATATTCGTCTGGCAATCGAATCGGTGCGCGACATCGCCGACGAGATACTCGTGGCCGACTCGGGCTCGACCGACGGGACGCTCGACATCGTGCGGAGCATGGGGGGGTGCCGCGTGATCGAGCGCGAGTATGTTCACTCGGCCAACTTCAAGAATTGGGCGATTCCCCAGGCCGCCCACCCCTGGGTGCTGGTGCTCGATGCCGACGAGCGGGTCACTCCGCAGCTCGCGAGCGAGTTGCGGTCGTACGTCGATCGCGACGATCCCGAAGTCGATGGTTACCACATCGGATTCAACAACCACTTTTTGGGACACCAGATCCATCATTGCGGATGGAACAACGACTACGTGCTGCGGCTCCTCCGCCGCGACAAGTGCCACTATCGCGAGCGATGGGTCCATGCCGTGATCGAGGTGCCGCGGAGCCGGACACGGAGGTGCCGCGAAAAGCTGCTTCACTTCACGACCTGGGACATGCAAAGCTATCTCTTCAAGCTCGATCGCTACGCCACGTGGGGTGCCCTCAATGCCCGCGACGAGGGGCGCAGCAATAGCACACTGCGGTTGATGCTGGCCGCCCCGGCACGGTTCCTGCAGCTTTATCTACTGCGTGGCGGCTTCCTCGATGGAGTCGCCGGGTTCCACGTTTCGATGCATGCGGCGTTTTACGCCTATCTCAAGCGGGCACGGCGCTGGGAAATGGAACATGGACTGACACAACCCGACCCTGAAGCGGTGCCGATCAATTCGGAATCGAAGGCCGCTTGAGCGCGGCCCGTGAACTGCCCCTCGCATTATGCCACCGACGTGAGAGCAGCCGGTGGTCAAGATCATGCCCACCTCGATGCACATCAATCAACTGATCGGCCCCGAGACTCGCGTGGTGGAAGTCGGGGGGACTTGCTCGCGATTGCCGCGCGCCCTGGCGCGGTGCGCGACATCCGAGATGCTCGAGGTCGCCCTCGACGAACCGACCCGGGTGCGACTCGAAGAGGAGTGCCCGTCGCTCCCCGGCCAGTTTGTGTTGTCCGCCGCGCGCAAGCCGGTGGCCACGAACAACGCCCAGCTTTTGATTCTGGGACCGCGGGCCCTGTGGCGGATCGCCATGTTCCGCTCACTTCGGCATGCCGAATGGGTGGCGTGGGAAAATCGCCTTACGCTCAAGACAGCGTTCGCGAAGTTGGTGGCGAGATTTTATCGCTGGCGAGGTAAGCTCGGGGCGCCGCTCCGCATGGAGACCGGCACCGAGAAGATCCCCGGGCCAATGCTCGTGGTCTATCCGCTGCTCAAGCCGCACGCGCCGGGTGTGCGACGGTTCGTTCCCCACACGCTCGGGGTCGAAGGCTTTCTGCGCGAGCTTTCCACCCGCGGCATTCGCCACTCGGTGCTGCGCTGGTTTGATGACCTGCCAAACGTCGCGCCGGGCGAGGACATCGACCTGTTGGTCGACGACGCCCAGCTCGAGGAAGTTCGCGAATTGCTCGACTCGGGCGCTGGCGTTCAGCCGGTCGATCTCTATTCGACGTCGGGACTGCCGGGGGCCGACTTTTGCCGCCTCCCCTATTTCCCGCCTTACGTCGCGGGGGCGATGCTCGATCAGGCCGTCACGCATCGCGGGCTTTGCAATGTCCCCGCGCCGCGCGATCATTTCCGCAGCATGGTTTATCACGCGCTCTATCACAAGGGTTTTACCTCGGGGCTTCCGAGCCGCCATCGCTGGCTCCCGCCACGCCGCACGGCGAACCACGATTACACGTCCATCCTCGAGGAAATGGCGGCTTCGCTGGGCCTCGACGTGCCGATCGCGATAGAAGAACTCGACACCTGGCTCGACGCCGAGGGGTGGCGCCCGCCGCACGACATGCTGGTGCGGCTGGCAAAAAAGAATCGCTGGCTCCGCGCCCAACTCGCGACAGCCAATCACGAGGCGTTCGACGATCAGATTTGCGTCTTTTTGCTTCGTCGCAAGGCGCTCAGCCGTGGTGGCATCGACCGCGCGACGGCGCTGCTCGTGCGCGAAGGGTTTGAGCCCCTCGCGAGCACCACGTTCGCACCCGGTGAGGTTGATTCGCTCGCTCGCACCTTGCGCGGCGGGAATTGGGGGAGTGGCCCCTGGCCGATCTCGGGGGGACCACCGGTGGCGGCGCTGGTGATGTTCGACCCGGCGCCGATCAAGCTCACGAGCCGCGAGCGACGGAAGTACCCGTTCGTCGCCAGCGGGCGCCTGCTCTGCAAAGAACGAATTCGCGACGCGTTAAATAGCGGCTACCCCGAGAGCCAGCATTGCAACGCGATCCACTCGAGCAACAACGGCCGCGAGGCGTACGACTATCTGCGGGTCATCATGCCCGAGCGTCTCGATGAGATCACGGCGTTGGCGGAGCGGCGGCGGACTGATGGGCCGCTTCAGACGAAACGCGCAGCGTAGCCTTCCTCTATTCGGCCGATACGGTCGGTTCTTCGACCACGTGGGGCCGTCGTCGAGCCATGACGAACTCGTAGACGATCGGCAGAACCGAGACGAAGATGATGCCCAACACAACGAGGCTGAAATTCTCTTTCACCACGGGAACGTTGCCGAAGAAGTAGCCGAGGTAGAGGAACCCGCCAACCCAGGCGAGCCCGCCAACGATGTTGTACAAGAGAAAGCGGCCATAGTTCATCGCCCCGACTCCGGCGACAAAAGGGGCGAACGTCCGCACGATCGGCACGAAGCGGGCGAGGATGATCGTCTTGCCGCCATGCTTCTCGTAGAACCGCCTCGTCCGCTCGAGATGGTTCTGGTTGAGGAGCCAAATCTTGCCGCTGAAGGCCCGCGGGCCGATGGCGGCCCCGATGGCGTAGTTCACCGAGTCCCCCACCACCGCCGCGATCCAGAGCAGGACGAAGAGCAGGTGGATGTTGAGCGACCCGAGCGCCGCGGTGAGGGTCCCCGCCGCGAAGAGGAGCGAGTCCCCCGGCAGAAAGGGGGTCACTACGAGGCCCGTCTCGCAGAAGATGATCGCCACCAGAATGACGTAGGTCCACACTCCGTAGTCGCGGATCACTTCGCCCAAATGTTCGTCGAGATGGAGAAACAAGTCGACGACGTTGCTAAGCCATTCCATGTTGGCGACGTTCCTGCGGGGCAGCTATGGGAAAGGGACTAATGTCAGGAGTCTTCGGCCGCCGGCGCCGCCGTGGCAAGCCGCAGCGTCCAATCGCCGAGCACACTCCAATAATAGGCCCGTTTCCGGCCAACATTCGAGCCGGGTGGGAGCGGTTTTGCCGAATTTGCCTCGATGCGGAAGTACTCCGACCACGCTTTGCCGTAATTGGCCCCCTCGCGGAGGGCCTCGGCAAACCCGGCGGGCTCGTCGAAATAGACTTTCGACCGCCCGACGAGCGCGAGGCCATTGCCGTAGAGCAGGAGCGCCTCGGCCCCGTTCCGCGCCCCGTAACTGGGGTGATCGTAAGGGTATGACTCGGCCCCGTAGGGAGAGATCGCGTTGCACCCGGTGTGGTGGTAGAAGGAGGGCTGCGGCGCGACCTTGCCATTTTCCCACAGCGAGCGCATGAGATAGAAGTTGAGCGCCCCCCCGCCACAAGCCGAGGCAAGCGAAGGTTCGAGCCGGTCGTCGCGCTGAGTCCACGACCAGGGAGTTCCTTCGAGGGCGGCGTCGAGCTGACTCGGCTTCGCTTTGCGGAAGCGACTCGTCGTCGCGTCGCTATGGGCGCGGACCGTGCGGAGCACTGCCGGGTATTCCATCCACTCGACGAAGTTCACTAGGTTGGGCCGACCCCGCAGGTCGGCTGTCGCGTGGTCCGCTGCTTCCCAGTCGGTCGCGGCACGGCTCATCGAGCGGAAGCCGGAGCCAAGGTCGCAGGCGATCGACGAAGGACGCCAAGCGACCTCCACCTCGCCGCGGCGGTAGGCGTGATTGCGATCGAAGTACTCGGCAAGCAGCCGCCGCTCGAGCACTGGGTCGTGACGCCAGAGACGATTCCACTTGGGAACCTCCTCGGCGGAGGTGAATCTGATGGTTTGGGGCTTGCCGTTCTCGTCGAGGAGCTTCTCGCCATCGACCCCGGCGATGTCGTCGCGGGGGCTCAGCGCAACCCCGCGGGCGTCGAGCCGCGAGACGAAAATGTCGGGTTGCGAGAGGCCATTGTTCAGCGTGCCGTCGGCGTCGGAGCACTCGTCATTCCCTACCTCGTCCATGATACGGAGCGTGGGACCGATCACGTTCCCTTCGGCATCGAGCCGTTGTGACAACTCGACCGCACCGTCGGAAATGTGGAAGAAGTCCTGGTAGACGGTCGAACCGACCTCGGCATCAAGGCAATCGCCCCCCCGCGTGGGAATTCGGTCGTCGAAGACGGCCATCACCGAGTCGAGCTTCGTCCGCGGCTGGACATAGACATCCTCCCAGCGGCCATCGAGGTCGGCGAGCACAATGTCGGCCCGCTTGGCGACCAGTTCAGGATGACGCCGCAGATGGCGAACCCCTATATAAGTCTTCGCTTCGGGAGTCTTGCGACGCAGCGCGACGTCGCCATTCTTCCGCCAGTTGCAGGTGCGGACGATGCTCGAATCGGGGAAGTGCCCCACGAGGACGACCCCTTCGAGTTCCCCCTCCTTGGCGATCGCACGGAGCAAGTCGCGGAGGGCGAGAATGAACTGACCATCCTGGTGGAAGTCGCATTTCGCGAGTTCGACGGCGATCACCTCGGCACGATGCCCCTCGGCGGCCAGATCGTCGGCCCAGCGCTCGAGTTGAGGGGCGAGGTCGATTCCCCCCTCGAGCGGCTGGAGGAGTCGCGGCTCGACGAACATCACCACGCGACTACCGCTGGTGCCGGCGCTCGCGATTAGCTTGAGCGAGGTGATCTCCACCTGCCCATCACCGTTGCGATCGAAGGAGCTGAACTCGGTGCAGAGGGCTTCGATCGACTTGGGAGCCACCGTCTCGCCCGGAGCCTCCTCGGCGACAGCCGTAAGGAACGGGAAGCAGGCGAGGAGCAGCGTCAAAGGTAGCAACCGGCAAATCATCGCAAGGAAACCCTCGGCAGGTGGGAATGTCGCGGGAGGGGGGGAAGGTGGGACTTCCTATTTTCGTCGAGAGCGCGGCCCGAGGCAACGGGCAACCGATTGGCTGCGATCTGCCGCTTGCAATGGAGATTTGGGCTTCTAACGAGGTTGCCAGTTTACCGCGACTCCTGATCTTCCGTCGCCGGATCGACAAGGGCGCCACCCGGGGAGATGCCGTGGGTCTGTTCCTCGCGGAGCAGTGCCTGGCCCAACTTGCTATTGAATCGACCGTACGAGAAGTAGATGACGAACCCGACGAGCAGCCAGACGCCGAGGCGATACCAGTTTTCGAGTGGCAAACTGAACATCAGCAGCAGGCAGAAGCCGATCCCCAGGAGGGGCAGCAAGGGCGAGAAGGGGACTCGAAAGGGACGATGCGCGTCGGGGTTGGTCCTCCGCATGATGAGCACCGCCATGCAAACCATGGCGAATGCCAAGAGCGTGCCGATGTTCACCAAGTCGGCAAGCACCGACAGGGGAAGCACCGACCCGAGCAGGGCGACCACCAGCCCGGTGAGAATTGTCGACTTCCACGGTGTCTTGAATCTTTCGTGGACGGCGGCGAAGAAGCCCTCGGGGAGCAGGCCGTCGCGGGCCATCGCCAGCAGCACGCGGGGCTGGCTGAGCATGGTGACGAGCATGACCGACGTCATGCCCGCCAGGGCGCCGATGTTGACGAGTAGCTGGCCCGATGACATTCCCACCGACTGGAAGGCCGCCGCGACGGGAGCGTCCTTATCGATCTGGTTGTAGGGAACCATGCCGGTGAGGACAGCCGCCATGGCGATGTAGAGGATGGTGCAAACGACAAGGCTGGCGATAATGCCGATCGGGACGTCACGTTCGGGTTTTTTCGCTTCCTCGGCATGAGTCGAGACGGCATCGAAGCCGATGTAGGCAAAGAAGATGATCGCCGCCCCGGCCAGCATCCCCACCGGCTTTCCACCGGCACTCTCTTCGCCGAGGACCGTATGTCCAAAGAAACTGACCCCCGAATAGCCATAGGGAGCGAACGGGGTCCAATTGTCGGGATTCACGTAGTAGGCCCCTACCAGCACGGCGAACAGCACCACCGCCACCTTGACCACCACCATGACTCCGTTGGTCCAGGTGCTTTGCCGGATGCCGAGGACGAGGATAATGGTCAGGAACAACACGATCACGGCCGCCGGCAAGTCCATGAGGCTGCCGGTCGCGATGAACTCCCCCTTGTGGATGTCGTAATCGAACGGCGCGTCGCGCAATAGCAAGGGGATCTCGAATTCCGCCATGCCGATCAAGTTCTGGAAATACTTCGACCAGCCATGGGCCACGGCGGCCGAGCAAACGGTGTACTCGAGCACCAGGTCCCAGCCGATGATCCAGGCGAAGAGTTCCCCCATGGTGGCGTAGCCGTAGGTGTAGGCCGACCCGGCCACGGGGGCCATGGAGGCGAATTCGGCGTAACAGAGGGCGGCAAAAATGCAGGCAATCCCGGCGACCACGAACGAGAGCATCAGGGAGGGACCGGTGTAGTCGTGGGCCGCCGCGGCGATCCAGACCGGGGTCGGTCCGTCCAGGTCGTCATCGAGATAGACGAACACCTGCTCCCAGTCGGCC
>CAZYQQ010000003.1:25361-30100 GCA_964650265.1 uncultured Planctomycetaceae bacterium
GGAGGGACCGGTGTAGTCGTGGGCCGCCTGGCCCACGAGCACGAAGATGCCGGTGCCGATGATCGCGCCAATCCCCAGTGCCGACAGGGTCCAGGGGCCCAACACGCGATGCAGCCGGTGCTGCCCCGCCATCTCGTCCAGCAGGACCTTAAGAGACTTTGTCGAAAATGCTTGACGCCACATGCGAAGCTTTCGTTGAAGATGGGTGGGCGCCTGACGATGCGAAAGCAATAGTGTTGCGACTTGCCGAAGTGTCACCAAGGGGGTAGGGGACAGGTCATACGTGCGCGCCAGTCAGGAGCCGGGTAAGGGCCGCGACGTTGGAGAATCGTCGCTGTGGCTTCCAGAAGAGGTCCCCGATGGCCCATGTCTTAATGAAAACCACAGAGCGAAGGGAGGACACGGAGATTTGATGGTGCATCGCCGTGCGAGAGGCCTGGCGTGGCCGTGCTATTACGGAGTGTGCCGTGAATAGAGCAAGGAGCCGAGTTTCAGCAACCCCACGCACAGGGCGCCACCGCCAAGAACCATCATTCGGAGTTGGCCCGTTTGCCACCCCAAGACGAGCATGGCGGTGCCTCCCACCGTCATCCCCCATGGAACCCATGAAGGCATATCACGACGTCGGCGGCCGGCATCCGAGCGCTCGGAACGACTGGATCGCCTAACTTCCCGATTGTTATTCATCTAGAGTTGGTCAACTTGGTTTGGCAACCGACGTCCCGTTGGCAGGCTCCTGACCCTCTTCGATTGCCAATGCCCTCACGACTCCCCCTGGCAGTCGGGCGAGGATTTCCAGCTTGCCCCCGAGCGACTTCACGTAGCTCGACATGGTGCTCATGAGGACGTCTTGCCGCCGTTCGATTTTGGAGACTTCTCCCTGCTGCTTGTTGAGTACGGAGGCAAGTTCCACTTGGGAGAGGCCCCGTTCTTTTCGCAACTCACGTCAATGCCAACCGCCCCGCTAGCTAAGCTCACTTGGCGTCGCCGATCTCCTGCTGGTTCGCCTCGCGCGGGCTGACAACTTCCAGACGCTCCCCCAGCATCGCGCGCAACTCCGGCAAATCGTAAATCTTCAGCGCGCCGTGAACCACGCCCGGGATTTGATTCCGCGACTGGGGCGTTTCGACGACATTGGCCCAGGAGATGAGTCCCTCTTCGAGCCGCACCTTAGCGAACCGATCGGGCTCGAGCGCCGCGGCGTGGAGCGCCGGGATCGTGAGTTCGCCACTGGCGACCAGGTCGATTTGGTCTTGCCCAGTTCGCTCGAGGAGGTAGCCAGTGGCGACCAGAATGTCCTCGGTTTGCATGCCAACGAGCGAGTCCCCCATCAGGTAGGCGATCATCGCCGCGCCACCCGTTTTGCCGAATCGCGTGTCGTACCAGGTTTTCTCGTCGGGGGTCGTTTCGCCGATGCCTCGGACGTCGATGGCCAGCACCGTGCGGCCCTCGCGTGCCAAGGCCGTCGCGGGTCCATTGGCAGCGGTCGCCTGGCTCATGCCGCCCGCATGGAGGTAGAGGACCGGTGGCGTATCGCTATCGGAGTCGCCGCTCGTGACGAGCAAACCGGGGAGGCGGATGCCGTCGTCCCAAGTCAGAATAATCGGCTCGTGCCCCATTTTTCGCGTTTGCTCGTTGGCGTCGGTCTCGACCCCGTCGTAGGTCAGTTCCTCCCATTCCTTTACCTTCACGACCTCGCGGACTTGTTGGCGCAGTTCCTCGTGGCTCAAGGTTCGCGTCGCGCGCTGCTGGGCCAGCCGCTGGCTCTCCTCGAGATTGAGATCGAACGCCGACCGGGCCCCCTCGAGCTTGAGCACCTGCCCCTCGGGGGTGACCTGTATTTCCTGGGGTGAGAGGACATTGATGTCGGGCTCGCTGACTTGGACGAGTTCCCCCTTGAGGTGGCGGAGCATGAATTCCACCGATGCCTCGCGCAACGGCTGGCTCCACCCGTGCGGACCATCGAACTCGACAAGGTCGACATTTTCGCTCGCACCCATGCGAGTGTAGAGTCGCTTCGCCTTACGGAAGGTGCCCCAAACCCCTTCGATCTCGAAGAAGTCGCTCGTCGCCGCGCAGAGCAAGGTCGGCCGCGGGGCACGCATCATCAGGTAGTCGGCATGGTCCATGCCGAAGGCGAGCTGGCCAAAAATGTTCTGCTCGGCGTCCTGCGGGCCAATGGTGCCCAGCAGCGTCTCGAAGCCGACGATGTAGCAGGCCGGCGCCGCGGCCTTCACCCGGAGGTCGAGGGCCATCAGGTAGGCTGTCTGGGTACCGCCACCACTATTCCCCATGCAGCCGAGCGAGTCGGAGCGAACATCGTCGCGCGATGCAAGGTAGTCGAGAGCGCGGATCGTGTCCCAGATTTCGTATCGCGCCGTATTGCGGCCGACGAGGATCGCTCCGGTGCCGACGAGCGTGTGGCCAATAGTCGAGTTGCGATCGAGTGGCTTCCCGTCGTTGTCGAGTAGCTGCGACCGCTCCCCCTGACAGACCGGGTCGATGATGAACCCAGCGATGCCGCCGTGGGCCAGGAGCGCCGTTGCGCGCTGATAAGGGTCGTACGATTTCCCCTCGGCCGTGTGCCCGCAGACCACCAGCACGCCAGGCCATGGAGGGGGGAACTTGTCGGGGTCGGGCAGGAACATGGCTCCCGTGACATAGAAACCCGGCTCGCTTTCGAACAGGATTTTCTCGACCGTGAAGCGGTCGCGCGCGACGGTACCCGTGACTTTCGCGTTGAGCGGAGTCCGTTCGGGAAAGCCGCCGATGGCGTCGATGAACTTCTCGCGCAGGGTTCGCTGGTACGCGGCGATTTGCTCCGGAGTCTTCCGCGCGTCGTAAGCCTGCCGCCACGCGATGAAGTGCCCCTCGGCCTTTGCGAGGAGGTGGTCGTGGAGCATGGTGGCGGGGGTGGTACTGGCGGCGAGTCTCTCGCGCAAAACGCGAAGAGAGTCTTCGCCTTGCTGAGCACCAGCGGACGGGGCAAGCAAGAAGAACACGGCGACAATACAGGAAGTTCTTACCATGTGGACCACATCAAGAAGGTGAGCGCGGATCCCTAATGCTCAAACCTAACGTGGTGGGTGCCCAATTTCCAGAAGAAAGCCGCATGGGCCAAGGAAAATACGAGTGAACGCCCCCAATATGTGCTAACCACTGCGTGCTTAGCGGTTATTCTCATGGCCAAACGGTAGCCAGTTCATCGATCAGGATCAAACGGTTTCACAATCGCCTGTTGAATCCGCTCGTGCCGTGCCCGGATATCGTCGGCATTGGGGGCGTTGCCGGGACCACCCAAGTAGAGGCTATCGAGCATCGGGAGCTTCTTCAAATGCTCTTCCCCTTCGTCGTCGATTGCGAGGCCGTGAAAGCTAAGGGATTTGAGATTACGCAACTTTTGAAGGTGTCGCAAGCCGTGATTCGTAACCTGAGTTCGGCCAATATAGAGATGGGTTAAGTTCTCAATTTCACAAACCAAAGCCAGTGCTTCGTCGGTTAACCTTGTTTCGTGCAACATCAATTCCTTTAGCTTTGGATGATCGCGCAAGGCTTCCGCACTGTCGTGGCTAAACGAAGCACCATACGCCCACAGGGATTCGAGTGAACGACATTTGGCGATATTTCTCCATGCCTCGGCGGGTACGTTGGCCTGCTCCAAATTGAGGTAGCGCAACCCAGGGAGCTCATGAAGACTCTGTAGATTTCCTGTGTTGGCTTCCTTGAGATTGAGCCGTTCGAGCTGGGATAGCTTCTTGAGATGATGCCAATGATCTCCACGAATATTGCAGCGCTGGAGGTACAGACTTTGAAGTGCCTTGAGTCGGCTTAAATTCACGAGGCCGGGGCCCTTGATCCCGGTGCCCGACAGGTTAAGCCAGGTGATGTTGTGCAGCTTTTCGAGGTGGACGAGCCCCTCGTCCGTGAAGTCGGGAGAACGGATGGTGACCTTCTCAAGCTCGTGTAAATCGCTCAAGTAGCCGGCCGACCGATCGTTAAGAGCCCCCTCAAAGTATGTGAGCTTTGTCCACCCGGCGATATGCCGCTTCGCTTCATCGCTTACGTCCTTTAGTGGAGCCGTGAACTTGCGAACATGCTTGAGGTCTTTCAGGTAATGCATACTGGCATCGTTGAACTCGCAATGCTGCAAGTGAATCACTTCGAGCGTATGGAGCATCTGCAGCGGGAAGAGTTCCTCGGCGAGGATCGGGTCCCAAGGCCCCGACTCCGTGTCGGGCAGCGCGTGCATGTTCCACTCGGTGACTTCCCAAAAGTATTCTTCTCCGTAGAGATTCTCGAGTTCTGGGTAATCGACATTCTTTCGCCGGTCGCCGCGGAGTTCGAGGGCGAGTTTGTTGAGTGCCAATCGAGCCTGACGTTGACTGCGATAGACGACCAGTTCTGGCCGCTGGCGATGGACCTTGGCGATCCCCTCCTCGGTGACGCAGGTCGAATCGAGGATGATCGCTCGCAGGCTCGAATTGGCCGCCATCTCCTCGAGATGCTCGTCGCGGAAGCGACGACCGGCGATGGCGACCGTTTCGAGCTTGGGGGCCCGTTTGATGAGATGGACGACGTTGACCGGGTAGGGCTCGTCTGTAGCGTCGAGATGACGAGCTTCTTGGGACACGTCGCGCTGTTTGAATTCGTCCAGACCGCGGATGACCTGCGCACCCTTGGTATCGTCTTGAGCATGGACAACCGTCGACAAGCTCGGAACGCCCACGGCCAGAAATAGG
>CAZYQQ010000003.1:30200-106657 GCA_964650265.1 uncultured Planctomycetaceae bacterium
GTCTTGAGCATGGACAACCGTCGACAAGCTCGGAACGCCCACGGCCAGAAATAGGACGATACGCTGAATCATCGGGTGGCAGAGCAAGATCGAGTTCCTTGGGTGTCCTTAGGGTGAACTCTTTCGAAATGTCCCGTCAGTTCAATTTCTAACGATCAAAACTGAGTATCAACTTGGTTTGGCAACCGACGTCCCGTTGGCGGACTCCGGAGCCTCTTCGATTTCCAGTGCCCTCACCACTCCCCCTGGCAGTCGGGCGAGGATTTCCAGCTTGCCACCGAGCGACTTCACGTAACTCGACAAGGTGCTCATCAGCACATCCTGTCGTCGCTCGATCTTCGAAACTTCGCCCTGTTGTTTATTGAGGAGGGAGGCCAGTTCGGCTTGGGAGAGGCCCCGTTCCTTTCGCAGCGCGCTCAAGCGGACCGGCTCTGGAGGGGCGGTGAAGGATCGCGAGAGTACCAGGGAAATCACGCGACCATAGGTGGACTCCGTGTCGGGATAGACCTCATCGGCCCCTTCGCCGTAGCCGTGCGCGGGAGAGGAGGAGACTCCGAAGCCTTTTCCCTCTTGCCACTGGATGACCACGGGATGCCCATCGACCACGAGATCGAGATACCAGACTCCCGAGCGGTTCCGCGGGTGATCGAGCGTGAGCACCGCTTGGGGAAAGCGGTCTGCAAGCTGCCTTTTTATCGATTCGACGGGAAGGGGAAACTGCTTGGCCATAACTTCACCCGCCATAAGCCGTTTCAAAAACTCGTCAACACGTCTGCTCTTTCGTCCAATGCGCCACATCGGATTCGAGGTTCGCCTCACCCTAGAATATTAGCTTGGAAGAATAATTCTGTCATGGGAATGTTAACCACGTCTCCTAGGCCATTTAGGTCGCCCTTTCAGGGCTTGTCTAATTACCGGCACCCCGTCCCCCAGGGCGTTGCCCTGGGCTGTCGTGGTTCGCCCCGTTGGGGCTGGGTGTTGGGGGGGGCTTGGTGTTGGGGGCTGGGCGTTGGGACGGGACGGGATGTGTGCGGGGCGCTTTTACTCCCCTGTCGCGACGGGTCGCCCCGCCTCGCGGATCCACTCACTCCAAGACCCCGCATAAAGCCGCGACCCCCCCAGCCCCGCGTGTTCCATCGCCAGCACGTTATGGCACGCCGTCACCCCCGACCCGCACATGTGGACGATCGTTTCCGGGTCGCGGCTCTCGGCCAAGGGGGCGAAGCGCTGGCTGAGCTTTTCGGGCGACTCGAAAGTTCCTTCCGGCGTGAGGTTCTGCTTGAAGGGGAGATTCACCGCGCCGGGGATGTGCCCCGCCACCAGGTCGATCGGTTCGACCTCGCCTCGGAACCGCTCGGGGTCGCGGGCGTCAATCAGTTGAACCGACTTATCGGCGACGAGCCCTTCGAGCGCGGCCGAGGTGAGCCATTGGCTGGGGTCGACCGAGGGGACGAACGTGCCGGGGCGGGTCGCGGGGATTTCGGTTGTGGTGGAGTGGCCGCCACGAGTCCAGGCGGGGTAGCCACCGTCGAGAACCGCCACACGACTGTGCCCCAGCCAGCGGAGGAGCCACCAGAGCCGGGCGGCGAAGGCGCCCCCCGCGTCGTCGTAGGCCACCACCTGCGAATGCTCGGTGACGCCCCACTGGCCCAATCGCTGGGCGAGCTTCGCTGTGTCGGGCAAGGGGTGGCGGCCCGAGGTGGGGGTGATGGGACCGGAAAGGTCGCGGTCGAGGTGGGCGTAATGGGCACCGGGGATGTGGCCCGCGTGGTAGGCTTCTTCTCCCGCGGCGGGATCGGCGAGATTGAAGCGGCAATCGACGACTACCCAGGTGGGGCTGCCGAGGTGAGCCACCAACTCCCGGCACGAAATCAATGTCGTGTACAACATCGCTGGCTCCGCCAAAGGGACCGATGGGAAACTCGGCAACCGCGTTAACGGCCTGCCGGCTCGATGGCCGAGACCTCCTGCTCCACCTCTGGTTCCTGCTCCGCGACATGATTGCCGCACACCAAGAGCTCGGGACGGCGAAGCACAAACAGGTGGCCATGGTCGGCCGTGACGATCATCACCGATTCGTTCCAGTTGCTGTTGGCTTCGACCCAGTCGGTGATGGCGCGGACCGCCGCGTCGCCACTGTTGACGGCGCCGATCGAGGCATCGATGTTGTTGGCATGGTTGGCCCAGTCGACATCCCCCGGCTCGACCATCAGCCAAAAGGGGTGATTCCCCCGGTGGAGGACCTTGATCGCTGAGCGGGTCATGTCGGCGAGGGTGGGGTTCTCGGTGATGTCCCCCACCGAGTAATGCGAAGCGCCGGCCACGCACTCGGCCGGTTGGAAGTCGCCATCGGCCGAGGCGAAGGGCAAGTGGCCATTGTCGAACTTGTCGCTATCGGCGACGCCAAACAAGCCGAACAGCCGCGCATCGCGCGCAACCGCCTCGTCGGCCGCGCGCTCGAGGAGTCGGGCGCCATGCTTGCCGGGCGTCCGCTGAACGACGACGTACTTCCCTCCATTGCGAATGTCGATCTTCTCGACGTCGGGGTCGGCAATGTAGATATTGCCTGGAACGAAGTTGTCTCCCTGGGAGGTCTTCTTTTTGTCCTCGACTCCCCACCCGCAACCGACCAGGAGATCGAGACCCGGCAGGGGCTGGTCGGGATGGAACGACGAAGGGAGGCCGACCTGGTCGCGGGCGATGTCCTGATAGTCGTCGCGGTCGACGTTGTGGGCATACGCCGAGCCGGGAGTTGCGTGGCTGATGGGGACGCTCGTCACGGCACCGACCCGGTAACCCTGGGCCTGGGCATGATGGGCGATGGTGGGGACGGGGTTGCCGGCGTTGTCGACATTGATGGCGCCGTTGTAGGTTTTGATGCCGGCGGTCATGCTCGTGGCGGAACTCGACGAGTCGGTGTAGGCGTGGCGCTGGCCGGTGACCTTCGAGCTGGCGGTCACGTAGCGGCAATAGGCCTCCACATTCTCGTCGCCAGGGACGTCCCAGGGGGTCGCCCCTGCCTGGTGGACGTCGTAGCCGCCGCCGAGCCCTCCCTCGGGGTTCTTCACCTTTTGCTTATTCACGTCGACCTGCGTGCCATCGCTGTGGGGGCTGGTCACCATGAAGCCAAACTGCGAAGTTCCCCCCGCCGTATAGTCCTGGAAATGGGTCCCCGTGCCACGCCCTTCGGTGTAGGCCACTTTTTGCAGATTCCAGATCGACGCGTTGCGGGTGGTGTCCCAATCCATGCCATCGAACACCACCAGGAAAATGTGCTTCTTGCCAGCGGTGAGGGCGGCGAGTTGGATCTGAAAGACGTCGGTCTGGTCCATGTACTCCGCGTTGGGATTGAGCGAACCGGGGGACTCGGCCTTGTAGAGGCGACGGATGGCGGATTGGTCGCGATAGAGGCTCTTTTCGCCAGTGTAGCTCGCCAGATCGATCCCTTCGCCGGCTCCCGCCGTACCGAAGGTGTAAACCGGGATCAGGCGATTAGAGTGGCTGGTCCACGAGGAGTAGCGATCGGGATTTTCACCCCAATGGCCGAGCGGGGACTTACCGGCCAGGGTGGCCTCGCTCTGCAATCGGTGAACTAAATCGGTCCCCCGAGCGTCGAACGGTGCCAGGACCAGAAGAATAAGGATCAGGGGCAAAGTAAGCCAACTAGGTTTATCAACATACCAATGCATGAGGTGAGCTCGCCGCCAAGTGGGATCGAATGGGAAGGATACAGTGTATTATCGATGCTACCGGGCGTCACCGGAACCCCACCGCGCGAAAACTTCATGTTGCCGCGCATTTTGCGCGATACCCGTATGCTGGCGACGAGGCGAAGCCGGGGCCGCTGGCCCAAGGAATACCGATTGCAAGTTGCATGGGGACCAAGGGGCTTCTAGAATGGCAGGAGAGGCAATTTGCAGCACGTGGGCTTACAATGCCACCCCCGATCTCCTCCCACCCGATCGGCCCAGCCTGGAGGCTGCCTCGCCGGAACACTGCTGCGCCCGAGCGGAGAATCGCGGCCGGCCCTCCTCGACCGGAGGTGTGCCATTCAGCCCGCGAAGCTCCTTGCGTTGTGAAACCACGACTCGACCTCCCGACTTTTTTTCTCTTTCGACTGCAACTCCGAGGAATGTAGATGGCCACCGTCGACGCCGACACGCGAACTTCCGAACTCGATCGCACGATGGAGTTCATTCATAACGTCCGCAGCCGTGTTGCCGAAGTCGTCGTCGGACAGGACGTCGTCGTCGAACGGCTGCTGATCGCGCTCTTCACCAGCGGCCACATCCTGCTGCAAGGGGTGCCAGGGATTGCCAAGACACTGCTCGCTTCGACTTTGTCGAAGGCGATCGATCTGAAGTTCAGCCGGATTCAGTTCACGATCGACCTGTTGCCCTCCGACATCCTCGGCTCCGAGATTCTCGATCAGTCGACCGGTGAGTTCCGCACCCACCAGGGGCCGATCTTCACTAACCTGCTGCTGGCCGACGAAATCAACCGCGCCGCCCCCAAGGTCCAAAGCGCGATGCTCGAGGCGATGCAGGAGCGGAAGGTGACGATCGGCAAGGTCGCTTATCCCCTGCCGACACCCTTTCTGGTGATCGCGACCCAGAACCCGGTGGAACAGTCGGGAACATTCGAACTCCCCGAAGCGCAGCTCGACCGGTTCCTGATGCTTCATCGGCTCGGCTATCCCTTGATGGAACATGAACGGGAGATCCTCAGACGCAACATGTCGCTCGGCATTCGCCGCGATGGCGAAGGAGCAGTCGCCCGATCGGAGTTCGACGCCATCGACGACCGCCCGGTCGGGAACAAGAGCGACCTAGTGGAGGCGATGGAGGCGGTCCACCACGTCCACGTCAGCGACACGTTCCTCGAGCATGTGATCGAACTGGTCGACCGCACACGCCGCCACCCCGACCTCGAACTGGGGTGCAGTCCCCGCGCCGGGATCGCCATGGTGAAGGCAGCCCGGGCACGAGCCCTGATCCACAATCGCGACTATGTTTCCCCCGAAGACCTTTACGAACTGGCCGAGGATATCATCCTCCACCGAATCCGGCTCCACTACGAGGCGCTGGCCGAAGGGCGGACGGCGCCGATGGTGCTGGAGCAGATTCTGGGGGAGGTGGGGGCTTAGATTTCTAATTTATGATTTCTAGTTTCTAATTTGCACGGGCAAACGAGCCCGTGCTACTGTTTCGCGCGGCAACGCCTTTCCAACTTCCAACTGACAGACCGCAAAAAGGGGACATTCAGGTTTTTCGATTGAGCTAAAACTGGTTGCAACGCGAGTTAGCGAAAAACCAGAAAGTCCCCTTTTGTGCTGCCCAACTTCCAACTCCCAATTTCCAACTTGCCCCACACCCTCCAAGACATCCAGCCCCTCGACTCGCGGCAGTTTGCCATTGCCATGCGCAAGCTGGCGACGAGTTTGAGTTATGGCAACGATCGCTCCCCTTATTTGGGGTCGGGGATCGACTATGCCCAGTCGCGACCCTATCAGTATGGCGACCCGGTGCGGTCGATCGATTGGCGGGTAACGGCGCGGTCGGGGAAGGTGTTTGTCAAGGAATACGAGGCGCCGAAGCGGCTTCCCTGTTACCTGTTGATTGATACGTCGGCCTCGATGACGATCAGTTCGGGGCGGCTCAGCAAATACGCCATGGCGGTCCACATCGCGGGGGGAATCGCCTACGCCTGCCTCGACCGGGCGAGCCCTGTGGGGGTGCTGGGGGTAGGGAGCCGGGGACTGCGGATCGAGCCCTCGCTTTCCAAAGGGCAGATCATGGAGTGGTTTCACTATCTGCGAACCTATCGCTTCGACGAATCGACATCCCTTACGCGGCGAATCGCCGAACTGGGCCCGCGACTGCCGGGGACTTCGCTAATCATTGTGCTGAGCGACCTGCACGACGAGCGGGCGCTCCCGGCGCTCAAGCAATTGGCGCAGCAGCACGACGTGGCTGTCATCGAGTTTCGTGATCCCGCCGAAGAGGGGATTCGTCACGGCGGCTTTTGGCGGGCGAGCGAGGCGGAGAGTGGCAAGCACTTCGTCACCCGCTCGGGAAAACGATGGTTCGACCCGACGCTGCGGGGCCGTGAACTGACACGGCGGGGGATCGACCACCTGCTGCTGCGGACCGACGAGCCCTTTGTGCATCGGCTGCGGGGATTTTTCCAGGCACGCGACTTGTTGGGACGAGGACCGAGGTAAGGATGAACCACGTGCGGAAAGCAATTCGACTCGCCCTTTTCGCGGCACTCTTGGTTGGCATTAACTCTAGTGCCCTGGCTGCCGAGGCGCCCCCAGCCAACAAGACACAAGACACCACCGTTGGCCGGGCCGCGCGGATCGAGAACCTCATTCTGCCCACGCCCAAGCTCGATCTCAAGCCGATCACCGATCCCGATGAACCCTTCGTCCTGCGGATCATCCAAGTCGCCCCGCATGGCGGTTCGTTCCGCTACGACCTCGAATACTATGCCCTCGAGCCGGGCGAGTACAACGTGATGGACTACCTGCAAGGGATCGACGGCACTTCGACCGCTGAACTCCCGGCAAAGATGGTGACCGTGGGGGAATACCTGCCGCGCGACCGGCATGTCACGCCCCACGCTCCCGAGGCGGGGGGGGTCCCGTTCCTGGGGGGGTATCGCCTGCTGATGGTGGCTGCCGCCATCGCGTGGTTCCTGGTTGCCGTGGCGATTGTCATGGTGGGACGTAAGAAAGATCCCAAGCGCAAGGTGGTCGAGGTCGCGCCGCGAACCCTTGCCGATCGGCTCCGCCCGGCGATCGAAGCGGCGATGGCAGGCAAACTCGACGAACGGGAACTGGCCGAACTCGAACGGGTGATGGTCGCCTTCTGGCGCGAGCGGCTGGGGCTCGACAACATGCCGGCCGCCGAGGCGCTCCGCCAGATGAAGGCCCATCCCCAAGGGGGTGAACTCCTGCGGCAGCTCGAAGCGTGGCTCCACCAACCGGGCCAGCGTGAGCAGGTCGACGTGCCCACCTTGCTCGCCCCCTACCGCGACCTGCCGGCTAACGCGCTCAAGACAACCCGGGCCGAAGAGGAGCTTGTCCCCGCATGATGCTTTGGTGGCCCTCTTTTCGGCTGTTTTGGCCTTTGATCGTCCTCCTGGTGCTGGTGCCGCTGGCGCTGGTGATCTGGAAGTGGATGCGCTCGGGGCGGACGGTCGTCGTGCCGTTCGACCATGGGGCACAGGGGCGCGGGTCGTGGCTCAAGGGGGTGCTCAACCTGGCCGATTCGATTCCCGCGCTGGTGCTGCTGATGGTGGTGCTGATTCTGTCCGGGCCGACACGGCTCTTGGAGCCAAAGACACAACGGTCGCTGACGAACATCGAGTTTTGCATCGACATCTCGGGAAGCATGATGGCGCGGTTCGGGGAGGGGAATCGTTACGACGCCTCGATGGCGGCGATCAACGATTTCGTGAAGGCCCGCTCGGGAGATGCCTTCGGGCTCACCTTCTTCGGCAACTCGGTGATGCACTGGACCCCGATCACCACCGACCCATCGGCGATCCTGTGTGCCACCCCCTACATGCGTCCCGAGTCGGCCCCGCGTGGATTTGGTGGAACCGAAATCGGCCGCGCGCTGCTCGCGTGCCAAAGTCGACTGCGCGACCTTGAAAAGGGAGACAAGGTGATCCTGCTGGTTTCGGACGGTCAGAGTGCCGACCTGAATGGAGGTCGCGACCAGCAGGTTGCCGCCGAGCTGAAACAAAACGGCATCATCGTCTACGCCATTCACATCGGTGGCGGGAATGTCCCCGATCAGATCATCAACATCACATCGATCACCGGGGGAGAGGCTTTTGCCCCTGAAGACGTGACGACGATGTCGAAAGTGTTCGGCAAGATCGACACGATGCAGCAGGCCGAGATGGAACGGATGGTGGCCGAGTCGGTCGACTTCTACGAACCCTTTCTCCTTGTCACCCTGTCGCTACTGGCGGTGGGGCTCGTTTGCTCGTTTGGACTTCGGTACACACCATGGTAGCACTCCTGATCGCCCTGGCCGTGCTGATTGTCGTGTTGGCGGCCGAGTTGCTCCATGCGCGGCGGACGCAGCGCGTCGCACGGCTGGCGTTCGGGCCAAGCGAGCGCCCGCGGGGGTGGGTCTACGCCGCACCATGGCTGAAGGGGCTGGCCATCGGGAGCCTGGTGTGGGGTCTGCTCACTTTGCTGGGACTCGAACCGAAGGTCCACAAGGCGAATGAAATCCCCGAGTCGGAGATGAAGCACCTCGTGCTGCTGCTCGACGTCTCCCCCAGCATGCAACTGGTCGACGCCGGCCTCGAAAAGAACATCAGCCGCCGCCAGCGGGCCTATGCTCTAATGCAGTCGTTCTTCGAGCGCGTGCAGCTTCCCGAGTACCGCACATCGATCATTGCCGTCTACAACGGGGCGAAGCCGGTGGTCATCGACACCAAGGACCGCGAGGTGATTAATAACATCCTCGAGGACCTGCCGATGCAATATGCCTTCGCGGCGGGAAAGACCGAACTCTTCACCGGACTCGAGGAGGTGGTCAACATCGTCAAGGATTTCCCCCCCAAAAGCACCGTGCTGATGCTCCTTACCGATGGCGACACCGTCCCCGCCTCGGGCATGCCCAAGATGCCTCGGTCGGTGGAGGACGTGCTGGTGATCGGGGTGGGCGATCCGCTGAAAGGGGTCTTCTTCAATGGTCGCCAGTCGCGCCAGGATGCCTCGACCTTGCGGCAGCTAGCCATCCGAATGGGGGGGACCTACCACGATGGCAACACCAAGCACCTCAGTACGACCCTGATCCGCAGCCTGGCCAAGGCCGAGACCAAAAGCGTGTTCGAAAAGCTCTCAATCCGCGAATATGCCCTGCTGGCGATTGGGGTCGGGGGGACCGTTTATGCGTTTTTGCCTCTCATGCTCCATTTCTTCGGCACCCCGTGGCGGCCGGGGGTGTTTCCTACCCGGCAAGGTGCGATCCGGGCCGGAGTGACTTCCGGAAACAAGATTCGACACCCTCAGCCAAGTCCTCTATAATCATTTGTGAATTGCCGCATGTGCGGTAAGAACCACCAGTTGACGATCACCCATTGACTGCCCACTCGTTCACTACGCCCCGTTTCAAGGAGACCTGACGTGCGAATCGGACTCTTACTGCTGTGGCTTGCGATACCGGTGGCGGCCGGATTTTACCACTTGGGTCCCGGTCAAAAGGACCTGAAGAACGATGTCACCAGCATCCATACGACCAAGGCGATGCTCTTCGCCGAACAAGGTCAATGGAGCGCGGCCCAAACGAGCTATGCCAAGGCACTCGAAACCTTGCCGGAGGACCAGCTCGCCGAGCGGCGGCTGATCCGACTCGAGCTGGCGAAGGCGCAGCTCAACGACGCGAAGCTGGCTCCCGCCTACAACGAGCTGACCGAACTGCTCGAGGAACTCCAAGGGGACGAACAGGTCGATCGCAAGCTGGTGAATGAAGCCAAGGGGGCACTGGCCCACGCCGAGTACTACCTCACCTGGCTGCTCCGGCTCGAAGGGGAACCGAAGGAGATTTGGGAACTCGAGATCGAGTCGGCGCGTCAGACCTTCCGCATGCTGGCCGAAGAGGCCGAAGCGGCGGGTGACAAGGTCGCCGCCAAGCGCCACAGCGAGGACCTTGAAGCAGCGATTCGCCTCGCTCGGATGGACCTCAGCGAACTCGAAGCCCTCGCCCTCCCCAGCCAGTGCAAAGGTTGCAAGAGCGGCCAGTGCAACTGCAAGGGGAAGAAGCCAGGAAAGAAGCCGGGCAATGGTGGCCAGAAGTCGAAGGACGCGCGTGGGGCCAGCATGGGTCCACCTCCCGAAGGGGGCGGGTCCTGAGCCAGGGCGGAATTCCGTCCACATTCAGTTAACCGGCTGACTTTGTTGGGTCGGCCAGGATGCGAGTCACCTGGGTTCGGGGGGGGTGGCGATTCCGCTCTCCCCTGCCCTGTTTTTTACATTCGGAACGAACAGATGATGCGATCGTTTGCCCTCCTCTCGCTGGCGTTGGCGTTTGTCACGTCGTCGGTGCTCGCTCAAACTCCGACTCCTGCCCGGACGCGAGTCCCTCGCGCGGCTACCCTGCGGGTGGCCCCCGCCGCGCGGGCAGCGGCCCAAGTGGAGCAGGCCAAGGCGGCCGCCCAGGCCGAACAGGCCGCGCGATTGCAAGCAGCCGCGGCGGCAGTCCCCCCCGATGCGGCGGCAGCAGCCGAGCAGCAAAAGCTGGCGGCCGAGCAACAACAGAAGATTCAACTCATCAAGAAGGCCCAGTTCGACCGCCGGCCATCGCACATCCTGCGGACGTGGCACACCTTCAACCAGGAGCAGATCGCCGAGGCGAAGAAGAAGGAAGAAGAAGCCAAACAGGCTGCCCTAGAGGCTGAAGCCAAGGCCAAGCAGGAAGCCGAAGAGAAAGCGAAGCAAGAGGCCGAAGAGGCCGCCGCCAAGGCGAAGGAGGCCGAAGCCGCCAAACAAGCGGAAGAGATGAAAGAGGAAGGGAAGTCGGAGGAAGCCAAGCCAACCGAAGCAGAGCCCGCCGAAGAGAAGGCTAGTGAAGAGAAGGCCGGTGAGGAAAAAGCCAACGAGGAGAAACCAAGCGAAGAACGGCCCGAGGCGACCGAGGACCAGCCAGCCGACAGCCCCAACGACGAGCAAGAGGTCTTCTTTACAGTGCTTCAAGCCTATCAGGCGGCTCCAACTCCCGTCGTCGAACTCCAAGTCGAGGGGGCCGAGGTCGTCGAACTGGAAACTCCAGCCGCCGAATCCGCTCCAGCCGAAGGGGCCGAAGAGGAAGCGAAACCCGAAGAGCCCAAGGGCCCCGACTTCCCCACCCAACTCCAAGCATTCCAGCGCGACGTCACCCTGGGTCGTTGGGACGAAGTGAAAAGCTTCCTCAAGACGCTCGACGAGCCGGTCGCCAAGGAACTCTACAACCAGATGCTCCGCTCGCTCGGGGGGACGCCGCCGCAGGTGAATGCGAATGTTCCGCCCGAGCTATTGCAGCAGTTAATGCAGATGCAGCGTCAGCAGCGCCAGCAGGGGGCGATGGTCGAGCTCAACTGGATCTCACTCGACGATCTCGTCGCCCTGGCCGACGCTTGCCCCACCAAAATGGACAAAGAGGCGAGCCTGCTGATGGCCGGAGTCGTCGGTATCCATCTGCAGAATGGTTTCCTGCTCGACGACATGCTGGCCCGGCTGGAAGAAGAAGCCGCCGTCGACCCGGCCGAAGCCAAGATCGAGAAGCGCGAAGTCGCTCAGGTGCTGATGGCTGGCGGGCATGCAAAACTTGCCAAGCCCTTCCTCCCCTCGATCGACGAAGCACTGGAAGCCAAGGACTACGAGGGGCTCGATCTCCTTGCCCAGCTTTATGTCGCCCTGTTCCAGATCGATCGCGAAGAGGAGCACCTCGAACAGGCCTGGATCGCCGCCCAGCACATCCTGGCCGTTAAGGAAGGGGACGAGGGCGAGAAAATCGACGAGGCCCTCCGCACGGGGGCCCTCGCTCGGGCGGTGCAACTGGCCCCGCAGGTGCGGAACGTGCTGGGAGACAAGTGGCTGGCCGACAGCTTTGCCGGCGATCCCACGCAGGGGATCGAAATCCTCTCCACGATCGGTGCCACGGCCGCCGAGGCCTTGGCAACCAAGCCGCAAAATGCCAAGGAGCGGCTGGCGTCGCTCGAGCTCGTGTCGACCGCGGTGTCGGCGCTCGTCGAGGCCTCACCCGAACTCGCCAAGACGTGGGAAGACAAACTCACCCTGCTGGCGAACGTCTGGCTGCGCGAAGCGGAGGTGACCTATCAGCTCGACTCCTCCACCAGCCGAGGGCCCAACCTGGTGCGCGACGCCTACGGCAACTTCTTCTACGACGATTATTTCGCCCAGCAGCAACAACAGCAGCAAAACAATCGCCGCGCCACTCCGATCGGCGTGACCGACCTGATGAAGGCCAAGCCGAGCGACCTCTGGCTGAGCTACATCACCGTCGCGTTGCAGCCGGAGATGAACAAGACCATCGCGCGGCTCCTCCTCAAGGTGAACGAAGAGGACACGGCATTTCCCTACATCGAATCGCTCGCCCAAACTCACCCCAAGCTGGCCGAGGAGTTGGTGAGAGAGTTCCTGCAGGTCTGGATCAACAACCACGATCCCAACACCAGCCGCAATCGCACGAACTACTACATGTACATGTATGGCTACGAGCGGAAGGCCGAGAGCATTCCCCTCACGCGCTCGAAGCAGCAGCGGAATCTCAAGGAACTGGCGACCCTGGTCCGCCGCCTCCAGGCGCTCCCGCTCGAGGACATCGACCAGTCGCTCTTGCTGCGGGCCTTCACCACCTGCCACAGCACGGCGGAAGTCTACCGGATCGACGCCATTCAAGAGGTCTTCGGCCCGATCGAGGAACTTGACGCCAAGACCTTCGCCGAACTCGCCCAGCGGATGCGAACCAACCTGCTCTCCGTCTGGCGGGCGCCGGCTATTCAGGAACAGGCGAAGACCAAGCGCAAGCAGCGCGACATCATGCAAGAGGTGCTACGGGGTTACGACGTCGCGATGAGCGTCGTGCAGAATGGTATTCAGCGTCATCCCGACGACTGGCGGCTGGTGCTGGTCCGGGCGTCGCTGGCGCACGACATCAACGATTTCCGCCGCTCGATCTCCCCCGATTCGCAATACACCGAGCGCCGCGAGGGGACCTTCGACGAGTTCCGCCGCGCCGCCGAGATGTACGCCAAGACGGTTGGCGAAATCAAGCCGAACCAAGAGACGACCCAGGCCTTCGAAACGTGGTTCTACGCCAGCATGGGGGCGAGCGATCCCGACCGGCTGAGCGCCGCCATCCCGGGCGACCGGAACCAGCTCCCCAAGATTCGCGAGGCGATTCTCGCCCTGCCGGGTGAGGCGGCCGAGCGGCACATGGCCAGCTTTGCCAACACCCTGTTCACCCGGATGAGCGCCGTGCCGCCGGAACTCAAGTTCCGCTACGTCGAGTGCGGCCTGGAGATCGCGGGGGAACACGAGCGGGCCATCGAGGCACGCAAGGTGTACGACTACTATCGCGACCTGCTCACCGAAATCGAGCTCGAAACGGTGCTCGACGGGTCGAGCGACGTCGGTCACGGCAAGCCGTTTGGCGTATTCGTCAATCTCCGCCACACCCGCGAGATCGAACGCGAGTCGGGGGGCTTTGGCCGCTATTTGCAGAACCAGCAGGACATGCAGTACGCCTACAACTATGGCCGCCCGGTGGCCAACTATCGCGACAAGTTCGAGGAGTATGTCACCAAGGCGGTGATCGACAAGTTCGACGTGCTGTCGGTGACCTTCCAGTCGGAGGACATCAACTCCCGTTCGGTCCCCCAGGATGGCTGGCGGGTGACCCCCTACGCCTACGTGATGCTCAAGGCGAAGGGACCCGAGGTCGACACGATTCCCTCGTTCCAGATCGACCTCGACTTTCTCGACACCTCGGGCTACGCGGTGATTCCGATCACGTCGGCGGAGATCGCCGTCGACGCCCGCAGCGACTCGAGCGAGGCCCGTCCGGCGGAGAAAGTCGTCATCACCCAGACACTCGACGAACGTCAGGCGGCCGAAGGGAAGCTGGTGCTCGAGATCGAAGCAACGGCCCGCGGGATCGTGCCGCCACTCGATCAGCTTGTCGACCTCAAGCCGAGCCAATTCACCGTCGAGGAGCTCGACGACAAGGGGGTCTCGGTCACCGAGTTCGATCGCGAGGCCGACGAGAATGTCGTCCTCTCGGAGCGGAACTGGATGATCACGCTAGCGGCCAAGCCGGAGCTCAACGGGCATCCCGAGCAGTTCGAGTTCCCCGAACCGAAGATCGACGTCCACGAGGTGACTTATCAGCGCTACGACGATGCCGACCTGTTGTCGGTCGCGCCCCTAGTGAAGCTCGAAGGGCAATACGGACGTTCGACCGCCCAGTGGTGGATGTGGCTCGCCCCGCTGGGGGGCCTGCTCGTGGTGGGAGGAATCGTCGCCATCCTGCTCTCGCTCCGGACCAGTCAGCCGCTGGCCGTCGATCGTCGGTTTGCGGTCCCCGAGCGGCTCACCCCCCTCTCGGTGCTTAACCTGCTGGGCCGCATCGAGTCGCACAACGGCCTCGACCCGGCAGGCCGTACCGAACTCGAGCAACTCAAGAGCCGCATCGAGCGCTACTACTTCGACGACGGCGACCACGTCAAGCCCGACCTCGAAGAGATCGCGACGACCTGGTCGCAGCGAGCGACGCGCAACGGGCACCGCGGCTAACGTCGAGGAATAGGACGCGGATTTTCAGGATTTGGCAGGATCGTCAGGATCAGACCGAGCAGGGTGGACAACAAAATCCTGAGCTGGGCGGCGTTAGCCCCCGGAGTACGCGCGTCACGAAATAGGCCACGGATTGAAGCGGATCGTACTGATCACCACGGATCAGAAAGCTCTTCTGATCCGTGGTGATCCGCAAAAATCCGTGCCGATCCGTGTCCTATTCTTGCTGTTCATCCCGTTCGCGCTCGACGAGCTGCTCCTCCATGTACTCGGCGATTCGCGTATAGAGTCGCTCGGTGACCAAGGGGTCGGGGACCATGTGGGTGAAGCCGGTGAGGGGGAGGAAGTCGTAGGGCTTGCCTGCCTTGAATAGGGCATCGGCCATCTTGATCGAGTGGATGAAGTAGACGTTGTCGTCGGCGGTGCCATGGATCAGCATCAAGGGCCGCTGGAGGTCGGCGGCGTAGGTGAGCGCGCTGGCCGCGTCGTAGCCGGCCCGGTTCTCATCGGGGAGGCCCATGTAACGCTCGGTGTAGTGGGTGTCGTAGTCGTGCCAGTCGATCACCGGGGCGCCGGCCACACCGACCTTGAAGATGTCGGGCCGCTGGAGGACCGCCATCGCCGAAAAGTAGCCTCCGAACGACCAACCGTAGATCCCCACCCGGTCGAGGTCCATTTCGGGAAACTTTTTGCCCAGGGCCACAAGGCCGCGGACCTGGTCGTCCAGCGCCGGGGCGATGACATTCCCCTTGATGGCCCGTTCCCACTCGCGGCCGCGTGAAGGGGTGCCGCGGCCATCGATCGAGACGACGATGAATCCCCGATTGGCGAACCACTGGTGGAGCAAATAGCGATCGCGGTCGGCCATCACCGTCTGGCTATGGGGACCGCCATAGACCTGGACAATCACCGGGTATTTCTGGCCTGACTCGAAATCGTGTGGGCGAATGACCGCCGCATGGAGCTGGGGCTCGTCCCCCACGGCGAGCATCTCGACTTTGGCGTGCCATGGGGGTGCTTCCGCGACGCTCCTCAAGGTGCCGGCCACGGTGCCATCCGGGCGGACGACCTCGACCGCAGTTCGCCCTTCAAGCGTGCTCGAACTGCGAAGCTGGGTCTTCGACTCCTTGGCCTCACGGAGGAAGTGGAGCCCCCGCGTTGTTTCCGTGACAGGTGTCACACCAAGCCGCTGCGGGTCGAGCGAGACCCGATAAACGGCCTGGCTTACCGGGTCGGCTGACGCGGCCACATGACAAGCCCGCTGGTCGTCGGTAAAACCGATGAACGAGCGATATCCGAGTTCCGGCGGTGTGAGCACGGCGGCGAGCGAGCCGTCGCGCTTGCGGAGTTCCAGTTGCCACGCCCCGCGGCGCTCGGTCGTCCAGAGGAACCCTTCCCCCGACTCGAGCCACTTCGGCATATCGCCATCGAGATTGATCCAGGCCGGGTCGGTTTCCTCGACGAGTGTGGTCGTCGTGCCGGTCTTGGGGTCGACTTCGAGCAACAACTGCCGGGTTTGGGTCCGGTTCTGCACCAGGATGGTGAGCGGGGCATTTTTGCTCCAATCGACCCGGGCGAGGTAAGGGAATTCGGCGCGGTCCCAGTCGATCCAGGTCGTTTCGCCCCCGGCGGCGGGGAGGATGCCGAGTGTCACCTCGGCGTTGTTCTTACCCGGTCGCGGGTAGGGCCAGCTTTGGGAGCCCTCTTCGGGGCGGACCGGGTCGAGGATGTGCCAGCGTTCGACCTGGCTGGTGTCGGTTCGCTGGGTGACCAGGTGCTGGCCATCGGGGCTCCACCAGTGGCCATGCATCCGGTCCATCTCTTCCTGGGCGACAAACTCGGCGAGTCCATGCTCGATGTTTTCGGTCGCCCCCGAGGTAAGCTGCCGCGGGGCTCCCCCCTCGGTGGAGATGACAAAAAGCTCGCCCCCCGAGACGTAACTCACATGGGTGGCATCAGGAGAAAGCTGGGGATCGATCGGGCTCGCGCTCTCGGTTTCAAGCTGCTTCGCCTCGCCACTTGCGCGGTCGACCACGAAGAGCCGCCCCGAGAGCGGGACGAGCAGCTTCGACCCATCCTGCGAGAGGGAGTAGCCGGCAATCCCGCGGGCCGCCATCCGCATCCGCTCGCGTCGGGCCAGCTCCTCGGGGGTGAGGTTCTCCTTGGCTCCCCCCAGAAGTTCGTCGGCGGTGAGGAGCTTGCGCTGCTCGCCGGTGGCGACGGAGAACTCGTAGAGATCGTTGACAAAGCTCCGCGGCCCCGAGCGGAGGAAGAGGACTGCCGAACCATCAGGGGTCAGGCGGACCGCCGAGGGCTCGCCAAGTCGGAAGCGGTAGGTGGCGCCGTAGTCGCGGAGGAAGGTGTCCTCCTTGCGTTCGGCGGCCAGCGTCAGCGAGGCGAAGGACATGAGGACCAGCGAGACCAGGGGGAGGATGGTTTTCATGTCTCCAAGGGTAACGTCAGGGCCATACGTGGGGCAAGCCGTGATCTCCCCTAGCCTGCCACTCGATCTCACTTCTTGCCAGTAAAGATGTTGTAGTCCTCGTGAGAACCGACCCAGTACCAAACATTGGTATCTCCGTCGACGACATAGATCGCGCGGTACTTCTTGGTGATCTCTACCGCGCGACTTTGCTTGCGATGCTGCCCACGCCGGGTATCGTGGAGCGCATGATTATTGAGCATCGGGTGAAAGGGGTCTTGCAGAAACTGCTGGAACGCCAGATCCGCTAACTGCTGAATGTTGGCGGGAAGCCTGACCAACCGCTCGCGAAAATTCTTCGTCCGGACGTTACGAGTGACTGGGCCTGAACTCAAGGGCCTCCCCCTCCCGATGAAGTTCAATCGCTTCGTCACGCAACTTGGTTAATTCATCGGAAGAGAATATTTCGGCTGGATCGCCAAGTATTCCCTCGACTTCGCGGACGTATCGCCGAAACTGCTCGGCTTTCTCGATCGTGCCGAACGTCTGCTCGAAGTGCCGCAGATCCTGCAAGACCTGCGCACACGGCTTGTGCCACCAGCGATAAGCTTCCGTAACGCTCTCGGCGACCGCCGGGTCCCAGACATCTTTACCTTCCAATACGCGCTCGCGATACTTCTCGTCGAAATGCGTGATCGCGTCAAACAGCAGGATGCCGAGTTCCAGATACTCTTCGAAATCCCAAGAGCGCAACGCGTCCTGCGTATCGGTGACCTTCCACCCGGAGGGGGCAGCACTGTAGGACCGCACCGATTCACGGACGACCGCAAACGAATGAGACAAGCGAGCCATACTAAACTCTCCCAACTAGCGGCGGTCCGGCCCTGCGCCACTCATTGGCGAGGGAGACGAATATATTATAACTCTAGATGGCGAAGCATGTTGGGTCAAGAATAATCGGTCAAACCAAGTAATCACGAAAGCTCAAAACCTGAAGAGTCCGCGCCGCCTGGGAGAACGTGAACATGCCTACCATCAACTCCTACCGATTTCACGGCAAAGCACGAGATTCCTACCTCGAGTGCATCGTCGCCTTTCCGTTAACGACTATCACTTCGCAGGCACACCTGGAGGCTGCCCAGGGGGTGATGGACCGATTGCTGGCACGCGGCAAGCTCGACAAGGGGGAGCAGGCCTACCTCGACGCACTGAGCGACCTCGTTGCTTCCTACGAGTCCCTGCACATCGAGTTTCCGACGGCTTCGGATGCCGACATGCTTCGTCACTTGCTCGACGCGAAGGGAGTCACCCAAGCTCAACTTCATCGTGAGACCGGCATCTCGAAGTCCTCGATCTCGGAGGTTCTCGCCGGAAAGAAGTCGCTGAGCCGGCAGATGATCCGCCGGCTTGCCGATTATTTTCAGGTCGACGTCAGCCTGCTGGCCACCAACCTTTGAGAGTCGGCCTGATCACGCCACGACTTCCTTCACCACCTTCGCCGGCTTCACCCCCGTGAGCTTCTGTTTGAGCCCTTGGAAGGGGAAGTTGAGCTTGTTGTGGTCGAAGCCCATTAGGTGGAGCAGGGTCGCGTGGAAGTCGCGGAGGTGGACCGTTTGGTCTTCGCTCACCGGGGCGTAGCCGACCGGATCGGTCTCGCCGTAGCTGAAGCCGGGCTTCACCCCGGCGCCGGCCATCCAGATGGTGAAGGCTTGGGGGTTGTGGTCGCGGCCGATGTTGACCATCGTCTGGCCACCACGATTCTCGCGCATCGGGGTGCGGCCGAACTCCCCACCCCAGATAATGAGGGTGTCGTCGAGCATGCCGCGCTGCTTGAGGTCAGCCACCAGGGCCGCACTGGCCCGGTCGACCTGGCGGCACTTGTCCTTGAAGCCCTTGTTGAGAGCCTCCGCCACGTCGGCCCCATGGGAATCCCAGCCCCAATCGAATAGCTGGATGTAGCGGACCCCACTCTCGGCGAGTCGCCGGGCGAGGAGACAGTTGTTGGCGAACGATTCCTTTCCCGGTTCGGTGCCATACATCTGGTGGATGTGTTCCGGCTCCTTGGTGATATCCATCACCTCGGGGACCGCCATTTGCATGCGGTAGGTCATTTCGTACTGGGCGATTCGCGTGAGCGTTTCGGGGTCGCCAAACTGGGCGTACGACTTTTCGTTGAGCTTGCCCAAGAGATCGAGGGTCGCGCGGCGATCGGCCCGGGTGACCCCCTCCGGGTTCGAGACATCGACCACTGGGTCGCCATGGCTACGGCACTGGACCCCTTGGTAGACCGAGGGGAGGAAGCCCGCCCCCCAGAGTGAATTGCCGACGCGGGGCGTGCGGCCGCCGGAGAGGAGCACGATGAAGCCGGGGAGATTCTGGTTCTCGGTCCCCAGGCCCCACGTGACCCACGAGCCAACGGCAGGATAACCGAGCCGCGCCTGGCCCGTATGGACCATGAGCTGCGCGGGGCCATGGTTGAACTGGTCGGTCTGCATCGTCTTGACGAAGCAGAGGTCGTCCGCCTGGCTGGCGATGTGGGGCAACATCTCGCTGACCCACGCTCCCGACTCACCATGCTGCTGGAACTTGTACAGCGGCCCCAGCATCTTGGGGGTCCCCTTGATGAAGGCGAATCGCTTGCCATCGAGGAACTCGCGCGGGCAATCCTGGCCATCGAGTCGCTCGAGTTCTGGTTTGTAGTCGTAGAGTTCAAGCTGGCTGGGAGCGCCATCGAGGTGGAGGAAAATCACCCGCTTCACCTTGCCGGGAAGTGGCGAGTGGATTGCGTTGAGGGGGGCCGTCTCGGAGTGCCGCGGCATCGAGCTAGGCGCGGCCGATGCCTGCGATGCCCACCAGAGGGCTCCCAGGCTGGCGGTGCTGGCCCCCAGAAAGTGGCGGCGCGTCGTGTCGGCGAGGATCTCGCGAGCGGCGTGTTGCTGGAGAGTTGTCGTACTCATGGCGTGAAACCAATCGAATGGTTATTTGTTGAAGGCTTCGTCGTGATTGAGTAGCGCGCTGGCCACCAGAGTCATCCGCTCGTGGGGCGACTTCGTGGCGGGGAGATGCTCGTAAAACGCAACGACATCGTCGAGTTCCGCCGGCGTCGGCTCGCGGCTGGTGACGGCGACGAAACCGTAGGCGACTTGCTCGCGAAGGTCATTCCCCTGCTCCGCCATTCGTTTGGCGAGCCCCGCGGCGAACTCGGTCATCGTTTCGTCGTTGAGCGTGATGAGGGCCTGCAGCGGGGTGTTCGAGCGGAGTCGCCGCGGCGTGCAAACCTCGCGCGTCGGTGCGTCGAAGGCCACCACCAGCGGCACGGGTATGCTCCGCTTCGTGTAGGTGTAGATCGAACGCCGGTAACGATTCGGATCCCCCACCTTGGCCGTGTTCCACTTGTCGCCGCCGGAGAAGGGTTTCCAGACTCCGCCGGGGAGGGGCGGGAAGACCGGGGCGCCGTGCAGATCGGGGTTGAACATTCCCGAAACGACGAGCGCCTGGTCGCGGATCGCCTCGGCCGGCAACCGCACGCGGGGGCCGCGGGCGAGCAGGCGATTGTAGGGATCGCGCTCCAGCAGTTCGGGGCGGATTTTGCCCGCCTGGCGGTAGGTGCTCGAGAGGACGAGTTCGCGGAGGAACGCTTTCTGGCTCCAGCCCAGTTCGTGCTGGAACCGCAACGCGAGATGATCGAGCAAGGCCTGATCGGTGGGGAGCTCGCCCGACGAGCCGAAATCCTCTTCCGTCGACACGATCCCCACTCCAAACAGCCGCGACCAGAACCGATTGACGGCAACCCGGGCAGTGAGGGGATTCTTGGGACTGACGAGCCACTGCGCCAGGTCGAGGCGCGTGGCAGGTCGGTCGTCGGGGAGTGGCGTGAAAGCGGCGGGAACGCCCGGTTCGACTTCCTTGTCCTTGGTGATGAACGAGCCGCGAATGAAGACATGGGTCGGTCGTCGCAGATCTTCCTGCCGCTCCTCCAAGATGGGGGTGTTCGTCGACGGAATCGCTTTGCGCTCGGCCTTGAGCTCGGCTGCCGACGCAAGGTGGCTACGGTGCTTCGGGTCGGCGAGAAGATTGGGGAACACCGGGTCGCCGGAGACCGCGAGTTGCCCGCGCCGTGCGGTGAGATCGAACGAGGCGACGATGAACATCTTGTTGGCAATCTTCACCTCGAGGCGGGCCTCGGGAGGAACCTGGAGCGGCTCCTGCAGCACAAAGACAGCCGTGCGGGGATGATTGATTCGCGTGTAGGCACCGAAGCCCTGGTTCGACTCGGGGTTGAGGCTCTCCTGCGGATTCTGGAATGGCTTGAGTTCGTCTCCCATGACGTAGGCAAACTCGAGCGGGGCGAGGGTTTCCCCCTTGGCATCGACCAGCCGGGCCGCGACGTGCGACAGCACAAATCCCCACTCCGAATCGGAACGGGCCTGCTTGGGGTCGTGGGGCGAAATAATGAACCGTAGCGCCGTGATTTGCTTCTGCCCCGGAGGCAAGTCGGCGAGCAAGGTGAAGGTCGCCCGCTCTTCGACCGTCCCCACGGTGGCGTATTCGGCCACGCCGTCGGCCACCGGTTGCACCTCGAGCCGGGTCGCATTGTTACTCGAGGCCTTCATCTTGGTGATCGGTTTCCAAAGCCGCGACTGACGGGCCAGCTCCTGCTCCATTTCCCAAGCCGTCCGCTCGTGGGCCTCGATTTGACGGTCGAGTTCGCGGGCACGGGGGTAGTCGCTCGGGCTATTGGGGACGGCCAGTAGCGGGTACTCTTCGCCGATATCGGAGTCGCGGGTGTTGTTGAAGAAGGCGACGAACTTGTAGTACTCGTCGTGCCGGATGGGATCGTAGGTATGGTCGTGGCATTGGGCACAGCCGAAGGTCACCCCCTGCCAGGTTTGCCAGGTGGTGCTCACACGGTCGAGCACCGCCTCGATGCGGAACTCTTCGTCGTCGGTCCCCCCTTCGTCGTTGGCCTGGGTCAAGCGGTGGACGGCGGTGGCAACAAGGTCCTCCATCGTCGGATTGGGAAGCAGGTCGCCGGCCATCTGCTTGATGGTGAACTGGTCGAACGGCAGGTCGTCGTTGAAGGCGTCGATCACCCAGTCGCGGTATTTCCAGGCGTTGCGACGATTGTCGAATCCCAGCCCCTTCGAATCGGCGTAACGGACCTGGTCGAACCACACGGCTGCCCAGCGCTCGCCAAAATGGGGCGAAGCCAGCAGCCGATCGACCGCGGCCTCGTAGGCCGCTTCGCCGCGCGCTTGGACGTCGGCACAAAAGGAGTCGATTTCCTCGGGAGTCGGCGGCAGGCCAGTCAGGTCGAACGACACGCGACGGAGCCACTCCGCGGAGGTTGCCTCCTCGGCGGGGGCCAGCCCCTCGCGCTCGAGACGCGCGAGGACGTATTGGTCGAGCGGACTGCGGACCCAATCGGCATGCGCGACCGAGGGGGCCTTCTCAACCGTGGGGCGCTCGAAGGCCCAATGGTTCTGCCATTTGGCCCCCTGCGCGATCCATTTGCGGACCAGGGCAATCTGATGCTCGCTCAAGGGGGGATGGTCCGCCGGGGGCATCCGCTCGTCGGGGTTGGTGGCCGCGATCCGCTCCATCAGAATCGAGGCGTCGGGATCACCCGGTTCGATGACCCAGCCCTCCGGGGGGAGGATTTTCTCGGCATAAATAAACGAAACGTCTCCCGCCTGCTTCACACCACCATGGCACTCGGTGCAATGGGTGGTGAAGATCGGCCGGATGTCGCGATTGAACTCGATTTGCTCTGGGATTGGGGGTTCCGCCCAAGACGAACCCCCAATGGCTAGCAGCACCCCCAGCGCCGCCGCACAGACAGACTGGAGGGACTTTGGAGCAAACGGAGTGAATTTCAATCCTTGATTCATGAGGGAAATCAGGGGATGCGAACCGGGGTGGGGTGATGCAACCCCCGCGGGGTGGGGGATTTCGCTGTGAACGGGAGGAAATGGCCGGATCGACCTCTACATGTCGAGACCTCCGGGCTTCACGATACCAAATTCTACGGCCTTTCTCCCCCCAAGGCCTGCCTATCGCAAGCCAAAGGAGAGGCCAAGGGAACGCCATGTTTTTCCTAGGCCGGGAGGTGGAAGCCTGGACGAACGGCAGTCGCGCAGCCCCTCGAGCGACCAGGGGACGCAGTCTCCCACTAGGGAATACTCCGCCAAAAGCAAACTAGTGGTGGAATGGATGGCAAGATTGCGGTTTACCCAAACCTCTCGCTGACTTCTTCCTCGCTACTGGACACGCTGATGGTCGCGGGCCAGATAGTGCGGGGACTCGGATGCTGGTCGACCATCGGTCGGCTGGGCAAGTTGATTGTCGAAGGTGAGGCCCGCCTCGGAGAACTCCTGCTGCATCCGTTCCCAACCTTGCTTGACGAGCAGCAAGTCGGCCCCATGGCATAAGAACAGCGCTCCCATGTCCAAAAGCCGCTGGGCTTCGGCCGCATGGGCTGCCGGACGTCCCCATGCCTTGCCATGACGCTTGCACACCTCGGCAATCCGCCGCTCGGCGTCGCGGACGCACGGGTGGTCGAACTGCCCCATGTAGCCCGACATGGCCGAGAAGTCGGCTGGCCCCAGGAAGATGACGTCGATCCCAGGGACGCTCGCGATTTCGTCGACGTGGTCGAGGGCGGCGGGATCCTCGATCTGGGCAGCGAGAAAAGTGTTGCGGTTGGCGAACTCGCTGTATTCGAGCGGGGCATTGAAACAGAAGGGGTTGTCGGCCCCGCTCCCGTCGAAGCCGCGCGACCCGTGGGGAGGGAACTTGGCCCACTTGACCAACTCCGCCGCTTCCTGGGCGTTGTCGCACCGGGGGTAGAGGATCCCCTGGGCCCCGGCTTCGAGGATCCGCCCCATCCGCATGAACTCCCCCTTGGCGGGTCGGGCCAGGATGTCGCTCCGCCCCACGCGGGTGGCCCGCATCATGGCTTGGGCCGTTTCGAGGCTATGGGCGTGGTGTTCGAGGTCGATCCAAATGGCGTCGAAGCCCATCAGGCTCGCCATTTCGAACGCCATGGCGTCCATCAGGTGGATGGTCGTGACGAGCACCGGTTGTTGTTGGCGCAGCTTCTTGCAGATCGTGCTTTCTCGCACAGTGGTCCCTTCCTCAAACAGAGCGATGGCCCAGTCGCCAGCGGACAGACATGAATTACCCAGTCGCTTGCACGTATTGAAGGCAGTTTCTCCCGCGACTGGCGAGCCGACTCACGACCCCAAACGGCTAGTCCGAAAACTAAACTGCGACAAAACCCTAGTGTACTTGCCGCCAGGGGGGCATACCAGTGTTTCCATCACACGAGAAGTTTCCACCACACGAGAAAGCGAGGCCGAGACGAGCCGCTCGGGCGGAGCGGAAAATCGGCCCCTACCGGCGGGCCTCAGAGGAACGGGCAATGCGGTCGCGGAGCTCAGCCGCCAATTCGTATTGTTCGCGGGCGACGGCATCGGCGAGCTGCTTGTCCAGTGGCGGCTCCAGTTCGTATTGCTGCGACAAGGCCTCTTTCATCTCGGCCAGGCGATTGAGGAATTCATCCTCTTCCAATTCGTGGGGATCGGTCCCCTGCCCTTGGTAGGCCTCTTCGATCAGGGTCATCCCATCCTCGATCTCCACCAAGGCCGTTTGCGGCTCGAGGTTCTGAACCGCGGCCAGCGCCGCAGCCTGGGTACGGTGGAAGAGGACGAACGGACGGTACTGCTCGTGCATTTCGGCCCACTCGGCGTGAGGGGCATAGAGCGAGCTGAAGTCCATCAGGGCCAGGGTGTGGTCGGAGTCGGCGACGGCCTGCTCGAATTCACTCAAGGCCAGCCAGGCGATCCGCCGGTGGTAGTACTGCACAAACTCGCGATCGATCTGCACGCAGCGCGATTCGTCGAGGTGGAAATCGACCCCTTCGCGGATCGCAAGTGCCTTGAGATAGTCGTAGTAGGTCGAGTGACCATCGAAGCGGGCACCATCGGGGCGACCAGTCGTTTCGAGTTGGAGGACCCCCATGTCGATCCGCAATTGAAGCAAATCGCGCCCATCCCCCCCCTGCACCTTGCGCGCAGCGACTTCACCGAACTCGTACGGCCACTGGCCGAACAGGTCGTCGAGGTGTTGCGAGTTTTCCGACATCAACCAAGGCCTCCGAAAAAACATGAGAGTCTGCCCTGTATTCTACGCCGGACCGCCCCAAAAGGGCGAGCCACTGGTCAAAAAACCGCCCAAAAATGGGGCCCACTCGCCCCCTCCCAGCTTAGCAATTCACGTGCCCACCCCCCACTCCGAGCCGAAAGGCCAACAAAAACGCGAGCCGGGGACGTGAGTCCCCGGAGTGCCAACATAACGAAATCGGCCACGGATCGGCACCGGTCTGATCGAATCACCACGGATCAGAAATCGCGGCGCCTTCGGGGTGCCACACCCTGCGAAGGGTGTGGGCCTGGTTGGTGAGAAGAATAGGACGTGGATGTTCAGGATTCGGCAAGATAGTCAGGATGTACGTGGGAGGATGCCAGCCAAATGGTAACCCGCGGCGTAAGCGAGGAAAGGGGCAGTTCCAGCCTTTCCTCGCTTACGCAGCGGGTTGCGATTACGCATCGGGGTGCGATGGACCTTCTGATCCGTGGTGATTCTTTTCATTCCGTGCCGATCCGTGTCCCATCGTCAAGCGAAAACTCTGCCGCAAAGCTCCCAACTTTCCAAATTTTAGCGTTGGCAAGGCACTAGTCGTCGCGCGGCGAGGGAGGCCGGCGCGCTTGCTTTTTGTCCGATTGCCGTTGCTTGTTCTCCAGCCGCCTTGCCACGGAACCCTTCGACGGCTTCGTCGGCTTGCGGACGACAGGCTCCACCGCGGCGGCCTCGACAAAGTGCCGCAGCCGCGTGAGGCATTCGTCGCGGTTCGCCCGCTGGGTGCGATGGACACTGCTGGCGATAACCAGCTCCCCCCGCTCGTTGATCCGCTTGGCAAACAATTCGACCATCCGCTGGCGGACCCGTTCGGGGAGCGACTGGTTGGCCACCACCGACCAGTGGAGCGTCGCCTTGGTGCTCACCTTGTTGACGTTCTGCCCCCCTGGCCCCGGGCTGCGCGAGAAGCTGAACTGGAGTTCGCTGTAGGGGATTCGCAGCCGCGAATCGACGACGAATTGCTCGGGGGCAGGCATACGACTACCGCACGCGCCCCTCGGCGCGCCCAGGGGCCTGGGGCGCGCGAGGCACTCCCCGAGAAGTCGCGTTCTCCGTACAACTCGCCAGCACCTGGCGAACCTGGTGCAACAGCGGCTCGTAGTTGTGCGATTCGATTTCGTCTCCCATCAGTTCCACGTCGAAGGCCCCGTTGTAACCGCAGCGGCAGAGGGCCTCGGCCGTGGCCCGCACCTCCAGCAGCCCCTCGCCGAGTGGGCAGCGCAATTGATCGATGCCGTGGGGCAAACGGGCGTCTCCCAGTTGGACCAGGGCCAGATGGGGCATGAGGTCGGCCAGCCACTCGGGCCGGCGGTGGAGATAGGGGAAGTGATAGTTATCGTACACCAGCTTGAGATAAGGAGAATCGTAAGCCCCCAAAAGTTCGATCGATTTCTCGAGATCGGTCAGAAAACTCCAATCGCTCGCGCACTCGGGATGCATCGGCTTGAGGGCGAGCACGACATCGGCCACCTCGGCCGCGGCGACCAGCCGGTCGAGCGCCTGCCGCAGCAGGCGGCAGGCGTGGGGGGTGATGTGGTTGTTACGGCCGCCGGAATAGACGATCAGGCATTCGGCCCCCACCCGGGCCCCCTGGCGGAGGGCGGTCATCCCGTCGGCAACGCTCTCCTCCTGGGTGCGGCCGTCGGCCCCGGTGAATCCGCCGGTCCAACTGAGGCAGCTCACGCGGAACCCTTCGTCGGCGAGCAGTTCGGCTGCCCGCTCTTCGCCAAAATCGGCCAGCTTTCGCCGCCAGATGCCAATCGTGTCGAATCCCGCGCGTTTGGCGTGGTAGAGATCCTCGTCAAAGGTCCAGCGATAAGTGGTGAGCTGGTTGATCGAAAGCCGCGGCATCGACGTCCTGCCATGTGGGATGTGAGGAGGTGGTGCCCGCGCCTGGAAGCTGCTCCCAGGAATCGCGTAAGGGGCCCCCCGAGTCCCGAGTCGCGGCGACCCCCGAGATGATTTCTGCGCTCGAGGCCCTTCCAGCTAGCATTTGCCAGCCAAAATGGCCTGGAAACTCGAAGTCCGCGACCCAGTCGGTCCCAAAGTATGGGCCATTCTCCAAGGGATGTAAACACGAGTGGCGAACCCCTCCTTTTTCCCCCGCGGATGGGGGAACTTGCTTGCTGAATCACGCAAACTTGCTAGATTGAGGGCCGGTGCGGTGCTGGCATCTGGCCCTGATCTTGCCGCTCACGACAACCCTGGTTGGGGGCGCCATCTGGGGGGGAGGCGACTTGAGGGGAACGGGTAGTGGCCCTTTTTGGGTCGCGCGCAGCATCAACCCGTGGAGGGAATTGCATGCCGATTAGACTCCTAGTGGTCGACGACCATCCCGTCGTGCGGGCAGGGGTGCAACAATTGCTCGCCGGCACCGACGTCGAAGTGGTAGCCGAAGCCTCGAGCAGCCAGCAAGCGCTCGAACGACTCCGATCGAGCCGCTTCGATCTGGTGCTGCTCGATGTGCGGATGCCCGAGGAAGATGGCCTCCGATGTCTGGCCGAGATCAAGGCCCGCGAGCCGCAACTCCCCGTGCTGATGTTCAGCGGCTACGCCAACCCCTCCTACATCGCCAAGGCGATCGCCCAACGGGCGAGTGGCTACCTCACCAAGGATGCCAACCGCGAGACCTTGCTCGCCACGATTCGCAAGGCCGCCGCGGGCCAAACCGTCTGGTCCCCCGACGATGCCACGCGAAGCACTCCCTCGCTAGTGGGGGAAGGGGACGGCGACGACGAGATCCCCCTCACCCGCCGCGAATGCGAAGTCCTCCAACGCCTATCGCAAGGCCTCACCAACAAAGAGATCGCCGAATCCCTCGGCATCAGCTACGAAACGGTGAAGGAACACGTCCAGCACATCTTGCGGAAGCTGGGGGTGAACGACCGGACGCAGGCGGCGGTGTGGGCGGTGCGGTTGGGGATTGCTTGAGGGAGGGAGGGGGTCAGAGGTCAGGGGCCAGAGAAAAAAGCGAGCCCCCTACGTCAGTAGGGGGTGGGCGGAAGAACGGTACCACAGGGTCGTAGCCCGTGGATTTGGGGACTGGAAGGTGGAAGTTCCTATTCCTGTACGCCGTCTTGGGAAAACAAAGAGCCGGCAACCAATACTTGAAAGTCTTCCTCGTCCCATATTTCGTCCATACTCTTGAGCGCACGGATTCTCTGTTTGTCTTGGCGCGTCCACCCCGATGAGCTCAATTCTCCGTTCTCCACGGGACGGAGTTTATTTCCCAGGCATTCAAACTGGGCAATCCAGCTAACATAGGCGCCAGCGGATTTCCGTTAAATCTTCGTAAAAATCGCGCGGCCGGTTGACCCACTCCCTTTCGTTCTTACCATGCGCCCCTTTGTGCCACCCGGGCCGACGAGTCGGCGCGGGCGGAGGGACTTCCGAAGTTTTACGGAGGAAAACGAGATGCAGAGAAGGGCAATGTTTTTGGCGGCCGCGATGGCGGCCGTTGCGGTGGGGGGTGGTGTTGCCACCGCCCAGCAAACCCCTGTGCGGCAAGGTCGAGTGCAGAGCGTGGAGGGCATTCAGCTCAACCCGGGCGAGCGGCTGGTGGCGATCGACGGCGTGAGGGTCGACGGCCGCCAGCGAGCGACGGGGACTGCTCCCGCGACGAAGGACAAGCCGAGGAGTGGACCTGTCGCCCACAGCGCGAACATCGTGGGCAACTTGGTTCGGTCCAGCAGGCCGTTCAGCCACACGCCGGGCGAAACGGCACTCGATAAGGCCAACGCCGAACGGCAACGGCAGGGGCAGCGGCCGCTGCTGCCCGACCCGCAGTTGCAGGCCCTGGCGCTACGCAAGGCGACGATCGCCGCCCAGCGCGGGCACAAGAACCACATCGGTGGTTCCCTGGGGGGTGCCAAGTGCGAAGGGGTCGGCCACACCCACGGGCGGTTTCTCTCGTGCTGCCTCGACGAGCCGGGCACCTACGGCGGCGCCGCCATGGTGCAAGGGGCCGACGGTTGGTACTGCTGCTTGCTGGTTCGCTAAGGGTTAGTTGAGCTTCGCCATTGGGCCAAGGAAGGCCCCTTGGAGAGGCTGTTTGGGGGGGAGGCGGAGGCCAGAGGTGGGAGGTCGGAGGTCGGAAGTTTTGGGGGTGAGGGTAGCGCACCTTGGGGAAGGGGCGTGTGCCTTAGTAAGGGCTCAAAACATGGACATTGTCGATGTGGCTGACTTGCTCGAGGCCCTCGCTCGAGAAGTGGCCATAGCCACAGAGCCAGAGCTGCTGGATGTGATCCATCCGGGCGACGTGTGACAGGGCGTCGTCGGTGGCAAAGTTGTCGGCGAGCCACAATGTTTTCAGCCTCCGCAGTCGCGCCACTTGCGCCATGATTTCACTCAGCTTTTCGCTCGTCGGGGGCACGGTCACCCCCGGATCGACCACCACGGGGAGTTTGACGACGACCACCGGATGAAAAAAGTCGACTCCCACCCTCTCAATCAACCACTCAGGAACGCGCGACTCCCCTCCCGCATAAAGCCACCCCGCGCCCGCTCGCTCCTGGAAGTCGTACCCGGCCCACCCGCCATGGTCGAAAATCGTCTCGACCGCCTGGTGTTGCAACCGCGCGCCGCGGGCATGCCAGCCAATTGCCAGGGCCGACAGCGTAAAGGCGATGAGGAGAGTGCGGAGCTTGAAGCGGAAGAGGCGGCTGAGGTTCATTGGTCGTATTCCCCGTCATGAATCGGTGTTCGGCGACTCAGGATACCCGGTGCTCCATGCTGGCGCGTCGATGAGCGTCCGTCAGTATAGCCAGACACTCGCACAAGAAATTCACAAAAGAAAAAACACGGAGACGCAGAGACACGGAGGCTCGTCTCAGGGGTTCTACGGGTTCCAATGGCGGAGGTGGTATTCGTGACTACGCCTCACGTGGAAGGCAACACTAGTTCGGGATAAGAAGATAATCCATCCTCGCCACTAGTTGTGACTTTAACCCGCTCGTGAGTCTCCGCGTCTCTGCGTCTCTGCGTTGGCATATAACGGGTCACCCTGTCGATAGTGACGGATCCAATCGCAGTGTAGGTAGGGCCCGGTCAGGAAGGAGACGACTAGCGTCCCAATTCCGCCCGCATCCACATCGACCGCGCCACCCGGCGCACAGCCCTATGCCAGTGTATCTATTGCGAGGCACAAGGATTTTAACACAGAGGAACAGAGACACGGAGGCCAACGAGCGGGTTTTGAGTTGAATCGTACCCCTCGGTTATTAAAATACCTCACTTCAAGGCACGCACCGCCAATAACATCTCCGTGCCTCTGTGCCTCCGTGTTTCTAATCCACTTCAGCCAACTTCAGTTGGCTGAAGAGTTGCCTGAAAAAACGCGGAGGCTCGTGAGCGGGATTGAATTTGACCTGTAGGGAAATGCAGCTTACATTGGGCCGACAGGAATCTATCTGCCCCCATCGAGGAGCCTCTGGGCCTCCGCGTTTTTTAATCCCACTTACTGTGAGGTCAAACCGATGGAAGAAGCCTCCAGTCCGCGTCGATTCCGCTTCTCCCTCCGCCAGCTTGGCGTGCTGGTGGTGTTTCTGGGGATGGCAATCGCGCTGGTGATGCAGTATCGCGAGCTGGCTTCGCTAAGGGTGGAGGTGCGGAAGCTGCGCGAGGAGGCGGGATATCTGAATGTGGAAGATCCCGAGAAATTTTACGCGGTCGAAATCGAAAAGTTTGAAGAGCTGACTTGGAGTTGGAAGGTTTATATTCCGGCACGAGGCAGCTATGTGCTCTACACGAAGCGACACGATATCCCTGTTGACCCTTCGCAAGCGATACAGGGACTTCCTCAAATCGTGGATGGATCGATGACTTATGAAGAAGGTGGACTTGCCTTTGCTCTCCCACCCGGAGAGATAAGCATTACGGCCGCCATCCGTCGCCAGCAGGATGGAGACTTCGCGCTGCACGTATCGGCAGGCGGTCACGGTGTGACAACGCTGTTTCCTAGCGATAGCAGTTTATGGCCAGACAAACGCGACAACTTCAGCGAGTCTTTGGTAGGACGGCGCGATCAGCCGCCTGACGCGCAGCTCGTGTTGCTTTTGTTGGAGGACAATAAGGGCGTCACGGTCCCGAACGGGTTTAAAGTGTGGATTGAGCGAGTAGCTAAGTAAATCCCTTTACCGCCCAAGCTCCGCCCGCATCCACATCGACCGCGCAACCCGGATCAGCCCCATTCCGCCAAGAAAGAGCCCCAGCGCGACGATTCCTGCTCCCGTCAAACTGATGTAATACCCCAGCGCAAAGACCCCTGCCGCGCATCCCAGCACGACATAGAGCAGGCCGACCATGAGCAGGAGCCGCGCGATGGCCGAGCGGATGAGGGAGGCGGCGAACGAGATGGCGAACATCAGCGGCTGAACGGAGACGAGTGCCATCAGCATTGCCGTCGTGTTCGTGACGGTTACGAGGTCGGGCGTTAGCAGCATGGCTCCGGCTAGCATCAACACGCCGCCGAGCACGGCCAGCATGGCCATCTCGCCTCCGACGGTCCGGACCAGGCCACTCACCAGCGCTCTCCGCGACATCGGCAGGAGGAGTTCCTGTGCCAGCCGCGGCATGCGGGTCGCGGTGAGTTGACTCATCAACACGGGGGCCATGAAGGCGAGCATGGCCATGGTCGCGATCATCGCCCCGGACCTGGCAGCATTGAGACCCCTCTCGGCGTCAGACGAATTGAGACCCGAGACGATGACCGATTGGGTCAGACCAACCATGATGGCTAGAAAGATAAAGAAGAGCGCCCGCACCGGCGCCGAAACGGGAGCGAAGCCGTAGCGGAGGAGTTGGGGACGGCTCGCTTCGTCGTGAGGAGACAAGGCGGCAAGTCGATCGTGCCAGCGATCGGCAAGCCACATGTGCAGCCTGGCCCGCGACAGGGTGAGCACCATCACGCGGCGGGCTTCCGACTTTTCCATCCGGCTCGCCCCCATGTTCCCTTGGACGGGAATCACATAATCTTCGGCTTCCTCGGTCATTCGCGGTAAGCGCCGCAGCCACAGGCCGACCGCCAAAGTGCCAAGAGCCAGCAACCCCCAGCGCGGCAAACTGTAGCGGGGCTCGTCGGCAAGCCACAGGGGAACGATCGACGGTAGGAGAAAACTGCAGAACAATGCCATGTAGGCCAGCACGAACAGCGGACGCATGGTGTGGATCGCCCACGCCACCGTCCCCCCCAGCAGCATGACAAACGCCATGATCCCCAGAGAGGAAATGTTAAGCAGCCGACTCGCGACCAGCGGGTAGACGACCACGGCCAGCATCAGCAGTGTGAAGAGGACCAACAGATGGGCTTCCGCATAGTTGGGCATCAGCCGCGCGCGGCTGTGGACGAACTGCCACTTCGCGTGCTGGACGAGAAACGTGAGCACCAGCATCGTCGGCAAGGCGACAAGCTGCATCACCATCATCGGCTCGAGTGTTTGCCGTGTGGTGAACGAGACACCGATTAGTCCCACGGTGACAAACAGGGCCCCCAGTGCAAGGCCGAGCATCATCCAGCGCCGCGTGAAATAGGTGTTGAGCACCGCCGCGATCTGGTATGTCATCGTCCCACCTCCACTGCCATTGGTTGGGTACCGTTATCTGGCTTGTGTGCCACTTCCTTGTGCAGCTCGACAAAAATCTCCTCCAGATTCAGGTCGCTCACGCTTACCTCGGCGTCCCATGCCTGCTCGAGTTCCTCCACCAGCGCGGCGGAATAGCTTGGAGTAGTGAACGTGGCGAGTCGCCCCTCGACTTCCAGGTCGATCGCTCCCGCCACGCCGAACGCCTCGGGGAGCGGGTCGCGGGCCAGCAGGCGAATCCGCTTGACCCGTTCCTTGAGCGAATCGAGATCGCCGTTGAACTCGATTCGGCCATCGCGGACTAGCGCGATTTGACTAGCAACCCGTTCGAGGTCGCTGGTGATGTGGGTGCTGAAGAGGACCGTTCGGTCGGGGTGCTCGACCATGTTGATCAACGTACGCAGGAATTCGCGCCGGGCACTCGGGTCGAGGCTGGCGACCGGCTCGTCGAGGATCAGCAGTTGCGGCTCATGGCCCAAGGCGAGGACGATGCCGAGGGTTTGCAGTTGTCCCACCGACAGCGAGCCCGAGCGATCCTCGAGCGGCAGCTTCCACCGCTGGCACATGTCGGCGACCAGCGATTTATTCCAGGTGGGGTAAAACGCGGCCGTGTAGTCGATGACGTGCCGCACCCGCATCCAGGGATAGGTCGCGACCTCCTGGGGGACGTAGCCGAGCCGGGCTTTGGTGTCGGCGGAGAGATCCCAAGCGTTTTCGCCGAAGATATGGGCCTGTCCCGACGACGGAGCGAGCAGTCCGAGCAGGCATTTGATGAGGGTCGTCTTGCCCGCCCCATTCGATCCCAACAAACCGAGGACGGTGCCGGGCGCGAGTTCGAGGTCGACTCCCTTGAGGACCTGTTTGGCCCCGAAGTTTTTCGACAGTCCCCGGATTGAAATCGGAAGCGATTGAGAAGGTGTCATGACCGGTAGTCCTTGAGAAACGATTCGATGATCGCACGCAATTGTTTATCGGAGAGCCCCAGCAGCCGGGCGCGATGGATGGCGGGCGCCAGAAGTTCGTGGACCTGCTGCTTCCGCTCGGCGAGCGAGCCATTCGCCATGCCGGCCGCCACGCGCATCCCCTGCCCTCTCAGCCGCTCGACAATCCCTTCGGCCTCCAGCAGGCTATAGGCTTTGCTGACGGTCATCGGGTTGACGTCCGCGGCCTGGGCGACTTGCCGGACGCTAGGAAGATAGTCCCCCGCCGCGAGCCGCCCGCTGCCGACCATCGCCAGCACCTGGTCGACAATCTGCCGGTAAATCGGCACGCCGCTGGTGGGGACGATTTCGAACTGGCGGGGGCTTGTGTCCATGTGTATCAATATAGTGATACACCCTGGATGGAACAAGACCCTGAATTGAAGATTTTGGCCGGTCGATAAAAAACCACAGTGCGAAGAGGAGCACAGAGATACACACCTCCGGAGTTTTCTCCGCGCTCTCCGTGGGCTGTGGTTATTCGGAAGAGGATCTGACACAGAGGTTCTCGGGCAAATGACGCCGCACCTTTTGACTTGCCACCCGCGTCCCCCTACAATCTCCCCCATGACACTCGTGATCGGAGTCGACGAGGCCGGGTATGGACCGAATCTGGGGCCGCTGGTGATTGGTCTCAGTGCGTGGCGGGTTGCTGAGGGAGAAAAAGGTGTCAGGAACCGTTTTCAAGTTTGCTCGAGCGATACTCGCGCGTCAGGGAAAACGGTTCCTGACACCTTTTTCTCATTCAACCTCTACCGTCTCCTCCGCCGCTACGTCACGCCGACCCCCGATGGGGTGCGGGTGGCGATTGCCGATTCGAAGGTGCTCTATAAGCCGGGCGGGGGACTCGACCTGCTCGCGCAGGGAGTACACGCGGTCGATCCCGACGCGCGGCGGCACTTTGAGGAGCAGCGCGCCGGCCAGGTCGACCTCGATTGCGAAGCGATGGCCCCCTCGACGACGCCCAGGTGCCGGCTCGGAGAACGGGCGAGGCCATTACCGCTCGCCGCACGGATGATTTTTCCGGCGGAGTTCAATCGGCTCGTCGACCAGCATGGAACCAAGGGAACGCTCTTGTCCCACGCCACGCTAGGGCTGGTCCGCGATGCCATCGGCAAACAGGAGGCCTGCCGCGTACGGGTGACTTGCGACAAGCATGGGGGGCGGAACCGCTACGGCGAGTTGCTCGCCACGTTTTTTCCTGCGGCCACCATCGAGCCGCTGGTCGAGTCGCGCGAGGTGAGCCGCTATCGCCTGCTCGACGACGCGCGCACAATCGAGTTCGTCTTCCGCGCCAAGGGAGAAGCGTTATTAGAGACAGCCCTCGCCTCGATGACCGCCAAGTACCTCCGCGAACTGGCCATGCAAGCCTTCAACCGCTTCTGGCAACGTCACATCCCCGATTTGAAGCCCACGGCCGGCTACCCGAACGACGCCCGGCGGTTTTATGAAGCGATCGAGCCCGTTTGCCGGAAGTTGGGACTGGCGGAAGAACAAGTGTGGCGGGGCCGGTGAGCACGAAGAATAGGACGCGGATTTTCAGGATTTGGCAGGATGGGCAGGATCAGAAGCGACTGGCGGCTCAACCGAAGTGTTCGAAGAAGTTCCTAAATATTTGAGAGATTGACCAGAACGTCCGTCAGTTGGCTTGACGTCAATCGTTCCTATTCAGATCCTGATAATCCTCTTCGATCCTGTAGATCCGCGTCCTATTCTTACCGCAATTAACCTCCGCCATGTTTATCTATTTAGCTCGACACGCCTGGGCCGGCCATTACGGCGATCCGGGTTGGCCTGACGATTCGCTGCGACCGCTGACGGCTGAGGGGGAGGCGCGCTATCGGCGGATGATCGAATTGTTGGCGGATCGAGGCTTCTCCCCGGCGCTGATCGCCACCAGCCCCTACACTCGCTGCCGCCAGACGGCCGACATTATGGCGGAAGTCACGGGGGGAGCAGCCGTCGAAACCGAGGACCTCGAGCCGGGCCTCCACCTCGAAGGGATGATCGACTGGTCGAACCAGCAGCAAGGAGTCGACATCGCCTGGTGCGGGCACAACCCCGACATGGAAACAGTGCTGCCGCAACTCGTGGGGGACAACGCGGCCCGCACACGTTTCGCCAAGGGAGCGATCGCCGCGGTGGCGTTCGACGAAGAGGTGATCGCGGGAGAGGGGGAGCTGTATTGGTTGGTGACGGCGAAGGTGCTGGGGGTTTGAGATTGCAATGGTAAAGGGGTGGCTGGGGTCAGGTTGCCAAGATTGGCTTGACCTTGATAGCGAGATAACCGGCAACCTGCCCCCAGGCTGCGTGAAGGCTAAGGTGTCTCCGTCGCCGTTTCGGCTACCTTCTCTTCCACAGTTTGCTTGTAGTCTCTGATTCGTTTGAGATTCTCGAGTCGTTCCCAACGATCTCGCCTTGCCATCGCTTTCCGCTCTGTCTCAATGGATTCCTCATACTCACCGCAAGCCGCGTGCGACCGGGCCAGGAGTTGCATATATTCGGCATATCGCCATTGAGTTTGTTCGCAAAGCTTTTGCGCCAGTTGCCTTGCTGCCTGTGGATCGTAGGCGCCCTCAGCACGCGGGTTGAGCAATAGCTGTATCTTCGACTCGACATATTGCGGCACGCTGCTATCCATCGTTATGGCTCGGTCGTAGTCGGTATTAGCATCGACGTATTGATGCTCGAGCTCGTTGACCCAACCTCGTAACCAATGAGATGGTGCTTCGCTTTTACCGGTCTCTGTTGCAGCGTCGATGTCTTGTCGCGCACTAGCAAGCTGTCCGCTCAAAAGATGCAGATGAGCCCGATAACGCAAGAGTATAGGGCGATTATCATCATCGGCAAGCGAGATAGCTTTACCCAACTCAATGAGAGCCGTGTCCCGGTCTCCCATCACTTCGAGAACATCGGCCTTGAGCACGTGGCTTTCGAAATCGTTGGGTAGGGCCGCGACCGCGGCGTTGACATCCTCTAATGCCTCGGCATTTCGGCCCTCGCGGTAGAGCCACTCCGCGCGAGAACGATAGGCATAGGCTTGGTCTTCAGGCGTCGTGGCTTGTTGTGCGAGCTTTCTAAACTCCTCAACTGCCGTCTTTACATCACCTTGGTATGCCAGCGAGCCTGCGCGAAGCACCCTCGCGAGATGGACTTCCTCGGGGGAGTTATTACTCGGATCTTGAAGTACTGACTCCAACAGTGCCAGGCATCCCGGGTAATCCTTCTCATGGAACCGTTGGTACGCCTGCTGAAGATCAAACTGCTCACCGTAGGTCGACCAAAGACTGCCTCGCTTCCACACGTCAATAAGATCATTCCGGTTAGTAATGAAGTCCGCAGGTGCGCAATACCACTGGCTTGGCGTACTAGGTTCAACCGCTCCTCGTTTGGTAAGAAATGGCATCAAGAACTTGACATAGAAGGCTCTCGTGCGATGCGAGGTCAACTCCTCCCATTCATGGGATTTCAACTGATACATCTCGCGGTTGAGGAGCCCATCGCGAACCTGCTGGAGGATTTCATTCCAGCCCGCTCTGTAGGCACAGTTGTGAAGTTCGAAGACGGCCGCACACCAAAGGCCGTCGGCACGGGACTCAGGTGGTGCTTCCTTGACACCCTCGACACGAATCCACGACCCAGACCCACCACTGTGCTCGCCACTCACACCTCCAGTTGGTCCCGCGGAGCTCGGATCCCAACTGACTCGCACCCCCGCCGACCCCGCAAACCGCCGCAGCGTCCAGTTCCAAAGCTCATCTCCCTCCTCCACCCACTCGGCCATCTCGGGCCGATCGCGAAGCATGTTGCGGAGTTGTTCTTTGCCGAACTTCAGGTCCTCGTCGCTAAGTTCCTGTTCGGCGAGCGGGTCGTAGTCGACTCCGACGTCGCCGGGATTGTTCTTCATGGCGGTCAGGATGTCTGCGCAAAACTCGTCGTATTCACCGCGATCGAAGTGGGCTTGGGCACGGTAGGCATAAACATAGGGGGCATGTTCACTCAGTTCGATCGCTTTGTCGTAATCCGACTTGGCTTCGTCCCAGTCTCGATTCGGCAACATGGCCCGCCCCAACCATGCCATGGCGTGTTCGGGATGGAGGCGAATCGCCTCGTCGAAATCGGCGCGGGCGGCGTCGTAGTCCCCCTGATAATAATAGATGCCCGCACGACCCATGAAGACACCGATCGACTTACTTCCGAGCTCAATCGCCTTGTTGTAGCAAGCGAGGGCTTTATCGGGTCGATGGTACATCCGATAGACATAACCCAAGGCGCGGTGCGGCTCGGGGCTTGTTGGGTCGACCGCCATGGCGTCCTCGAAGTCCATCAGCGCACTAAAAAAGTCACCTGTCGCGCTGTGGGCAATGCCGCGGTAGACGCGCCACTCGACGCTCTTGGGATGTTCCTCAAGCTGCTTGGTCGCTCGTTCGATCGTCGATTTGGCGAGTTCGATATCGCGATACAGCGCGTTGGCGTCGTAGTCGTCGGGTGGCTGGCTCTCACTCGCGTCCACGGGCTGGGAATTCGCTGGCTCCGCCGGTGGAGGTGCTTCCGCTTCGATGCCCTTCGTAACTTCCGCGACGCAGACAAGACCGGCAATGACCAATAGCCCGCGACAAACCGAGGTAAAGTGATGCGACATGGTGAGATTCCGATAGACTGTGGCTGATATCAAGAAGGTGTCCCCACCCGCACGCAGCGGGAGACTCTAGTATACACGCCTTCCGACTTATCTAGCGCGGACGATGCCGTAGGCTGAAAACACAGAGGCGCAGAGACACGGAGAGCAACCAGTGGGGCAAAGTTGATCGAAGTGGTGAGAGGGAGCAAGTAAGGGAAAATTATAGGCGAGCTGGACCTTTTCCTGAATCGTCACTTCCGATAACACCAACTCTTCTTCTCTTGCCATCAAGACAGATTCAACCCCGCTCGTTGATCTCCGTGTCTCTGCGCCTCTGTGTTGAAATCTTTCGACGCCAAATACATTGGTGGAGAGGTGCCAATTTGCATTTTGCAATGAAACCAACGTAGCTCACGCCGCCAATTCGTCGATATCTTCGAGTTCCATATCCGCTCGCACGACCGACCAACCGGGTCGCCCGCGTAACGGCGTCACACTTTTCACCAGAAAATCGGTCTTCCAAGCGAAGAACGGCATGGTGTCACCCGGTTTCAGGTCGTTGGGCAATCGCCATGCGAGAAAATACTCGAAATCGATCGGGTACATAACGGATGGCTGCGTTCCACTGCCAACAAAGAAGAGCGGCACTATGGCCGACCACACCCCATCGCGCTCGAATGTCGCTTGTTTCGGGTGCCAGGCCGTCCAGCCGTTTGTCGTGTCGTATTGTGCGACATCCCAATGGGAAGACCTCTCTTGCCCTAGTGGAAGCGAGACCACCATGTCTTCAAACTCCGCAGCCACTGATCGCAGCAAGCGCGCAAAACGGAGCCGAGAAGCGAGCCATGGCAACACTGTGATCGCTGCAGCTCCGAGTATCATGCCGACAAAGATGAGGCCACGCCCATTTGGCGACAGCCCGAGCGGATTGTGGTGGAGCACCCCAAATGCCGCGGAGACAGCCAGTAACACGAGCGTCAGGAGGACCAACAATCGGCCAGCACTGTAACACAAGAACTGTCCGTAAATCCCCATGCTCCGCGCGGTTGAGTGCAACATTTTGCTGAGGCACTCAAACGCTCCCCGCGCGTCCTTGTCAACTGTTACCCAGAGACAAGCAAAGGCCAACACTGCAAAGTAAAGCCAAACGAAGTCCATAGAACCCCCTCTCAAGAACTTCCAACTCCCAACTTCCAACTCCCCATCACTTAGAAATCCCCTCCGTATACCGCTTCACCTTATCCCGGAACTTCAGCGGCACTTCGCTTTCATACCCTTCGCCCAGGTCGCGCAGGGTGTCTTCGGTCCGCTTCGTTTCGCCTTCGACGTTCCCACGCTTCGGCCCCAGTTTGCGGAGGCGGTTGTCGAGTTCCACTTTGGCGGCTTCGCCTTCGGGAGTTGCCTCAGCCGCTTTTTGACGGAGCCCTTGCCAGCGGTCGACGAACTTGCGGAGGTCCTCTTGGCTCCAGCCGAGCTTGTCCAAGAGCTCCTGGTCGACCTTGTTCTCCTTGAGCTGGCGGTCGAGCGTGTCGAGCACCAGGTCGGTTTGCTTCCGGGCGTACTCGAGATTGGCCTTGTCGGCTTCTTGCAGGTTGTACTTCTCGTTGTTGGGGGTGTTGTCGCCGCTCGACTCGCGGCGGTCGCCGGGCTCGCCCTTGGGGGGGCTCTTGCCGCCGGGCTGCTCGCCGCGATCGCTTTGTTTGTCGCCTGGCTCGCGTGGTTGTTCGCCCTTCTCACCAGGCTTGCTTCCCCCTTCGGCTTGCTGTTCGCCACGTTCCCCTGGCGCTTGCGACTCCTCACCTGGTTCGCCTTGCTGACGCTGCGGGTTACTGTTGTCGCCAGGCTTGGTCCCTTCGCCTTCGCGCTGCTGTGAGCCTTTGCCGGCTTCGCTGCCTGACTTGCCGGTTTCACGGCCCGCTTCTTCGGCGCTACCCGCTTCGGTGCCAGTTTCACCGCTCCCTTGCTCGGGAGATTTCCCTCCTCCCTCCTCGGCGTCGTCGTTTTGTCCGGAGCTGCCGGTGCCATCGCGATTGGCATCTTGGCCGCTCCCCCCTTCGCCACCGCCGGGGTTCGCGCCACTCGTCTCGCCACTCGAATCACTTTCCTTCTTCCCTTGCCCAGGCATGGGGGCTTCGTCCGAGTCGGACTTGTCGGCTGGACCGGCGTCGGGTTGCTTCTGTCGTGGGGCCGCGTCCTCTTGTGCTTCGGGTGAGCCTTGAGGATTCTGCTCGTCGCCACGGCCAGATTCACCTTGGGGACCGTCCTCTCGGCCACCCGCGGACTTGCTGCCATCGCGCGGCTCCTGGCCCTTGCCAGATTGTTCCTGCTGGGGCTTTCCACCTGCGGTGTCGGCTCCCGGATTTTCACGCGGCTGTGCTCCTTCGGCCGGAGGATCGGCGTCCATGTTCTGCCCCTCGGGCGGCGCTTCGCCCTTCTCGTGCAGTTCCTCAAGTGGATCCTCACCCGTCCCTTGTTGGGGCTTCTGGTCTTCGGCGTTCGCCCCTTCCCTGTTCTGTGACTGCGAACCTTGGGTTTTCGATCCTTGCCCGTCGGCGGGTTTCTCACCCGAGGGCTGCGCACCTTGCGGTTGGCCCCCCTCGGGGTTGGCTCCCTGGCTCTCGCGATCCTGGCGCTGTTGTTGCTCGCTTCTTTCGGCAGGGGTCGCATCCCGTCGATTCGCGCTTTGCTGTTCTTCCTGCGTCAGGTGGTCGTTCATGGTTTCGAGCGCGTCGCCATCCTGGCTCCCGTCGTTGGCGACGGAACGTCGCTCACCTGCATTAGGTGCTCCTTTGCCACTCCCGGACTGCTGTTCACCGTCGGGACTTCCTTGCGAATCGGTCCCCGCGCCACTCCCCGGCTCGTTTGGTCGCTGTTCACCCTGACGAGGTTGTCCACCAGCGGGAGGCTGCTCGTTTTGCCCACCGGTTCCTTCTTGCGGCTGCTGATTGTCTTGCGGGCCTGCACCTTGAGCGCCCGGGTCTTGCTGGTTTTGCGCCCCGGCACCTTCCTGCTGTTCACCTGTTTGGCTTTCGCCGGGTTGTTGGTCGCTTCGGTTCTGGTCGTTCGTACCTTGGCCTTCGGCGCCAGTCTCTTGTTGCTCGGAGTTACCTGTCTCGTCTCGCTGCTGATCGGTTCCGTTCTGCTGATCCTGCCCTGGCTGGCCTTTCTCGGGCTTTCCCTGCTCCCCTTGATTCCCCGGCTCTCCCGTTTTGTTCGGGTCTTGCTCTCCCGCTCCTCCCTCTTCTTGCTGACGCTGCGGGTTAGCATTGTCAGATTCGCCTCGCTCACGCTGCGGATTACGATTGTCGTTGGGGTTGGGGTTCGGTTGGCCTTCGGCGGGGGCGACGATCACCAGTTCCTTGCGCTCGGTGATCGACGCATTCGCCTCGGGCTGGCAGTTGTCGCGGGCCTCGGCCCAGTACTCGACGACATCTCCCGCCTTCAGCTCATAATCGCTAGCGGTGAACTCCCAGCGGGCATCGAGTTTGTCGACGCCCGGCCCCCCAGCCGCCAACAGGCTTGGCTGGACAAAAACCTTCTCGTCCGACACCTTCACGAAGTAGAGCGTTACCTGCGAAAGCAAATAGTCCGGGTCGCTCGCCTGGACGCGAAACGGGACCGTCTCGTTGAGTTGGACTTCGCGCGACCGCTCCGCCGGCTCGAGGACTTCGATCTCCGGCACAACGTCGGGCAGAATTTCGAGGAGATGTTGCGGCGGCTTGCGATTCGCCACCCCCTCGGTGCTGAGCATGTTGAGTTGATAGGTCGACAGCTTCGGGGTCTGGCGCTCCTTGGGGAGCATGAGGTCGAGCGTTGCCGTGGCGACATTCCCGTCGACCTTCATCCGGATGTCCTGGGTCCCGTCGGCATCCAGGTCGAGATGGGCCGACTCGATCGGACCATTCGCCTCGGCGACGATCGTGACCTTGGTCCCTTCGATCGCCCGGATATCGCCCCGGTCGGCCACCGTGCGGTCGTCGATGCCGGTGTAGTCGGGGTAGTTGTAAGTCACTTCACTGACGCGGATCGAGGGGGCCTTGAGGGCCGTCACCTGATAGTCGATGCTTCGCCCATCCCCCGCGACAATGCGGTAGGTGAGGTGCTGCTGAATCCCCGCATGCCCTTCTCCTTGGGGTAACTTCGTGCCAAACGTGCCGATTTCGTCGATCGGACTCATCGGCACAAGCTGTTCGACATGCTGCCGGTCCGCCGTGTCGTACGAGAGATAAACGATTTCCCCCTCGGCGAGCCCCCGGATGTGAGCCCGCACTTCGAGCGAATCCCCTTGGATGATTTCGACATGACCGGGTGTGATGTCAGTGATGCGCACGCGACTGGGGGTCGCAATCTGCGACCAGGGCATCAGCACGCGACGAGCCGTGTCGAAAGTGCTCTTGGGACTGGCGAGCGAATAGACGACTCCCAGAATCAAGATGCCAAGCAGCACATAACCCCAGCGCACCAGCGGCATGCGATCGACCGCGTCGTCAATCGGAGACTGGGCCAGCCGCTGCGCCGCCTGCTCTTCGAGCGCGTCGAACACCGCCGGAGGCATCTTTCCCCGCTCGGTGCGGAACAGCAGGAAGTTAATCAAACTGTTCTTGAGCGATGGATGCTCGCGCTCGATGGCGACCGCGGCGTATTCGGGATTGATCGGTCGCGAGACGAGGGGCCACAAGGTGTGCCAAGCATAATGACCGAGTCCCGCCACCAGTAGCACGAACATGCCGATGCGGCCGATCGTCCCGAGCCCATTGGGCAGAATCCAATGCTCCAGCACGGCCGCCGTGAGGAAGAACCCCAGTAGTGCTACCACGAGCACGACCATCGCCGAAGCGAGGTCGACCAGCTTGACGTTCTTGCGCGTCCGCTGGACCTGGCTGTCGATGTACTTCTCGTACTCGATATAATCGTGGCTCTCGCGGCGCGGCTTGGGGGGTCGCGGGCTGGTGGGGGTTTTCAGAGTGGACATCGTGCCGTCGGGCCTTTTCCATGGGATAAGGGCGGGGGCCCGCCGCACCTCGCGCGCCGGCCCCGCCAGTCTTGGACGCCCGCAACTGGGGTTACGGTTCCCGGGCGTCTCCTTATTATACGATTCTTCCGGTTTGCGTCCCGCGATTCCCGCTGGAGGCAAAACTCCCTTATTTTCGCTAACTTTCCCGTTCCGCCGCACGCCGGCAACCCCCGCATGTTCGATCCGACTCGATTCTACAACCTGGTGAGCGGCCGGCGACGGGGGCCATTGGCGAGTTGTGCCCGGCTGGGGTTGCGACTGGCCGAGTTTCCCTACACCGCCGTGGTCCGCCTCCGCAACCGCCGCTACGACCGGGGGAGCCTCCCCGCCGAACGGGTTGACGCCGTGGTCGTCTCGGTTGGCAACCTCACGACCGGTGGGACGGGCAAGACCCCGATGGTGAAATGGATCTGCCGCCACCTGCGGGGCCGGGAGCTTCGCGTCGCGATCCTCAGTCGCGGGTATGGCGCGGAGGAGGGAGGAAGGAACGACGAGGCGCTCGAACTCGAGCAGGCGCTCCCCGACGTCCCCCATCTGCAATCTCCCGACCGCGTGGCGATTGCCAGGGTGGCAGTCGAGGAACTCGAAAGCCAGGTGCTGGTGGTCGACGATGGATTCCAACATCGCCGACTCGCTCGGGATCTCGACATCGTGCTGCTCGACGCCACGCAGCCGTTTGGTTTCGATCACCTGCTGCCCAGGGGAACGTTGCGCGAGCCGGTCAGTTCACTTGCCAGGGCGGGGGTTATATGCCTGACGCGGGCCGACATGATCTCCGAGAGCGAGCGGCAAGCGATTCGCGATCGCGTGGCCAAAGCCGCCCCCAGAGCGGCATGGTGCGAAGTGGTCCATCACCCGGAACACCTCCTGAGCGGAACTGGAGCACACCAAGAGTCGCTGGATTCGCTGCAAGGGTCGCGGGTCGCGGGCTTCTGCGGCATCGGCAACCCCGAGGCATTCCGCGCGACGCTTGAGCAGGCTGAAGCCAACATCGTCACGTGGCGAGCGTTCCCCGACCACCACCTCTACACGGCCGAGGATGTCACAGCGCTAGCGACGATGGCCAAAGAATCACATGTCGAGCGAATGGTGTGTACGCACAAAGATCTGGTGAAGCTCCGCACGGACGAAATCGGTGGCGTGCCGCTGTGGGGGGTGGTGGTGGAGATGGAGTTTTTGGCGGGGGAGGTCGAAATGGTTGAGCGGGTGGATGGACTGACTGTAGCACCGGACGAGTAACCATCAACAAGTACAATTATTATCCTCTACATCCTGTCTATCGATGCTATTCGAATAGCATCGATAGACAGGATGTAGAGGATGGTTAAGAAATTCTGCTATGAGAGTTCAGCCTCGAACGCTTCCACTTCCGGAAAGCGAGTCGTCCCTCTCAGCAGCCGGCCCAGGCGTGGCGCACCGTTGTTGTAGGTTTCCACCGCATCCGCGTCGGCGTAGCGGAGGAACAGCACGCGGCGATCGCGGTCCGGGGAGTAGTTGCCTTGGGACTTATGGAGCATGTGGCAGTGGAATATCAGCGTATCTCCCGCCTTGAGTGGCATGGGGACCGCTTGGGAGTCGTCCTCCACGTCGATAGTCAGGTCAGCGCCGGTCGCTTTGGCGTCTGCCGAGAGCCGATCGCTCACGTCGATTTGGCCTTGCTTGTGCGAGCCAGGGATCAGCCAGATGCAGCCCGTCTGTTCGTCGTTGTCTTCAAGTGCTGTCAGTGTGGTGATCGCGTTGGCCGGTTCCAACTGTCCATAGCCATTGTCCTGGTGCCAGCCGAACTGCTTGGTGTTTCCCCGCATTTTGAACGTGAGCTGCGACGTGGCCCCTTTGAGATTGGGGCCGATGATCTGCTCCGCGATGTCGACCAGCGGTCCACGGAAGTAGAATTCGCGGACAGATGGCGCATGGTGGTGAATATTCGGCAACAGGGCGTTCTTGAGCCAGGTGGCGTTGGGATCGAACGGCCCCTTCTCCTGCTCCCACACCTCCATCACCTCCGCAAGCAATCGCTCGCGCCCCTCGAGTGTTAATACCCGCGGGAGGACCAGGAACCCTTGTTCGTGGTACTCGTCGAGTTGCGACTCCGTAAGTCGCCCGTAGTTGAACAGGGAGGTCGACGTAACAGACGCGGCGGAATCCATGACTCACTTTCGGGCACAGGATCGGGATCAACAAGCGCGAGGAGCGCCGCGACCCGCCAGAGTGCGGGTCACGGCCACTTTGCACTGGTTTTTATCGACGGCGACGCCACAGGAGGAGCGACACTCCCACTCCTAAGAGCGCGAGCGACGCCGGTTCGGGTATGCCGGCCACTTCAGCCCCTGTCACATCGAAGTAAGCACTGCTGGAGTTGCTCAGTCGAAGTTGATCCACCCAGGCCCCTCCCACGCCAACCGCGGTGGTGGCGGTCGTGTTCCACGACATCGGGCCCGCGCTCGTGATCGACTCGATGGGAACTCCCAGTACCTCGGACAAATCGGGAGTCAGGCTGGTAATGTCGGGGTTCGCCACGAGATCGGGGTCGAACCAGGCGGTCAATGTGTCGGCCTCGGTATCGAGCATTCCGACGATCAATACGGTCTCGCCGATGGTCGCTTCGACCGCGGCATCTCTGTTATCCCCAGATGACGCGCCAACCGTGGCACGGAGTATTTCAGGCCCTAGCAAAAAAAGGGAATAGGGGTTGGTCGTGCCATTGGTGGCGGTGGGATTGAAGACGATCCCCCCCCGCGAGGTGGCATCGGGCAGGTTCAGCAGAAACGAGAACCAGACCTCGCCCGTGAGGGGAGTCGCCAAGACACGGGTTGTGTGCCGCGCGCCATTGAAATCGCCTTGAATGCTCCGTCCATCACCCGATTGCGACAAGGTGTACTTGTCGGAACTAAGGTCCCCCTCGACCACGGCCACACGCGCCGATCCGATCCACGGGCTATCGGCGTCGAAGCCCGTCCCGCCGAATTGGCCATTGGGCAACCCCAATGTAAAGTCATTGAAATCAGCGACAATTGGCGCGGCGGTCACCGAGGTTGCGGTGAAAGACACGATCGCGGCACATATCGCCGCCATCACCAGCACGTGAAACGTTCGAAACTTGCAAATCATTAGACGACCCTCCAACTAAAAATGACGAGATACATCAACAGAAGCAAAACTCAGAGCACACGTTCTCGAAACTCACTTTCGCATGCCGACCAGCAGCGACGCGCCGAGGCCGATCAGCAGCACAAGCGACGAAGGCTCGGGCACAATTGCCGCCGAGACCAGTAGGGAACCTCCCGTGGAAGCACCGTAGAAACTCTTCCACGTCTGGTACTGCGCCGCGCCGATCGTCCCTCCATCGATGTCGTTTGCCAAGGTTCCCGCGGGGGCACCGAGGTTGTTCCGCCAAACGACATAGTCGCCCGCATCCACAATGCCGTCATCGTTGTAGTCACCCGGCAATCCTTGCACGAAGCTGACGGGGCCGAAGATGGCAATCGGTGGCGCCCCGGCGACGTGAAATTCCAACTGCAAATCCTTGGACAAATCGGAGGTGTTGTAGATCTGTCCGAGGCTGATCGATGCCCCGGCATTCAACACGCTCCCCGTCCCACCGAGGTGCCCTTCGGCAATTTCGAAACTGGTGGCCCCCAACTCGGACCATGCCGGATTGCCAGGCGTGCCACCGATTCCCTGATCCTCCAGGCTCGACCAGTTGCCGGTGCCGGCGAGGAGTGCCCCGGAATCGCTGAGCACCCGATAGGCATCGAAGGCGACCGGGGCCCCACTGTCGTTGGTCAGGTAGACCTGCCCCGAATCCTCGAAGACGCGGAGGCTGAGGCCATTGGTGCTGATGCCGTTGGTGATCGCGACATTGTCGAGCAGCCAATCGCCGACACTGTTGAAGGAAGGGAACTCGATCCCGCCGATACGGCCGTACGGTTGGGCCGTGCCATTGAAGTAACTGAGCCCCGTGGCCTCATGGACCGTGCCGTTCGAGTCGATGAGCGTGACGTCGTACGCGGGTACATCGCGGGCCGTATCGAGGCGGATCGACATCGAATGGACCAACGGAGCACTGCCCAAGTTGCCGAAGATCACCGAGTTGGGGAGCGTGCCGACTTGCCATGTGCCCGAGAAGAACTGCATCTCGCCAATGCCATCCTCGTTTTCATCGACCACGCGAAACGTGATCAATGTGGCACCGTTCTGATTGAGCACGGTGCCGCTCAACGTTCGGTCGTTGGCTCCCCCAGGGTCATCCGTGGCAAAATCGAAGGAGATGACCGCTTGCGGTAGGGGCAGCGTGCTCAACTCCTGCCGCAGCCGACCTCCCGCCACCGGCTGGATCAATGCGGAAATGCCGCTGCCGCCAATCGCCAGCGAATCGAATTGCTGGGTCGCCGGATTGTCGCCGGTGGTATCGCGCCAACCGACTGGCTGAGTGCCGGGGCCTGCCCCCGCGAACCACCAGTCGGTGACATCCTCGAAGTTACCATTGATCAGGAAATTCGCCTGAACAGGGCTGGCGAATGACACCATGACCAGAGCAAGGGCAAGGCAGCACTGCGCCAATCGCAAGCGACGGGTTAGCGCCGTGAGGCCAAGTGTAACCAACACCATCAGCGACAACGTCGCCGGCTCTGGCACGGCCGCTGGGAACGAGAGCGAGAGGGCCGCGGCACCTGGGTTGGCCGCTCGGTAGGCCTCGTTGAACAGCAGGAAGTCGTAGAATCCGGTCTCCCCATCTCCATCGAGGTCGCCGGCCAGATATTGATTCACGAAGCTGAGCCCCGAGGTGTTGGCGAAGTAGTTGGGTAGAAACACATTGTGGAAGTCATCGATGTCCACGTCGCCATCGAGGTCGAGATCCCCGGTCTGGTAGGGGTTGCCGCCGTTGCCTACAAAGTTGACATTTACGTTCGAGGCCACGCTCCCATCGGAGAGCAGGACTTCGAGTTTGACATCCTCGAACGGGCTGCGCTTCCAAAGACCGGTGCCAAGGTCGATCGTCTGGCCTTGGGAAAGAGGTGCCCCCAGGCCGAACAGGGTCGACTCGGTCAGCAGGTTCGCGTTGGGCGTGCCCAGGATGCTCCAGGAATTCACAGGGTCGACCGTCCCGCCCCCAGGTGGAGGAGCGTCGGCGTCGTAGTTGTTGGCGATCGACTTCCAATTGTTGGGATTGAGCCCACCGAGCGCGGAGGAGAGGGTATAGCCGGCGATGGTGATCGCAGTATTGCTCGTCAAGGTGACGTTGCCGGTTTCGCGGTCGATTGCGACATGCACATCGGGGGGAATGTCCAAGAAGGCGTTGTAGGAGTTACTCACGCGAACATGGTCGACAATGCCTCCCACGACGGGGGTCGCGGTGGTCGAGGCGGTGTTCCACGACATCGGGCCCACGCTCGTGATTGATTCGATGGGGACCGAAAGCTCCACGGACAACTGGGGCGTATGACTCAGAATATCGGGATTCGCCACCAGGTCGGGGTCGAACCAGGCTTTCAAGGTTTGGGCATTGGTGTCCAACTGCCCAACGATCAGCACGGTCTGGCCGAGGGTCGCATTGACCGCGGCATCCTTGTTGTTTCCACTCGATTGGCCGACGGTGGCGCGGAGTGTTTGGGGGCCGAGCAGAAAGACGGAATAGGGATTGGTCGTGCCATTGGAAGCGGTCGGGTTGAAGACAATCCCACCGCGCGAGGTCGCATCGGGAAGATTCAGCAGAAACGAAAACCAGACCTCGCCCGAGAGGGGGGTGGCCAGTGCGCGGGTCGTGTGGCGGACGGCACTGAAATTGCCTTGAATGCTTCTTCCATCCCCCGATTGCGACAGCTCGTACTTATCGGAGCTAAGGTCGCCCGGGATCACGCTGACGACTGCCGACCCGATCCACGGGCTAGCGGCTTCGAACCCCGTGCCACCGAACTGGCCATTGGGGGAGCCAAGCGCGAAGTCGTTGAAATCGACGAATGCCGGAACGGCCAAGGTGGATGCCGTACCCAACGCGACCATCGCGCCGGCGACAGCCGTGATGATAAGGGCACGACTGATGCGAGACTTGCGAATCATGGACTGGTCCTCCTCGTGAAAGAGGCGTGAATTGGTGATGAGTGGGCAACTGAAGAAGCGGAATTCATGGTTCACATTCGCATTCCCGACGAACGGGGGATGCGCCGAGGGACCGTTAGGGGATGACTGCCGCGAACGATGTCACCTGCCAATAGCGGAACAAGGAAATCGAGACGATCGACAGCCACGCGGTCGCGGGTTCGGGGATCGTCGTCAACTGGGATAACTGGAGCAGCGACGGTTCCAGGCCCGCCTCGCTGAGGTAATGCCGGAACAGGGCCACATCGTGCAAGTCACTGCGGCCATCGAAGTTGAGGTCGCCGTGCATGTAACTTTCCAACTGGCCGGAGTAGGTGGCCAGGCCGTCGAACCGCTCGATAAACAGGCTCACATCCTCCAGCGTGAGCACGCCATCCTGGTTGATGTCGCCGTCGACGCCGTTGAAGGCCACCACCGTATCGGCATTGATCGTAAGGCGAGTGAAGGTAAGCTGCTGATGGTAGTTGTTGGCACCATTCTCGTAGAGCAAACCGACGATGCCCTCATTGAGCTGAATGAGTTCCGAGTAACCCGCGTGCTGGTTGTTGATCGAGGCGACGCGCGACCACTGCTGGCCATCGGGGCTGTACCAGAGCGCCAGCTTTGCCCGTCCAGGCCCTTCGGGGGCCGACAGGACCAGGCCACTGACATTCGAGCTCCCCTTGGCCTCGATCGACGCGAGTCCCGCCTTGATGGTGGTCATGTCGGCATCGATCTGCGGCACGAGTTTGGCCTCGCTCCAAGTGATGCCATTGTCGCTGCTCGTGCTGAACGATCGCTTGGGCGTGCCGGCATTCGTCCGCTGGGTCATGTAGAGATCGCCGTTGGGAAGCTTGGCGACCGTGCTCTCGTTGATACCCGCGATCTGCGCCGTCACGGCGGGAACCCCTCCGGCTTGCCAGGTCGTGCCGCCATCGTCGCTGTAGAGCACTCCCGCGCGATACTCGTTGGCGTCGCCAATCGTTTCATTCACCCACACCGGGGCGAGCAGGCGGCCGTCGGCCCCTTGCAAGCCGGCGGTCGGCCCGGCGCCCATTCGCAGGATATCGAAGGGGACCTCGAGCGACTTGGCCACCGCGGTGATATCGGTCGGTTCGCCAAACTTGCCGGTTTCGCTATCGAAGCGGGCAACGAACATCTCGCGGTTGTTGCGGCTGAACATCAAATGGAGCGCCCCGTTCGATGGGTCGACAATCGGCGTCGGTTGACCCATCGTGTTGTTGCCATCGTCCATGAGCAATTCCATGGGGGACCAAGTGACACCGAGGTCGGTACTGCGCCGCATCACGAGGTCGATATCGCCAGAGTCGCCCGCCGAGTTTTTCCGTGCTTCGGCAAACGCGAACAGCGTCCCGTCGGGGGTTTGCGCCATCGCCGGAATGCGGTAGGTGTGATATCCCCCCTGCCCACTCGTGAACAAGACTTGCGTATCTAAAACGAGTTCCGTGCCATGTGCATTCACACTGGCCATGACAGCAGCAACAAGTCCGCCAATCCAAAGCAAGGCGAGCGGGGAGCGAGAGGGAGTTGTTTTCAAGCGAATCATCGGTTTCTCATAAGGTGACAATAAAACCAGTGGCGTGACGATTTAGCGTGTGCTCTTCCCCGATTTCGGGACCTCGATGAGCACTTCTTCTTGATCGGGCGCGACAACAATCTCTTGTTCATATCCTTGGAACAGCAAGGTTCCAAAGTTCGATTCGGCGTCGCGCGGAGCACTGCCGTCGAACCCGCTGACGCGGGCCAGATACTTCCCTGGGGAGGGGCCCTTGCCGTTGTCCCGTGTGTCGAACTCGCCCCCCTTGATGATTGCGTAACCTCCACGGCCCGCGTTGGCCTGGTCCCCCGCGGGGAGGAAGTCGATGCGGCCCGTGGGGACGGGGGCTCCGTCGTAGGTCACGCGGCCCTTCACTCGGATCGTCCCGTCACGAGGGCCACCACAACCGGCACAGAGGATGCCGACCAACAGCAGCGCCGCGGCAAGGTGACCCGTTGCGAAACGGGCCAGCGGACGAAAACTTTGGGTGGTGGGGCGAGTGCCGGGCATTTCAGGGCCGCGTTGGGAAACAGGTTCCAGGTGCGTTGGGATGGGTCAGGGGAGGGGGACCGGTTCTTCTCCGTCGCGGCTGGCTGCCGCCAACAGGACTTGCAGCTCTGCATCCTCATTGATGAAGTGGGTACTGGCATCGGCGCACAAGAAATGCGTGCCGCCAGGGTGTTGGCTGCCGAAGGACCCATCGTTGAAGAAACTAGGCTGGCCAAGGTTGATCCCCTGGGCCAGATTCTTGGTCGACGGTTCCGCGCTGGCGTTGGCTAGCGACGAGCCTCGCCCCCAGCCACGGTAGTTTTGGTAACCGGTCCACGACGTTTCGCCGACCGCGAAGGTATTGGAACCTCCATCGGTAATGCGGCGGAACGAGATGGCTGTGTCGCGCAGCAACACTCCTTGCAAGGCATGGCCGCCATGCGCCTCCTTGGGGCCGACCAGGAACTCGTACAATCGATTGCCCGCGTGGCGGTTGTATCCCTTGGGGCCCATGATTCCGTAATAGTGGAGCGTGTAGGGAGACTGGCCATCGATCAAGTCGTCGCTCGAGGGATTGAGCTCGATCAGGTTCGATCGTTCCAATTCCTGGCTGGGGCAAAGGAACACCGGCACGCGCACCATTTGGGGGCCATTCTTGTCGTTCGACAGATAGCTACCGGGCGTGAAGTCGATCAGGTCGTGGACGCTCAACTGCTCGAAGTAGGGTAATGTGTAAGCGGTCCAGGCCAGTTGCGACTCGCTGCTGCCACCCACCGGGAACTTGCCGAAGGCGGCATGATAATTCTGTAGCGCGAGGCCGACCTGGCGGAGATTGTTCGCACAGTGCGTGCGCCGCGCCGCTTCGCGCGCCGATTGCACCGCCGGCAGGAGAAGCGCCACCAACACGCCGATAATGGCGATCACGACCAGGAGTTCGACAAGCGTGAAACCATCGGACGCGAGCCGACAGGCCCCCTTGCGGAGTTCCCTTCGCGAGCTACCGACGAACCGACATCCGGACCCCGCACGGGCCACGCTCCTCACGGAATCAACGGCGTACATGGCAATCTCCCTCGATGTCGATTGACAAATCAAGCTAGGACATGGGTTGTGACTTCGTCTCACCAAAAATCTCGCGTGGGCACCGCTGGGGAGTTGGCTCCCCCCTCTTTCCCATTGCTTCCCGAGGCCCAAGCCTGCAAGCTCGCCAGGCGAACTCCAAGCGAATGGCCCCAAGCAACAGTGCTGCCCTGTAGGAAAGAAGGGGGCGCCACCCAAATCCCATCTCGTCTCGCTTCGATTGTCACATGCGCTCGAAGCCACTTATTTGATTGTCCAATTGGCTCGCAAATGCCCGCTGCGCGGCTTCGTTGGCACGTTCCCGGTCAAACGCCTCGAGCGCGACCTGCCGACCCCGCTGAAGGTGGCGGGCCATTGCATCGGAAGCTCCCTGTGCGTCGCCATGCCGCAAGCATTCGATAAGCTGCTCGTGCTCTTCGCAAATTCGCGAGAGCGATTCTTTCTTCCAACCTCGGCGTCGGTGCCCGAAGACGCGCTCCATCACCCGCAAATCGCTAAGCGTCTTGATGACCAGGCTGTTTCCCGCAGCCCGCATGATGACCAAGTGAAACGCGACATCGATCGCCAGTAGCCCCCGGCTCATCTCCGCCGATTCCTCCACGGTCGTTGCCGTGCAGAAGCTCGCGGCCGTCTGCTTGAACTCCTGATCTCGCTCGTCGAGTTCCGCAATATCCGCCGCACTCATATTCTTGGCGGCCGTCTTGGCCGCATGGCATTCCAGCGCCAGCCGCAGGTCGTATAAGTCGACCAACTCCTCGCGGGTCGGGTTACGCACCACCGCGCCATAGTTCGACCGGTGCTCCGCCAGCCCTTCGCTCACCAACTGGCCGATCGCCTCGCGGACGGGTATGAAGCTCACCCCCACCTCGGCCGCCAGCTTGCGATTCGACAGTCGTGTGCCGGGCAGGAGCTCGCCATTGAGCATTTTGCCGCGGATGTGTTCGTAGGCTTTTTGTTTGAGCGACTTCATGGAAACCAGGGGAAGGTGGAATCGGGGGCCTCGTGGTCAGTGTGTTATAACAGCTATTCGACTGCTATAGCACTCGTCAATATAGCCCTGCCACCATTGGCTGGCAAGAGCTTCCCGCGAAAAAACCCAAAGTTTCCGTCGCCGGCGGAAACGGGGGATGAGTTGACAAATCGAGTGGTTTTTTAGGTTCATTGTTCGAGGGGCGTGTCGGAGTGTCTCGTTGGGCAGGCCCTTCTTACCTGGAGCCAGTGTTATTTTGCGGATCGAGTAGCGAGCCTCGCTTGCAACGTTCGGAAGCCGTGCCTATACTCCGATGGAGAACAGTGATATAGCGGTCGTGTTGCGAGTGCCGGCGAGCGGCACGCTCGTGAAGTCCGCACGCCTCGCGCGACGTTTCCCAGCAAAGACTGACAGGTAGCCTTGATGAGTGACGGAATCTCCGACTTGCGGCCCCATCTCGAACCCTCCCACCGGACCCAGGCCGGAGGGCATGTCGGTACGAGCGATCGCGCGATTTCGCGAGTCGACCGCGCTGCGGGACGGCATTTGCCGCAAACTTACACCCATCCCTTCCCGACCCACCCGGAACTCACCCGATTTGCTCCGCTCCCGTTCCTGCTCACGCACGATACGTTTCATCGCGGGCAGAACGGCTGGATGGACTTGATGAACAACTTCGTTCTGGAAGGGCATCGGCCCCGCCCGAGCATGGTCACCAAGCATGAGTTCGGGCCCGTGATGCTTTCGAACGCCAATTTTGGCTACGCGGGCACCCATGGCGGGATGAGTGGCGATTATGTCCTGAAACTGGCGACCAAGGCCGAGGCGAATCCCTATGCCGGGCCCCCCGCTCCAGGGGGATTGAGCCATGCGATCAAGCGGCTCACGACGTTCCGGCCACCGGGGCGATTGCAACTGGAAATGTGGTTCTCCTACACGGCCGAACAAGACCGCGCGGGGACGGGCGAGTCGGCCATCAGGGCCATCGGCGCGCTGTTCGACTTGCAGGATGAGGAGTATCGCTATTTTCCTGGTGTCCGCTATGTCAACAGCGTCGATGGCACCTTGTTGCGGCGGTGGCAATACATGCGTGCGACCGACGATGTGACTGATGCCGAGTGGGCGTATGGCAAGGAGGGGGATTGGTGCAAGAAGGGGGTCGACCCCCTGTGGTTCGGCAGGCGCTACAGCGATGGCGGCGGCGACGGCTTTCGCTGGGTACCCGATGGAGAGCAAACGCTCTGTTACAACGAGTCGCCAGACAAGATCAATTGGATGTATTTTCGCATGCAAGTCGACACGGCCACGCGCGAGTATGTCGAGTTGCAAGTCGGGCCGAAGGTGTTCGACCTCCGCGGCCTGCGGCCCACCTATGTCTCTCCGTACAAAGGCATTACCGGACTGATCAACCCCGTCATCTGGATCGAGACCGATCAGAACCGGCGCGTGTTCCTGTATGTCGATAGCGTGCTTATCTCGTGCGATTGATCCCAGCGATTGATCGGTCCCAGGGAGGTCAAAGCAGAGACAATAGCCGTCAGATCTTCTCCGGTACGCATTCCACCGGCGGTTTTCATCTCTCTCCCACTCTCCGTCTTACCCCTCGACTTGAGCAGCCTAGCCGTGAAAAACTCGATTACCCAACCTCTTGCTCGTCACAAAGACATTTGTGGTCAGTTCGTCACGGAGCCGTATGAGTGCGCTTGGGCAAGTGAGGCAATCTTCTTCGTCCGCATTCAGGAGGCGGAAAGCGACGCGGTGCAGCTTGTCGCCCATCCTCAAATCTCCGCCGATGGCATCCATTGGGTCGATGAAGGGAGCCACTTCCCTCCCATGAGCGGGACCGGGGTCTGGTTCCTCAGGCTCACGCACTTTGGAGGTTGGCTGCGCCTTTGTTGCGATACGCAGGAGGAGCATGCAAAGGTCCAAGTCATGATCCATCTCACGCTGAAAGGATAGCCCCGGATGCGTTTCGCGGTCGCCTCTCGTTCAGCACGCCTCGCTGTTTGTCTGCTGATGTTCGCCCCCATCAGTGCCGCCTGTGCCAAGGCGTCGGCTGCCGACCGCTCAACCAAAGGGATGGACCAGGTGCTCGAATGGCAATCTCCTGCTTCCCTGCCCCCACTCCCCGAAGGCCGCGGTCTGGCGGGTGCCTTCGTGGGAGTCGAAGCGGGCGCGCTCTTGTTCGCTGGGGGATCCCACTTCGACAAACCTGCCTGGGAAGGGGGGACGAAACACTTCCAAGCGAACATTTACGTGCTGTCGGATCGCGAGGGGAGCGGCTCCGAGGCCCAAGAGCCGGCGTGGAAAGTAGGTGGCACCTTGCCCGTGGCGATCGCCCATGGCGCGGCGGTCGCGACGGCGCGATGGGGCGTGGTCTGCCTTGGCGGCACCGACGGCACGCATTGCCAGGACAAGGTCTTTTCGTTGCAATGGGACTCCAAGTCCCAAACCGTTACAGTGTCGGAGGCCTGGCCCTCCTTGCCAGTGGCCTGTGAAAAGATCGCGGCCACGGTGATCTCAAGTTCCGTGGCGACCACGATCTACGTTGCCGGAGGGGTGACACAAGATGGCAAGGAATCTCCCTATTTCCATTCGCTGACCATCCCTCACAATGCGACCGAGCAGCAGCGGACACAACTCGCCTGGGAGCCGCTTCCCACATGGCCCGGTCCGTCCCGGTTCGGTGCGGCCTTGGTGACGCAGCACAACGGGTCGGGGGAGAAAGTCTACCTGTTCGGCGGCAAAGGTGGGGAGAATTATCTGAACGACGCCTATCGCTATGATCCCGCCAAGGGAGAGTGGACGGCCGTCGCCTCGCTCCCTCGCCCCGCGCTCCTGGCGCCGGCGATCCGGGTCGGGCAGTCCCACATCTTCCTCTTCGGCGGCTCGGATGGCCATGATGTCGACCGTTGGCAAGAACTGCGAGACGATTATCATTTCGTCAGCGATGTCCTGGCCTACGAGACCATCACCGACACCTGGACCTCGGCGGGGACCATGCCGACAGGGGTCGCGACGACGACAGCCGTCGAATGGCAAGGGGGGCTGCTGATTCCGGGGGGCGAGTTACGACCCAGCGTGCGGACCGCGGAGCTCCAGTTGGCTCGGTTGCGGCTGGAGACCCCGTCGTTTGGCGTGATCAACTTTGCCGTGCTCGGGCTCTACTTTGTCGGGATGCTTGGTGTTGGTTGGTATTTCTCCAAGAGCAATCACTCCACGGACGACTATTTCCTCGCTGGAGGGCGCATTCCCTGGTGGGCGGCCGGGCTCAGTCTGCTGGCAACTCAGGTGAGTTCCATCGGCTTTCTCGCCATTCCGGCCAAGTCGTTTGCGACCAACTGGACCTACTTCGCCGGGGTTTTGACGTGGTTTATCGTTGTCCCCATCGTGACCTACGTCTACATCCCCTTCCTCCGGTCGCTGAATGTCACCACGGCCTACGAATATCTCGAGGCACGTTTCAACTATGCCGCCCGCCTGATTGCCGCCGTCGCCTTCAGTCTCCTGCAACTGGGGCGGATGAGTGTCGTCTTGCTGTTGCCTGCCATTGCGCTCGCCGCCGTGACCGGCATGGATGTCACCCTTTGCATTTTGATCATGGGGGCCGTGGCCACCACCTACACGGTCGCCGGAGGGCTGGAGGCCGATGTCTGGAGTGATGTCGTTCAGGCCGTGCTCATGGTGGGTGGGGCGATCATCTGTGTCGTGATCGTGGTGATGGAAACTTCCGGCGGTTGGTCGGAAGTCTGGCATCAGGCTCTTGCCGATGGCAAATGGCAAATGGCCGACTTTGGAACCGATCCCACGCAAGCGGTGCTGTGGGTCATCATCGTCGGCAATATTCTGAATCGTCTCAGTGGCTTGACCGCCGATCAAACCGTCGTGCAGCGCTTCCTGTCGACTAACAATGCCGCGTCGGCCTCCCGGGCCTTGTGGCTCGACGTGGCTGTTTCCATTCCTTGGGCCATCATCGTCTTTACTCTGGGGACCGCCCTGTACGTCTTCTACAAGAACCGTCCCGAACTGATGAGTCCGACTACGGCCACCGATGCCATTGTCCCGTTGTTCATTGCGCAACAGTTGCCCGCAGGCCTGGGAGGTTTGATCGTGGCTGCCGTGTTCGCCGCGGCCATGTCGACTCTTGATTCCTCGATGCACAGTGTCGCCACGGTCTACGTCACCGACGTCCATAAGCGATTCCGGCCCGATTCGACCGATCGCAGTCGGCTGATCCTCGCACGCTACATTACCGCCGCGGTGGGCTGCTTCGGGACCGGCACGGCCATGATCATGGCGACAGTCGGAGTCCTGTCGCTGTGGGACGTGTTCCTGGCCATCGTCGGCGCCGTCGCGGGTGTCATGGCCGGACTATTCCTGCTCGGGATGTTCACGACCCGGGCCAACGGGACCGGTGCCGTCGTCGGTACGATCGTGGGCACCGTCGCCATGATCTACGTCGAGCGGACCACGAATATCAGCTTCTTTCTCTACCCGCTTGTCGGCATCGGCGGGTGTTTCATCGCCGGATACCTGGCGAGTCTCGTTCTGCCCGGGCAGTCACGGCTTGCGGGGCTGACCGTATTCACGCGAGCGGGTGCCGATTCCGGGGGAACTCCGCTTCAGACCTCCCCATAGATCGCCCGCAACGTCGCCTGTCTCTCTCCGGCCCCGAGTCTTCCCACTCATGTCCTTGAAAAGCCGCCTCCTCGTCCTCCTCCGAATTATCAGCCTTCTGTTGGTCATGACTGTCAGTCGTCGTGCGATTTCATCCGAGCCGCCGGTCTTGGCCATCGGGCCCCATGCCGTGCTGCTCCTTGACGAGAGCGTGATTGCCGTTTCCGAACATGTCGAGCAGGTTGTTCATCAGGGTGAAAAGCATGCAGCGCCGGTCCTCGAACCGACCGAGCCTTGGGAAGGGGATCGGGTCTACACCATGGGCACCGTGCTCTACGATCCCCAGCGCCAAGAGTTTCGGCTTTGGTACATGGGCCGCACCATGGCAGGCTCGCGGCCGCAGGATCACTTGCTGTACGCGGTCTCGCGCGATGGCATTCATTGGAATAAGCCCTCTTTGGGGTTGCACAGTTTCCAGGGTGGCGACGAGAACAATATCGTGCTGGTTGGCATCCATAGTCCAAGCGTCTCGTTTAAGCCCGACGCGAAAGGGATACCATCCTACAAGCTGATGGCGATGAGTTACAAAGCGCGAGGATATGTCACGGCGACCTCGCCCGATGGGCTCCAGTGGACCATGGATGCGGCCATGCCGGCGATCAAGGGAGGCGACAACATTACCTTGACTCGCGACCCGGTGACGCAGCAGTTCATGTCCTTCCATCGGCAGCAAGTGAAAGTGGCGCAGCATCGGCGGCGGAGTATTTTTCTCTCGGTGAGCGACGACTTCGCCACTTGGTCAGCCCCCAGGGCCATCCTGGTGCCCGATGCCGAGGATGACGCGGCATGGGTTACCGACCCTCAACGACAGCGGACCGAATTCTACAATATGACCGCGGCGCCGTACCAATCGCTCTACCTCGGCTTTCTCACCGTCTGCCGATTCGAGCCGACCCGTGATCGTGTCAACGGCAATGACCAAAGCGGGACCGATGGCCCTATTCATGTTGAGTTGACGTATAGTCGCGATGGTCGTTCGTGGCACCGTCTCAAGGAACGGCTCCCGATTCTAATGCCAGGGCCAACCGAGTGGGATCGGGGGATGATCCTATCGCTGTCGACCCCCATCGTCCATCAGGATGAGGTGTGGATTTACTACACTGGGTTCAATACGACGCATGGTGGCCCGCGGCCACCTAAACAAAGCGCTATTGGCCGGGCGAAATGGCGATTGGATCGCTTCGTCTCCCTTCGCGCTCGTGATGGCAAGCAGGGCCTCATCGAAACCGTTCTTCTCTCGCCCAACGGTCGTCGGCTGTGCGTCAATGCCAATGCGGAACACGGGAGCGTGACTGCCGAATTGTTGGACGAGCAGGGCCGCACTCTGCCGGGCTATGCGCGCGAAGAATGCGTACCCGTCAAGGCCGATGAACTGCGAGGTGTCCTGTGTTGGCGAGACTCGGATCAGATCCCCACGGATCAGCCATTCGCCATTCGCTTCTACCTGGACAACGCGGAGTTGTTCAGCTTCACCTTGAAATAGAGTCGAACGAGTCTGACAGACGGAGCATCGAGTCGAGGCATTTGGAGTCGTCTTGAGTTGCCCCGCACGTCAGGACGAGGTAAAAAAGCCGTTGTTGTCAACATCCTCTCGGAGAGTCCCTCCATGGAACCGATCTATCGCTCGTCCCTCGGTCAGCTCGACTCGACGAGCAAGCGGGCGGTGAGCAGTTTTCGCCTGATTCCCGCCGCTTTCACTCCCTTCAACGACGACGGATCGCTCGATCGCGACGCGGTCGCACGGTATGCCGACTACCTGCATCGCCACGGCATTCGCGAAGTGTTCGTCAATGGGACGACCGGCGAGGGTCTCTCGCTGACTGTTGACGAGCGGATGGAGATGGTCGAGGCTTGGTTGGAGTACCGCGACCAGATAGAGCCGATCGTCCATGTGGGGCACAACTGCCAGCGCGAGTGCATCCGCATGGCGGCTCACGCCGGACAGATGGGTATTCGGTCAGTGTCCGCGATGTCGCCCTGTTTCTTTCGCCCCAATGACGAACGTACGATGGTCGACTTTCTGGTTCCCATCGCCGCTGCCGCGCCCGACGCCCGCTTTTACTTCTATCACATGCCCTCGATGACCGGCATGTTGCTCGACATGGCAAAATTCATTCCGATGGCCCTCGAGCGGATTCCTAATTTTGGCGGGGTAAAGTATACCCACGAAGACATTGCCGAATTCAAAGCCTGTCTGCGGCAGTGGGGTTCGCAAATCGAATTGTTCTTTGGCCGCGACGAGCTGCTGCTCGAAGCCCTCGCGGTGGGAGCGCGCGGTGCAGTTGGCAGCTTCTATAGCCTGATTCCCGATCTCTTTCAGCAGATAATCGCCAGGCATTTTGCCGGCGACTCGCAAGAGGCACGCAAGCTGGCGGACGACTCGATCCGCTACATCGAAACCGCCGTCAACACGGCCCCGCTGGTCGCCCCCAAGTTCCTGCTGTCCGAACTTGGAGTCATGGGAAGTAAGGTTCGTCCTCCGCTTACGACACTCGACGCCACAGTGGGACGGCGGCTGCTGGAGCAACTCGCCGATCTCGGTTCACCGACGTAGCCGTTCGCACCAGATGACATGCAACCGTAGGGTAGGCTTCCAGCCTGCCAAGTCTCTCAACAAATGGCAGGCTGGAAGCCTGCCCTACGAGAAGTTCTGCTTAAAAAACCACAGAGATCGCAGAGGCCACGGAGGCGGCTTCATTCGGTATCGAGTCCGAACCCTTCCATGTACTTGGGATTGGTGCTCAAGTCGGGCGGCAGGTCATCGATGCTACCTAATCGAAGGCCGAGTCGCATCGCCGCGTCATAAAACGACTCACCATCTTCTTCTCCAACCTTTTCTTGCTCAGAATGCTCCGCGTAAACCTCCAGCGCCTCATCAAGCACGCTCTCCCATGGCTTGCCCGTCCGGGTGACAAGCTCCTCGAGTTTCGAGTGCTGATGATGGCTAAGCGGCAGTGGGTCGGGGATCGTGCTCATACCCCAATTCTACCCTCTTCCCCCTCCCACCTGCAAAACTCACTTCGGATGTCGCACATCAACTGGGGAGTGTTTCGGGAACCAAATGGAAAGCCTTCCCATGCCGGTCGACGATCACCGAGAAGTCCCGCCGGTCGAGGGTGAAGATTGTGCGAATATTCTCACGCTCGGCGAGGTAGCAGAGGCAGGCGTCGGCGAGTTGAGGGCGGAGGTCGCGGTACTTGGCGAAGAACGCCCGCAACCATGGGCCTGCACTTTCGTCGATATTCAAAGGACGGATCGTCCCGAGCTCAATATCTTTGAAAAGTTGATCGATTGCCGCCGGCGTCCCCCGAAGTAGCCACGCCACTTCGGTAAGTACGGGCCAGCAAGTGTACATGGGTCGCCACAGCAATCTTGCTGCTTCGACACAGACGGCGTGCGAAGGATCGTCCTTTCTCAATAGGGCCACTAACGGACCTGTGTCGATCAGCGCCCCTTCACTCGCCATCGAGCCCGAACCCTTCCATATACTTCGGGTTGGTCGCCAGGTCGGGAGGCCCTCCCTCGACGCAACCGATTAAGCCTGATCTCATCGCGGCATCGTAGAATGATTCCGTGTGCTCCCGTTCGTCGATTGTACGCCGCGCGTAGCTGGTTAGAGCCTCGTCGAGAACTGCCTCGGGGGCTTTACCCGTGCGCGCAACGATCTCGTCGAGCTTCAAATGAAGCTCAGGGGTAAACGTGAAGGGTTCGGGTGCGGTGCTCATACCCCAATTCTACCCTCTCTCCACCCAGCCCGCAAATTTCCCACCGGTGTTGCACCCCCGCCCCATCGCCCGATAATGAAGGGCAAACCCCGCCCGATTTTCCCTGCCCTCCACCCGCGATGCCCGAATCCGACCTTCCCGACCGACCTGGACTCTTCGGGCGCACCTTGCGCGAGTGCCGGCAGCTCTATGTCTCCAGCGGCGAACTTTGCGAGCGGAGCTATCCTCACCTGCTTGATCGCAACGGGGGAGAGTTCGTCAAGCTGATGGACGACCTCCACCGCGCCCTCGTCCTCAAGGTCTACATCAACGTCTGCGAGGCCGACCGGGTGTGGACCAAGAACGAGCGGCTGCTGGCCGAAATCCTGTGCCACCACCTGTGGGGGCAATGGCTCTCGGGGGATCGGCTCAACCAGGCGATGCAGCACGCCTCGACGGAGTCGAAAAAACTCCGCTGGTACAGTCTCGTCCGCCCCTTCGATCGCATCGAGCCGCTCCGCGAACGTTCCAGCCAGCTCATCACGCTCGTTTCGCGGCTGGCGAACCTCGTCGCCCGTGCGGACGGGACGTTGGGCGGGGCCGAAGCGGGGATCATCAAGCACATTCAGCACGAGCTCGACAGCCACCTGAATCGCCGTCCCATCGATGGGGAGGAGGCTCCCACCCACGAGGAGCAGGACCAACAGGGGGCCACGGCGGTCGAAAAAATCCACCAGGAGGCCGACGCCTTCGACGTGAGCCCACCCCGCGTCGCCGACCGATCGCGAACCGCGGCGACCACCAAACCCGTGGCCAACCAATCGGCGACGATGGCTGGCCGTGGCGAATCTCCCGAAGTCTCGCTCGACGACGCCCTGGCGGAGCTCGACGAGTTGATCGGGCTGGCGAGTGTGAAGCAGGAAGTTCGCACCCTCGCCAATTTCCTCAAACTCCAGCAACGACGGACCGAGGCGGGACTCCCCACCACCGAAGTCTCCCTCCACATGGTCTTCACCGGCAACCCGGGCACCGGCAAAACGACCGTCGCGCGGATTGTCGGCAAGGTCTATCGCGCGCTCGGTGTGTTGTCGAAAGGCCATCTCATCGAGACCGATCGCTCCGGCCTGGTGGCCGAATACGCCGGCCAGACCGGCCCCAAGACGAACAAGAAGATCGACGAGGCGCTCGACGGCATCCTGTTCATCGACGAGGCCTATAGCCTGGTCGCGAGCGGCAGCGAAGACCCCTACGGCCACGAGGCAGTGCAAGCGCTCCTCAAGCGGGCCGAAGACGACCGCCATCGCCTGGTTGTCATCCTCGCCGGCTACCCCGACGAAATGGACCGGCTGCTCAAGTCGAACCCCGGCCTGTCGTCGCGTTTCAACCGGACGCTCGAGTTCGTCGACTATCAACCGATCGAACTGGTCCGCATCTTCGGCCACCTCTGCCAGAAGAACCACTACCGCCTCACCCCCGATGTTCGCCTGCGGGCGATCCAGGGGTTCACCTCGCTGTTCACGAGCCGCGACCGCCACTTCGGCAACGGCCGCACCGTCCGCAACGTCTTCGAGCAGTCGATCCGCGCGATGGCCAACCGCCTGGCGACCCTCAAGGAAATCTCCGCTGACGAGCTGCAGCAACTCGAAGCGACCGACCTCCTCTTTCGGGGCCTCTCGGACGAAGCCTTCCCCCCCCAATCGAGCGTCCTCGTGGCCTGCCCCAAGTGCGCGCATTCCAAGGGCATTCCGGGAAGCTATCTCGGCCAGAAAGTCACCTGCCCGAAGTGCAAGGCCCGGGTGGTGCTGGAGTGGGGTGAGTTGGTGACGGCGCTGTAATTCTGCAAGGGCGAGACAAGGACATTGATGGAGCGTTAGTTAACGACCACCTTATATATCTCTACGATCCGATCGGATTCACGAACCGAAAAGATCACTCGTAGTGGCTCCACAACAAGTTCCATAAGGCCTTCGCGAATCTCATCTCCTCTTTGCACCGCATCTTTTGAAAGAATCTGATCTATCTCACTTGCTGACTCCGTAATTCTCGTACGATCCTCGGCCGTAATCCAAAGAGTGGTCAGTTCTTCAAGCGCCCGGTTGTCCCAAACAACGGTGTAGGGTGTCATCGTGCGTCTCGCGCGTTCAGTCGCTCAAGCACTACACTCGTTGGCCATCGTGGCTCATCGGAATCTCGACGTTCGAGCGCTTCTTGGATTTCTTGCTCTGTGAAAGGTCGAGGAATAATTCCAAGCCGCCTCCCCTCCGGCCCCACGATCTCCACATTTTCTGTGGCAGCGACAAACTGAGCTATCTGCTCAGATGTAAGAACAATTTGTACCATTTTGGCTCCTCAGATGAGTGTGTTAGTCTCGACCGCGATCATGTAGCTCGTCGCGAGTTAGATGACGCGATGGATAAATAGGCTCCGCCTCCAGGAGAGCATCCAATTCATCCAGGGCGGCCAGTCGGGAGGCCGTAGTGAGGTCTCGCTCTTCGCCAATCGCCTCTACCGTAATCTTCACCCGAGTACCGGGTACGAGTGGGAGTTGGCGGTCGGGAAGCAGGCTGTGCCCGTCGAATGTGCCTGTCAGTGATTCAATCATGGGACTAATCCTGAAAATCGTGGGTCGAATCGACCTCGCTCACCTATTATATCTTGCGGCCTGTCGCCGGGCCAGCAGCAGTGCTGACGGGCCGCTCCCACTCCGCAATCGGCCCCTCCACCACAACAAACAAAGGATGCGGCTCGGGTTCCACAAGTTCGCGCTTCAGGGCGACGAGCCCTACGGATCCAGGTATTGGGGGTGGAGGGTCCAGAGTCGCATAACGTGCGTGATCGAACGGGAATCACTTGTTGAGGTCGGGCACCACTGGTGGCGGAGCGTAAAGAGGCACAGCGGGTGGTGGCTCCGATGGCGGAGGGACGTCGGCTTTCTCCAACTCCGCTTCCATCTCCTTTAAATACTTGAAGATGAATTCCGCCCTGGGCGGAATTTGCCCCTTGGGATAGATCTCGGTCACATCTTCCATGAACTTGGCCGTTAGTCGCCCCGAGTCGTTTTCATCGAGCCCTTCGCTCATCGCATCCCAGATGGGCGCTATTTCGCCCATCTCCTGACGATCTCCAGCGGCTTTCGGGCCAAGGATCTGGTAGAGGGCCGTGGCCAGCGCCGCGCGAGTTGCCAGATCGGGGCCGTCGAACAACCGCTTGGGGTCCTTGAGCGACTTCATCGCGGCCTGCGCCCGTGGGCCCAAGGCCCCGAGCGCGCGGAGTGCGGCGATGCGAGTGTCGGTAGTTTCAGCGTAGCCATAAGTTCCTTCGAGACGTTTGACAAGGTCCGCGGCGAAACGACGGGCGAGCTTGTCGTCGACGTGAGCGATGAGCCAGCGAGCATGCGGACGCATGATCTTTTCCGGGTGGAACAGTATTTCCAGCACTTCCGGGTACAAACGTTCGACAGTCGGCTGGATTTGAGGAGACCCGGGCGGCCCGACATTTGTGCGCGAGATCAGGTAACTAAGCGCCATAAACGCCAACTGGCGATCCTCGTGTACCAAAGCGCGACGGAAGGCTTCTTCGACGTAGGGTTTATCGCTGGAGGCCGAACGAAAGTACGCCGCGAACGCCGCGCGGCGGAGATTTTCGTCCTCCGACTTGGACCACTTCTCGACGAGGGAGAGGACCGACTCTTCGAGTTGGGCATGTGGCAGCAGGCTGACTGCAATCGGCAGGTACGTCTCGCGGTCAGATTCGAGCCGCTCGGAGAGGACGTTCATCCAGACATCGATTGCAATCGCCCCTCCAGAAGTGCCAACCGACCCAGACCCGCGGTAATTGGAGAACGCACTTCTGATCGCCTTAACCAGTCCCGACTCCGGCGAGGTCGTGCTCGTGGCTCGGAAATCGTACTGCGCCGCCACATCAAAGATCGCCTCCGCCGCCTCGCGTCCATACCCTGCACGGCCGAAGGCGGTCATCGCTTTGATCGCCTCAATCCGCTCTTCGACCTTGAGCTCATTCCGCCACTGCGACCGCCACTCGTCGAACGAGCGGCCGTCGTAGCGGAGTTGGCTGAGTTTTTCCTCTACCCGCGCTTCAACACCTTCCTTGGTCCCTTCGATCACCACAATATCCGTGCCAGGGATCGGCCGCTCCGAAGGTGGGGCTTGTCCCGGGGCGACTCGTCGTCCTGCGGAGGACTGTCGCCTTGGTACATCGGACCGATTGCCAAGGCGTGCTTGCTCTTTGCTCCATGCCGCCGAATCGAAACTCATGCGTCCCGTCACCAGTTCAAACCCGCCGATCTCCGATTCTGATTCCGAGCCGGCCTCTTCCCCCCTTGCTGCCCTAACGGAACGACCGGCCGATCGTGGCCGGAGCATATAGACTTTCAGCGGACTGTATTGCTCCAAGTCGTCTCTGCGAAGGACTTCGCCCAGCGAATCAAAATCGTTAATCGGCCAGACATGCAACCCCACAAGGATATCGCCCTCCATAAACACTAAATTGCGTCGCTGATTAAAACCCTGCGAATCGAACTGCACGACCTTGACTCCCCCTTTGAACCCCCGCTCGCGCCCCTCGGGAGGGAGTTCCTCGGTTAACGGCTCGACTTCGACGCTGAGCATGTTGTATGCCAGATCCGCCACCCGTTGGTCTTCGAGCGAGAGAAAAGGAGAGTTCGACTCGGCGGCTTCGTTCGCTAACTTTTCGTTGAGCGTTGCGATGACCTCGCCCGGTTCAACCAAGCGCCCCGCCTTTTCGACTTCCTGCGCATAGACGTCATAGGGGATCGGCCAAAGTCGCGACGGCGTATCGGCCGGCTCGTCGGCCACGCTCGCCGCTGGCGCGTTACCCTCGGCTGGTGGCCGTTCATCCTCCGCCAGCAGCGGATAATTCGCCGCCACCACAGCCGCTACCACCAGCGCGGCGACTCCCATCAATAAACTTGTACGCGAGACGAGCATCGGATCCTCCTCCAATTGAAGCAGGCGGCGGACGCGCCGCGCCAGGGGATGTTGGGCCATTGCGCTCGCCGCCAGCGGCATGCGGCGCGACTTGAGTTGAGCGGCGACACTAATCAACAACTCGGCGTACTCCGCCGGCTCGCCGGTGTGGGCGACGACCACCGCGTCGCAGCACTCCTCCCGGTCGTGGCGAAGCCAGCGGCTCACCAGCCAGACCGCCGGGTGATAAAACAGCAGCGACTCGACGATCCGCTGGCCGAGGTTCACCAGGTTGTCCCACCGCCGGACATGGGCCAGTTCGTGGAGCAGCACCATCTCGATCTGGTCGGCCCGCCACCCGTGCAGCGCGGCCCAGGGGAGGAGGATCATCGGGCGGACGATGCCGACCAGCACCGGTTGGGCCACCCGGTCGGTGGCGGCGATGACGACGCGGCGGGTGATCTTGAGTTGCCGCTTGAGTTGTTCGCACGCTTCGACGATGGGCCCGGTGGTGAGGAGTTCGGCGCCGCGACGGAGCCGCTCGCCACCGACGAGGCCCGTGGCGAGGAGGGCGAACGTGAGCGGGGCACCGATGAGCCAGAACCAGGGGAGGTATTGGGAAGCGCGGTCGAGCGCGGCGATGAACTGCTCTGCCGGAGTGGAACTAACCACAAAGCCCACGGAGATCGCAGAGGAGGAGGTGGTGGCGATTGGGTTTTGGGGAAGAGTTGCCGGCTCGGTGGGGGCGGGTGCGAGGAACTGGGGTGTGGTTTCTTCGTTGAACTGGGGGAGTTCGGTGAGTTCGATGATGGGGGGTTGTTCTGATGCGGGTGCGAGAGCTTCGAGCTGCGCGTCGTCGAGCTGGGTGAGTTCGATGATCTCGGTTGCTGGAGGCTCGAAGACGACTGGCGGTAGCGAAGGCGCCGGGGTTGCTTCGGGTGGCGTTTCCACCTGGGCCACGACGGGTGTTGCGGGCCAGTGGGCGACCAGCCAGCCGGCGATGGCGAGGGGTGAGAGGGCGAGGGCCGTGAAGAGGAGGAGCGTTGTCGCGTAGCGCCAGGTGGGGTGGGCGCGGCGGAGGGTGAGTCGCGTGAGAAACACCAGCGCGAGGAGGGCGGTGCCGATCCAGGCGAAGTGGATCATTGTCCAGCCGGCCAATTGCCAGACATTGTTCTCGATGTCGAGTACGAAGTTCATCATCGCCCTTCCCCTTTCTTGCCTTCTTTCTCTGTTGTCCGCTTCGAGTTCACCAGTTCTTGCAGCTCGGCAAGGTCGGCATCGCTAAGCTGCCGGCTCTCGACCAAGTGGGCCACCAGCCGCCAGGTCGAGCCCTCGAACACGTCGTCGACCACCTTGCCGACAATCCCGGCGGCGGTCCGATCGCGCGACACGGCCGCCGACCAGAGAACGCCGCGGCCGGTGCCGGTCCGTTTGACGAGGCCCTTGTCGAGCATCACCTTGAGCATCGTGGCAACGGTCGTAGTAGCGACCTCGCGCTCGGCACGCATCGCCTCGCACAAGGTGCTGAGGTTCAGCTTTCCCTTCGTCCAAAGGACGCGGAGTATTTCGAGTTCGCCGTCGGTGGGGGTTTTGGAGGGGGGGCGGGCCATGGTTGGGAGATTGGAGGTCAGAGGTCAGAGGTCAGAGGTCAGAGGTCAGAGGTCAGAGGTCAGAAGAAACGAGCGTGTAGTGGGAGCGGTGTCGCTAATTCTATAGAATTAGAGTTGTGCGTCAAGCTTATTTCGTAAATAGCGCCGAAAGTATTCCCACGGGGCCGATCTCTCCCGGTTTTACCCCGCTCGAACATCTCCGTGCCTCTGTGTCTCCGTGTTAAAAAAACACGGAGACACAGAGGCACGGAGAGTTGTGGGGCGAGACTGGCGCGGCGAGGCGGGCGGTTTTCGAGTAAGATTGTTGCTTGCTTTCGGTCCCCCCAAAAAATCCCCCCACCTTGGGAGTCCCCCCTATGGCGGACGACGCCCCCCTGCCGCGGCTTACCCTCGTTGAATGGCTCATCTGCTCGATCGCCGCCATCGGGTTTGCCTTCGATATCTACGAACTGTTGATGGCCCCGCTCGTCTTTCCAGACGCGCTCCGCGATCTGGCCGGATACGTGCCCGGGACGCCGAAATTTACCCGCTGGGTGGGGGCGCTGTTCATTGTGCCGGCACTCTTGGGAGGGATCTTCGGCCTCTTGGGGGGTTATCTCACCGACCGCTTCGGTCGACGAAGGGTCCTCACCTGGAGTATTTTGATTTACGCCATCTCGGCCTTCTGCGCCGGGTTTTCGACCAACCTGTGGATGCTCCTCTTCTTCCGCACGACGACGTTCATCGGGGTCTGCGTCGAGTTCGTCGCCGCCGTGGCGTGGCTGGCCGAATTGTTCGACGATCCGCGACGCCGTGAGAAGGTCCTCGGCTACACGCAGGCGTTTTCATCTTTCGGCGGGCTGTTGGTTGCCGTTGCCTATGGCCTGATGGTCCTTTACGCCAACGATTTACCGGCAGTGCGGATACCGGGCTTCCTCGAAGGGATGCTTGGAAGCATCCAACCAGGAAGCGAGCACCAGGCGTGGCGTTACACGTTGATGAGCGGCATCATTCCCGCGATTCCGCTGATTGTCATCCGGCCCTTCCTCCCCGAGTCCCCCAAGTGGACAGCACGTCGGGCAGCGGGGACGCTCCGCCGGCCAAGCATCGCTCAGCTCTTCTCCCCCGAGCTGCGGCGAACGACCATCGTCACCACGCTAATGTTTGCCTGCTCCTACGGCGTGGCGTTTGGCACCTTGCAGCAGATCCCGCAGATTGTTCGCGGGCTCGACACGGTGAAGGCCACAGCCGCGGCGAAAACCGAGGGGATGACACCCGAACAGGCCCGCCCCATTATCGGCGACACGGGCAAAACGGCCGCCGCCAACTACACCAAGGCGCAGGAACTGGGAGGGCTCGTCGGGCGGTTTATCCTGGCGATGATCATCGTCCACTTCGTCAGCCGCCGGGCCTTGTTGCGAGTGTTCGTGGTGCCGGCGATGATCCTGATTCCGCTCATCTTCTACGGCTTCTCGCGGCTGGACGAGACCATCTTCTTTGCTACCGAGTTCAACTGGATCCCTGGTTTCCACGACTTTGCGATTACCCTGTTGGGGATCGGCATTTTCGTGGCAGGGCTGCTGACGGTGGCGCAGTTCAGCTTTTGGGGGAACTACCTCCCGCACGTCTATCCAATGCACCTGCGAGGGACGGGGGAAAGCTTTGCTGCCAACATCGGGGGCCGCATGCTGGGGACCCCCTTCATGTATGTGACTCACTTCTTGGTGACGATGACAGCCGACGATAAGGGAGATCTGAGCCAGCTTGCCCTGATGGCCGGGTTGGTGGCCTTCGTCCTGATGGCGGCCAACTTCGGCCTCTCGTTCCTGCTCCCCGAGCCGTCGGGTGAGATCGACGAGTAACCAAGTAGGTCCGTGTCCGCTGGACCGGACCTCGAATTTCCTTCAACCTCTCCCGTCACGCGAGGTCCGTTTCGGCGAAACGGACCTACTAGCCTGCAAGGTCCGGTCCAGCGGACACGGACCTACTAGCCTTGCGTCACCGTGATCTGGTTGTCGAGGTGCTCGTCTTCGAGGACCCCGAGCGCGGCATGCTGGGCAAGTTGCTTGGAGTAGTAGGTGACGCAGCGGCCATGGAGGACGACCCACGAGCCATCGGCAATCACTTTAAGTTCGCGGACGCGGTTGCCGAGCCGATCGCGAATCCGCGATTCGATTGTTTTGGCCAGATCCTCACGACGCGGCACGACCCGCTTCTGAGGGGCCTCAATTTCGCTTGGCGTCACCAGCCGCAACCGGAACGTGGTATGCGGTAGCTGCGACATCACATCAATCCTTCCGTGAACAACACGTCCAACGCAGCGAGCGCACGCAGCGGCTCGCCACTCGACACTCTTGCAACATCGACCAATCCGCGGGGCTAGAGAACGTTAGGAGAAACCAGATGGCCCGCCGTGTCAATGTTGAACCGTCTTCACAACGGTATTTGCCTAACACAATTGCTAATTGAAGTCTGCTCCTAATCTAGAGCACCAACCTCGAAAGTCAATGCGCAAGATTGTCGCAGCGCCGATAATTCGCAAATTGTGCGCATCGGTGCTAGCTAACTCAGTTTGCCCACCTTGCGAAGAAAAGCGACCACTTCGTCGGCCAGCTCGTCGGCGCTCGCGCCACCCCCATTTAGGGTTAGCTCCGGCGCAACCGGTGGTTCGTAGGGATCGTCGATCCCCGTAAAGCCCTTGAGCTTCCCCGCACGGGCCTGGCGGTACATTCCCTTGGGGTCGCGGGCCTCGCACACCGCTAGGGGTGTATCGACGAAGACTTCGATGAAATCCCCCGCGTCGAGCGTCTGCCGCACCCGCTCGCGATCGGTGCGATAGGGACTCACAAACGCCGTCAAGGTGAGAACCCCCGCTTCGCAGAAGAGTTTCGCCACGGCGCCAATCCGCCGGACGTTCTCCTCGCGATCCTGCGGCCCGAAACCGAGGCCGAACCGCCGCGCGAATTCCTCGCCATGCTGAGGGGCCAGCATCTGAGGCGTCGCGTTGAGCCCATGGCGGATGTTGTCGCCATCGAGCAGGTAGCTCCGTACCCCCATGTGATAGAGGCTCTGGTCGACAATGTTCGCGATCGTGCTCTTTCCTGAACCCGAGAGCCCGGTAAACCACACGACGCAGCTTTTGTGGCCATTCAGCCGCTCACGCTCGCCGCGATCGATGGCATGGGCATGCCACACCACCTGGGGATCGTCCGCATGAAACTCGTGTGTCACTATTTTTTATTCCTGCTTTCGACCTCTGATCCCCGAGTCACTAGCGGGTTCAGACGACGGAGACCGTCGTGCTACTTTTCTTGACGACGGAGACCGTCGTGCTATTTTTCTCGACGACGGAGACCGTCGTGCTATTTTTCTCGACGACGGAGACCGTCGTCCCACAATCATCCAATCCCTGCTAGTTCGCACAAATTTGCATTCATCACCGGTTGCGGGCAGCTCCAGACCAGGAAAAACAGCGCCTCGCGGCACCAGCGGCCCGCCGGGTGGCCCACAACGTAACCTGACCCCTTGGCCGCCGCGAGGGTCGCTTGGGTCGCCCGCAGGACGAGACTGTTGGCCCGGGTGCGGAGCGACTCGCTCGAGCAGACGGGTGCTCCCGCAGCCGTGGCGAGCAAATCACTACGAAGATCATCAAGTTCATGGCGCAAGGCGTCGTGCGGCAGCTTCAGGTCGTCGCGGACCATCGCTTCCTCGGCCAGGAAATCGAGCGCCGCCGTCGCCAGCCCCACGGCCAACGTCGACGTCTCATGCCCACCCGGCCGCGAGGCCTTGCCCGCCATGATGACGTTCTCTACCGGCCCATCGACCAGCCACTCCCGCGGGACCTCGACGTTGTTGAACTCGACCCGGCCGGTCTGGCTTGCGGCGAGCGCCACCAGTTGTTCGTGCTTGGGGATCGAGATCCCGCGCGCGTCACGCGGCACGACCACCAGAATCTGCTCGGGCGTCGCCGCATCCCCGTTCATCACCGTCGCCCCGGTGAGGATCCAATCGGCCGCCGCGGCCCCGGTCACCCAAGGGCTGAACCCATCGAGCACATACCCCTCGTCAGTCGCTGTCGCCCGCAGCACCGGGGTCGCCAGGTGGCGGCGGCTGGTGGTGAGGTGGGAAATGCCAACGGTCGAAAAGAGTTCACCCGAGGCAAGCCCAGGGAGCAACTCGCGCTTCAGCGCGTCGTTCGACCCCGAGGCAATCCGCCGACAGGCCCCGGTCCGCTGGGTGATGATAAACGTCGTCGTCAGGCAGGCCGCCGAAAGGGCCAGATACCCCCGCACCACGTCGACATCACTCCACCCCTGCCCCCCCCACTCGGGATCGAGAAACCACTCGAACACTCCCGCCTCGCCACAGAGCCGAAGCTGCTCCCCCGCCCAGTCGCCGGCGGCATCGGTCGCATCCGCCCGGGCATGCAGCTCGGCACAAAGCTGGCCGAGGGCCGGGTGGTCGGGGGTAGTGATTTTGGAGTGGGGGGTGATTTTGGAGTGGGGCATGGGTGTTAATCGTACCCCGCTGGGGGGCAGTTGGGGATTGGCAACCGCGAGCCCCCCACGTCAGTAGGGGGTGGATTTGAGATTGGGAAAGCGAGCCCCCCACGTCAGTGGGGGGTGGATTTGGGATTTGAGATTTGCTGGTTTTGGGATTCACGCAGCCAGTAGCCCAGGCCGATCTGTGTGCAAAAGCCGTGGAGGACTCAGAAAAAAATCGCGCTCCCTTAACTCGTTTCACTCATGGGGTTTAGCTCGATTTGGCGGATGAGGAAAAAGGACTTTATGGGCATTTTTGGGGTCTTTTTAGGCATTTTTGAGCGGCAAATCCGAGCTCTTCAGTTTTTGTAACTGCTCACACCACAACGACTTAGGAATTTGGCCCCGCGTGAAACTGACTTTGTGGCCGAAACTCGATTTCTGGGGCAAAAAGTCCCAGAGGCTTGTTTTTCAGGAGTTTCGCGTGCTCCGAGTCCTTTTTTCCCAAGCCAAAGAGTCGAGGCGATGGCAAAGTTGAGGCAAGGGCAGCGCTTCGTCATTCCCGTGGAGACGGGAATCCAGACGAGCCGGCGCACCTTCTCTACTTCCTCTACTTCCCGGCTTTCGCGGGAATGACGAACTTGCGAGTTGACGATGGGACACAGATCACCACGGGTGTAAAAGGATTCACACGGATCAGAGCCACGCCGTTGCGCGACGCTCCTAGTAGGTCCCATCTGCCGGATGGGACCTCGCAGCAGGTTCAAACTCTCCATTCGCTCAAGGTCCCGCTGGGGCAAACGGGACCTACCTTTCTCGCACGCACGAAGCGGCAACTTTGAATCTATGCCGGGTGGTGCCCGATTTCGACGACGAAGTGGGGAGAAAGTGGAGAATCGCGCCGGGCGAGGGGGATTTGGCGATTTTCGTGGGGCAGACTTCCAGGCGTGCCGTGTGGAAAGTGGTGATTCGCCGCATGGAGAAATCGGATACCATGTTGAGCATGCCACAGCGGTACGTGGCTCATGTCTGGTGGGCGATACGCTGCACTGACCTCGTATGCAGAGAGGTGTCGAGTTGAGTTCTCTACTAATCCGTTCATGTCTAATACTGGTCGGGCTCTTCCTCGCCGCAACAGCTTCCGCGCAAGGGGATTCAGAGGCGGCTGCGTGGGACTGGGAGAAGTTGTCCCAGGCCGCCAGCCTTGGCGGGGTCCCTCTCGGAGTTGCCGATTGCGACGCGGCGATCACTTTATGCGCAAGCGGGAGAGAAGATGTCGATGTGCCGCAAATGTTGGAGGTCGTTTTTCTCGTCACCCGTAACGCCAACCCGAACAAGTTCGGTGCCACCACTCCAGAATCGATCGACAAGCTAAAACAAATTATGACCAACGGCGCGATCGATCTGGAAGGACGCGCGGGAGCCATGGCCCTTTTGGCTTTGAATCTAGACTCGACAGATGGCGGTAAGGCACTAGAGAAAGAACTCTGGGACCTCTACGAGAAGAAGCTTTCAAGTGACGCAAAGGCAATGTTCATCGCGAGTCTCGGACACGCCACCTGGCACAAGACAAGTCACCGAGTCGAACGGATAGCCGGTGTATTTCGTGGCATAAACGAAGACGAGGGGGATATACGACAAGCGGCGATTACAGCAGTCGGAGTCGCCGTGGTGGAAATGCGGTGCAGTTTGGTTGAAGGGATATCGCTTTACTCGGAGTTCTTAAAGGTTGAGGGATTGAAAGAGGAAGAACGCCTGGCGATTGCCGACCTGATGGGTCGCTGGGCGCATATTCAGGCAATGCAACGAAGCATTCATGAGTTGCGTTCCCCACCTGCATTACCCTCCGTTGCGATCCCTGCTGGGCGGGCAAGCGAAATATCAGAAATATCAAAAGCAAGCTCGGAACAAGAGGCGCGCAAGGATCGCGAACGATGGCTCAAAGACATCGTGGCCGAAATGCAGACGATTGGCGGTATCAGAGGAATTCAATACAACCCACGGGCGATGATATCTGTCGTCAACAAAATGCAAGCCCGTGGAAAGGCCGATTCGCTAGCCGCAATCAAGGAATATCTGAAAGTTGACCCCGAAGTAGCAACGACCTCGCCACGGGACACTGCGTTGCTTGTGCTCAGAGTCCTGTTTGAAGTTCCGCATGAGCATGGGCACGCGCCTCGCCTGCTGATCGGAAAGCTGATCCCCGGCGCGCCAGCTACGAGAGAAGCGGAATTGGCGCTGCCCCACTATCCTGTGCTTATGGCTAATGACCTGCCACTTGTGATGACCCTTGACTACGCATGTACGGGCGACGCGGCAGCGACATGGCATGTCGCGTATTACGAAAATCACGGTGTCCTCCGCAAACGTCCACTCCGTCCACAGGATGATTTCGAATCAACGATCAACCATCTTGACCGGGCCGTGAAGTCACATGACTATCCGGATACCCAAGAAGTCGAATCGATGATTTGTGGACAGCTATTGCGGCTTATGGATGACAAAGTTGAACTTGGGCAGCCGCGCAAATCGCTCATAACATTCAGCCAACTCAAAGCTGTGCTTCGCGGCATCGAGCTTGAGTGGAACGAAGAGGAGCAGAAATACTTGAGAAGTGACAAGTGAAGTAGGATCGGTCGAGCGATCACCGATTCGCGCGGCGGTGAATTGATACGTATAGGCTCGATGCATCCGCTACCTGACTCAAACTAAACAGCGTGCGAAGTCGGTCCAAGGAAGACACGCATGATCCGTTGGCTTAGCCTGCTGCTCGTGGTGACGGCAACGATCGGTTGCACGTCTCTTGTCCCGTCTTCAAGGAGCGGAACGGGAACGCCTGGCGAAGTCGACTGGTCGTGTGGCCGCTACATGCCGACGGTCGATTCCACGGAATGGAGCTTGATGTACAGCAACGAGCTATTCCCAGGGCGAACCAAAATTAGCACTCGCAAAGTCAGGTCGCTTGAGTCGCTCCGTCCGCACGGCCTCGACTTGACGGGCTGCGAACTTGCGGAGGGAGTGCTCAATGCGATTGCCAATTTGGCGACACTAGAAAAGCTTTGTCTCGCCGCAACAACGGGGGACGAAGGGAGTATGGCATCATTAGCCAAACTCAAACTCAAGACGCTTGATCTCTCGGGCACGGCCGTCGACGACGCCGACCTTGCGGCATTGGCACAAATCTCCACGCTCCGCAAACTCAAGCTCAATTACACGAAGATCTCTGATGCGGGGCTTCGGTCGCTCGCGGCCCTACCGGCACTCGAGCGGCTGGAAGTCTGCGATACGGCAGTTTCGGCGAGAGAAGTGGAAGCGTTTCGGGAAGGAAGGCCAAAGGTGACTGTTGTCGATGTGGTGGATGCAAGAGTAACAGGGGGTGTGTTTTAAACGAGAACGACAAGACAAGTAGGATATGTCAAGCGAGCGGGAGGGACGTCTCGCGGTAGCATTAACTGTAACCGCTCGCGCCGACGCATCGAAGTGCTCTTGGAGGTTAGTGGCACGAAGAATAGGACGCGGATTGGCAGGATTGTTCAGGATCGGCAGGATCCGAAAGCCGAATACGATGCGTCAGCGCGGGCGGTTCAAGTTTGCGAGAGCCAAGTAGGATGTGTCAAGCGAGCGGGAGGGACGTCTCGCGGTAGCATTAACTGTAACCGCTCGCGCCGACGCATCGAAGTGCTCTTGGAGGTTAGTGGCACGAAGAATAGGACGCGGATTGGCAGGATTGTTCAGGATCGGCAGGATCCGAAAGC
>CAZYQQ010000004.1:0-102805 GCA_964650265.1 uncultured Planctomycetaceae bacterium
GAACCGGCCGACTCGGCGGGGAACCACGTTCCTTCTCCTTTCTCGTCCTCGAGATAGAACTCGGCGAAGGCGTGGTTGTGGACCCAAACAATGCGAGCCGGAACTTCGTTGGCGCGACACAAGGCGACGAACAAGGCGCTTCGCCCGTGACAATCGGCCTGGCCGTCGCGCAACGTGGTCAGAGCGCTTTTGTCGTCTCCTTCGACGTAACTGATATGGTCGAGGACGTAGTCGTAGAGATGCTCGACGCGCTGCCAGTCGCTCGTGGCGGCGTAGTCGGCTTCGGCCTGCTGCCAAAGTTCGCGAGCGAGCGAACGGATCTTCTTATCGCGCGCTTCGATAAAGGGGCTGGGGGTCAGATAGGCCTTGAGTTCGAGTTTCGGTTTTGCCGGACTCGACAACTCGAGTGTCGCCGCGTCGTCTGGGGGAAGAATGGGGCGCGTACGGACTTCGTAAGTCAAAAGCGCCCTGGCCGTGGCCCCTTTGGCTAGCGAGCCAATCTTGACTTCCATCAGCCGGGCACCCCCCCCCGGAAGATCGCGGAACTCGACCTTGTCGACGTCGCTACTAAAATCCTCGCCGACTAACTTCACCTGCTGTTCCGCCCCCGTGTAGGGGACAGCGACGATGGCATGGATCCCATGGCAGTCGCCGCGGGAGGCCTGGATTTCGACCCCCACCCGATAGTTGGTCACGACCGGCTCACCTAGCCCCGTCGCCATTGGTACGCTGGGGGTGTCGAGTAGTTGGGCGCCAGCGACAGAGGAGACGACAAGACCGATGCCGAGGAAAGTGAGGCCGAAGAAAGTGAGGCGGAGCATGTGGCAGGAATCTTTCAGAGGGTATTCGAAAAGCTTCCTGCCGATCACTCCTTGTCGCTCTGCACAATCAACTTCTATTATACCTGGCAACTTCTATTATACCTGCCCACCCCCCGGCGTGAGCAAGAACCCCTGGTCACTCGGCAGGCCGCGGAATTCCCCCGCGACGAGCATTCAGGATGGTACACGTCGCGAGGGAATGCGTTATCGGGCTCAGGCACTCGGGTTTGGCCTGGGATCAGAGCTTTCGGGGGAGTTGCCGGGCTGGCCGCCGCTGTTCGGCAAAGCAGGGCGGGGTTCCGTGATGATCGTCCCTCCCTCGTAGGAATCTCCAGCCGAACCATCACAACAGCCGCCGCTCATCCAGCCTCCCCCGTAGATCGGCGAACCGACCGAATAGCTTCCATTGGGACAGCCACACGGGTCGTAGGTGGGACAGCAGGGCTGACAGACCGGTGGGCAGCAAGGAACACAAGGACAGCACTGGGTTGCCGGGATACTGTACTGCGGCATCATCGGCTGCGGGGTGGGAGCCGCCATGATCGGAGCGGGAATCGTCGGCTGGACAAATTGGGGCTGCATCTGCGGCTGCGGCTGGACAAACTGCTGCGCAGGGGCCGGCTGGCTATAGACAATCGGGGCCGGTGCCGCCACCGTGCTTCGCGAGCCGCAAACCGCTCCTCGCCGGAAGCAATCGCGAAGCCGCTCGCGGCAGCCGCATCCGGCGCAACCGGTGAGGCTCGGGAGCACCAAGGCCAACACGACGAGGGCAATCAACTTTTTCATGACAACTCCTGGCCGGCAAGGGAGACGGATGCGTCTGCACCCGTGCCGGATTAATGGGTGGACCGAGGCGGGAGTGCGGTCCGGGCGGTGGGATGTTCTAGGGGGGGAACCTGTGACGCCTGGTGCGCCGCTATGGTGCCAGGGAAACGTAACCCACGTCCTGGCGTGGTGCAAACGCCACTGAGGCTTTTTTTCAACACTCCTAGTTCCCCTGGCTGACACATCCGCGCCAATCGCTATAATCCAACCTCATCGTTAGAATGTGCGTAGTCCGGACAATTTGCGGTGACGGCAACGTTATTGCGGTGAATACAATCCCCCTCTTCCGACGGATTCCGCGCGACGCTGGCGACTGTGCCGAGTGTGTGCCGATGCTTAGGGGGAATATCCCCCCGACTGGAGTGCAGGGTAACCGCAAGGCAAGGACGAGCCGAAAAAACGAGGCCGCAGTGCCCGCGCACACGCAAGTGCGCTATCCCCTCCAACATTGACATCCTTCCATGAAACTGTCCCCTCTCGCTATTCGTTCACTTGCCTCCGCATTGATCCTGTCGCTTGGCGTGGCCTGTGCCGCCGCGTCGTCGGTGCGGCCACAGGATGAAGTCTTTGCGGTCAGCACGCGGGCCTCGTGTTGCACCACCGACCCGGTGCAGCTCGAGTCGACCCTCGCCGTGTCGCAACTCCTTCCGGTCGATGGCGGTCGCGAACGCTGGATGCCAGGCCATTTCGATCAACTGCGAACTTCGCCCGGCCCCGATGCGCTCACCATCGTCTACGTCCATGGCAACCAAATCACACACAACGAGGCCTTGCAGCGAAGTTTGCGCGTTTACCGCGCGCTCGTCTGCCAGGCCGACGACCGACCGGTCAGGTTTATCTTGTGGTCGTGGCCTGCCTCCAAAGGGGAGGGCATCATCAGGGATTTCCGCGTCAAAGCCCTCCGGACCCGGCCCCTTGGCTGGCAACTTGCGTGGGGACTCGACCAACTCCCTGCCGATAGTCCCATCAGTCTGATGGGTTATAGCTACGGTGCCCGCATCATTGGCGGCGCGATGCACGTGCTGGCCGGCGGCGATCTCGGCGGGCTCTCCCTCCCCGAGCGGGTCCACCCCAATCGGCCCACCATGCAAGTCGCGTTCCTGGCGCCGGCGACCCATGCCCAGTGGTTTGGCGAGGGGCAGTTCCACGGGCTGGCGATGAACCAGATCGATCACCTCTGGATGACCGTCAACGACCGCGACCCGGCAATGCGGTATTACCCTTGGTCCTCGCAGGGGAGCAACCCCACCGCCATGGGCCTCCATGGCCCCTGCTGCCTCGACTCCGAACGCCGCAGTCGCGTCACCTGCTGCAACGTCGAGAACTCGGTTGGCCGCTCGCACGACTTGTTCAAGTACATCGGCTCTCAGCGGCGGATGGCCTCCATTTGGCACCACCTGAGTCAGCCCACCGGCACGCCGGCCCAAGCGACCGTCGCCAACCGCTAGCCCTCTCCCACTCTTCCCGTCGGGCTCCCCCATGTCGCAGCGGACGGCCTATCTCTGTGGCGATTGGATTCCGGAAGCCGACCTCGCGATCGCCCCCGACGACCTGGGCTTCACTCTCGGCGTGACCGTCACCGAGCGGCTGCGGACCTTTGATGGCAAAGTCTTCCGCAAACCCCAGCACCTCGCCCGATTGGCCAGGTCGCTCGAGGTGATCGGCCTCTGGGCCGAGGCATTGGTCGCCGAGTTCGACGCCGCCATCGACCAGTTCCTCCTCCGCCATCGCGACTTGTGGCTCCCAGGCGACGACTGGGCGATCGTCCTGTTTGCCACCCCCGGCCGAGGCCATGGTCCCACGACCTGCGTCCAAGGCTTCCCACTCCACTTCGCCGACTGGGCCCATCAGTACGACCAAGGGGTGAGCCTCCGCCTAAGCCAGCATCGCCAGGTCCCCCCCAACTGCTGGCCCGCCGAGCTCAAGTGCCGCAGCCGCATGCACTACTACCTCGCCGACCTCGAAGCCCGCAAGCTCGATCCCACCGCCCGGGCACTCCTGCTCGACCAGCAAGGATTTATCGGCGAAGCGTCGACCGCCAACGTCGTCGCCTGGCTCCCGGGTCGCGGCCTCGTGACCCCGCGGTACGAGAAGGTCCTCCCTGGCGTGAGCATGGCGGTGGTCGAGGAGTTGGCCACCGCGGCCGGCATCCCCTTCTCGCAACAGGACATGACCCCCGCTGAGTTTCTCGCCGCCGACGAGGTCTGGCTCACCAGCACGTCGGTTTGCATCCTGCCAGTCACCCACTGCGACGGAGCCCCCATCGGCACCGGCGCGCCCGGCCCGCTGTTCACCCAGTTCCTCGCGGCATGGAGCGAGCTTGTGGGGGTCGACATTCGCGAACAGGCAACACGCGGGGCGTGAGTTGGGGGTTGGAAGATGGAAGATGGAAGATGGAAGATCGTAGAACGGGCTCGTTTGCCCGTTCGAATTCTCCGGAGGGTGGCTGGGGTCAAGTTGCCGAAGACGCTCGATCTCGATAGTCGACGTGGCGGCAACTTGCCCCCAGTTGAAGCCCAAAGCATCTGGGGGCAGGTTGCGGCGAAGTCCATAGCATGTGGAGAGCCATTGGCGCAACCTGACCCCAGCCACCCAGCGACATAGTAGCACGACGGTCTCCGTCGTGGGGGGAGCTATTGATCGTCATCTGCTAAGAACCTATCCCCCAAATTGCCCGGGCAAACGAGCCCGGGCTACGGTTGCTCGCTCGGGCAAATGTGCCCAAGCTACGATCTCATCTTCCAACTTCCATCTTCCAACCCCCAACTCACGCCACTTCATCCCTTGCCCGCGGGAGTGGTTCGATCAGGATGTGCTTCTCTTCAATGGGATCGCCGACTTCGATGGCCTTGCGTCCCTTGAATGCACCCGGTTGGCAGTGGAATTTTTGCTGGCCCTGGATGGAGAGGGTGAGGGGCGAGGCGACGTCCTTTTCCGTTGCGACGATGTCTCCCACGCGAAGGCCGATGAGGTCGGCGGTCGAGATGGTGGTTTCCGCCAGGTCGACCACCAACTCGACCACCGCGCCGCTGATCTGGTCGGAGATCCGCTGGATCGATTCGGGCGTGGCGGGTCGCTTGCTGTAGGTGACCCAACTGTTGGCGCTGAGCTTGTTGCCGATCCGCTCGATCGAGTTGAAGGGGATGCAGAGGTTCATCATGCCGCGCGACTCACCCAGGGTGAGCTCGAAGCTGATGAGGACCACCACTTCGTTGGGGGGGACGATTTGGACGAGTTGGGGGTTGCTTTCGACCCGTTCGACGTTGAGGGTCAGCTCGAGGACGTTCTCCCAGGCGTGGACCATCTCCTGGAGGAAGAGGTCGGTGATGCGGGAGACGAGTCGGAGTTCGATTTCGGTGAGCGGGCGGCGGGCGGGTGGGCTGATGTTGTTGCCGCCTCCCAGCAGGCGATCGATGATGGGAAAGAGGAGCGAGGGGTTGATGTCGAGAATGAGCTGCCCTTCGAGCGGCTCGGCGTTGATGAGGTTGAAGCAGGTGGGGTTTTCGAGGCTGAAGACGAATTCGCTGTAGGTGAGCTGGTCGACGCTGGTGAGTTGGACTTCGACGATGGTTCGCAGCAGGGCCGACAGCGCGGCCCCGAAGTTGCGGCCGAAGCCTTCGTGCATGGTCTGTAGCGCCCGCATCTGTTCCTTGCCGACTCGTTCGGGGCGCTTGAAGTCGTAGGGGGCGACCTTTTCGCGGAGCCGGGGGGGAGGGGGGGCGTAGCCCCCTGCCGAGGGAGAACGGGCCCCGCCACGCCCCGCTTCGAGCGAGTGGAGCAGGTTTTCGATTTCTGCCTTGCTGAGATTGTCGTTGCTCATGGCGTGCGTCCTTGCACTTCTCGTGGGCCGGGTTTCGAAGTGAGTTGGCGGTTGTGGTTATTGGCGCGTTTGACCTTCGCCATGGACGACGTACTTGTAGCTGGTGAGTTCCTCGATACCACAAGGACCTCGCGCGTGGAATTTGTCGGTGCTGATGCCGATCTCGGCGCCAAACCCGAACTCCCCCCCATCGTTGAATCGGGTGCTGGCGTTGATCATCACCGCACTGCTATCGACCTGGCTGGCGAACTGGCGCGAAGCGGTGAGGCTCGCGGTGACGATTGCGTCGGTGTGGTGGGAGCCATAGTGGTTGATGTGCGCGATCGCCTGGTCGAGCGAGTCGACCACCTTGACGGAGATCGTGGGTCCGAGGAATTCGGCGCGGTAATCTTGTTCGGTGGCGGGTGTTGCCTGGCTAACCAGCTTGCAGGTGCGAGGGCAGCCACGGATGGCGATGTCGTGGGTTCCAAGGGCCTGCCCGATGCGGGGGAGGAACCGGTCGGCAACGACCGCGTGGACCAGCAGCGACTCGGCCGCATTGCAGACCCCCATCCGCTGGCACTTGCTGTTGACGACGATCGCCTCGGCCATGGCGAGATCGGCCGACTCGTCGACGTAGACATGGCAATTGCCGTCGAAGTGTTTGATGACCGGCATCGTCGCCTCGGCCACGACGCGGCGGATGAGGCTTTCGCCGCCACGCGGGATGGCGACGTCGATCAGGTCCCCCATGGCGAGAAAGTGGCCCACCGCTTCGCGATCGGTGACGTCGACCAGTTGGACCGCATGGGGGGGCAGGCCCTGCTCGACTCCGGCCCGTTGGAGCTGTTCGACGAGGGCACGGCTGGAGTGGATGGCCTCCTTGCCGCCGCGGAGGATGACCGCGTTGCCGGCCATGGTGCAGATGGCGGCTGCGTCGGCCGTCACGTTGGGGCGCGACTCGTAGATGAAGAGGACCACACCGAGGGGGGAGCGGACCTTGTCGATCCTGAGCCCGTTGGGACGGTTGGTCGAAGAGATCACGCGGCCGATGGGATCGGGGAGGGAGGCAATCTGTTCGAGCGAAGCGGCGATGCCCGCGAGGCGCTCGGGAGTCAGCCGCAGCCGGTCGATGGCGGCCGCCGAGAGGCCGTAATCGGGAGCTGCCGCGATGTCGCGCTCGTTCGCTTCGATGAGGGAATCCCGTGCATCTCGAATGGCCGCGGCCGAGGCGCGAAGCCAGGCGACCTTGGTCTCGCTCGGGAGCTGAGCGACCCGGCACGACGCCTCCCGCGCCTGGCGGGCGACCCGCAGGCAGTAGTCGGCGAGAGGGAGTGAGAGGGTACTCATGAGGGGAAGCAGCGGGGGGGAGTTGCGACGCGCAAGGACTCGGGGATCGGACGCGCAAGGACTCGGGGATCGAGGGTGGGGAAGTATCTTGAGTTTTGCCGACAGGGTCAACGGGAACTGGATTGGGGGAGGGGAGTGCAACGTTCAGGTCAGGCCGCCGGTGGCCGCGAATGCTAGCAGGGCTTCGCGCGTGGGGCGGATCTCGTGGAGGCGAATCACCTGGACACCTTGCCGCGCCAGCGAGATCGCCCCCCCGAGGGTGGCCCACGAGCGGTCTTGCTCCTTGTCGCCGAGAAGCTTCCCCAGAAAGCCTTTGCGGGAATGGCCCACCAGCAGCGGGCAGCCAAGCTGGTGAAACGTCCGGCAGCCTTGCATCAGTTCGAGGTTATGCTCGTGGGACTTGCCGAAGCCGATCCCGGGGTCGAGGCAAATCCGCTCGAGCGGGATCCCGGCCGCCAGCAGGGAATCGCGGCGCTGGGAGAGGTAATCCGCAATTTCCCGGGTGACGTTGTCGTATTGGGGGTTGTCCTGCATGGTTTGTGGTGTCCCCTGCATATGCATCACGCAGAGGCCAGCTTGCGATTCGATGGCGACTTCCAGCATCGCCGGGTCGCCCGTGAGGCCGGTCACGTCGTTGATGATCTCGGCCCCGGCGGCCATGGCTTCGCGAGCGACCAGGGCCTTGCTGGTGTCGATCGACAGGGGGAGATCGATCATGGAGGCGAGGGCCTCGACCACGGGGATGACGCGGCGAAGCTCTTCTTCCGGAGCGACCCGATCGGAGTAGGGGCGGGTGCTCTCGCCACCGATGTCGAGCAGGTCGGCCCCTTGCTCCACCAAGTCGAGGGCATGGTCGATGGCCCGCCGAGGGTCGAGGAACTCCCCCCCGTCGGAGAAGCTATCGGGAGTCACGTTGACGATGCCCATCCAGAGGGGAAGGGGCGAAAAGCGGAGCGACCGCGCGCGGAGACGCCAGTTCGCAGCGCGCGGGATCACGGGGGCGATCGGGAAGCTGTCGGGGGAGAATGGGCTCGTCATCTCGTTGAGCCTAATCGACGCAGGGGAGGTGTGCCACTCACCATGCCTCTTCCATCGACCCGACGATCTGTTGGGCGAGCCGCTCGATGGCCTGTTGCTGGCTGGAGGAGACGCTCTGGCCGATCGCGGGGATCATTACCGAGGTTTGCCCCACGTCGACAATTTCGGGCGGAATGTCGATGAATTGGGGGGCGACCGCCACCCCTCCGATACGGCGGCGGTTGACAAAGCTCACCTCGGCGCGGAGGTTGTTTTCCAGGGCCCGCGGGGCATCGAAGGCGTCCTCCACCAGCACGCGCCGGACATCGTTGCGGAGATGGCAATAGAGGACGGCGTCGGCATTGGGTGTGCTGACAACCTTGAACGTGGTCTTCAGTTCGATTTCCTTCACGATCGCTTCGGTGAGGCGCTCGCCGAGGTCGCGGCGGAAGCTGTCCGACTCGATCATGGGGACGTAGATCGTTTGGACGTCGGGGGCATAGAGCGTATCGGCTCCGACCTGATAGGTGGCGCAGGCAGAGCAGGGGATGAGCACGAGCAGAGCCGCGACTCGCGGCAGCAAGTGGTGGGGTGCCTGGCGTGCGGTCATGACCTACCGCGTTGGGAGGGGGTTGAACGGAGCGTCGGGTTTCGAGGAGGTCCCCTCGGCGGGCCGATTTTCGGCCAGGCGAGTTTGCTTTTCGTGAACCTCCGGAACTTGGGCCACGCGGGTCCGCTCGGGATTTTCCGGGAACATATCGATCAGCCACGCCAGCCGCTCCTCGGGGACATCCGGCTTGTCGGAGATTTCCGCCAGCCGCATCCGTGCCTCGGAGGCGAGGGCCGAATCGGGATACTTTTTCACGAGTTCGCTGTAGTACAAGCGGGCGGCGGCATAGTGGGCCGTTTTTTCGTAATGCCGCGCCATCGTCATGTCGCGCTGGGCAATCGCCGCGGCGACCTGGGCACGGGTTTGGTTGAGCCGCTCTTGCTCCGCGGGAGAAAGTCGGCCAGCGAATTGCCGGCGAAGCTGCTTGTCGAGCCGCTGGGCCTCTTCGAGCGGGGAGCCATCGTAGTCGGGGCCCTGATACATCAACAGCTTGCATTGCAGCCCAAGCAGATGGGCCTCGAATTGAAAATCGCTGCGCGGATACTCCTGCCGCAGCAACTGGTAGTAGTGGTCGGCGTCGAAGTATTGCTCCGCGCGGAAGTGAATGCCGGCGGTGGCCATGATCGCATCGTCGGCGCGGGGCCCGGTCGGGTCGTAGAGCTGGATATTCTCGTAAGTCTTCTTCGCATGCCCGCGAGTGTCGAACCAGGGGCGGGTTTTGTCGAGAAAGTTAGGGGTGGCATAGTGGTGGCGGTACTGGTCGTATTGTTCCCAGTACTGTCCGATCGCCCACATTCTTTCGACCGCGTCGTTCATGTTGGGGGAGTTGGGATACTTCTCCATCATTTTGACAAACGACTCGCGGGCGTCGATGTAGCGATCGTTGAAGAAATGGGAGCAGGCGTGATAGTAGAGGGCCTCCTGCTCGATGGTCGAATCGGGCCAGCGAGCGATGGCTTGTTCGAATTGCTTGATGGCGGCTGGGTACTCTTCGGCGTGATAGAGTCGTTTTCCCTCGGCGAGCGCCGTCTGGGCCATCTTTTGATCGGGACCGAGGCCGACCGCCTTCTTGACCCCCGCCAGATGCTGTTTGGGATCGAGCCCGGGAAGCAACCCCTCCGACTTTTGATTGACGCGATCGAGCACGAGCGCTTCCTCGGCCAGTGGGGCGGTCATGGGACGCCCTAGTTCATCGAAGTATCCGGGGACTCCCGCCACGCGATACCCCTGGCCAGGAATGAGTTCGGCCTGATGCTTGTTCTTTTTCCACCATTCGGGGCTTCCGGGGGTGGTGCTGCTCGCGACTTTTGGGCTCATCGGCGCGAAGCGATCCTTGAGCCCGCTCGACATGGATGAACATCCATTGAGTGCCACCAGGCATCCAAGCCACAAGAGTACACTTGAGCGGGCTGGGCGATTCATCCGTGCTTTCTAAACCGATTCCGTTGACGGTTGGAGGGCGAGTCGGCGACCGTCGCATGGAGAGCGCAAACCAAACGGCAGTGCCGGGCCCACGAGACGAGGCGGCGGAGACTACGACACCCCCTAAAAGGCGTCAAGTGCAAAGGGGCTGTATGCAAATGCCCGAATGCCAGCGGGATGCCAAACACAAAGGCACCCGGCGTGCCGTGAACGCCGGGTGCCTTGGAGAATCGTGCTCGTCAGGCCTGCTCGGAATGCTAGCGTGGCCTGCCGTCGGGGGAGTGCTGCTAGCGGCTGACTTCGGCGGTGGCCGTCTCCCGCGGAGGGGAGACCGTCTCCTTCTCCTCGACGGTGGCCGTTTCCGCCGGAGCGACGATCCTGGCGTAGGCCAAGGCGCTCGCGGCGAAAGTCTCGCCGAGGTTTGTCACGACGGTGATTTCCTTCTTCAGGTTTCCGCTCCCCTCGCTGGCCGGGGAGAACGTGGCTTCCACCACGTGGACCTTCGCCTCCTTTTCGGTGTCGAATTTGAACTGGAACGAGGGATCGTCGCAATCGACCTGGGCAATTTTGAAGTCCTTTTTGCCGCGGACGATAAACTTCTTCGTCTGTTGCTGGCCGTATCCCACTTCTCCCATCACCCAGTTTTCGGGGGCGAGGGAGATTTCGGGAATGACGCGACCCTCGATCTTCAGGGGGATGCGCGGGTTGCTTTGATCGCTGGTGACCAAAATGAGCTGATCCTGCAGGAATCCGGCTGGAGCCGATTCCTTGAGTTCCACGTTGAGATCGTACTCGACAACCCCACCCACGCGCTTGGTCTCTACCAGTTCCACCTGGTAGTGCGAGCTGCTCTCGCTGGCGGTGACGACATCCTCGATCCGCCAATTGCTCTTTCCGGCGTAGCGGACTCCGACGCTCCGTCGCTTGGAAGTCCCTTGGTCCACATCCTCGAAACTCACGGCACCCGGCTGAAAGACCACATCGCCACGGATGTTGCCGTGGACGTGGAGCTGCACCTGAGCCGGGAAAGGCTTGTCAATCACCACGGTCAAGGTTGCGCTGTGGTTCCCGGTGAAATTGCCCCGCGTGTTGAATTTGGCGACAATGTATCCCTTTTCCCAGGTCTTGATCAGGTTGTTCTCGATCGAGGGGGAAGTACACCCGCAACTGGAGCGGACGCTTTGAATATGGATATCTTCCTCGTAGCAGTTCGTAATTTGGAAGCGGTAGACGGTATCGCTTCCGCGCGCCACGGTGCCGAAATCGTGTTCCGTGGTTTCGAACATCTTGCGAGCCCACTCCTGACCAAATGAAGCACTCGGGAAACAGAGGCTGGCTAGGAACAGCAGAGACGCAAGCTTTGCGACAATGCGGCCGGTCATGGTAACTTCGACTCCCCAAAGAGGTGGCTAGCAGGGAGCGGGGCAATCACGCCCGGCGTCCCGGCAATGTGCAGTCTTCATCCCGAAACCCCGGGATGCAAATTTGATACCTATCCTATACCTCGTAAAACTCGTAGTTTCTCGCGCGCTCACGCAACCTGCTGGAGATTTTGCGGTTTGAGGCGAGTTTTGGACAGAGCAAAAACACAGGGAAGTGGTTTTTTTGCCTTCCCATCCGAGCGTTTCTTCGCTTCTACGCACGCAACCGCTTCGAAAGCCCCATTTTGTCTTCCAATTGTCCCGATTGTAACCTTTTTGAGACTAGTTTTCATCGGCTGGGGAATGCCCCCTGCAAAAATGCGTTTTGGCTCTGGTATCATCTTTTTTTGCCCGCCAGTCCCCCTCATGTTCCCTAAGTGAGACCAAGGATGAACCGCTACCAGCAGGTTGCCATCGTCGGCGTGGGCCTGTTGGGCGGATCGATCGCCAAAGCTCTCAAGCAGCGGGGATTGGCAGGTGAGGTTGTCGGCATCGGGCGTTCCCGTGAGCGGCTTTCCGAAGCCGTGGAGCAGGGAATTATCGACCGCGGCGAGTCCGACTGGAAAAATGGGCTCGAATCGGCCGATCTGGCGGTCATTTGCACGCCGGTCGATCAGGTAGCCGGCCACGTCTTGCAGGCCGCGAGCCACCTCCCTCCCTCGGCCTGGGTGACCGACGTCGCCAGCACGAAGGGAGAAATTGTCGCCGAGGTGGAGCAAAAACTGCGATCCCAAGTCTTCATCGGCAGCCACCCGCTCGCGGGCGATCACCGTTCGGGGGCCAGGTACGCGCGGGAAGACCTCTACGAGGGAAAGACCGTCGTCCTGACTCCCACCGCCAGGACACCACCGGAGCTAGTCGACCGGGCACGCCAGTTTTGGGAGTCGCTGGGGGCGGCTTCCGAATGCCTCAGTCCAGCAGTCCACGACGCTGCCCTGGCTCGCACGAGCCATCTGCCGCATCTTGTGGCCACCGCCTTGGCCTTGGCGACCCCGGAATCAATTGGCCGCTTGGCGGCCAGCGGCTGGCTCGATACAACTCGGGTGGCAGGGGGGGACGCAGGGCTGTGGCGCCCAATTTTTAGTTCGAACCGGGCCGAAGTCACAACCGCCGTCGCGGAGTTTCAGGTCCAGCTCGACCGTCTAAGGGAGGCCCTCGTTCGCATGGACGACGAGTCGCTTGAGAATTTACTCGCCGAAGGGAAACGAATCCGAGATGCTTTGGGAAGTTGACGTACTGCCGAGGAGCGGAGAACTCGATCGCCTGGCGGCGAGGGTCAAGCAAGGGGGCGCGGAACTTGGAATCGGCGGCGATTTCGAAGTGGCGACGTCGCGGGTCTTCTTGCTCGATGGAAGCCATCTGACGCGCAAGGATGTGAGCCTCCTCGAAGAGGAACTGCTCACCGATCGGGTCGTCGAGCGGTCGTTGGCCGCCCCCGTGGGAGATGGGCAATTAGCCAACCCCCCTGAGTGGTTCGCGGGAGAGGGCGAACCAAGGCTCCTGCACGTGCTGCTCAAGCCAGGCGTGATGGATCCCGTGGCGCTCAGCACGCAACGGGCGATCGCCGACTTGGGCCTGACGCCGCCGCTCGTGCGGACATGCCGCAAGTATTGGTTCCGCGGGGTAGACGACAAGACATTGCTGGAACTCGGTAGCCGGCTGTTGGCGAACGAAGCGATCGAGCAACTGGTGGTGGGACCGCTTGTGCTCGATGCGCTCGACGTCGGCCAGCCCTACACGCTCGAGCCGCAATACGTCGGTCTCGAGAAGATGAGCGACCAGGACTTGATGGAACTGAGCCGGAGCGGTCAACTCTATCTCCAGCTAGCCGAAATGCAGACAATCCAGCGCTACTTTCGGGAACTTGGAAGGGCCCCCAGCGACGTGGAACTCGAGACGCTTGCGCAAACCTGGAGCGAACATTGCAGCCACAAGACGTTGGCGGGACGAATCGACTATCGCGACGAACATGGGCCGCGGCGATTCGAAAACATGCTGAAGGAGACCATCTTCGCGGCGACGCAGCAGTTGCGCCGCGAGTGGGGCGCGAACGACTGGTGCGTCAGTGTCTTCGCCGATAACGCTGGCGTCGTCACGTTCGACGACCAGCATCATGTCGCCTTCAAAGTGGAGACGCACAATCATCCTTCGGCCCTCGAACCGTATGGAGGGGCGAACACCGGACTCGGGGGAGTCATTCGCGACATCCTGGGTACCGGCCTCGGGGCCGAGCCTGTCTGCAATACGGACGTGTTCTGTTTCGCTCCTCCCGATTTTCCCTCCGACCAACTCCCCGCGGGGGTTCTTCACCCCCGTCGCGTGATGCAGGGAGTGGTCGAAGGGGTCCGCGATTACGGCAATCGGATGGGAATCCCCACGGTGAATGGCGCGGTCTACTTCGACACGCGTTACCTGGGCAACCCGTTGGTCTATTGCGGGAATGTGGGGCTATTGCCGCACGACAAGGCGTTTGGCAAGGCCCAGCCACACGACTTCATCGTCGCCATGGGGGGGAGGACCGGCCGGGATGGGATTCACGGCGCCACGTTTTCGAGCGCTGAACTCACGAGCGAAAGCGAAACCCTCTCGGGGGGGGCGGTGCAGATCGGCAATGCGATCGAGGAGAAGCGAGTCCAGGATGTCTTGCTCGCGGCCCGGGATCGAGGCCTGTTTACGGCCGTGACCGATTGTGGGGCAGGGGGCTTCAGTAGTGCCGTCGGGGAGATGGGAGAGGAGATCGGGGCCGAGGTGTGGCTCGATCGGGCTCCGCTGAAATACGAAGGGCTGTCGTACACCGAAATCTGGATCTCCGAAGCGCAGGAGCGGATGGTGGTGTCGGTGCCGGAGCAACACCTCGAAGAGCTGCAGCGGCTCTGTGCCAGCGAGGGAGTCGAGGCGTCGGTCATCGGACGTTTTGAACCGACGGGACGATTGGTCCTCAAGTACGGCGACACGGAAGTGGCCGACCTCGACATGACGTTTCTTCACAAGGGACGCCCCCCCGTGGTTCGCGAAGCGGAGTTTCGGCCAGTTCCGGCGCAGGAACTCGAGATTCCGCAAGCTGGAAACGCGGGTGCCGATCTGCTTGCCATTTTGGGCTCTTATAACGTCGCCTCGAAGGAATGGATCATTCGCCAGTACGATCACGAGGTGAAAGGGGGGAGCATCGTGAAGCCCCTGGTTGGCGCGACCAACGATGGGCCAGGCGACGCCGCGGTGGTTCGCCCGGTACTCGGCAGCAAGCGGGCTTTGGTGATCGCTTGCGGGATGAACCCCCGCTATGGTGACTTCGACACGTACCACATGGCGGCCAGCGCCATCGACGAGGCGATTCGCAATTGTGTCGCCGTGGGGGCCGACCCCCAACGCATCGCGATTCTCGACAACTTCTGTTGGGGCGACTGCGAGAAGCCCCAGACCCTGGGCACTTTGGTCCGCGCCGCCCTGGCCTGTCACGATCTTTCGCTCGCGCTGGAAACCCCGTTTATCAGCGGCAAGGATAGTCTCAACAACGAATTCAGTTTCGTTGACTCCGATGGAGTTCGGCAGACGATCGCGATCCCCCCATCGCTACTCATCAGCGCCATGGGGCAAATGGACGACGCGGCGAATGCGGTGACGATGGACCTGAAAGAGCCCGGGAACCTGCTGTATCTTGTCGGATTGACGAAGTCGGAGTTGGGAGGCTCCCACTGGGCCATGGTGCGGGGATTGAGTGGGGGAGAGGTGCCAAAGGTCGATCCCCCTCGGGCGAAAGCCACCTTTGCCGCGGTCCATCAGGCGATCCAACGGGGAACCGTCCGCGCTTGCCACGATTTGAGCGAAGGGGGGCTCGCCGTGTGTGCCGCTGAAATGGCGTTTGCTGGCGGGTTGGGGGCCGCGATCGATGCCGACAAGGGGCCTTGCGAACATGCGGGTCTCGTTGCGACGACCCTCCTGTTCAGCGAGTCGAATTCTCGCTTCCTGGTCGAGGTGCCGGTTGCCGAGGCGACGGAATTCGAAAGCTGCTTCGACGGTGCGGTTCCGGTGGCACGGGTCGGTGAAGTCACCAGCGGTTGTCAACTGGTTGTGGAATGCAACAATGAGCGCGTGATCGATCTTCCCATTGACGAACTGAAGCGTGCCTGGCAGGCACCGCTGGCCTCCATGCGCTAACACCCGTGCGGGGCCTTCCTCCGCAATTCTCTCTCAATAGTGAGCTGATTTGATTTATGGCAGTCCCCAAGGTCCTAGTCCTCCGTGCTCCTGGCACGAATTGCGATGTGGAAACAGCTTATGCGTTCGACCTGACGGGTGGACACGCGGAGAGAGTCCATGTCAACCAGTTGATCGAGGACTCGGGCCTGCTCGCGGACCAGCAGATTCTTTGCCTTCCGGGGGGATTCAGTTATGGGGACGACATCGCCTCGGGACGCGTGCTGGGAAATCAACTGCGGTTGAAGCTGGCCGAGGCCCTGCTCGGCTTCCGCGATCGAGGAGGCCTGGTGCTGGGGATCTGCAACGGCTTTCAGGTGCTGATGAAGACCGGCCTGCTCGATATCGACGATGCCGACGGTCCACAAGCTTCATTGGCGTGGAACGACTCGGGCCATTACGAGGCGCGCTGGGTCCACCTCGCGGTCGCCGCTGGGAAGTGCGTCTTCCTTGCCGGACTCGACCAGTGCGAACTGCCGGTCGCGCACGCCGAGGGTAAGTTCGTGGCACGCGACAGCAGCGTCATGGAGCGGCTGGCGGCCGAGGGCCGGCTCGTGCTGCGCTACTGCAATGGCGAAGGGGCTTTCACCGAAAAGAGCGGCCAACTTCCATACCCGACCAATCCGAATGGCTCCGAGGGGAATGTTGCCGGCATCTGCGACCAGACGGGGCGAGTGTTGGGGCTGATGCCCCATCCCGAGCGGTTCATCCGTGGCGACCAGCATCCCCAGTGGACGCGGCGGCCGCAGCGGGAGCGGGGAGATGGCCTCGCCTTGTTCGAGAACGCGGTCGCCTATTTCCGCTAGGCTGGCGACTGCTACCGCGGCCTCGCCGGCGTCGCCCCCGCCGTGGCAGGGACCTGACGTGAAGGGGGGAGGATTTGGCGGATCATGACCGCGTCGACATCGGCCTGACCCGTTCCGACGAGGCCGATGCGCAGGCTCAGCACGCCAGTCGGTCCGACCGATCGAATCGCCCGGAATTGCTCCCAGCCATTGGTCTCCTCGATTCGCAAGGCGAGTTCTTCTCCGCCGAGCGAATCGCTGACGACAAGCGTTCCTGGGGTCTCCAATCGGGCCCAACCGGTGATTTCGACAGTCGCCCCTTGGGGGAAGGGGAGTGTGGGGGAATTGATCCAAACCAGGGGCTGCCAAGGGGCGACATCCGACACCTGCCCCGGCACGGCCGCCGCTGTCAGACGAAGAGCGGCCGCTCCGTGCCGAGGGGAATCGGCGACGAGTGCGACCGACGTGTGCCACGCTTGCGAGTCGTAGTGGAGATGAGTCCAACCCGCCCCGCGGGCCTGGTCGAGTTGCTCGAAGTCGCCAGCAGGCAGGAAATTAGGGCCACGTGGGAGCGAATCGGCCGCTTGCCGTAACGCACGCGCGCTTCCCCACGCGGCGGGACGTTGCCGGATGGGCCAACTCTCGTGGCGATAAGCGGCCGTGGTGCCTGAATTTTGGGCTAGCTGGCTCTGGCGATGAACAGCGTAGCGGAGCGTTCGCGCAAGTTGCAACGCACGCGGATAATCGCGGGACGCGAGCAAGAGATCGCACTGTTGAAGCATCCCTTTGCCATGGGCAAGTGGATCGGCCGTCGGTTCGCGGTCTCGCCCCCATGTCTCCTGGAGCGCGGTGTCGAGCGCAACGAGCTCTCCCATGGCCAGGTCGCGTTCCCCTCTTGCCGACCGCTGGGCATGTTTCGACGTGTGCTCATGGAGTTGGGCGATGGCTCGCTGGTCGTCGGTCAACAGCAGGAGCGAGCCCGCCGACATATCCCCCACGACGACACGGAGTCCCCCCGTGACCCGATGAACCTCCAAGGGGACGAGTCCCGCGGTGGTCACCAGATGAGCCGAGGCCGTTTCGGGAACCCCCGCGACCGTCAAGGTCTCGATCGGGGAGGCGGGAGGGGCAGGAGGCGCGTGGGGAGGAACCATGACGAGCCGCGCCCGTTCGAGTTGCCACGATCGAGGGACCAACTCGGCCCGTCGGTCGACACTCGCCCCCGCCACCGTTTTTCCCCCGACCAGCCAAGGTTCGAGGAGCGAAAGCTCGCGGTGGAGGAGCTCGAGTTGGATGGCCAACGAACGGACGGGAGCCTGCTGGCCCGCGAGCGAGTCGCCAGCCTCGATCAAGAGCCCGCGCGCTCCATCGGCGACCGACTCCACTGCCAGTTGGCGAATCATGAGTGGCGGGTGCCACGCAAGTTCCGGCTGGCTGGGGGCAAAGGCGAGTGATTGGGCTTGGGCCAAAGGGGATTGCTGCGTCTCCACCGCGACCCAGCGGGCACACCCCAACAGGCGGACCGAGGCCGACGGGGCATGATCGCTCGACCATGGCGTGCGCGAATCGACAACGATGTCGGCAAGCTGGGCGTACGTCCGTCGGCGATCGAGTGTCCCCACGACCAACGGACGCGAGAACTGTTGATCGGCGAGACGTGTCGTTTCGGCGAGAGATCGGGTTGCATCGAGGTCGATCGCCGTACGATCCCGACCCAGGGACCAGGCAAGCACCGCTTGCCACGGGCTTTGCGCCGGAAGATTTTTGAGAACTTCCGCATCTGGTGGAGGAGCGATCACCCACAGGCGCGCTTGATAGGCGTCGGCAAGTTCCTGCGCGGTGGGGACGTGGTCGAGCCAGACTGTGTTGAAGCCGAGTTCCGCGAGCCTGGTCATCGGTTCGCCGTGATGCCGAGCGATGCGGGGCAGCAATGGCGCACCCGACACGGTGATCGTTTCACCCCGCCTCGCAACCTCGACACGGCGAATCTCTGGCGCCGCTGGGCTGGCCAGGACCGATTCCAACAAGGGGCCTTCCAGGATCGGTGCCTCGACCGGATCGACCGTGTGAGCGGCTTGCCGCACTGCTCGGGCAGGGGCGAAGATGACTCCGTGGAGTGCTGCCTCATCGATGTCGACCGCGGTGGGCTTGGGGCCACCCGGGAGGATCAACACGACTCGGTCGACATAGGCCTCTTGCAGGTCGAAGGGGGCTCCAGAGGCCGTTTTCTGGAACCGTGCTTGCCGCTTCGCAGCACGCGGGAGGTCGTCGGCGACCAGCGTCTGCCAGGTACCCGGGCGAATGTAGCGCGTTCCCGTCACCAGCAGCCGCGCGGGTTCCGACAATCCCTTGTCGGTCGAGCGGGGGCAGACGACTTCGACGCCAATCCGCAACCCCGCCTGGGGGGAGCGGATGCGGACCGTCGCTCGAAACTCGTCGATCAGTGGGGCTTTTGGGACGGGCTGAGCCACTTGGGCCGTCAGCCCTGCTGGCGCGCTCGTCGTAATCGATTCGAAATAGAGGGCGACACCGTTTTCGTTCCCTTGCCGGCGCTGCCGCGAGAGGAGTTTGGCCTCGGCTGGGCCGAGCAAGACCCAGGAGGGCTCCGGCGCTTCGTACCCTTCGCGCCAGGCGACATCGGCGGCGTCCAGACTCAGCGGAAAAGCAAAGGGAGCGGTGAGCAGGGCCAGGCAGGAGAGGAGGGGCCCAACGATCGCCGCGCGGAAACGGCGCCCCACGGAGCATGACAGGAAACGTGGTGACAATCGCCTCGGCATGATGCACGAAGTCAACAGAAGAGGAGCGGCACGATTTCGACGCAATTGGGGCTTTTATCAGGGATTCCGCGACAACCCTAGGGCAATTTGTGGTGGAAACGCCACATGGCAGGCAATCGGCGGGAGGCCGTGGCCGAGCCAGTTGATAAGTCGTAAGTTGTTTGCGTATAATCGGTTGCGGGTGAATTGCTGTTTCGAGCCAGAGGGCATTGGCGCGCTGACTGCATTGAGTGGCCAGCATCCACAACCCTTCCTTGGAGTGACCTCCCATGCCCGATGTCGAATTCAACACCACGGCTGCCAACGAAGAGATCCCCGCCGACGTGCGGCAACTTGCCGAATTCGTGCGGAATCTTCCCGAGCAGTATGCGGAGCAAATCTTGCCGGTGCTCGACCGGGTACTAGAGAGTACGAAGCGTCGGCGACGAATCCTGACGTTGGTTCAGGATGCCCTGGGGCAGTTGCGGCTCGACATGAAATACTTGATGTTTGATTTAGAGGCGACGCGGCGCGAACGAGATGCCTACAAGGCTCAACTCGATTGACGGAGTGCGGATCGGCAAGGCCAACAATGGCGCGGGGAAGTTGTCGCGAGAGTGGGTGGGCCATGCGCCTCGGGGTCGACTGACCCAGTGAACAATGGGCCAGTGAACAATGGGAACGGAGAGGTCGGTGCCGGATTCCTTGTCGGAGAGGGAACCTGGCTGCCGGCGTCGACAAGCGGTCGGACTTGAGCGTCATGAGCACGAGAATTGAGACTGCCGAACAGCTCGCTCAGAGTGCGCTCGATGTGGGGGTCATCGACCACCGCGAATTGCAGTCGCTGTGGGGCGATTTGGGAACTCACACGGTCACGCTCGAGGAATTTCAGCGGGCGCTCTTGCGCCGCAACCTGCTGACGACCTACCAACTCGATCGCCTGATGCAAGGGCTGAAGTCAGGCTACTTCTACGGCGACTATAAGGTCCTCTATTGCGCCGGCGTCGGCACTTTTGCCCGGGTCTTTCGCGCCGCCCACCGGGAGACCAGCAAGCAGTATGCCGTCAAGGTGTTGCGAAAGAGCAAGTCGGACGAAGCGGCCTCCTTCCGTCGCGAGGGGGAGTTTGGCAGCACGCTCAAGCACCCCAACATTGTCGAGATCCACGAAGTCGTCTCCAAGCGAGACAACCACTACATTGTGATGGACTTCATCGAAGGTCGCACACTGCGTGAGTTCCTGCGCGTCCGCAAGAAGGTGGAGGCGATCGAGGCCGCCCGGATTATCGAAGGGGTGATGGCTGGACTCAACTATGCCTTTCTGCGCGGGGTGACGCACCGCGACCTCAAGATGACAAATGTCCTGATCTCGAGCGACGGGGTTGCCAAGTTGGTCGATTTTGGGCTCGCCGCACTCGACAGCGAAGCGGGGGGGGAAGCGACCAACAAGCGGACCATCGAATACGCCGCCTTGGAGCGGGCCACCGGCGTTCGCAAGGACGACACCCGCAGCGACATCTTCTTTGCCGGGTGCATGCTCTACCACCTGCTCTCGGGCAAGTCGCCAATTCCCGAGGGGCGCGATCGTGGCAAGCAGTTCAGCAAGGCGACTTTTCAGGAGATTCCGCCGCTGTTGTCGGTGGCGCCCGATGTTCCGCCGATGTTGACGAAGGTCGTTCAGCGTTCGATCGAATTCGACCCCGAGAAGCGCTATCAAACCCCGGCGGAGATGCTCACCGACCTCAAGCTGGTGATCCGGCGGCTCGAGGAAAAGGGTTCCGCCGATGCCGAATTGCGACCCGAACTTGTCAGCGGCGAAGGGCATGACTCGCAGGGGCAGCCACGGCGGCTGATGGTGGTGGAAGCCAGCGTGAAGATGCAAGACATCCTCCGCGAACTGTTCAAACGTCACGGCTATCGGGTTCTCGTGGCGAGCGATCCGGTGCGGGCGCTCGACCGCTTTTATGCCGATACGACGACGGCCGATGTCGTCCTGTTTTCGAGCGGCCACATCGGCCGCGATGCGCTCGAAGTCTTCAACAAGTTCGGGCGCGAGCCGGGGACGCGCGACGTGCCGGCGATTCTCATGCTCGACGAGTCGCACCGCCAGTGGCAAGACGAGGCGGAGGTCGGCGGTCACCGTGCCGTGACCGTCATGCCGATCAAGCAACGCGAGTTGCGGCAATTGGTTCGCAATGTGCTTAGCGCCCAGCCGGTCTAGGCTGCTCCGGAGTGGGGCACTATTCTTCTGCGCGAATGCGCCACGCCAGCCGCCCCAACATGCGGAAATAAACCGCAGTCCCCAACCACCCCAGGGGGATCAACACGATGGCCGCCGCGGGCGAGAGCAGCATGGCGATCGCAATCCCCCCGGCGACTACGACCAGCAATAGCCCCGAGAGGATATAGAACTGGAGCCACCAGGGACCGCAGCGAAATAAGCTGCCAAGCACGCCAGGCATCAGCAGCGAAAAGGGAGAAGAGCCCTCGAGCGACGAGAGCAGGGTGATCGGAAAGCAGAGCCAGATGCTCACCAGCGACATGGCCATGGCCACTGGCGTCGGCACGTTGAGCAGGAAGGCGGTGCCGCCGCCGGGGAGCCCCGCGGCCCCCAGTGCGAACAACACGACCATGGTTTCCATCATCCAGTCGGTGGGGTTGGTGGTAGGCCACTCGTGGACGTGGGAATTTCCTTCGGAGCTTTCGGCCAGGATGGCAACCGCACAGGCCGACGCGGCTCCAAAACAGAGGACGGCGATCCCGAAGGCACAGATCACAAGAAACAGCGCGGCAATTGTGGCAAGCCCGTCGAACGCGATGGAGGCAGCCAGCAAGGTCAGTGCCGCGGCGATCGCGGTCATCAGGCTCAATGTGAACCAACGAATGAGAATTCCAGGGCCGATAAAGAACGAGCCATAGCCAGTGAGGAGAGGCTGGCCGGGAAGTTTGGGGCGCGCCTTGCGATCGGTGGCAACCAGGCGGATCTGGCGTTCGCGCTCCTCGGGGTCGACTTCCGCATAGAGCTTCTCGTAGGCGGGGGCGACTGTGGAGGGCTCCAGCGATCCCGACCAGGCATCGTCGAGTTGATACTCGTCACCCGGTTTCACCGGTTGTGGGCCCGCGGGGGGGGTGGGCTGGGGGGTGCGCACCCTCACCTGCTTCCCACAGTCGCCACAGGCGACGATCGAGCCAACCAACTCGGGCCCGACGTAGGTGATCGTCTCACAGTGGTCGCACGTCACGCGCACCAGCGGCGTTTGCTGGCGCGCGAGTTCAACGCCCCAAGGTTGGTCGTCTCCTTCCCACAATTCGTACTGCTCGCCGTCGAGAGCGGCCGGGCGCTGCGGGACGTCCCGTTTTGCTTGACGTCGCAAGACGTTGGGGGTGCCGCAGTCGGGGCAGGGGAGGGGCCGATCGAGTTCGCGCTGCGTGCCGTAGTAACGTGTTTCGCAGGTCATGCAGTTGATCCCGATGTACTCGATCGGGTGGGGCGTTTCGGCCTGTTCGACCGCCGGCGGGGCGGAGCGGGGCGTGATGACAAACGTCCCCTTGCAACTGGGGCATTTTGTCGAACGCCCGGCATGCTGACCCTCGACCCTGAATTGCTTGCGGCAATGGGGACACTCGGCGATGACGAGGGCGGAGGTTGACATGGGACAGCCTGGATGAGACCAGGGGCCTGAGGGTACGATTAGGGGGGCGAGCGCCCTGGGGGCAATGCCCTGCGATGTAGTGTACCTTTGGGGAACCGGCGACCAAATAGTCGTTCCCGAATTTCCAAGCAGACCGAGACCCGATGGCACTTGGCATTGTTGGACAGGAGCAGGTCGTCGAGCGTTTTCGCCGGACGCTCCAGCGCGGACGTCTGGCGAGTACATATCTCTTCGTCGGCCCCGGGGGAGTCGGCAAGCGGACATTCGCCCGGCGTCTGGCTCAGGCACTTTTTTGCCAGCGAGTCGATCCCGTGGAACTCGCCCCTTGTGGGGAATGCGACCCTTGTTGCCTTTGCCTGGCAAGCAATCACCCTGACTTGCTGGAGGTGGCCCAGCGTGCCGACCGTTCGCAACTGGTGCTGGAACAGTTTGTCGGAGCCAAGGAGAATCGGCATCGCGAAGGACTTTGTCACGATTTGTCGCTGAAGCCGATGCTCGGGGCACGGCGGATCGCGATTATCGACGATGCCGACACATTCAGTAGCGAAGTCGCCAACGCCTTGCTCAAAACGCTCGAAGAGCCCCCGCCACGCTCGTTGTTGATCCTGATCGGAACCAGTTTAGCCAAGCAGTTGCCGACGATCAGGTCGCGAGCCCAAGTCATGCCATTCGCCCCCCTTGCCGACGACCTGATTGCCAGATGGCTACTCGAATGGGAGTTGGTCGCGACGGAATCTGAAGCCCGCAGGATCGCCGTCGCGGCCGAAGGGAGCTTGGATCGGGCAAGGACGATGCTGATTCCAGATCTGTGGCAGGTGCAGGGGAGCGTGGTCGATTCGCTGAGCCGTGCGATCCCCGACAGCGTCGCCGTGGTGGAAGCGGTCCAACGGTTTGTCCAGGAGTCCGCGAAGGATGCCGGACCAAAACGGGAAGCGGCGCTCGCCCTGCTCGGTCTGGTGGTCGACCACTTCCGGGGATTGCTCGGCCACGCGCCCGACTCCCCTCGCGCCGCGGCCTGGATGGCGTCGGCGGAGCGAACGATGGAGGCGGAGTACCAGGTGGGCCGCCACGTGAATCTCCCCAACGTGCTGCAAGCCTGGGCTGACGATCTGGCCCGTCTGGGGCGCCAGCTCGGGCGTCAGGCGGATTAGGGCCAGAACCGATCCGCCGGAAAAGACTGGGCAAGGGACCTTTCTGCCCAACTCCCTTGCAGACAGCGTGTTGCCGCAGCTTGCGCCCGCCGGCGTGTGCGTTGACCTGACGACGCCAACTCCCTACCATTCGACCGCCGGCCCAAGGAGACTCCGACTGTGCTGAACTGGAAGCGAATTGTGATTGTAGTGGTCCTTGTGGGGCTGTTGGCAGCCATTGTCACCACGGCTGGCCTCTACTCGGCCGTCACGCAGGTTCATCCCTACTACCGGGCAGCCCTCGAGCGTCCTCCAGAGGAACTCGAGCAGCAGAGCCATCAACTGGAAAGCCGGTTCTCGGCCTTGCACAGTGATCTTCAGGATGAAGGAGAATGGCATACCGTCATTTCCGCCGATGAGCTCAACGGGTGGCTCGCCACGAAGTTGCCCGAGGCCTTTCCGGAACTGCTCCCCAAGTCGATCCGCGAACCGCGCGTCGCCATCACGCCAGATGCGGTATTTCTCGCGGCTCAATCGACCTTTGCTGGAGTCGATACGGTCGTCAGCATCGAAGTCGAGCCTTTTGTGACGACCGATGGGGACCTGGCCGTGGAAGTGCGGCAGGTGCTCGCGGGTACGCTTCCGCTACCCAAGAACGACCTGTTCGACCAGTTGTCGAAGGCAACCCAGGGGCTCGATCTGCCAATCCGCTGGACACAGAACGAGGGGAACACGATCCTGCTTGTGGAACGGGGAATGTGGGATTCCGTCGACCAGCAGCAGCGAATTCTCGAGGCCCTCGAACTGGCGGAGGGAGAACTCTTCCTCACGGGCCGTACCAAGACGATCCCCAACGTCCGTGAGGCCGCGCTCCCGCGCCCTCCGGCCCCCCAGTAAGCGATACCGACAGTCGATCGCGGGGTTTACTTCTGATCGTCTCGTGGGGGATCGACCCGCCGACAACGGTTTTGATCCTGCCCTCGCGCGCAATGACCTTTCCATTGACTTCTTGAGAGCCCCGATGGTTACCCGTATTGGTTCAATGGCGATTTCGATTGCCATCGCATGGCAGCTTGCTGCAATTTCGTCGGTCGAGGCACAAGAGACGGCACCTCCCACTCCGCCGGGTGAAAGCGTCCCGGAAGGTGCCGCACGTCCCCAAGGACCTCCAGGAGGGTTTGGTGGTCGCGGCTTTGGTCCTCCGCCAGGCTTCGGCGAGGAGCGTCAACTTCGCCGGCAGTTCGACGCGGATGGCAATGGCTGGCTCGACCGGCAGGAGCGGCAGAAGGCGCGGGAGGAGGCGCCACCCCCCCAACGCGGCTTTGGACGCCCAGGTCGACCGGGGGGAGGAGGCTTTGGCGGGCCAGGGCGTGGCAGCGATCGCGAGTCACCCAAGGCAGGGCGAAAGATCGAGCCGGGCGAGGTTTCCTCTCATCCCATGGCTGGGCTTTATGATCCCCTGGTGTTGCGGACCCTGTTTCTCGAATTTGAAGGAGACGACTGGGAGGAGGAACTCGAAGCGTTCAACAACACGGATGTCGAGGTCCCCGCGACGCTCACGGTCGATGGCAAGCAATACCAGCAAGTAGGAGTCCATTTTCGTGGGCAGTCGAGCTACATGATGGTGCCACGGGGCTACATGCGTTCGCTCAATTTGTCGCTCGATTTTTTGGAGGAGGATCAGCAACTCCACGGCTATCGCACGCTCAACTTGCTTAATGCCAATGGGGACGCGTCGCTGATGAGTTCGATTCTCTATGCGGACATCGCACGCGAATATCTGCCAGTCCCCAAGGTCAATTTCGTTCACGTGGTGATCAATGGCGAGAGCTGGGGGATCTATGTGAGTGCCCAACAATTCAATAAGGATTTTCTGAGGGACAACTATGAGACGACCCAAGGGACCAGATGGAAGGTCGATGGAAGCCCGATGGGAGATGGCGGATTGCGCTATCTCGGCGAGGAGATCGCGCCTTACCGTGAACGATTTGCGATCAAATCAAAAGAGAACGAGGCGGCGTGGCGACGATTGATCGAACTCTGTCGCACGCTCGAGCAGACTCCCCCCGATCAGTTGCAATCGAAGCTCGAAGGATTGGTCGATATCGACAACGTTCTATGGTTTCTCGCACTCGACGTCGCGCTGGTCAACAGCGACGGCTACTGGGTGAGGGCAAGCGACTACTCTCTCTATCTCGATCCCAAAGGCTGCTTCCATTTCATCCCCCACGACATGAACGAGGCGTTTCGCGGCGGGGGTGGGCCGGGATTCGGGTTTCGAACCGACCGGCGAGGGGGAGGCCCTGGAAATCGTCCGCCGCGGGAAGGCGAAGGCCGCGATCGCGAGCCGGGACCTCCTCCACCAGATGGTCCGCCACGTTTTGGTCCACCTCGTGGCCTCGATCCAGATGTGGCCAGAGACGGGGAAGGAGGCCCCAGGGAATTCCGCCCAGGACCCGGTGGTCGACGCGGGTTCGGAGGACCGGGAGGAGGCCCCCGAGAAGGGGGACCGAAGTTAGAGCCGCTGGTGGCGACGGACGACCCACGCATGCCATTGAGAAGCAAACTCTTGAATGTGCCCGAACTCCGTGCCAGTTATCTCGAAAAAGTCCGGCAGATCGCCGAGAAGTCACTCGATTGGACCGTGCTAGGGCCCAAGATCGATAGTTACCGGGAGCTAATTGAAGCGGAAGTCGATCAAGAAACCAGGCGACTCACATCCGCGTCAGCGTTTCACGCAGCCGTGGGACCTGTCGAGGGGACCAATCCCCCCGAGCTCGAGAAATTCCTCAAAGAACGGCGGGAGTTCCTCCTCCAGCGAACCGAAGAACTTCTTCGGGACAAGCCGTGATACTGCGGGGCCGCCGCGGTTCTGAGGTTTTCGTGCCCGGTGACCAGGGGAGATCTCTGTTGTCATGGTGATGGCGCTGTGTCGTGAAACTGCGACGGTTTCCATTGCACCCTGATCGGGGCCAAATTACGTCAAAGTGGAATAAGTCTTTGGTGTAAAACGACTTGCGGTTCGGTTGTTCCGGTTGGGCGTAGGGTTTGCTTCGGTAGAAGTGCATGGTGGCAATTAGTGCCACTCCTCAGCAGCCCCCCCGACGGAGACCCTCCCATGTCCAAATTGACCCTTCCACTCGCGGCCGCGCTGGTCGCCCTCGGTTTCGCTTTTGGCCCGGTATCGACCGCCGAGGCCCAGGGAATTCACTACCGATCGCGTGGCGTTCACATCGATATCGGCAGTCCCCACGGCCATTACGGACGTGGATACTATGGCCACCCGCGGTCGCAGTATTATCGAGGCGCGTGGGGCGCCGGTTACCATAGTGGTCTCCACGGGCGCGGGCATTTGCACTACTACCCGCCGCAAGTCGTCCCCCACTACGATCACTACGACGTCATTCCGGGTCACTACCACTATCATCGTGGGGGGCACTACCCCTGGTGATCGCACGGAAGATGTTCGAAAGCCGGTGTTGGTCGTCGACCAGCGCCGGCTTTTTTCATGCTTGGCCTCAAAGCTGCCGCGACTTTTCTTCCGCCGCCGCGATTTGCCACTCCTCGTCGGCAAGATTGATCGCCTGGACTTCGATCTCCCCTTGCCTGGTCCCTGGGAGGACCATGAGGACTTTCAGAGAGGCACGATCGCGGCAGTAGGAGGCAGTCGCATCAGGTCCCATTACGTAGAAGGCGGTCGACAAGGCCTCCGCCTCGGCTGCGGTCGGTGCGATCACCGTCACAGAGTGGACTCCCTCGGCCGGCCAACCGGTGCGAGGATCGATGATGTGGCCATATCGTTTTCCACGATGCGTAAAGAACTGGGTGGCCGATCCGGAAGTGGAGAGGGCCTCGTTCCTGAGGCAAAATAGGGCGAATCGGGCACGGGGGTTGAGGGGATGGCGGAGCCCGGCGTACCAACCTCGAGTGCCGTGGCGATGGCCGCGCGCGATGAGGGAGCTCCGCCCGCCATGAAACAGGAAATCCTCGACGCCCGCTTGTGCGAGGAGGTCTGCCGCCCTGTCGAGGGCATAGCCCTTGCCGATGCTATTGACATTGATCTCCACCCCCTCGCGCGCGAACGCGATTCGATGACGATTGTGGTCGAGGGTGACTAGCCGGGCCCAGCCAACTCGGGCGAGGGCCTGCTGGAGTTCTGCTGGCTGCGGCAGTCTGCCCTGGCGGGTGTGGAACCCCCAAATCCTCGACAGCGGCCCACTGGTGAGATCGTGCGCCCCCGCCGTTGCGCGATGGGCGGTGTCGGCCAGTTCCAAGAGCTCAAACAGCCCCGGTTCCACGTCGACAGGTTGACTGGCGGCGCGGCGATTGAGCTCGATGAGTTCGCTCGTCTCGCGGTAGACAGTCAGTTGCGCCTCGAGCTGATCGATCAGGTCGAGTGCGGCCATGGCGGCGACCGTGGCCGTCCCCCCCGTCCCCATGTTGTCGGCGTTGAGGCGAATCTCGAAGTCGCAGGCCATCGCTCGCCGTCGCAGCAGGGTGACATAGCTGTCCACCCGCTCTTCGGGGAGAGGAGGATCGAGCGCGTCGGCCAATTGCCCGACCTGGTCGGCAGCCGCATCAACCACGTGAATCAGCGCGTCGGCGGCGGCACGACCGATCAGGAAGTCACGGCGGTTGGCGGATGGAATCTCTGCCACGGAAGGAGATTGCTGCTGGGGAGGAAAGGGGCGGTTTGGTTCTCAAGGCGGCTATGGATTATGATAGCCCGCTTGAGCCCCTTGTTGGACACGAAGCCGCCGACAGGGGGATGCTTCCATTTTAGTCGAGGGGGCTCCGGGCGACGACCATGAGTTTAATCATCAGCGTTTCAGGCCTGCGGGGGGTGGTTGGCGAATCGCTTTCCGATGAGGTCGTCGAGAACTATGTTGCCGCGTTCGAGTCGTTTTTGCCCCCGGGTGCCGTTATCGTCGGCCACGACGGCCGCGCCACCGGTCCGAGATTCTCGCAAATCGTGGCAGCGACACTCTCCGGGCGGGGACGCCACGTCTTCGATTGTGGGCCGTGTGCCACACCGACGATGGGGGTGCTTGTTCAATCGCGAGGGGGGGGGGGAGGGGTCCAGGTTTCGGCAAGTCACAACCCCCCCCAGTACAATGGGATCAAGTTGTTTGGCGGGGATGGGCGCGTGCTTCCCGCCGCCGCAGGGGCCCAGGTGAGAACGCGGTACTTGGAAGGGGGAGCGACCCCCCCCGCGACCGAGCAGGGCCGCGTGGAGCGACTTGACGAGACGGCCGTGGAGCATTGGAATCGGATTCGCCCGCTCGTGAATGTCGCGCGGATTCGCGATCGGCGATTCAAGGTGCTGCTCGACTCGAATCATGGGGCGGGGAGTGTCGTGGGGATCCGCGTCCTCCAGGAACTCGGCTGCGACGTCATGCTCCTCGGAGGAGAGCCGGATGGCGCATTCGCCCATCCCCCCGAGCCAACCCGCGAGAACCTTGCCAGCGTTTGCCGCCACGTGACGGAGGGAGCGGCAGCGGTCGGCTTCTGTCAGGATCCCGATGCCGACCGCTTGGCCCTGATCGACGCGCAAGGAGTCTACGTGGGCGAGGAATACACGCTTGCCTTGGCTGTCGATCATTGGCTGCAAACGGATCCTGGTCCGGTGGTCACCAATTGCTCCACCAGCCGGATGACGCAGGATCTCGCGCTCAAGTATGGCGTCGCGTTCCACCGGTCCGCCGTCGGGGAGGCGAATGTCGTCGACCAGATGCTCGCCTGCCAGGCTGTGATCGGGGGGGAAGGAAACGGCGGGGTGATTCACCCCCGTGTCGTACACGTCCGCGATAGCATGGTCGGCATGGCCCTCGTGCTCGATGCGATGGCGGCGAATGATCTGCCGCTCCGCGCGCTTGTCGACCGACTGCCCCGATATGCGATGCATAAGGGCAAGGTCGCCTTGTCCCCTGCTCAGGTCGGTCCCGCGCTCCAGGCGCTCGAGCGGCACTTCGCCGCAGCGCGAGGCGACCACCTCGATGGCCTGCGACTCGACTGGCCCGATCGATGGCTCCTGGTGCGGGCGAGCAACACGGAACCGATTGTTCGCGTTGTGGCCGAGGCACCGACCGAAGCCGACGCCTGTGGGTTGTGCGACGAAGCAGCGGCGGTCATGACCCAAGCCGGGGCGGACGTGTGATGCGCTACTCGATCCTTACCTTGCTGATTGCAGCGACATTGATTGCGGTCGTGATTGTCGCCGGAGGGCGATTGTGGGCAGTTGCTCCAGAAACGACCAAGTCGGTCGGTTGGGGCATTCTGACCATGTGGGGAATTCTTTCCTTGCACCGCATCCGCCGCCATTGGGAAATTCCTGGCGCGTTGCCGGCCATCATGGTTTTCGTTTTAGGGGTGTTCGCGTTGAGCCTGGCATTCCTCAACGCCCCTAACCTCCTCGCCCTTGCTGCCGGTTGGGGACTGGGGGTCTGGCTCAATGCCTATGGTTACAAGGTCCTGGAATGGGGGCTCCTCAAGTCGGGAGTCGAATCGGACGTGTCGCGCTGACTTTTTCCTCACGAATGCTTCAGCCGTTTCGTTCGGCCGCCATCTTCAAGCTCACCAGATAGGGGACCGGTTCGCTCCCCAGGGCATTGAGAACCGTGCCGCCGGCGGTGAAGGTATGGGTCACCCAGTCCTCCTGGCCGTAGCGCTCAAGCGCGACGCCCCCTTCACCTCCCCCGACGTAGACCAACGCACCGGCGTCCTTGAGCCGTTTGAGTTCGGGAATCCACTTCTTGGTCCCATTCTCGAAGCGGGGATCCTCGAACATGCCGAAGACGCCGTTATGAAATACGACCGAGCCCTTGGCGCCCCGAGCGATCAACTCGCTCACTTTATCGGAGAAGAGCTGGCTCGATTTGGGACCGATATCGAACTGCTGATCTCCCGGTGCGAGCACATCCTTCGCGGTGCCGTCCTCGACGATGGAATCGACGGGCACGACGAACTCGATCCCCTTCGCTCGCCCCTCGCTCACCATTTGCCTGGCCTGTTCGACCCGGGCGTCGGGGATGAAATAGGGTTTGTCGCCATGGTCGGGATCCTCGGCTGCCCCGATACAAACGGGCTTGCCCTCGAGCTGTCCGATCGCCTTTCGCAACGCCATCGCGAGCGAGCCGGCGGCGAAGACCGTCTTGATCGTGCCGCGACCGATCATTGCCTCGAGATCGTCGAGTTTGTCGATCTTGAGTCCGCTGAAGACCACAAGCTGGGTGTCGAGGCAACGGAGCATCGGCCCTTCGAACTCGCTGGCGACATATTGCCCTAGCGCGACTCGGCTCATCGCCGCGGGGACGATATTGCTGGAGGCGTCGAGACTTCCCGCCGAAAGCGCTTCGTTGACAAACACATTGGCGAGGTTTTCGGCCACGGCATTCGCAAAACGGGCCAGTTTCGGCGCGAGCTCGGGGAGATCGGCCGGTTTTGCCTTCCAAAGGACCCGCTCGATGTCGTACTTGCGCGTGTTTTCGAGCATCAGTATGGCGCCATGGCCTGCCGCGGCGACTGCCTCCTTGGCCGCGGAGGTGATGGACATCGAAGATTCGTCGAGCCAGTCGCCGATCAGGGGGACATCGCAACCGAGCAGCTCTCCCAAACGTGCGGCGACCTTGTTGAGGCTCTTCTCGGGCTCGCGACCGATGTGGCCGAAGATGATCTGCTTCCAGCCTCGTTGTTGTCCGAAACGGAGCGTATCGAGCATCGACCGGAGGCGAATGTCTCCCTCGCCAACGTTCGCACCCGGCTTGGCGTCGACATCCCCACGGACCAGGACCGGGGTCCCGGCCGGCAGGTCCTCCAAGGAGGCGAGCCGGGGAATGGCCGACAAATAGTCTCGGAGCGAAAGATCGCCCGCGGCTTCACGCCCGCCGAGCAGCTTTTCGCACCAGGATTTCATCGCATCGGGCGTGACTGGTTCGGGCGTGGTTGGCATATTTCGTGCTCCTTTGTATCCGAGCGAAGTTGGTGATGGGGTGGAACGAGGGGGATTCTATCGCGCTACGTCATCAGAGCGTAGGCACCCCACTCGCGCCAATTCAGGCCGGAAGGAGTCCTGCTCTCTTGGCGCGGATCCCGCATTGCCTGCGGTTGCGGTTGGTGGGGGCTGCGAGCCGCGGTCTGGGCGATTGACCTCCAAACCTTCCGACCGATACGATTCATCGACGAAGCAACCCTGGGATTGGAGATTCGGACACCCGCCTCGACCAGGGGAGAGTGAAATGGCCCGTGGCGCGGACGATGGCATGCAGACGTCACTCAAGTTTGGCGAGTCTCCCCCAGTCACGCTCTCGGTGCGCGATGAGCTGTCTATTTGTCCGCAGGCGGAACTGGACGGCACGCCAATTGGCGATGTCGAGGAGGCAGCGATTGCAGCCCTCAGAGAGCCGTTGGGGTATCCGCCGCTGGCTCAGGCGGTCGTCGAGGGGGACCATGTGGCAATCGCCATGGGGGAGGGGGTTCGTGGCGGTGCCGAGATCGTGCATGCGGTCGTCCGTGAGGTCGGCGAAGCCCAGATTCCTTCCTCCCACGTGAGCGTCATTGTCGGCTCCCCAGAGGAGGCGACTCTCCTGCAGGGTCCGCTCAGCGATCTGATCGACGAAGGATTGCAAGTCGTTGTCCACAATCCCAACGACAACGAAGGGGTGGTGTTCGTCGCCGCGATGGACGAACAGCCACTGCGCCTGAATCGCTATTTGGGGGAGGCCGATGTCGTGATTACCGTGGCCAGTGCGCGTCACGAGCAGGGTTTCGACGTACGTGGGCCATTCGCGGCGCTATTCCCGCGGTTTTCGGACGCGGAAACCATTGCGGCCTACCATCGTGCCCGCCCGGCAGGAGGGAAGGGGAATGGAGACGTGCGACGCGAGCAGACCGATCGGGCCGGCTGGCTATTGGGGGCCGCACTTGTCGTGGAAACGGTCCCAGCCCGGGGGGGTGGCGTGGCCGCGGTGGTCGCGGGCGAGCCGGGACAAGTCACCCGGGCATCGAGCGCCTGGTGCGAGCGGATTTGGCGACTCGCGGTTCCCGAACGGGCGAATCTGATCGTCACCAGCATTGGGGGGAGAGCACCGGAGCAGACCTGGGACAACGTGGCGCGGGCACTGCACGCCGTCGGTCGCGTGAGCGATGCGTTGCAAAGCGCAATTGTCATCTGCACGGAATTGGAGCAGGAACCGAGCCCGCTGCTACGCATCGCGGCCGACGCCCAGGGGGACGAGAAAGAGCGTCAGGCATTGGCGCGGGCCAGCGGCGACGAAGCGGCGCAAGCCTGGGAACTTTACCAGGCGCTGGAGCGCGGGCCTGTCTATTTCATGGGGAGATTGCCGGAATCGACGGTCGAAGACTTAGGAATGGCTCCGCTGGCCGATTGTGACGAGCTGGCACGTTTGATTTCCCGTAGCGGCACATGCCTGGTGATCAACGATGGTCAGCATGCCGTGCCGATCGTAAGCGAATAGTTTAGTACTCTGACGGGAGGAAAGTTGAGCGAAGACTGGTTGGATATCTACGGTGAGCTCGACACGACCGGGTTGTGGCTCCCCGCGCCATGGGGGGCAAGGCTTGTGGTGAGCGGGGCCGACGCGAGATCGTTTCTGCAGAACTTTTGCACCAACGACGTGTTGCGATCCCCCGTCGGTAGTGCGATCGAGGCCTTTTTTCTCAATTCCAAGGGGCACGTGCTCCATCATGGCCTGCTCGTGCTGGGGGAGCATGAGGTCGTGGTGACTCTCATTGGATCGGACGCCGCCGATTTGAGGAGCCATCTGGATCGCTATGTCATACGCGAGCGGGTCGAGTTCCAGCTTCGCGACACCCCATTGTGGTTGGCGGTCGGCGGACCTTGGGCGGCAGCAGGGGGAGAGGGAGCCACTTTGCAACTTCTCGCCGAGGGCCACATCACTCCGTTTCCACTCCTCCATCGGCCGGCGTGGATCGTCGAATCCGCCCTGACTCAGGAGAGCCTCGGGCTCCATTTCGAGGGGGCGGGTTACGTCCGGCCAAAGGGAGAGGGGGATGCGACCGCGGTGTTCGACGCGCTCCGTATCGAGTCGGGGTTGCCGTTGCCAGGCGTCGACTATGAAGGAGCGATCCTGCCGCAGGAGCTCGATCGGAATCGCCAGGCGATTCACTTCGAAAAAGGATGCTACCTGGGGCAGGAAACCGTCGCTCGTCTCGATGCCCTGGGGCACGTCAACAAATTGCTGCGCGGCATTCGCTTTGCGGACGGTTCCACCCCCGAACTTCCCTTTCCCGTGTTGCACGGAGAAAAAGAGGTGGGACGGGTCACCTCCCGCTCGTATTCGCCTCGCCTTGGGGCGAGTCTCGGGTTGGCGATTATTCGGCGCGAGGCGGCCAAGGAAGGGACGGAGCTGGTTTGGGCAGGCGGGACAGCGTCGGTGGTGACTTTGCCCGTGCCGACCGGAGGGGAGCCCCTGTCGGGGGAGACCCTGTCGACCGAAGCGGAATAGGTGGGCGCTACGAGAGGAGCAACTGCATTTCTGCTGGTGCCGGTGCGATCGTCAACTGGATGGGACCATTTTCGGTGATCGCAATGGTATGCTCGAAGTGCGCGCTCGGTTTGCCATCCCCCGTGACTTGAGTCCAATGGTCGCGGAGCATCTTGACCCGCTTGGTCCCCATGTTGACCATCGGTTCGACCGCGATGACGAGGCCTGGCTCGATGCGGAAGTCGCCGCTCCCTCGCAGTGAGCGGCTGACGAAGTTGGGGACCTGTGGATCCTCGTGCATCTTGCGACCGATCCCATGGCCGACAAAGGTTTCGACGGTAAAGAAGCCATGGTCGGCGACGTACTGTGCCATTTCGCGGGCGATTTGACTCCAGCGCGGCTTCGTGTGAAGCAATTGAAAGGCCAGTTCGAGGGTGGCCTCGGTCACCTCAAGCAAGCGTGCCACTTCGGGATCGATTTTCCCCACCGGATAGGTGACGGCGGCATCGCCACACCAGCCGTTGACCCGTACTCCCGTGTCGAGGCTGAGGATGTCACCCTCTTTGAGCGGGCGGCCGTTGGGGACTCCATGCACGACCTCGTCGTTGACGCTCATGCAAGTGACCGCGGGAAAACTCGGCTTGCCCCGCGTGGGATTGGGATAATTCTTGAACAGGGGCTCCGCGTTCTGCCTGGCGAAGTACTCTTCGATCGCCGCATTGATCTCGGCGGTGCTGACTCCCGGAGCCACCATCCGTCGCGCAATATCATGGGCCTGCCACACCACCAGGCCAGCCTGGCGCATTTTGCTGATTTCGCGTTCGCTCTTGAGTTGGATCACGACTGTGTCAGGCTTCTCATAGCAGGAGAGGTTGTCTCTAGGAGGCGAAGGCCGCGATGGACCAAGATCTTTCACGGTCGTGGCAATGGGTGTCGGACCTCGGTGGACAAATAGACGGATCCTTCATCGAACCGAGTCAATGGCGGCCAAAATCTCGGCATGCACATCTTCTGGCGTGCTCGCCGCATCGATCGACTGGAGCACCCCCTTCTCGGAATAATACTCGACCAGCGGTCTGGTGTCTTCCTGATAACTCTTGAGTCGCTGGCGAATGGTGACCATGTTGTCGTCGCGCCGCCCGCGGGCCATCAACCGCTCGAGGAGTTCCTTTTGGTCGATCACAAACTCGATGACCAGATTGATGGGCGTGCCACGTTCCGCCAGCAACTTGTCGAGGGCTTGTGCTTGAGCGAGGGTTCGCGGGAACCCGTCGAACACACAACCTTTTGCACAATAGGGGCGAGAGGTGCGGTCGGCCACAATCTCCACGACGACATTATCGGGAACCAGTTGGCCTGCGTCGAGATAGTCGGCCACCAGCAGGCCCAACTCGGTGCGATGGGTGTAGGCATCGCGGAGGAGTTCTCCGGTCGAGAGGTGGGCAATGCCGAGTTCTTCGGCAATTTGCTTCGATTGGGTTCCTTTCCCGGCGCCGGGAGGTCCAAGGAACACGATGCGCATGATTGTTCCTTCCTCCACGGCAGGTGGCTCGGTGACATCGATCCGCCCAGCGCGATCCTTCGCGATGTGGCCGAATCCGGAAAGGTTACTCCAATAACCCTTTGTAATTCCTCATCACCAAATGACTGTCAATTTTCTGCACGAGGTCGAATGCCACGCTCACGGCAATCAGCAGGCTCGTTCCCCCGTAGAATGCGGTGATCGAGTAAGGGACATCGAGCCCGGCTTGGATAATGGTGGGGATGATCGCGATGAGAGCCAGGAATCCCGCCCCCACGAACGTGATTCGGACCATCACCTTTTCGAGATAGTCAGCCGTTCGCTTGCCTGGGCGGTAGCCGGGGATGAACGATCCAAAGTTCTTCAGATTGTCGGCCATGTCCTTGGGATTGAAGGTAATGGCGGTCCAAAAGTAGCAGAAGAAATAAATCATCACAAGAAAAAGCAAATTGTAGGTGAAGGTATTGGTCTGCAGAGCCTTGTGAACCCAATCGAGCGACACCTTCAGCCAATGACCATTCCATTCTTGACCGAGCGACTGCACGATTTGCTGTAACACGATCACGGGGAAAATGAGCAAGCTCGAGGCGAAGATGATCGGCATCACCCCTGCCTGATTCACCTTGAGGGGAAGGAAGTTGCGGGTGCCACCCATGGCGCGGCGACCGCGGATGTGCTTGGCGCTTTGCATGGGAATCCGCCGCTGGCCGAGCGTGATGAACACGACACCAACCACAACCGCAACAAACATGATCGCAAGCAACAGGACTTTCTCGGGACCGATGCCACTGGGCGATCCTAGCTGCGGCTTATAGAGTTGCATCAATTCGAAACCGGCTGCCGGCATGTTGGCAAGAATGCCCGCCATGATAATGAGGCTGATCCCATTACCAATGCCGAACTCGTCGATCTGCTCGCCGATCCACATGAGAAAGACCGTGCCGGCGGTCATTGTCAGCACGGCAATGATCCGCCAATGCAAGAGCAGGCTCCCCGAGTCGTTGACGAATTGGGGGCTCTGAGCCACCAATTGCTGGCCTTCGACAAAAGTGCTCAGAAAAAACCAGCTTTGGAAGATGCAGAGCAGAACCGTGGCGTACCGGGTCCACTCGTTGATTTTCTTGCGTCCCGCTTCTCCCTCCTTTTGGAGGCGTTCGAGCGTCGGCACGACACTCCCCAGGAGTTGGAAGATAATCGATGCCGAGATATAAGGCATAATCCCCAGCCCGAAGATCGTGATCTGATCGAGCCCGGCTCCCGAGAACGTCGACACCATCTGGAGCATGCGGCCGAGACCCCCTTCGCCCCCGGCCCAACTGGACATCTTATCGGGATCGATAAAGGGGAGCCGGATTTGATATCCGATGCGGTAAACGGCGAGCATCCCGATCGTAAACAGGATCTTCTGCCGCAGCTCGGGTATCGACCAAATGACGCGGAGTTTCTTCCACATGACCCAGACTCGATTTCTGTTTCAGGACTTCGGCGTTTGACCTGGCCTCGATGGGGCAGCACCGTTAGTCCGCAATATTCTCCCCGCGGAAGACAATCGGGTTGGCCTGTGGACCATCCGAGTCCGATTGCCACCCATCCTAATTGATGTCACTATCGGCAAAGCCAGCCGTCATCGCAAGGTCACCTGAAATCCTCCATCGATCCCCGTGCCATCCGACCGGAGAAGAAAAAAAGAGAGGGCCCTAAGACTTTTGACTTCCCGCCGCGGCAGAGCGTGCCGCCCGCGCCTCTTTGATCTTCTGAGCAGCGGGCACCTTGCCGGCCTCGACCACTGCTTGCCCCCCCGCCTTCGCAATTTTTTCCTCGGCCGATTTGCTGAAGCGGTGAGCGTGGATCTTGAGCTTTTTGGTCAATTCGCCGTCTCCCAGGACCTTCAACAGGTCGAAACGGCCCTTGGCCAGATTTTTGCTGGCCAGGGATGCGAGGGTCACTTCGGCCCCCGCCTCGTAAGCCTTGTCGATTTCACCCAGGTTGACCACGACCACGGTCTGCCCAAAGCGATTGTGAAAGCCGCGCTTGGGGACACGTCGCACCAGTGGCATCGCCCCCCCTTGGAAGGTGGGGATGCTCGACGAGCCTGCACGCGAACCCTGGCCCTTGTGTCCACGCCCGGCGGTTTTGCCCTGGCCAGACCCTGGGCCTCGGCCTAAGCGTTTGCGCTTGCGGTTCTTGTGTATCCCGCGATGAATGTCGTCAATAATCATGAAAGTGTGACTCCCCGGAGGCGTTCAACCTCCATCCGTAGGCGGAGCTGCTTCAACCCGTCCATGGTGGCCTTCACCAGGGTGACGGGATTATTCGATCCGAAGCTCTTGGTCAGAATATCGTGAATACCCGCGGCCTCGCATACAGCGCGGACGGCGGTTCCGGCAATCACACCGGTACCAGGAGATGCGGGGACGAGCACCACCCGCGATGCTCCATATTCGCCCGTGACGCGGTGGGGGATGGTCGACCCGTCCATCGGTACGGTCATCATGCTCCGCATGGCTTCCTTACGAGCCTTCTCGACGCTCGGCGGCACCTCGTTGGCTTTGCCGTAGCCCCAGCCAACCCGCCCCTTGGCATCGCCCACCACAACCATTGCCGCAAAACTGAATCGCCGACCACCCTTCACCACGGCTGCGCAACGCTTGATTTTGACAACGTGCTCATTGAGCTCACCCTGTTGTCGTTCTTCGTTGGAATCGTTTCTGTGCTTCGCCACGCTATTACTCCCTGGAAGGGCTCGCTAGTTCCGCGATCGACCGGTGCAAGCAGAGCTCGCCCCGATTCCTGTGTAGTTCTAAAACTGTAATCCGGCTTCCCGGGCCGCTTCGGCAAGGGCCGCGACACGACCATGATACTTGTAAGGCCCCCGGTCAAAACAGACCGTCTGCACCCCAGCGGCGGTAGCCCGCTGAGCGATGGCTTTTCCCACCAGGGTGGCGGCGCCGGCATTTCCGCCGTATTTGACCTGGCCCGCGAGGTCCTTATCGAGGGTCGAGGCCGAAACCAAAGTACGGCCGGTCGAGTCGTCGATCACCTGGGCACTGATGTGGCGATGGCTTCGCGAGACCGAAAGGCGCGGACGAGCCTCGGTGCCGCGGAGGCTTTTCCGCACACGGAACTTCCGGCGTAACCGCTGCTTGTAGACTGCTCGTGTATGTTCCATCTCTTCTAACCCTTCAAAAGTCCTGCCGCGGCTTACTTGCCACCCGTCTTGCCAGCCTTGCGTCGCACCTGTTCGCCATCGTAGCGAATTCCCTTCCCCTTGTAGGGTTCCGGTTTGCGCACGGCACGCACCTCGGCGGCAAATTGCCCGACCTTCTGCTTGTCGGTCCCCTTGATCACAATATGAGTCTGATCGGGGCAGGTCACCTGGACGTCCGCCGGAATCTTCTTGTGGACTTCATTGGCGAAGCCGACCCGCAACTGGAGGACGTCACCGGCAATCGCTCCCAGGTAGCCGACCCCCTGAATCTCGAGTTTCTTTTCGTATCCCTGCGACACGCCGACAATCATGTTGGCCAATAGCGCCCGCGTGAGACCGTGGTAGGCCCGCACATCGCGGACATCGTTGTCGCGACTGCAAACGATTTCGCGATTGTCCTGGTCGACCTCGACCTTGATTTCGGGCCGATGGGTGTAATTGAGTGTGCCCAGCTTTCCCTCGACGGTGATGTCGCGCCCGTTGAGGCTGACCTTCACGTCGGCAGGGTAGCTAATCGGCTTTTTTCCAATTCTCGACATGGCTCTCTGCCTGATATGCCGCGATGGTGTCCGCGGCGCTAATAAAAACAAAATCGAAGCGGTGTCAATGAACGACCATAACTCGAACGACCATAACTCGAACTACCACAACTCGAACTACCACAACTCGAACTACCACAACTCGCACAATACTTCGCCACCCAATTTGCGCTGGCGGGCTTCGCGATCGCTGATGACGCCACGGCTGGTGCTGATGATCGAAATCCCCAACCCATTGAGCACCGGTTTGAGGCTGTCGGCACGAGCGTACACGCGGCGGCCAGGCTTGCTCACTCGGCGAATGTGCCGAATGACTCGTTCGCCATTGGGGCCATACTTCAGGTCGATGTGGAGCTGCCCCGTCGGCAAGCCTTCCGCATCTGCCTCGTGCCAGTCCCAAATATAGCCTTCACGCTTGAGCACTTCGGCCACGCCGCGTTTGACTTTCGATACCGGCAACTCCACGGTAGGCCGTTCGACTCGAACGGCATTGCGAATCCGTGTAAGCATATCGGCTAGCGGATCGGTCATCATCGCGTTGTCGACTCCTGGGTCAACCTGAAACTCTGGTTCGCCGCTACGGGAGCGGAGGGAACATAAAACAATCGAATCAAATGAGGCAGTCCTACCAGCTTGCTTTGCGAACACCGGGAATCTCGCCCTTGTCGGCGAGGTTGCGGAAGCAAATGCGGCAAATTCCAAACTTGCGATAGACGGCGCGGGGGCGGCCACACAGCTTGCAGCGATTCTCTCGCCGGCTGCTGAATTTAGGCTCGCGGGCCGCCTTCGCGATTTTCGATTTACTTGCCACGTTGTTACTCGTTTTTCTTAGGCAAAAATGGGAATGGGGTCACACCACTCGGTTAGGCCGCATTCTCGGTCTCGGGACGCTTGAACGGGAATCCAAACAGGGTGAGCAGCTCGCGGGAGTCGTCGTCGGACCCTCCCGTGATGCAAATCGCAATGTTCATGCCCTGGGAATTGGTGTACTTATCGGGATTGAGTTCGGGGAACACCAACTGCTCCGTCAGGCCCAGGCTGTAGTTGCCATGACCATCGAACGCCTTGTCGCTCAGACCGCGGAAGTCGCGAACTCGGGGGAGTACCAGCGACACCAGGCGATCGAAGAACTCGTACATCCGGGCACCGCGCAACGTCACCTTGGCTCCGATCGACATGCCTTCACGCAGCCGAAAGCCAGCGACACTCTTACGCGCCTTGCAGACCAGCGGCTTTTGACCCGTGATGTCGGTCAAGGCTCCGATCGCCAATTCCAAGTGCTTCTTGTCGGCAATGGCCTTCCCCACGCCCATGCTGACCACGATCTTGGTCATCTTAGGCAGGTCGTGCGGATTGGTCCGCCCCAGCGACTCGGTAAGGGCCGGTCGGATCTCTTTTTCGTAGCGTTCTTGGAACCGGGGAGTCATGGAACAGGCTTCGATTTGGACAGTTAAGGAACTTTGACCCACTCGGGTGGGGCCATCACTTCAACGATTGGGGGAATTAGGATTTCTTGGTGGCACGTGCCGCGCGGGGTGGGGCGATCTTGCCGGCGGAAGTACCGCACTTCTTGCAAAACCGCTCCTTGCTACCATCTTCGAGGTAGCGCACACCGAGCCGTACTCCCTTGGCGCAACTACCGCAATAAAACTTGAGGTTGGAAACATCGACAGGCATTTCCTTCTTCAGCCGGCCCCCTTGGGGGTGCTTTTGGCTCCGTTTGACGTGCTTGAGCACCAGGTTGACCCCTTCCACCGTCGCCTTGCGTGCTTGGCGGTTGACGGAAATCACCTGATGGGCTTTGTCACTTCGGTCGTTACCCGAAGTCACCACGACTGAATCACCCTGCTTAATCAACATTGTCATCGACCGCTATGGAATGTGGGCCAGTAAACGCCCTGCTTAAACGACTTGCGCCAGTTCGACAAACCGAACTCAAACCACCTCGCTCGCCAGGCTGACGATCTTCATAAACCGCCGCTCACGAAGTTCGCGAGCCACAGCCCCAAAAATACGCGTTCCACGCGGATTGCCGTCCTTGTCGACAATCACGACCGCATTGGAATCGAATCGCACGTAACTTCCATCGGCCCGCCGCGTGGGGGCCTTGGTCCGCACGATGACCGCGCGAACCACAGCTTTCTTCTTGATATCGCTGCCGGGGATCACGCTCTTCACACTGCAGACAATAATGTCGCCCACCGTGGCGACACGACGGCGGCTGCCACCGAGCACCTTGACGCACATCACCTCTTTAGCGCCAGTGTTGTCGGCCACATTCAGCCTGGTTTGCATTTGGATCATGGGAGGACTCGATAGCTCAATTCGGGGGGAGGCGGTTCGCGGCGACCATGCCGAGCCTGCATTCTGGGGCCCTAGGGGGCTATTCTGTTTGACTTTCTTGGGCCGCGGCCGTGGCCGCCGATTGGGCGGCGCGGAGGGCGGCAATGTCGACCAACCGGCTCTTCGCCACGACTCGCACCAGCTCCCAGCGCTTCAGCTTCGACTTGGGAGGGCACTCGACGATCTCCACCGTGTCGCCAACATGCGACTCGTTTGCTTCGTCGTGAACGTGACATACGGTGCGGCGCTCGATGAATTTTCCGTACTTCGGATGCGATTCGAGGCGCGTCACTTCCACGCGTCGCGACTTGTTCATCTTGTCGCTCGTCACAAGGCCGATGACTTGCTTCTTGGGCATGGTGGGTTGGGGGCTTCAGGTTTGTAAGTAAAGGGGAGCAGGGGAACCGCCGCGAGCCTATGTGGTGCTCGGGGCGGACGCCATGGCCCGCTCGGTTTGGATGGTTTTCACGCGGGCGATCAGCCGGCGATTCTCGCGCAACTCGGTGGGAGCATCGAGCCGCTCCGTCTGCAGGCGAATCCGCAACCGAAACAGAGTCTCGGCGGCGTCCTTGGCTGTCAGAGCGAGTTGCTCGTCGCTCATCTGTCGCAATTCTTTGGCAGTGTTCATATCTAAAGCTTGACTCATGTAGGTGGTAAGTCACGAATGGCTCCGCGGGAGCCGATTACGTGGCTTGCCGTTTGACCATGCGAACCCTGATCGGCATCTTATGAGCCAGGCGCGCCAGGCAAATCTTGGCCGCCTGTTCGGACACACCACTCACTTCGTACAGCATCGTTCCCGGCTTTACCACCGCGGCCCAATAGTCGGGTTCACCCTTGCCCTTGCCCATGCGGGTTTCGAGCGGGATAGAGGTGATCGACTTGTGGGGAAACACGCGGATATATAGTCGGCCTTCGCCACGGATGTACTGCTGCGCCGCAATACGACCGGCTTCGATCGTTTGCGCGCTAACCCATCCGCCTTCGACCGCTTGGAGGCCGAAATCGCCAAACACCACGGTATTGCCGCGAGTCGCATTACCTCTTATACGACCTCTTTGGCTTTTTCGATGCTTGACCCTCTTGGGCATCAACGCCATCGTCTTCGTCCTCAAACATGCCTTGGTTGATCCAAACCTTCACGCCAATATGCCCTTGGGCAGTCATGGCCTCGACAAACCCGTAGTCGATCTTCGCCCGCAATGTGCTGAGTGGGATCGATCCGGAAATCTGTTTCTCGCGGCGGGCCATTTCGGCTCCGCCCAGGCGCCCCGCCAATTCAATCTTGATTCCCTTGGCCCCGGCCTCCATGGTCGTTTCCATCGCTCGCTTCATCGTGCGGCGGAAGCTGGCCCGCTTCGAGAGCTGCTCGGCGATGTCTTCGGCCACCAGGTGGGCCTGAAGTTCGGGACGTGTGATTTCCTCGATTTTGATGTTGATGCGGCGGCCAACCAGTTGTTGAAGCTCGTCCTGCAATTGCTCGACTTGCTGTCCCTTGCGACCGATGATCACGCCAGGGCGAGCGGCGTGGAGCACGACCTTCACCTCGTCGCGAGTCCGCTCGATCTCCACTTTGGGAATGCCGGCGAACTTGTACTTCGTTGTCACGTACTTGCGGATCTTGCGATCCTCCAGCAGCAACTCGGCGAATTCCTTCTTCGAGGCGTACCAGCGGCTCTTCCAGTCGAGCATGATGCCCGTGCGGAAACCGATTGGATTGACTTTTTGTCCCATGGGAAATGGCGCCGTAGGTTGAGTTAATGAATGACAGGGTGAAAGCTAAGGAAATCTCTTCGACTGGAATCTATTCGACGGCGACGGAAATATGGGCAAATCGCTTCTTAATCACGTGGGCCATGCCGCGTGCTCGTGGGCGAACCCGTTTGAACATCGGCCCGCCATCGATGCGGACTTCGACCACTCGCAAGCCTCCCAGGTTGGGAGCCCCACGGTCCTCGGCGTTCCCCAAAGCGCTTTGGAGCACTTTCTCCAGCATCCGCGCTCCGCGTTGCGGCTGAAACTTGAGGATCGCCATGGCATCGTCGACGTGCTGCCCGCGAATGAGATTCGCCAGGGGGCGGACCTTGCTCGCGCTGATCCGTGCGTGTCGGTGAATTGCGGTGTAGGCCATTGTTTCGTTCTCGAATCGCGTGGTTCGGTCGGTTGCAGCGAAGTTGCCCTAGCAAACACGCCGCAGCCAACCTGACTGCTCTTTTTTGACGCTTACTTCTTTCCCTTGCCGCCATGTCCGCGGAAGCTGCGGGTCGGGGCAAACTCGCCAAGTTTGTGCCCCACCATGTCTTCGGTCACGAACACCTTCATGTGGACCTTGCCGTTGTGGACCATGAACGTATGCCCGACGAACTCGGGGATGATCGTGCAGGCACGAGCCCAGGTCGTGATCGCTTCTTTGCGACCCGAATCGTTCTGCTTGTCGACCTTGGCGTAGAGCTTCGGATCGACGTAAGGGCCTTTTTTGAGTGAACGTCCCATTGTGTCGCCTTGAGTGTTCGACTATTCCGATGACGGTGGGCGGCCTTGGTTCGACCGCGGAATCTGGTTACTTCTTGACTAGTTTTTGCACACCATAACGCCGGCTCTTCCGCCGGCGGACAATCGCGGCATTGGAGGGCTTGCGACGCTGGCGGGTCATCCCACCCTTGGCACTCTTCCCAGTGGGGCTCACCGGATGGCGCCCCCCCTTGGTGCGGCCTTCACCACCACCATGCGGGTGATCGATCGGGTTCATCGCGGTGCCGCGGACGTGGGGGCGACGGCCAAGCCAACGCTTGCGTCCCGCCTTACCCAAGACAATCGCGTTGTGATCGCCGTTGCTGGTGGCGCCAATCGTTGCGCGGCAGGCCGAGGGGATACGCCGGATTTCGCCACTTGGCAGTGAGAGCTGTGCCCAGTCGGCTTCGCGGGCCATCAAGGTCGCGCTCGTGCCGGCACTGCGGCAAAGTTCGGCGCCACGCCCAGGCCGCAACTCGACATTGTGAACAACCGTGGCGAGCGGAATCTTCGACAAGGGAAGGCAGTTGCCAACCTTCGGTTCGGCTTCGCTCCCACTCACGACATGGTCGCCCGCCTTGAGGCCCGCGGGTGCGATGATGTACCGCTTTTCGCCGTCCGCGTAGTGGAGCAGCGCAATGCGGGCCGAGCGGTTGGGGTCGTATTGAATCGAATCGACCTTGGCCGGAATGCCATCCTTGTTGCGGCGGAAATCAATCAGCCGATACATCTGCTTGTGTCCACCACCCCGATGCCGCGCGGTGATGACACCCTGGTTGTTGCGTCCGCCTGTCTTGCGCTTGGGGCGCAACAGGCTCCGTTCGGGCTTGGCACCCGGCGTCAAGTCGGCAAAATCGCTGACGCTTGCGCCACGCCGCCCGGGAGTTGTCGGATTGTATTTGCGAATGCCCATGATATTCGATCGAGTGCTATAAGACGGAGTGTCGAGTTGACCAGCAGGCTGTTGCCCGCGTGAGCGGGATCCTTAGAAGAACTCGATGTTGTATTCCTTGTCGAGGGTGACGATCGCTTTCTTCCAGTCGTTCGTGTATCCAAAGACCTGTCGGGTCCGTCGCGGCTTTCCTTTGCGGTTCTGGATGTGAACCTTGGTGACCTTCACATCAAACAGCCTTTCGATGGCCCGCCGCACGTCGTGCTTGGTGGCGAGCTTATTGACTTGAAAGGTGTAGGCGTTGTGCTGGGTCGAATCGTCGGTCCCCTTTTCGGTGACCATTGGCCGCAGCAGAATCTGGTGCGGTTCGAGTTCGAGCGACGTTCGTTGGGGTATGTGCCTGGGCATGACGACCTCTTACTCTGCATTGTCCGAAGGAGTTGCATCCGTCTTGCGATTCGCGGAGGCCTTGGCTCGCAAAGCGTCGAGCGCCCCCTTGGTCACAAGCAACCGGCGAGATGCCAGAATCGTATAAGCATTCAACTCGGCTGCCGGGGCGACCGTCACCTTGGCGATGTTGCGCCCGCTCTTGTAGACATTCGCATCGTGGTTCTCGGTGGCGACCAGGAGCGAGTCGTTTTGGCAATCGAGGTTGCGAATCACGACGGCCATGTCGCGCGTCCGCGGAGCATCGAACCGCAGCTCGTCGATAATCACCAGTTCGTTGTCGGCGATCTTCGAAGCAAGCGCCATCCGAGCGGCGATTTGCAGGGCCTTACGCGGCAGGCGGTAGGAGTAGTCGCGCGGACGGATGGCGTGGATGTGACCACCACCCCGGCGGACACCACTGCGGCGATGGCCCGCCCGGGCATTGCCCGTTCCCTTTTGGCGATACATTTTCTTGGTCGACGAAGCGACCTCGCCACGCGTCTTGGTCTTGTGAGTCCCCTGGCGGAGGTTCGCCTGGTACATGACGACCGCATCGTGCAGCAACTGCTTATTGATCGACGGGGCGAAATCGGCGGGCTCGACGTTATACGTCCCCACTTTGTTCCCTTTGCGATCGTGGATTGTCAATTTCGGCATGGCCGCACTCCCTAAACCTTTCCGGGTCACAGACCGCGGATCAATCTCTGATTCTTCTTCCGATCCAACCGTATGTTACTTGACCTTGTTCGTCTTCTTGACTGTGACAAACCCGCCATTGGGGCCGGGGACCGAGCCGGCGATCAGCAGCAAGTTCCGCTCGGCGTCGACGCGGACAATACGCTGATTTCGCACCGTGGTCCGAGTGTTGCCATATTGGCCTGGCATCCGAATCCCCTTGAAGAGGCGGCTGGGATAGGCGCTGCAACCAGTGCCCCCCAAGTGGCGGTGGCACTTCTTCACACCATGCGTCGCACGCTGGCCGGAGAAGTTGTGCCGCTTCATCGCCCCGGAGAACCCACGGCCCTTGCTGGTTGCCACGACATCGACAGCGGGGATTTCGGCAAAGAGCCCAACCGTTACCACGCTGCCCGTATCGAGGTCGCCCGGGGTGCCGCGGATTTCGCGAACGAACCGCTTCGGTTCGCAACCAGCCTTGGGAAGGGCTTCGACGCCGGCGGCGGCACGGGCCTTCGATCGCTTGCTGTCGAGGCGGGCGACATGCCCACGTTGACTGCGGCTGGCAAGCCGGCGGGGCTTGTCGAGATACCCGAGTTGAACAGCCTGATAACCATCGCGCTCGACCGTGCGGACTTGAAGCACATTGCAAGGTCCGGCCTCGATCACGGTGACCGGGACGACCTTGCCTGATTCATCGTATACCTGAGTCATTCCGATCTTTCGACCCAGAATGCCCAGTGCTGGTGCATCTGCCGACATATCAAAATCGCCTTGGATGGTTATTTGCCGCTCGGCAGGAGACACGGCGACCGCAGTGCGGTGGCCGGCTTACCTGCTCGGCTTCCAGTCATAAAATCTGGCTGAAGTTCAATTAGGTTGTAAGTTACTTCCCTCGTTTGGAGGGAAATGAGCATACTCGTCGCACCGCGTCCGCTCACCCCGCGGTTTCGATTCCAACTACCGTCACCAAAGGCCCACCGTCACCAAGTCATTGGCACTCAGGAACTGGTGGCCTTGATTTTAATGTCGACACCCGCCGGGAGGCTCAGCTTATTGAGCGCCTCGATGGTCTTGGCAGTCGCCTGAACGATATCGATAAGCCGCTTGTGCGTGCGGATCTCGAACTGTTGACGCGACTTCTTGTCGACATGGGGTCCGCGGAGAACGGTGTAGCGTTCGATCCGCGTCGGGAGTGGAATCGGTCCATGAACGATTGAGTTGGTCCGCTTGGCCGTATCGACGATTTCGGCCGCGCTTTGGTCCAGCACGGAGTGGTCGTACGCCTCCATGCGAATCCGGATAATTTCCTGCTTGGCAGCCACGGCTGGTGCTCCCTAACTCCGTCCACCGACGAGATTTCAAACAACGAAACATGTCCCCACCAAATTCGGGGGAATCGCCAAATGTATCGGTAGCACTCCGAAGTGTCAACGGGAGGGAGGGGGGATTTTCTTCCTCAGATTCCGTGCCTTGGGCCCTTGCCATCTAGCGGGAAGGTTCGACATACTGTGCGATTCGCCAGAATGCAGCGGCAGCGGGGGGAAGAAGTCCCTTGTGCGCTGGCGGATCCCTAGTTTTAGTAGGTTCCCGTAGGAGACGACGAGGGTGGCTGTTCGCATTCGCATGAAACAAATGGGGCGCGCCCATCGCCCGTTTTACCGCATTTGTGCCGTCGACAAGCGCGCTCCGCGCGACGGCAAGGTGCTCGAAGAGTTGGGAACATACGATCCAATGGTACCCGATACGGACGCCCGCGTGCGGCTGAAGTCGGAACGCGTCGACTATTGGCTGAGTGTGGGGGCTCTCCCCTCGGAAAAAGTGGCTGTGTTGATCAAAAAGTACGGCACCAACGGCACGCATGCCGCCCAGGCCGAGACTGCGATCGAGAAGCTTGCCCAGCCCAAGGTCGTGCCGCCCGCGGAGGAGCCGGTCGCGACCGTCCGTCCAGCGGAGCCGGAACCCGTGGCGGAGGCTCCCGCCAGTGAGGAAGCCGCTGCGGCAGATGCCTCGGCACCAGCCGGGGAGGGGCCAACGGCCGAGGGCGAAGCGGCGGCTCCCGAGGAGCAGGCCGCTACCGAATAGGGGGGAAACTCAACGGGGTTTTGCCCATATCCCACGGCCCCCGACATACGTCCCGGCCAATAGGGTGAAGAGGCAAGCCACGCCGAGGCCACCAGGCGGCGATCGAAAACCATGCGATTCGACCTGCTGACGTTGTTTCCGGAGATCTTCTCTGGCTATCTGTCGCAGAGTCTGCTGAATCTGGCGATCGAGCGGAGGTTGGTCAAGGTCGAGGTTCACAATATCCGCGATTGGGCCAAAGGGAAGCATAAGAAGGTGGACGATCGCCCGTTTGGGGGGGGGCCAGGAATGGTGCTCTCGCCGCAACCGGTGGTCGAATGTGTTGAAGCCGTGCAGGAGATGGCCGCCGAGCCTGGGCATTTGGTGATGCTGACGCCGGGGGGGCAGCGACTCGATCAGCGAGTGGTCGAGCGACTGAGTCAGCATCCGCGACTCATGCTCTTGTGTGGCCGATACGAGGGATTTGACCAGCGAGTGGTCGATTTGCTCCATCCCGAGGAGATTTCGATCGGCGATTACGTCCTCAATGGGGGCGAGGTCGCGGCGATGGTGGTGGTCGACTCGGTGGTGCGTCTCGTCCCTGGCGTATTGGGGGACGAGGAGAGCCATCGGCAAGACTCGTTTTCCGGTGAGACCCCTCGGTTGGAGTTTGCCCAGTACACGCGTCCCCGAGAATATCGGGGCCTGGAGGTTCCGGAGGTGCTCACCAGCGGCGACCACCCCAGAATTGCCGACTGGCGAGAACAAAGTAGCCTCGAGCGAACTCGCCAACGGCGGATGGATTTGATAAAACCAGACAATACCGGCGGCGAGTCGCCGGAAGAGCCCTAGCCCGCGAATGCCGCCGGGCGCGATAGAAGGAATCCAGCAGATGAGTCACGAAATTCTTGCCGCCGTAGAGGAATCGAGCCTCCGCGAGGAAATTCCCCATTTCGAGATTGGCGACACGGTGGACGTGCATACCCGGATTCTGGAAGGGGATAAGGAACGCATCCAGATCTTCACCGGCGTGGTGATCGCCCGGAGTGGGGCCGGGACGCGGGAGATGTTCACCGTTCGTCGGATCGTCAACAACGAAGGGGTGGAGCGCAAGTTCCCGATTCATTCGCCCCGCGTGGCGAAGGTCGAAGTCAAGCGGAGCGGTGTCGTCAGGCGGGCAAAGCTCTACTATCTACGAGATCGGACCGGTAAGGCAGTCCGGCTCAAGGAACGTCGCCGCGACGTGAGCAAGGGGAACTAGTCGCCCCACCGCTGCCTGGGCTGCTGTTGCCCGGGCTGCCCTTGCCTGGGTTTGGGCCAGCCGGTGCAAAAAAGTTGACAAGTCAGGGGGCACGGCTGATGGCACTTCTGCATTGGCGCGCGTGGTTCCGTCCGACGGCATTGCCCCTGGGAGCAGCCGGCGAGCGCTTCGCGGCCAGGTGGCTCAAGCAGCAGGGTTATCGCATTCTTGGTCAAGGGCTTCGATCCCGGCTGGGCGAACTCGATCTCGTGGCGAAAGAGGGAACGACCCTCGTTTTCGTCGAAGTCAAAACGCGACGGTCGAGCGCGCGAGGAGAACCGGTGGAGGCCGTTGGATATCAGAAGCAGCAGCGATTGGTCCGCGCGGCGCTGCAATACATGAGCAAGCACCGGCTGTTGGGCGTCCCTTGCCGATTCGACGTCGTCTCGATTGTTTGGCCCGAAGGCACCTCCGAGCCCGAGTTGAAGCATTACAAATCAGCGTTCGACGCGACGGGTCACCCCTCGATGTACAGTTAGGATCCGCGGAGCCACTGCTCAAAGTCCGGACGGAGTACGACGGATTCGGCAGGCAAACGGGCGAGATCGAATCGCTCGGCAAACTCACGGCTCGAGAGCTCTTCGCACTTCTCGTGACCCGACCAATGGGCGACGAGGCCAATCAGGCGTTCCGCCGATACCCCCGCGGCCCGATAGGCGGAAATGCGCGTATCGCCATGGCGTTTGGCAAGGCGACGCCCATCGTCGCCGACGACCAGCGGGATATGCCAGTAGGTTGGGGCTGGGCCCAAATCGAGTCGATCGTAAAGCAAGCGTTGCCGCGGAACACTCGGTAGCAGATCGGCACCACGAACGACCCGGTCGATTCGCTGCCGCGCATCGTCGACAACGACGGCAAGCTGATAGCTGGGAGTCCCTCCCTTGGTCGCGACGAGAAAATCGCCGACCGTCGCCGCGGTGTCGACGCTCACTTCGCCCGCAAATTCGTCATGGAATGACTGGCGACCCGGCGGAACGCGAACGCGCCAGCCGACCTCCTGCGTGGCAAAATCGGGCATCTCGGTTGGCAAAGGGGCCTCGGGCCGGCATGTCCCCGGGTAGCACAGTTCGTGCTCTCCCTGATGAGGCGCCGAAAGGCTCGCGGCCATGATTTCGCTCCGCGTGCAGCGGCAGGGATAGATGGCCCCGCGACTCGCCAACTGAGCTAGCGCCTCGCGATAGGGGGTGAGGTCGGCGGATTGAAAATACGGTCCTTCGTCCCAGTCGAGGCCAAGCCAGCGGAGCGTGTCGATTAATTCCTGGGCTGAACCTTGCTTCACACGTGGACTATCGAGATCTTCGATCCGCAGGACGACTTCCCAGCCCTGCTGCCGGGCCAGGGCCCAGTTGAGGAGAAACGTACGGGCATTTCCCAGGTGGAGTGCGCCGGTCGGGGAGGGGGCAAGTCGGGTGCGATGTTGCGCCATGGACGAGGCTATCGAGTAAGCCCCCGCGACTTGAGCCATTGTTCCGCCAGTTGCGGCCACGCGTCGACAGGCTTGCCGGTGCGGCGCATGCCGAAGCCGTGCCCCCCCTCGGCGAAAACGTGCAGTTCGGCCGGTACCTTGTGCGCTACGAGCGCTTCGTAATAGCGCAGGCTATTGGCAACCTTCACGGCCTCGTCGTCGGTGGCGTGGACCAGAAATGCGGGTGGCGTCGCGCCGTTGACCTGCCGATCGCAGGAAAGCCGCTCGACGAGTTCCGCCGGGGGATCTTCGCCAAGCAGATTCCGGCGGGAGCCACCGTGCGTGATTTCCTGCATGCTGATGACCGGATAGATGAGCAGCGAAAAGTTGGGGCGACTGCCGAAGCGGTCGATCGGATCCTCGGCCTGCGCGTCGCCATCGTCACTCAGTGTCGAAATGCTCGCCGCCAGGTGGCCCCCCGCCGAGAAGCCCATGACTCCGATGCGGTTGGTCTCAATTCCCCATTCGGCAGCGCGCGAGCGAACCAGTCGCATTCCACGGAGCCCGTCATCCAAAGGGATGGGGTGCCCATTTGGTTCACCTCCGCAGCGGTATTTGAGGCAAAATGCGGCGATTCCCCGCTCGTTCATCCAGCGGCCGATTTCGAGAGCCTCCTTCTCGAATGCGAGAATGGAATAGCCACCCCCAGCGCAGATGACCACCGCCGCACCCGATCGCTTCTCTTCGGAGGGGAGCATCACCACGAGGGAGGGATGCTCGCGGACGACAATGCGTTCCAAGCTGTCATTCTCCTGATCCGCTGAGGGGGCGGGCGTTGCCTCCCCGGAATCGGGCCACAGGAGAATCTCTTCCCCTCGGCATTCGGCGTTGGCCAGACAACCTGCGAGTAATAGCAGCAACATAAGTCGGAAGTTGCGAGATTTCATGGCAAATTCTCTCCAGATGACGATGGTACTTCGGTAGGCTCTGCGGCGATTCGTTTTCGGCAAATGGTGACGACGGCTGGCGGATAGCTTCGCACATCCCAGGTCCAGGTCACGGAGGCATCACCTTGAGTTGCGCCCTGTAGCAAATCGGTATCAAACTGGGTGTCCGATTCGACCACCAAGGTGCTTCCCACCGGGGCACGATGGGTGAGAGCGGAGATCAGTGCGAGCATTTCCTCCTCGCGTTCGATGAAGAAGGCGTAGGGAGGGGAGACGAACACCAGCCACGGAGTCGACTCGCCGAGTCCTGAAGACTGGGCGAATTGAGGAAGGTCGCGTTTGATCCAAACGAAGGCACTCGCCCCAACGAGGGTCGACCGATCTTCAACCTCCAGGGACTCGATGTTTTGGCGTACGACTCGACTCGTGGGGACATGCCGTTCAAGGAACGTTGCCTCGGCGGCCCCGCGGCTCAGTGCCTCGAGTCCCAGGGCACCGGTGCCGGCGAAGACATCGATCACGCGACGCCCCTCGGCTTCGGTGCTGATCAGGTTGAAAATCGCTTCCCGCACGCGATGCTTCATCGGGCGGGTGACCGGATCGCCGTGGTAGGCTAGCACCCGGCCCCGGAATTTGCCGCCGATGATCTTGAGCTCGTTGTCGCGGCGCCCGTCTGGCGAGAGCGGCTCGGATTGCGGAGGACGACGCATCGGGTGGTCAAATCGGCAAAAGTCGGGTGTCTGGGGGAAAATTGGGCCGTGTGTTATCCTAACCAGCGAAGGCGGCCTTGTAACTGCCTAGGCCGTGGGAATACGCAGTCATTCCTTGTACAGGATTAGCGACGTCATGAAAAAACTCCAGTTGCCCCTGCTGTTGATGTTGATTTCGATGGGGATGTGGGGGACGGCACGGGCCCAGGAGGAGCCGGCTGCCGAGGACCCGCATCAAGCGTTCCTGCAGGCCGTGGAAGAGTACAAGCAATCGATCCGCGACATCAAATCGCTGCAAGTCGAATTTCAGGCGGGCGATGAGAGCAAGCAGGCGCAAGTGAATCAGAAGCTCAAGGATGTGGCGACAATCGGGCGGCAACGGATGCAGAAGATGGTTGTCACCGCCATGGCCGCGTTCAAGGCCGATCCTAAACAGAATCCTCAAGTGGGGCTGTTGCTCAAGGAGGTCGCCGGCCACCACGCCTTCGGAGCGAAACCACAGGGGGCCACCGGGGGCAACCATATCGGGGGAGATCAACCGGAGCGGGCGCTCGAGGTGGTCAACACCCTGGTGGAGGGGGGGGAGTCGAGTGCCGATCTCTATGTGATTGGTGCATTGTCGGCCGTGTTTACGAACGACTTTGTCACGGCGCGGAAGTACTACGACCTGGCAATTCAGGAAAAAGCCTTCGATGAAGTCCCCTTAGAAATCGACGAAAACGCCCCCCCGGCAGCTCGCTACTGGTTTATGGCGCGCGAGCATTACCGAGTGCTCGATCAGCTCGAACAGGAGTGGGAGGATGAGGCCAAAATTCGCGCCGCGGAAGCTCAGGCGGATGATCTGCCCCGCGTGAAGCTCGAAACCACCAAGGGGGAGATCGTCCTCGAGCTCTTCGAGAACGAAGCCCCCCAGGCCACGGCAAATTTCCTCACGCTGGTAAAGCAGGGATATTACGATGGGCTCCCATTCCACCGGGTGCTTCCGCTCTTTATGGCTCAGGGGGGGGACAACGGACGCGGACCAGGGTACACCATCCGTTGTGAATGCTATCAGCCAAACCACCGCAAGCATTTCCGCGGCACGCTGAGCATGGCGAAGACCTCCGCACGCGATTCTGGCAATGCCCAGTTTTTCCTCTGCTTTATCCCTACAAAACCTCTCGATGGTGGCTACACGGCGTTCGGCCGGGTCGTCGAGGGGATCGAGGTCCTTGGCGATCTGCAGAAAATCGACCCCGATCCAAAAGTGGCCGGGCCGCGACCCGAGCCTGATAAAATGATTAAGGCGACCGTTTTGCGCGACCGGGGCCACGAATACCAGTTCGAGAAGCTCTAGGGCCCGGGCCGAGGGGCCACGGATGCCGGGTGATTGTTCCACGCACTCGAATTGTTTGACGTTCCGTGCAACTCGGTTCACAATAACACTTTACGCTGTTTCCGGGGCAACCGCGGCCGGAAGGCGGATTTTGATTCGCCGGCGGCGGGGAAGTGGCACAATCACTGGCGGCATCGCGGACGATGCGCGATTACTCGATATCTATGGTTGAAATCGTGCCACGCCCGGTTTGGGCTGTATTGGCCCTGTTGCTGATTTTCCTGCCGCTCCGCGCACATGCCTTTCGGCTCGACAACCGGTGGACCAGCACGGCCACTCCAGGGGACTTCGCCACGCAGGGTTCTCCAGCCATCGTCACCTGGAGTCTTGTCCCCGATGGGACCATCATCCCGGGAAAACCTTGGCAGCGACCGACCGAATTGAGCGATCCGAGCGACCTCATCAGTTTTCTGGATGGACTCTACGGCGATGGCGGAGGGGGGGATCTCGTCGATCGCCCCTGGTTCTTCCTCTTCCAGAGCGCGACCGACCGCTGGAGCGCGCTGTCGGGGCTAACCTTTGTCCATGAGCCGCAGGACGACGCCGCGGCGCTTTATACGACGATTTTCAACACCACGATTGACGGGCCAGGGGGAGTGTTGGGAGTCCGAGGAGATGTCAGGATCGGAGGGCACTATATCGATGGGGAGGAGGGGGCCAATACGCTTGCCTACAACGCCTATCCCAACGCCGGAGAAATGGTGATCGACACGTCGAACGCTGCCTTCTTCGGAAATACGACGAGCAACTCGCGCGCAGCCCGCAATGTCCTTATGCATGAGCTGGGACACGCGATCGGTATTCGGCATATGGAGTCGAGCAATGCGAACTTTCTGATGGAGCCCAACATCACCTCTGCGTTCGATGGACCTCAAATCGACGATATCTTGGCGGTTCACCGCTGGTATGGGGACGTCTACGAAAAGTCGAACGGGTTGGCGGGCAACGATTCGGCAGCGCATGCGACTCCCTTGGGGGCATTCACCCAAGGAGGGATCCTCCGTATCGGCACCGACGCCGCTTCGATATTCGTAAGTGACGACGCCGTCGATTTTGTGAGCATCGACGACGATAGCGACGTCGACTTCTATCGCTTCAGCTTATCCCACCCTGGGGCAGTTTCCGTTGTGCTAATCCCGCAAGGCCCTGCCTATATGGAAGGGCCAGAGGGGGGGGCCCAATCGCTCTTCAATTCCGCCTTTCAGAGCAATCTTTCGCTCACCCTGTTTGGCAACCAGGGGGAGACGGAACTAGCGGTTGCCGACGCTTTTGGCTTGGGAGGGAGTGAGCAGATCGATTTCACGCTGACAGAGGCTGGCGACTATTTTCTCAAGGTCGCAGGAGCACAAAACACCGTGCAATTGTATGAATTAAGCGTCGAATACCGCTTTCTGCCCGGCGATGTCAATCTCGACGGGGTGCTCGATCTTAGTGGCGATCCCCTGACCGACGACCTGCTGGCCTTCATTGCCGGCTGGAAGACCGTTCTTCCGGAGGATGATTACGCGACGGCATGGATGAAAGGGGACCTCAATCTCGATGGTGTTAGTGATCTTTTAGACGCCTTTCTCATGAGGTCTGCCTTGATGGAGGCAGGGGCCGGGCATCTGGCTGGCGCACTATTCGGGCTCGACGCGGAGCCGGTTCCCGAGCCAGCATCGGTTGTAGTAGGGGCGATGATGGCGGCCTGTGCCCTCTGGGCACACCGGCGTCGGTCCCTGCCGTAGAGCGTCCTCGGCCAGGATTCTTGGCCGCGAACGTCGCTTGCGGGGCTATAGTCCTTGCATGCTTCTGGTTGGACCCTCGAAAAGAGGGTTTTCTACCTTTGATCCAGGCCAAGGGAGCGCCATCTTCATGCGGCGTGCCGCTGGCGGCCGGCCTTCGCCCATCGAGTCACTAGTTGACAGGTAATAATACTCGATAATACTATTCGCTAATCAAATCCTGACATGGCGTGGTATTCTTGCAGGTGATGGTCGATGGCCGCTGCTAGCGAGCTACGACGAGCGAGCCGCGACCGTGCCGACGGTAAACGTGAACTGGAAGTGCGCTGGTTATGATTCGACCTGCGCAAATTGACCTGGTTGGGACCAAGGTGGTGGGTGGCTGATTGCCGCGGATAGGACACAATGCATCTCAAATCGCTGGCCATATTCTGCGACGTGGTGCGGTATCGCAGCTTTTCGAAGGCGGCCCATGAAAACGGCGTGTCGCAGTCGAACGCGAGCCAGGTGGTCCATCATTTGGAACAACGGCTGGGGACACAACTCATCGACCGATCGCGAAGACCATTTGTGCTGACCGAACAGGGGCAACGTTATTACGACGGTTGTGCGGCCCTGCTACGTCGCTACGAAGAATTGGAGCAGGAGGTCCGGTCGCTCCACCAGCGTTCCGCGGGACGTGTGACCGTCGCATCGATCTACTCTGTCGGGTTGGCGCATATGAGTCAACACTTGCGCCACTTCTCCGATGCCTACCCCCAGGGAGAAGTCCGGCTCGAGTACCTCCACCCGGAGCGGGTCTACGAGGCGGTGGAGTCGGAGCAGGCTGATCTGGGGATCGTAAGTTATCCGGAGGGTTCACGGCAACTGAATGTCTTGCCATGGCGGCGCGAGCCGATGGTGGTGGTCGTGCCCCCCGATCATCCCCTGGCCCATCGCGAACGGGTCTCCCTGGAGGCGCTACGGGGAGAGCGGATGGTGGCATTTGCCAAGGGGCTGCGCGTCCGTGAGGAGATCGATAGGGCCTTGGCCCTGCGCCATGTGGAAGTCCAGATCGCCCTGGAATTTGACAACATCGAGACGATCAAGCGGGCCATCGAGATTGGGGCAGGGCTCAGCCTGCTGCCTCAACCGACGGTCGCCCGCGAGACGCAGGTCGGTTCGTTGGCGGCCATCCCCCTTTCAGGTCAGCAACTCATCCGCCCGTTGGGCTTCATCCATCGCCGCGACCGCCCACTAAGCCTGACAGCCCAACGCTTCCTCGACTTGCTGCAAAACGAGCCGCCCAATGACGCCGCTGACTTCGACGTCAGTCGAGTCGCATCGCCGACTGTGACGGCGTAAGTCCTTGCCATGCGAGGCATTAGGTCCGCCACCGTCGGTTTACCCGCACATCAAGCCAAACCGCATAAACTTCTCCCGAGAACGATTGTCATGCAACAATTCAAGCACTTGCCCGAGGCTGTTGGCCTTTACGATCCCGATTTCGAGCACGACGCCTGCGGCGTTGGCTTCGTGGCCCACATCAAGGGGTTGCGCAGCCATCAGATCGTTCGCGACGCTGGGGAAGTGCTGCGCAACATGGATCACCGGGGTGCCTGTGGGTGCGATCCCAACACGGGGGATGGGGCCGGGATTCTTACCGCTTTGCCGCATGAATTCCTGCGGGAAGTTGTTCAAGCCGATCTGGGAGTCGAACTGCCCCAGCCTGGGGCCTATGCCGCGGGGAACGTGTTCCTACCCCAGGTCGAGCAGGAGCGGGAGCACTGCAAGCGCGTGGTCGAGGAGCTGATTGTCGCGGCGGGGCAGCGGCTCATCGGCTGGCGGAAGGTGCCAGTCGAGACGGAAAAGGCGAATGTCGGGCCCACCGCACGGGCCGCCGAACCAGTGATCGAGCAGTTGCTGGTCGCCGCCGGCGAAGGGTTCGAAGGGGATGCGCTCGAGCGGCAGATGTATCTCATCCGCAAGCAAGCCAGCAACCGTCTCCGCCTCGACCCTTCGCTCGAGGAAGCAAAGCTCTTCTACATCTGTTCCCTCTCGACGAAGGTGATCATCTACAAGGGGATGCTCACCACCGATCAGCTCTTCCTCTACTATCCCGATCTCAACGACGAGCGCTACACCACCCACCTGGCGATGGTCCATTCCCGGTTTGCCACCAACACGTTCCCCTCCTGGGACCGGGCGCAACCGCTGCGGTTCATGAGCCATAACGGCGAGATCAATACGGTGCGGGGGAACAAGAATTGGATGCGCGCGAGAGAAGGGGTGCTCAACAGCGAACTCTTTGGCGACGACCTTCCCAAGCTCTTCCCCGTGGTCGAGCCGGATTGCAGCGACTCGGGAACCTTCGACAACACGCTCGAATTCCTGCTGATGAATGGTCGCACGCTGCAAGAAGCCGTGATGATGATGATTCCCGAGGCATGGCAGAACCACGACACCATGTCGAAGGAAAAGCGGGCCTTTTACGAGTACCACTCGGCCCTCATGGAGCCGTGGGACGGGCCTGCCTCCGTGGTCTTTACCGATGGCAAATGCATCGGGGCGGTGCTCGACCGGAATGGCCTGCGCCCTTCGCGTTACTATCTGACTCACGACGATCGGGTCATCATGGCCAGCGAGGTGGGAGTGCTCCGCGGACTCGCCCCCGAGAACATCAAGGCCAAGGGGCGGCTTCAGCCCGGCAAGATGTTTCTCGTCGATTTCGAGCAGGGGCGGATGATTCCCGACGACGAATTGAAGCACGATTTCGCCACCCGGCGTCCCTACGGCGAGTGGCTGGCGGCCGAGCGGATCGACCTGAATGCCCTCAAGCCGAACGAAGAGGCCCATGGGTTCTATCCCGAAACACTGCTTGAGCGGATGCAAGCGTTCGGTTACACGCTCGAGACGATGCATTTCATGCTGTTGCCGCTCGTGAAGGTCGAAAAGGATCCGATCGGCTCGATGGGAAACGATTCGGCATTGGCTTGCCTGAGCGACAAGCCGCGGCTGGTACACGACTATTTCAAGCAGCTTTTTGCCCAGGTCACCAACCCGGCCATCGATTCGATTCGCGAAGAGATCATCATGTCGATGGAGTGTTATATCGGCCCCGAGCTCAATCTGCTGGAGACGACGCCGGCGCATGTCCATCGGCTTCACTTATATCATCCCTTCTTGTCGAACGAGCAGCTTGCGGCGCTTACGCACATCAACAAGAATCCCAGTCTGGCTCGGGGCTGGAAAACGCGGACCATCGACATCACCTGGCCTCGCAGTGAAGGCAAGGAAGGGCTGGTGAAAGCGCTCGATCGCATCTGCCGCGAAGCAGAGGAGGCGATCGACGAGGGACACACCTTGATTGTTCTCTCGGATCGAGAGATCGGCCCGGAGCGTGTGCCAATAAGTTCGCTCCTGGCCACCGGAGCGGTGCATCATCATCTCATCCGTGCCGTGAAGCGAACCCGTGTCGGCATTCTCGTCGAAACCGGCGAAGCCCGCGATGTACATCACCACTGCCTGCTGATCGGCTACGGGGCAGACGCCATCAATCCCTATCTGGCGTTCGAAGCCTTGTGGCAGGCGCGTCGCGAAGGGCGGCTCGATGCGGGCGATCAGCAACCCTCTGAAGAAGAGACGGGCGAAGCAGCCGCGCGGCGGGCCATCGGTGCGGACGACGAGGTTGTGAATCCCCTCACCAAGGAGGATCACGACCTGGCATACCGCTACCGCAAGGGAATCACCAAGGGAATGCTCAAGGTGATGGCCAAGATGGGGATTTCCACGCTCCAGAGCTACAAGGGAGCGCAAATCTTCGAGGCCCTTGGCTTGCGGAGCGAGGTGATCGATCGCTGTTTCGCGGGGACGCCGAGCCGTGTCGAAGGGGTCGATTTCGATATCCTCGCCGAAGAGGCCCTGCGGCGCCATGCGCTCGCCTACCCACGCGGCCCGGTACGCAAGATGAATGTCCTGCCCAACCCGGGAGAATATCACTGGCGGGCCGAAGGGGAGCGGCACACCTGGGATCCCCAGGCCATTGCCGACATCCAGGTTGCCGCACGCGCGGGAGATGCCACGGCTTACGCCAGGTTCGCCGAGCACTGCAACAACGACGCCCGGACTCGCTGCCAGTTGCGGGGCTTGCTGAAATTCAAGCCGGGGGCCAATGGTGCGCCGATTCCGCTCGACCAGGTGATGCCTGCGGCCGAGATCGTCAAGCGATTTTGCACCGGTGCCATGTCGTTCGGATCGATTTCCGCCGAGGCGCACGAAGCTCTGGCAGTGGCAATGAATCGCATGGGGGGGAAGAGCAACACTGGCGAGGGGGGTGAAGACCCGGCCAGATGGGTTGCCGACTCGAATGGCGACTCCCGCCGATCGGCCATCAAGCAGGTCGCTTCCGGGCGGTTTGGCGTGACGATCAACTATCTCTCGAACGCCGACGAACTGCAGATCAAGATCTCGCAGGGAGCGAAGCCAGGGGAAGGGGGGGAGCTCCCTGGGCGGAAGGTTGACGAGAACATCGCGCGGATCCGCTACTCGACGCCGGGCGTGGGGCTTATTTCGCCTCCTCCCCACCACGACATTTATTCGATCGAGGATCTGAAGCAATTGATCCACGATCTCAAGTGCGCCAACCGCTTTGCCCGGGTCAGCGTGAAGCTTGTTTCGGAAGTGGGGGTCGGGACGATTGCGGCTGGCGTGGCGAAGGGGTACGCCGATCATATCCTGATCTCGGGAGACAATGGCGGCACTGGGGCCTCTCCCCTGACCAGCATCAAACATGCCGGGCTCCCCTGGGAATTGGGAATTGCCGAAACGCACCAGACGCTGGTGATGAACGACCTGCGCAGCCGCGTCGTCCTGCAGACGGACGGCGGGCTGAAGACCGGTCGCGATGTGGTGATTGCCGCCATGTTGGGGGCGGAGGAATTTGGTTTCGCGACGGCGCCGCTCATCACGCTCGGCTGCATCATGATGCGCAAGTGCCACCTCAACACCTGCCCCGTCGGCATCGCGACTCAAGATCCGGAACTCCGCAAGCGATTCAAGGGGAAACCGGAATATGTGGTCAACTACCTGTTCATGGTGGCCGAGGACACGCGACAGATCATGTCGGAATTGGGGTTCCGGACGATCGACGAGATGATCGGCCGCGTCGACTGCCTCGACACCAACGATGCGATTCATCACTGGAAGGCGGATGGGCTCGATCTTTCGAAGGTGCTTGCTCCTGCCCGGAAGCCCTATCCGGAGGCTGGCACCTACTGCACCCAGTCGCAGAATCACGGACTCGAGGAGACGCTCGACATGCGCGTCCTCCTCGATCTCGCTCGCCCCGCGATCGAGGATGGTCGACAGGTGGCGGCCGAGCTTCCGATCGTCAACACCGATCGCACGGTCGGAACGATTCTGTCGCACGAGATTGCCCGCAAGTGGGGGACCGACCTCTTGCCCGACGACACCGTCCACCTGCGGTTCAAAGGATCGGCCGGCCAGAGTTTCGGTGCGTTCCTCGCCAAGGGGGTGACGCTCGAGCTCGAAGGAGATGCCAACGACTATGTGGGCAAGGGGCTCTCGGGGGGGCGGATCACCGTGTATCCCGCGAAAGAGTCGCGGTTCAAGGCGGAAGAGAACGTGCTCGTTGGTAATGTCTGCCTTTACGGGGCGACCAGCGGCGAGGCCTACTTCCGTGGCCGGGCCGCCGAACGGTTTGCCGTGCGAAATTCTGGTGCCTCCGCTGTCATCGAAGGGGTCGGCGACCATGGTTGCGAGTACATGACCGGGGGACGAATCGTGGTGCTCGGCCCGACAGGTCGCAACTTTGCCGCCGGTATGAGTGGCGGCATCGCTTATGTTTGGACCCCCGATCGGAGCGAATTCCAAGTCAATTGCAACGGCGACATGGTCTTGCTCGAATCTCTCGAAGACGAGGAGGACGTCGCCGAGGTGCTGCGGCTGATAGAGGCTCATGCTCGCCACACGGGTTCGGAGGTCGCTCAGGCGATCCTCTCCCGCTGGGAAGAGGCGCGCGGCGAGTTTACCAAAGTCATGCCGACGGACTACAAGCGCGTGCTGCTTCAGCACCGCCTGGAACAGGTCCCGGCGCTGGCATAGCCCGCAACCCTTACGGCATTCACACTCATTGGCGATCAGGGAGACCCCAAGATGGGCAAACCAACCGGATTCAAGGAATACGAGCGACAGGCTGTCCCCTATCGCGACCCGCTGGAGCGCGCGGGAGACTTCCTTGAGATCTTCACCGAAGCCCCCGAAGAGCAACTCAAGACTCAGGGTGCGCGCTGCATGGATTGCGGCGTCCCCTTTTGTCAGTCGAATCACGGTTGCCCCATCGACAATTTGATCCCGGAATGGAACGACCTGATCTATCAGGGCCGGTGGCGGGATGCCCTCGACCGACTCCACAAGACGAACAATTTTCCGGAATTCACGGGGCGGGCCTGTCCCGCGCCATGTGAAGGGGCCTGTGTCCTGGGCATCACCAGTCCCCCGGTCACCATCAAGAACATCGAAAACGCGATCATCGACCGCGGATGGCAGGAAGGGTGGGTCGTTCCCGAGCCGCCGGCCGTGGAAACGGGCCAACGTGTTGCCATCGTCGGGTCGGGTCCCGCGGGACTCGCCGCGGCACAGCAACTACGGCGTGCGGGGCACACGGTGACGGTGTTCGAGCGAGCCGACCGGATCGGTGGCCTCCTCATGTACGGTATCCCCTTCATGAAGCTCGGCAAGGATGTCGTCGAGCGACGGGTTCAGCAGCTTCGCGACGAAGGGGTCGAGTTTCGCACCTCGACCCACGTCGGCCCGCGCCGCGACTTCGAATCTGGGCACTTGACCCGGATCATGCAGGAGAACGCCGTGCCGGTGAGTTTTGTCGAGCCGCAACAACTCCTCGGGGAATACGACGTGTTGCTGTTGGCGACGGGGGCGACTGTCCCGCTCGACCCGACGGCGCGGTGCCCCGGTCGCGACCTTGCGGGAATTCACTTTGCCATGGAATTCCTGACACGCAATACGAAGAGCCTGCTCGATTCGCGTCTCGAGGACGGGAAGTACATTTCGGCGAAGGATAGGAATGTGATCGTGATCGGGGGGGGGGACACGGGGGCCGACTGTATCGGGACCTCGCTGCGTCACGGTGCCCGCAGCATCGTCAATTTCGAGCTCTTACCCCACCCTCCCGCCGAGCGAGCGCCTAACAACCCGTGGCCCGAATGGCCCCGCGTCTTTCGGGTCGACTATTCCCATGCGGAGGTCGAAGCTCGCACAGGGCGAGATCCCCGGGCCTACGAAGTGATGACCCGAGAGTTTGTCGGTCGCGATGGTCATGTGTCGGGCGTAAAGACTGTCGCGGTCGATTGGACAAAGCCAAACGGTTCGGCTCCTTTTACCGAGATCGCGGGAAGCGAAAAGGTCTGGCCAGCGGACCTGGTGTTGTTGTCGACAGGATTTGTTGGTCCCGAGCTCGACCTCGGCAAATCGCTGGGGCTCGAACTTCAGAACCCGCGGCGGGGATGGGAGACGTTTGCCGCGGAACATGGAGAGTTCGCGACCAATGTCGAACGTGTGTTCGTGGCGGGGGATTGCCGCCGCGGACAAAGCCTGGTGGTCTGGGCGATCAACGAAGGAAGGGGCGCCGCACGTGTGATCGACGAGTATCTCACGGGCAACAGCCAACTGGCGGCCCCCGGTCTCAACTTGCCGCAACAGGTGGTGTAGCCGTACATGGAAGGCGTCATGCAAGAGCGACAGCGACAACTCGAAGAGGTGGTTGCCCATCAGCAATTGCTCCTCGACCAGCTCGACGGGGCGCTCACCGCGCAGCAACGGGATTTGGAGAGTTTGCGACGGCGCCTCGCGCTGTTGGAGGAGAAATACCTCGATTTGCTCGCCCAAGGATCAGGGGGGGACTTGCCGCACGAGAAGCCGCCCCACTACTAGATCGACGTGGGGGAGACTACCATCTCCTAGGGCCCATCGGATCACATCGACTCAGGCGGACTAGCTCGTTGAAGGTCGGACTATTCATTCCCTGTTACATCGATCAACTCTACCCGCGCGTCGGCATGGCGACGGTGGAAGTGCTCGAAAGGGTCGGGGTCGAAGTCGATTTCCCCGTGGCTCAGACCTGCTGCGGTCAGCCGATGGCGAACACAGGCTGCCTCGACCAGGCGCGACCGCTGGTGGAGAAGTTTCTTGCGACCTTTCAAGACTACGAGTATGTCGTCGCCCCCAGTGGGAGCTGTGTCGCCATGGTCCGCCACCACTTTGCGCATGTGGTGGCCGATCAGGTCCGCGTCGCGGCGATGGCCAGCAAGACTTACGAGCTGTGCGAGTTTCTGACAGACGTGCTGGGAATTTCCGAGTGGCAAGGGGACTTTCCCCACCGGGTCGGTCTCCACCAGGCATGTCACGGCCTGCGCGAATTGGGGCTCGGCCAGATGAGCGAACTCGTGGGTCCCGCTTTCGACAAAATGGGGGATCTGCTGCGCGGCTTGCGTGGGATTGAGCTGGTCACTCTTGACCGCATCGACGAATGTTGTGGATTTGGCGGGACGTTTGCCGTCAGCGAAGTGGCGGTGAGCGTCCAAATGGGGGTCGATCGCCTTGCCGACCACCTCCAGGCCGAGTCGGACGTCATTGTCTCCGCCGATATGTCCTGCTTGATGCATCTCTCTGGTTTGGCGACTCGGCGGCAGATGCCGATGCGATTCATGCACCTGGCGGAAGTGCTCGTCGAGAGTTGCTCCTCCTGAGGGGGAGAAAGCCCGGGCCCAAAAGAGGATGGGCACCACTGCAGCACTTGGCCACAATGATGCCCATCGCGGGGGGGTACGGTTAAGTCAGTCGCCATTCAGAGCCGACTAACGAGAATCTCTTGAATATTGGCGAGCCTCAGTTTTCTTGATCGACCGTGACGTCAGTTTCTCCGGTCGCTCGATCACGCTCGACTTCGACATCGCCAATTGGCGTTTCAATATCAACAATCTTTTCCTTGGTTTGACACCCCGTGGTTCCGAGCACTCCCAGCAGGAGTGCAGCCCCCAACACTTTGAGATGTCCCACGGTTTGCCCCCTAATCCTTGAAAATGCGGTGGATGTGTGAGCCCCCGCTAGCCACAAACAGACCAAGGGCGGGCAAGATGCTCGAACGGAAGACGTTTATTGCGAATTTCGTGCCAAAGCTTAGAAAAGGAGAATTCGGCTTAGATAGCATGTCCGCGACCCATGTGAGGGGGATGCCTCTGATCGACCGGCGATCAGGCCGATCGTTGCGCGCACAGCACCCCGGGAGTGCGAGAACTTGCAACGACCAGAGCCCTTGGGGCCAAGAACCCGGTGGGTGGGGTCGCTTGACCCAGGTGGCTCCTGAGTTAGACTAGAGAAGTTACTGCCGCGTTCCGAAAGGCCCAGCGATGTCCCCTCGATCCACCAAAACAAGCCGACCTATTTGGTCGATTATTGCGGGGATTATGATTCCAGGAGACTGGACTTAGGGACTGTTTGCATTTTGCTTATGATGTCTGACCCTGAGTCCCACTGGCGGCCTCAGGGTTTTTTTATTGATTTGCCGTGACCGCGGACCGAGTCGCGCGGCCGGTTGTGACCCGCTAACGTCGAGCGAACGATATGACCCGCATCGAACTGTATGACACGACCCTTCGGGATGGCGCGCAAGGCGAGGGGGTCAACTTCTCGTTGCAGGACAAGCTGCTCATCGCGCGGCGACTCGACGAATTGGGGTTCGACTTTGTGGAGGGGGGCTATCCCCTGTCGAACCCCAAGGATGCGGAGTTCTTTCAGCGGCTTGCCGCCGAGCCGCTTGGGCATGCCCAGGTTTGCGCCTTCGGCATGACTCGCCGCAAGGGGGTGAAGGCCGAGGATGATCCCGGGATGCATGCCCTTCGCGACTCAGAGGCGAGCGTCGTCACCCTGGTAGGGAAGACGAGCGACTTTCACGTCAAGGAGGTCTTGTGCGTCTCGCTCACTGAAAACATCGAGATGATCGCCGAGACGATCGAGTATTTTGTGCGGCTTGGCCGACAAGTCATCTACGATGCCGAGCACTTCTTCGACGGCTGGAAAGCCGACCCCGATTATGCCCGGCAAACGATCGTCGCCGCCGCGCAGGCTGGGGCGATGCGAGTGGTGCTCTGCGATACCAACGGTGGGACGATGCCCGAGGAGGTTGCCAAGATCACCAAGGAGGCGCGTGGTTCGGTCGATGTTTCCCTGGGGGTCCACCCCCATAACGACTGCGATCTGGCGGTGGCGAATGCGCTGGCGGCGGTCGATGCGGGGGTGATCCAGGTGCAAGGGACGATCAACGGACTTGGCGAACGCTGTGGGAATGTCGATTTGATTTCGGTGATTGGCAACCTTGCCCTGAAGAAGCAGGGATATGAAGTGCTCGACGGCAAGGGAGTCGAGCATCTCACCGAGCTCTCGCGCTACGTCTACGAGATCGCCAACATGAGCTATCGCAACAATCAGCCATTCGTCGGGCCAAGCGCGTTTGCCCACAAGGGGGGGATGCATGTGCATGCCGTCAATCGAGTGGCCACCAGCTACGAGCATATCGACCCCTCGCTGGTGGGGAACGAGCGCCGGGTGCTCGTGAGCGAACTCTCCGGTCGGTCGAATATCATCGCCATGACCACCAAGCACGATCTGGCCGCGGATCGTGAATTGATGGAACGGATTCTGCGGGAAGTCGTGGAGAAGGAGAACTGCGGTTACCAGTTCGAGGCCGCGGAGGCATCGTTCGATCTGTTGGTGAAACGCCAGGCGGGGACTTACACTCCCCATTTCGAACTGATCAAGTTTCACACCTCTGTCGAGAGTCGCGGTGGGCTGCCGGTGACCGAAGCGACGGTCAAACTGCTGGTCGGCGACGAGGTGCGCCACGTCGTCGCCGAGGGGGATGGCCCGGTGAACGCCCTCGACGCCGCACTTCGCAAGGCTTTGGCGGAGAACTTTCCCAGCCTCCAATCGGTCCAACTGGTCGATTACAAGGTCCGTGTGATCAACAGCGAAGCGGCCACGGCGGCTCGTGTTCGCGTCGTGATCGAAAGCCGCGATGCCAATGGGGAAGTGTGGGGGACAGTCGGAGTCAACGAGAATGTGATCCAGGCAAGTTGGGACGCCCTGGTCGACAGCATCGAATACAAACTGTGTCAACAAGAGGCCGAGAGTCCCATTGCCGCGGCATCACCCAGGGCGTAGTCCCGCTTCTTGGTCGATTGCGGAATCAGGTGGCCGATTCGACGACGGCGTCGACGATTTGCCTAAGCTGTGCGACATGCTCGGGGTGCCACCATGCGCGAAAGGCCTCGGCCTCGTCGGCGAATTGACTCCGCTCGCTCGCCTCTAAGTCCGCGAGCAGCCGTTTTTCCTCGGCATTGCGCGTGTTGGCCTGCCAGGTGGAGAGCCGTTCCGCGGCCACCGCATGGTCCTGAATTGTGCCAAGTTTGCCCTGGAGTTTTTCGATCCGCGGGTAAAGCTCCTCGCGGATTTGTCGCGGCAGCCCCCCGCTCAGCACTTCGAGAGCATAGCGAAAACGCTTGCCCGCGATCCGGAAGTCGTGGAGTTGGTCCGGTTCAGGGTCGGTGGGGGGGAGCTGCGCCGCAAAGTTCCGCCATTCTTCCCCGAGCCGCAGTCTGCTCCAGTCACCAAACCGGGCTGGTGCGTCACCGGGGGCGCGCAACTTCTCGAGCAGGGAGTCGACTTGCCGAGCGAGCAGGTTGTCCGTGAGCAAGGGGAGGGCGACATCGACGATGGGAGCCTGAGCTTTTCGCCGCATTTTCTGGAGTCGCCTTCGTAGGCGCGTGGCCCCCTCGTCTTGCGACTGGCCGATCCGTTCGATGTAGACATCGAGGTCGCGCGCCAAATCGGCCGATTTCCGGATTTGCTTGAGGGTTTTGCTTAGGGGGCGGAATCGCTTCCGTGGGAGCAGACCTTGGAACAGGTTGAGCGTTGCCGCCGCACGCCGGGTCGCGACGCGGAGATCATGGACGTACTCGACATCCTCCTCCCAAAGAAAGGCCCCCCGTGGAAGGAAATGCTGAACCCCAGCGATGCGTGTACGAATGGCCTCTTTGGCGACATCGGCCAAGGCCACGGCGGCGCTGTTTTCGGCGATCCATTTCGAACTGGGGGGCATAATGCCAGCCTAGCAGATGCCCTAGTCGGCTGCTTGATTTTTTGGGATCGACCGGTGGGAACAGCGGTTGGGAAGGGAAAATCAGGCGAATAGGACTTGCCCAATCGCGGCAGGCGCCATTTCAACCGATGAGGGGGCGGAGGACATTCCGGCTAATCCGCAGGGATTGCTGTCGCTTTTCCAGACTCCCCTCGAACGCTTCATCCTCGACCTCAATGCAAACGGGGCCGTCGAAACCAACGTCGGCCAGCGTCCCGATCCACTTGCCCCAATTCACATCGCCGTATCCGGGGAGCTTCGCGGTAGCCCGATCCATCGGCAGGGCAAGCGAGCCGAGATCGTCGAGCCGCTCGGGGTCGATTCGCATGTCCTTGGCATGAGCGTGAAAAATCCGCGCCCCGAACTCTCGAATCGGGGCGATCGGGTCCATCAACTGCATTCGCAAGTGAGAGGGATCGTAGTTGAGGCCGAAGTTGGGAGAGGAAATGATTTCGAACATTCGCCGCCAGATCGCCGGAGTGCGGGCCAGGTTGAGCCCGAACGGCCACGTGTTCTTGTAGAGCATCGGACAGTTTTCGATGCCGATCTTGACTCCCCGCTCCTCGGCGTGCCGGATGATCGGCGGCCACACCTGCTCGAAAAGTCGGAAGTTTTCTTCCAGATTCAATTGATAGTTGGCGCCAACGAATGAATTGACATTCGAGAGGCCGAGCATCGGCGCGGCGTCGATGAGCTTGTGGAGATGTTCGACGGCGATTCTCGCCACTTCCTCGTCGGCCGACAAAGGTACGGAGTAGTAACCTAGTGCCGAAATCGAAACTTTGTACTGCTCGCAGAGTGCGAGAACCTTGTCGGCTTGGGTTTGCGTAAAGTCGGTCGCATCGATGTGGGTCACTCCCCCATGCCGACGATCGGGAGGCCCGGGAGGCCAACAAAGGATTTCGACGCAGTCGAATCCCTCGCCACCCGCGAACGCCAAGACCTCTTCCAGTCCAAGATCGCCGAAAATGGCCGAAACAAATCCGAGTTGCATGACATTGCCGATGGGTTAAGGGATGCGGGATTCGAAATGGGGCCGCCGGCTCTTGAGCGATTCAATAACCGCCGAACACGACGCCAAACGCCTGTGATAAATCGTCGCGCAAGTCGTCGCTAGCCTCCAGCCCGACGCTCAAACGGATCATTTCATCGCTGATGCCATGCTTGGCGCGGTCCGCGGCATCGTAACTAGCGTGCGACATGCTGGCGGGCTGCTCGATGAGCGACTCGGCGGCTCCCAAGCTGACCGCGAGCTGAAACAGCCGCGTCGACTCGGCGAATTTCTTGGCCTCGACGAAGGTGCCGTCGATCTCGAACGACATCATCGCGCCGAACTGGCCTGCCATCTGCCGCTTTGCCAATTCATGGCCCGGGTGATCCGGAAGACCCGGATACAAGACCCGCGCCACGCGAGGATGTTCAGCCAGCCAGCTTGCGATTTCCATAGCGGTGCGGCACTGCTCTCGCACACGGAGTTCCAGGGTCTTGAGCCCACGACTACAGAGGAAGCTCTCGAGCGGTCCCATGATCGCACCCGTGGCATTCGCCACGAAATAGAGCCGCTCATGCAATTCCCGCGTCGCCGAGACGAGCACCCCCCCCATCAAATCGCTATGGCCCCCGATGTACTTGGTTGCCGAGTGCATGACGATGTCGGCCCCTAGTTCGATGGGGCGAGTCAAAACGGGAGTCGCAAAAGTGCTGTCGACACCGAGCAAGGCACTTCCGTTGTGCGCAATCTCCGCACAGGCCGTGATGTCGGTGATCGTCATCCGCGGATTGCCTGGGGACTCGATCCAGACGAGTCGGGTATTGGGCCGCATGGCCGCCGCGAAGGCCCGCGGGTCCGTGGAGTCGGCCAGCGTGACCTCGACTCCGGCACGGCTGGTGATCTTGTGCAGCAGTCGATAGGTCCCGCCATAGATGTCCGACCCGACCAAGACATGATCGCCGGTGGAAAGGAGGCCGGTGACACAGTGGGTCGCGGCCATGCCGGAGGCGAAGGCGAGCCCCCCCGCGCCCGATTCGAGATTGGCGATTGTCGTTTCGAAACCCGCGCGAGTCGGGTTGCCACTGCGCGAGTAATCGTATTCGCCCCAATCGCCCGCCCCAGGTTGGATGAATGTGCTGGCCAGATAGAGCGGAGGGACGACCGCTCCGGTCTGGGGGCAAGGCTCGTTGCCAATATGGATGGCCCGCGTACGAAAGTGCATGACGTAGCTTTGACAATAAGAGTAATTGCTCTGAATTCAGCCGCGAGGTTCCATCCTACCAATCGGTGACGCCACAGGCCTGTTGCGCGCGCGACAGGACCATGCAGGCCTTGGCTCGCGCTTTGGCTGCTCCGTCCCCGAGAATCTCGCGGACTCGCTTAGGATCTGCCACCCACTGCTGCCGGGCGTCGCGGTAGGGGGCCCAATAGCGCTCGGAAGCGTCGGCGAGGGCCTTTTTCACCTCTCCATAGCCAAACCCACCGGTGCGGTAGACTTGCTCCATGTCGGCAATCTCGCCCTCCGTGGCGACCAGGCGATAGAGGTCCATCAGGACATCGCCGGCAGGGTCCTTGGGTTCTTCCATCGGGCGGCTGTCGGTTTGGATCCGCATGATCTGTTTCCGCTGCCGCTGCTCCTCGTCAAACACGGCCAGTGTGTTGCCGTAGCTCTTCGACATCTTTTCGCCGTCGGTGCCAGGGACCCGCGCGCTCTGGTCGAGCACCTTTCCCTTTGGCATGACGAATGTCTCGCCGAAGTGGTGGTTGAACGAGCCGGCGATGTCGCGGCAGACTTCGATGTGTTGCAGTTGGTCTTCGCCGACCGGCACAATGTCGGCATCGTAGGCCAGTATGTCGGCCGCCTGGAGCACGGGGTAAGTGAACAGGCCCGCGTCGGCCTTGAGTCCCTTGGCGAGCTTATCCTTGTAGCTGACGCACCGTTCGAGCAGTCCCATCGGCGTGCCCGTCATGAGCAGCCAGCAGAGCTGCGAGACCTCGGGGACATCGCTTTGCACGAAGAGCACCGCCTTTTCGGGATCGAGCCCCAAGGCGAGCAGATCGATTGCCCCATCGAGGGTGTACTGACGCAGCAGCGCCTTATCGCGCACCGTGGTGAGGGCATGCAAGTTGGCGATGAAGTAATACGACTCGGTCGCCGTGTGTTGGAGTTCGATGTATTGGCGAATGGCGCCGAAATAGTTGCCCCAATGGAATGGGCCAGTGGGCTGAATGCCGGAAAGAACGCGCATGGAAATTCGTTGCGAAGTGAGTCGGTGCGAGTTGGACAATGTGGGGGGAGGATCAATTCGCGAAGGTCGAGAGGGTCCCCACGATCTCGTCCACCCTGGTGACCGCGGCCTCCTCCAGTGCGGTGGGGAGCTGGTCGAGCACCTCCATCGATGCTGTTGGATTGTAGAAGTTTACGGTCCCAAGTTGAACTGCCGACGCACCCGCGACCAGAAACTCCATGACATCGTCGATGGTGGCGATGCCGCCGATGCCGATAATGGGGAGATCGGTCGCACGGCGGGCCTGGTAGACGCACCGCAGGGCGATCGGTTTGATGGCCGGTCCGCTGAGACCCCCGACGATGTTTCCCAGCAGGGGGCGCCGCTGTCGCCAGTCGACTGCCATCCCCAGGCAGGTATTGATCAGCGATAGCGCGTCGGCCCCCCCCGCCGCGGCCCCCTTGGCCATGTCGGGGAGGCTCGTCACGTTGGGAGTCAGTTTGGCGAGGATCGGGTGGCGTGAGGCAGCCCGGCAATCCCTGACAACCGCTTCGCATAGTCGCGGATCTGTCCCGAAGTCGACCCCCCCCGAGACGTTGGGGCACGAAATGTTGAGTTCAATGGCCGCCACGCCGGGAACATCGTCGAGCTGGGCCGTAAGTTCGACGAATTCCTCCGCGGTCCGCCCTGCCACACTCACAAGAATCGGGACTCCCACACTCGCCAGATACGGCATGAGACGCGCGATGAAGGCATCGATGCCGTCGTTGTCGAGCCCGATCGAGTTGAGCATTCCTGCCGGGGTTTCGATCGTCCGCCAGGGGGCATTCCCCGCGCGGGGTGCCTTGGTGATCGTTTTGGGGACGATCCCTCCCAACCGGGAGAGGTCGACCAGGCCTTCCATCTCGCGGGCGTAGCCGAAGGTGCCCGAGGCGACGAGAATGGGGTTGGGGAGTCGCAGGCGGCCCAGAGTAACAGAGAGATCGACCGACATTTTGCCCCAGAACCGCCTTAAGCTGTCAACATGTCGCAGAGGAGCAATCCTCCTGGCTGGGGCGCAATGTACCGCGACTCCGCCAAGGCGGCAATGAGCGACCAGCCGCCCCCCCTGCTTGGTTCGAACTGGGCCGTCAGGCGGCGGCTAAATGACGCCGCCGTGGGTCGGGAAGGGCTTCAAATGGCTTGGCTGGTCAAGGAACCAGATTCGCTCCCATTCGTCCAGAATCAGGCTCAGGTCTTCCGAGGTGAAGATCAGTTGCCGGGTGCGGCGTGCCGGATCGCCCGAGTAGAGCGGGATGAGGCAGCCGGTACTGGTGCTCAGGGTGCAGCCGATAAGGGCCGCCATGATCCACTTACGCATGGGAATCGTACTCCTCCGTGAGTAACCGACACCCTCGATCTTCCCGATCGAGGCACCGGCCAGGCTCCAGAGTGCCCCAGAGGGCTAGCTGGAATCCGCCGAATTCGGTGCTCAGCCGCGCTGTTCCCAGTTGGGTTGCGAGGCCGGGCTAGGGGTGAAAAGTGTAGTGATAAGTTGTTTCAACTAAACGGTTTACGTAGTTGAAGTCAGGTCGAATTGTCCCAGTTCATCCAAGCTGCCAGTTCATCCAAGGCGCCAGTTTATCCAAGGCGATCGTGTGCGGCGTTGTCGTCGTAACCCGTGCCGCCACCAGCAGATGTGTTCTGTGGAGGGGCCGAGCGATGGAGTTCGCCCAGGTGGATTGAAGTGCCGTTGGCCGCGATGGCCGCTTCTTGCTTTTCGATCAGCTCGCGAACGCGTGCTTCCATCTCCTTACCCGGCTTGAACGTGACCACAAACTTCTCGGGAACCGAGACTTTGTCGCCGGTTCGCGGATTGCGGGCTTTGCGAGCGGCTCGCTTCTTGACTTCGAACACCCCAAAATTGCGGAGTTCGATGCGGCGATCCTCAACGAGCGTTTCGACGATGGCGTCGAACGTTTTTTGAACGATCTCTTTGGTCTTGAGCTGGGTGAGCCCAATGTCGTCAGAGATAGTCTTGACGATCTCTTTTTTGGTCACGACAGATGCTCCCCATCGGAAAAGCGAGGCAGGCCCCAAACGAGGCTTATCCGGTGCCCCCTGCCTTGCTCCAAGTGTAATTGTAGCAAGCACTAGTGTCAAGATTGACGATCGCCTGGAGGCTCTGTCATCGGCCTCAAAGGACCACTTTCGAGCTTTTTTACTGTCCCATCAGCGGATGGGGCAATTTGACCTAACTTCAAGTTGTCAAAGAACTTAGCTCAATCCGACTGGATTGCGCTGGGGCGTCGAGCCTGCCGTTTGGTCGTAAAACTAAACTGTGAAAAGCTTTACGTACAATTTTGCTGACCTGAGCCAGCAACGGCGGGCGCGAAACTCCCGAATGTTCTATCGGCGCTCGCGGCACTCAAACTGAACCTAATTGGAAAAGTTGCCACATTCGGAAAATTCGGTGCTCAGTTGCTAGCGGAACGCGGAGGGCCGATTTGAGAGCAGCCGTCATCGAGCGACATGCAGGCACCCCATGCAGCGGTGGAGCCCTTCAGACGCGAATGATCGCCCGCTGGGTCTCGATCGTCTCGATCTGGTGGAGTGGTCCCTTGCCGCAGCCAGGACAGGCCTCGCAGGTGTCTGCCCACGTTTCGGGAGTCCGCAGGTTGGAGTCCCAGAAGGGCCAACTGCGGCACTGTCTGGGCCGGGCAGCGTAAACCTGGCACTTGCGCGTCTGGTTGTCGAAGAACACGCAGTCGCCGTTCTTGAACTCGATCAGGCTCTTGCGGACCCCAACCAGACGGACATAACGCTCTTCGAATTCGGGGACCGGCAGCTTGGTTTCGGCCGCAAGCCGCTCGATGTCGGCCCCGTTGAGCCACACATAGCCGGGGGCACCGGTGCAACAGTCGCCGCATCCGGTGCATTTGAACCTGAGCCCCTCGGCGTACCAGGGAGGTGATTGATCTTGTACTGGTTTGCCTTTTGCCATTCGCTCCCTCGCTCTGTTGGTTGACCCGCGGCGTTAGCCCCCAATTTGATACATTGCCCGCTCGGGACGCAAGAAGTCGGGCTGATCGATTCCATGTCCATGCTTTTTTGCGGCGACACAGTCGCGAATCAGGGTCGCGAGGTCGTCGTCGCTGGCTCCGCTACGAAGCAAGGCTCGGGCATCCCATTCGTTCGTCGAGAATAAGCAGTTGCGAAGCTGACCCTCTGCCGTCATCCGCAATCGATTGCATTGTCCGCAGAATGGTTGCGTCACGGGATTGATGAATCCCAGGCGCCCACGTCCCGAGGCGTAGAGATAGTCGATCGCAGGCTGGCTTGCATCGGGTCGCGGCGCAGGCTCCAGTGGACCAAACTCCCGCTGGACAATCTGTCGGATCGCCTCGCCGGAGAGGACGGAGTCGTCTGCCCACTGCCGGTCGGCATCGAGCGGCATGAACTCGATAAATCGCAGTTCCAAACAGTGCTCCAACGCAAAACGAGCCAACGGGACGACCTGCTCTTCGGTCTCTCCTCGGATGGCGACGGCATTGAGGCGAATGCGTTCGAAGCCCGCTCGCCGTGCGGCCACAATTCCCTCGAGTACTTTTTCGAGTCCGCTGCGCCGCGAAATCCGCTCGAACATCACGGGGTCGAGGGAATCGAGGCTGATATTGAGGCGTTGAAGTCCGGCCATCCGCAGCGGATTGGCATGGTCGGCGAGCAGCAGCCCGTTCGTCGTCAGGGCCAAATCGGCGACACCCTCGATCGCGGCCAATCGCGCGACCAGGGAGGGGAGTGCGGACCTGACGAGTGGCTCGCCGCCAGTCAGTCGAAACTTGGTGACTCCCAAGCCGACGAACACCCGTACCAGCCGCTCGATCTCCTCGAAAGTCAGAAGTTCGCGCCGCGGCAGAAAGCGGACGTTCTCCATCGGCATGCAATAGAAGCAGCGAATGTTGCAGCGATCGGTCACGCTGATCCGTAGGTTCGTGTGGAGACGACCAAATCGATCGACCAGCGGGGCAGGGGCCTTTCCTGTCGGAGGTGCGAGCTGAGTTTTAGGCATACAACATCAGGTTGGGGCGATAGGGGGAACTCCTGGATGGACCCATTCACGGGTGCCATCGGCAAAGTGCTCCTGCTTCCAGATGGGGACATCACGCTTTAGTGCATCGATCAGCCACTCGGCCGCTTCAAAGGCGACACGGCGGTGGGCCGAACTCACCACAACCGCCACACTGGCCTCACCCACGGGAACGACACCCAGCCGGTGGACCAGGTTGCATTCTACCAGTGGCCAGCGTCGCCGGCCTGCCGATTCGAGGGTCGCGAGTCGCGCGGTGGCCAATTCATTGTAGGCCTCGTAGACAAGTTCGACGGTTTGCCGTTCGCCCGTGAATTGTCGCGTCACTCCCACAAAGGCCACGACGGCACCGGCCTCGGGCAGGCTGGCGTCGCGGATGAGCGCTTCGAGATCGATCGGAGTGTCGACGATTGCAATCATGGCAGACGGCTAATATCTGGGATCGGGGCTATCCGCCGCTGACTGGCGGGATTAAGGCAATCTTGCGTTCGGCATCGACAGGCTCGCCCTCGGCGACCATGTCGCTCCCCTGCGCGAACCTGCAAAAGCCGAGGAGCGGCGCGAGCCGAGGGTGCGCTTGCTCGATCTGTTGGCGCAGGTCTCCGAACGTCGCCCCTTCCGGCACATCGAGCGTGAGGCAACTCGGACCGCCAGGTTCGCGGAGCCCGGCAAACAGCATGACTTCGACGATCATGGCGATTGGGCCGGTGCGGTGGCTCGGGGGGGGAGGGGATAGACGGGGGGAGGGGCGAGGCCGTAGGCGGCCGCGATGAGCTTGATGGGATGGGCAACCACCTTATTCGAGCCGGGCCCGATTTGTACGGCGCAGGTACTGCACTCCGTCATCGCGAACGCATAGGAGCCGTCGCGGACTTCGCCGATCAGCGGCATGCCGATGCGGACGCTCGTGCGGTAGTTCTGCTGTTTCATCCCCCACAGACCCGCCATGCCACTGCACCCCTTTTCCAGGCGATGGACCACCAGCCCTGGTACAAGGCGCAACAGGTTCTCGCTCGGGGTTCCAATCTCCAAGGCCTTCAAGTGACAGGGGATGTGGTGTGCGACGTCGCATTCGAGCGGCTGGAAGTCGAGCTGAAGCGCCCCTTGTTGATGCAGCCCCCAGAGATAGTGACAGGCCTCCTTGGTATTCTCGGCGACAAGCCAGGCATCCTCGTCGTTCTTGAGCAGGGCCGGGTACTCGCGTGTGATCGCGAGCACGGCCGAAGGCTCGGTGGAAACCACGGTGTATCCGCGGCGAACGGCTTCGGCGAGCAATTGAACGTTGCGATGAGCGATCCGGCGGGCCGGTTCCAAGTTTCCCTGGGTAATCATCGGCATGCCCGCCTCGCGCTGTGTCGGAGGGACGAACACCTTGACGTTGTTGTGCTCGAGAACCCGTATGAACAGTTCGACCAACTCGACGTCGAAGCGGTTGGCGTAGGTGTCGACAAAGAGGGCGACCCGATGTCCCGCGTCGACACCCGGGGTGCCGAGCCCTCGCCGCGCGAGACTATTGAGAAAGGGGCGTCTGGCCACTGGAGGGAGCGAGCGGGCCATGCTGATGCCGGTGAGTTTTTCCAAGAGCCAGCGGGCCTGACGATTGGTCATCAATCGATTCGTCAACCGAGGGAACCGGCCCCCCCAGCGGCTAATGGAGTCGATGCGAACCAGGAGCCAGTCTTGAAGCGTCAGGCCGTTGCTTTCGACGTGCTGTGCCTTGGCCTCCAGCATGAGTTTGGGAATGTCGGCATTGGCGGGGCACTCGATCCGGCACATGTGGCAGTGGTAGCAAAGATCGGCGACCTCCCGCATGGCATCCTGTTGCATAGTCTCGGGCGGAAGCTGCCCCGTCAGGATGGCCCGCATCATATTGGCTTTTGATCGGGGAGTGGCTTCCTCGCGCGGGCTGATGCGATTCACCGGGCACATCCGGGTTTCGGCCGTGCGGGTTCGACAAGCCCCACAGCCATTGCACAAACGCGCGGCATGGGTCATCTCCTGAACCGACCAATCGAGTTCGAGCTCGATCGACTTCGAAGGGGTCTGTTCGGAGGAGGCCTCCTCGTCGATTTGATGCGCGCCATTCCGCACCAGGTGGGGAGCGGGAGAGACCTTTCGCAGATTGTGGGTCATCCGCGCCCCTGGCATCGGCACCACTTTGCCGGGATTGAGTAGTCCTTGAGGGTCAAAGGCCCGCTTTAACTCGCGAAACACGTTGACAAGCTGGCCGTATTGCCGCGAAAGAAACGGAGTGCGCGAGTAGCCATCCCCATGCTCACCGCTAATCGTCCCTCCCAGGAGCCATACTTTCTCGTAGAGTTCCGAGGCGAGCGACTCCATGCGGCGAACTTCGTCGGGGTTGCCCAAATCGAGAAACGGACGGATGTGAAGTTGTCCGTGGCCGACGTGCCCAAACACCGAGGCGATCACCTGCTCGCGTTTGAGGACGTCCTGGACGTGGCGCAAGAAAATGGGCAGCGCCTTGACCGGAACAGCAATATCCTCGACGAACGGAATTGGTCGGCGAACTCCTTGCAGACGGTAAAGGGTCGGCACGAATCGCTTCGCCAGATCGCCGTAGAGGGCGCACTCCACCTCGTCGGAAGCGATATGGGCCGCGGCCGCAAGGCCTGTTTCGGTGGTGGCAGTTCGCACCGTCGCTTCGAGTCGCTCGTGTACCTCCGCTTCAGAATCGCCAACGTGTTCAATCATCAGGACCGCTTCCGCCGCGTTGGGGATCAGCAACTCATAGCGCAGGTCCATTTCGCGTGCGAGGCTCAAGTGGCGGCGATCCATCAAGTCGCAGGCACTCGGACGATGGGGAGCGAGTGCTTCGGCGGCACGGGCCGCCTTGTCGAGGCTTTCGAACACCAAAAGTGCGCAGCCAGCATGGTGCGGCAGGGGCTGGGTATCGACCTCGATTTCCGTGATGAGCGCGAGAGTCCCCTCGCTCCCCACCAGCAGCTTTGCCAGATCGAGTTCATCTTCCTTGAGCACCTGACCCACGGCATAACCGCTGCGATTGATCGCGCTATTGATGCGTGCGGTGGCGATGACCGGCTGACTACGGCGAATCAACGAGGCGACGTCCCATACCAGGTGGTCGAGCCGCGAAGCCTGTTCTCCTTCGGGAGGGGCAGATCCCACCGCGTGCCGGCCTACCTCGAGCACCGAACCATCCATCAGGACCACGCGCAGGGAGCGGACGTGGCGGCGAGTGGAGCCGTAGAGTGCGAAGTGGCTCCCCGCCCCATCGATCGAGACGACTCCCCCCATGGTTGTCACGTTGCTCATGGCCGGGTCGGGGCCAAACACCCGCGAGTGGGTCGCAAGCAGACGATTGAGATCGCCGTGAACGACTCCCGATTGCACGCGCACGGTCGTTTCGTCGACGCGGAGCACGCGGCGAAAATAGCGAGAGAAGTCGACGATCAGCCCCCGCCCCACCGATTCTCCCGCCAGTCCGGTCCCCGCGCCGCGAGGGTGGATGGAGAGGTTGTTCTCGCGGGCATACTGGACGGTCGCCACGACGTCGGCTTCGCTCGAGGGTCGAACCACCCCTAGCGGAACCATCTCGTAGATGCTCGCGTCGGTCGCATGGAGCTGAACGGCGATGTCGTCACAAAGTACGTCCCCAGCGACCAATCCGCGAAGATCTTCTTCAATGCGTTTTCGCTCGGGGTCCATGGAGAGGCAGCGTACTCCGCTCGACTAGTGGTGGTTGCCGCCGTAGATCAAATTCATGATTTCGCTTCGGCTCGACAGATTCGAGCGAAAGATTCCCTTCATGGCCGAGGTGACGCACATGCTCCCAGGCTTGCGAATGCCCCGGATGGTCATGCACGAGTGGGACGCCTCGACCACGACCGCCACACCTTTGACATCGAGTTCCTCGATCAGCAGGTTGGCGATTGTCTCGGTCATCCGCTCCTGCACTTGGGGACGACGCGAGACGACTTCGACCACGCGGGCAAGTTTGCTGAGCCCCACGACGCGGCCATTGGGAACATAGCCGATGTGGGCCTTCCCATTGAACGGAAGGAGATGATGCTCGCACATGCTGTTGAAGGAGATGTCGCGCACCAGCACCACCTCGTCGTACTTCTCCGTAAAGAACTTTTGGAGATGGATTCGGGGATCCTCGTGCAGGCCGCCGAAAAGCTCGGCGTACATGCGGGCAACTCGGGCTGGTGTCTCGAGCAGACCCTCGCGGTCGGGATCTTCGCCAACCGCAGCCAGGATTTCGCGGACCGCACGCTCCAGCCGTGGGAGATCGACGGTAGTGGCGTCTGCCGACGAATCGACGTCGGTGGACAGGCAGGGGTCTTGGGGCGGCGCGGGCTGAGTCATTTCGTCTTGCAAGCTGACCACTCAAATGAGGCGAGGGAGGGAGGCAGACCTCTAATTATGGGGTTGCGGGTGGGCTGGAGAAAAGGTGCCCAATCGGACCATGGAGTCGGACTGTGCAGTTGGACTGTGCCTGGTCTTGGCTGTCGCAACGCGGCGATCGGTTGGTCAGTTTTCACTAAACTGAGGTGGAAAGCCCTGCGGCTGGGCGAGATCGACGCAGCCCTCGTTTTCCCGCTGAGCAAGAATCTTGCACAACATCTCGGCTCGCTTGAGCACACAGCGCTCCGCGAGGAGGGCCTGCTTGACGGTGAGGGTAAGGGGGAGGGCGTACGCCACCAGATCCGTAAGTTGGCAGAGGGGGCAATGGTTTTCGAGGATTTGCGCGACCGCATCGGGAGTCTCGCACTGCCGCCCCCGTTGTTGGATCACGCCCGCAAGTTTCTCGCGAAGATCGATTGTCGTGGGATCGTCGAGCGAGGGGGCGACATCGCTCACCACACGGACTTCCGCTTCGCGAAAGCTGCGGGTGGGGGGCAATTCGCGGAGGATTTCAACCCGGCTGACCCCCATCAGCAGCAGATTGTAGCAACCGTCGTCGAGTTGGCGATGCAAGACGATTTTTCCGAGGCAGGCCCAACGCTCGAGTGCGGGCCGGCCGGCGTAGTCCTGTTCCCAACCAGGCTTCAGGACCGGAATGGCGATTAAGCTGTCGCCGGCGAGAGCGTCCTGCATCATTTCGCGATAGCGCTCCTCAAAAACATGGAGCGGCTGCACGACATGCGGAAACATGACGAGTTGCGGGATGGGGAAGAGTCGAGCCACCCCAGAGAACGAGTCAGGATCGAATGGCGGGATTTCGAATTCGTCGGGGCTCATGCCGATTATCCTCTTCTCACCCTCAGCGGGCCACTTGCTAGCGCTAATGCAATCTTACGCACGGCGCGCGAGGAGGTAAGAGTCTAACTGGGCTGCCAAAATAAACACGGTGTGCCGCCAGTTCTGGCTGACGGCACACCACGATCGGTTTTCTTCGTGTTGGATTAGTCGCGGTTGGCCAGCGACATCACAATTTGCAGCACGTACCAAAACAGGAGGGCCACCGAAGCGAACAGTGCGAGCGACGCCGCGACATGCTGCTCTGTGCGGTAGTGATGCAGGATGTTGGAAGTGTTGTACAAGATATAGCCCGCCGCAAAGGCAACCATCGCAAACGAAAACAGAATGCCCAGATTGAATCCCGCAAGAATCGATACGGCAATCAACCCCATTGCGGCGAATCCGGCAATCGTCAACGCTGGACCAATGAACGAGAAGTCCTTGCGTGTGAAAAACACGACGGCCGTGAGCAGCGCAAACAGGGCGAGCGTGACGCCAGCAGCCACGGGGATCACGCCCACAGCCGTTCCGCCAATCGAGATTTCGCCACCAAAACGCTGAGCAATCCAGAGAAGCGGGTACAGAATCAACGCTTCGGCGACAACATAAGCCCCTAATCCTAAGTACTGTGTTGCAAGCGACGTCGAACTCTGCGCCCAGCGGTGGGCAATATGGCTCACCAGCATGAAGGCGCCGAGGGCAATGAGCCAGGTATACCTACCCTGAAGCAGTGGTGCGACAGCGTCGCCGACGAAAGTGAACAGTGCCCACTCGAGGGCAACCAGGGCATAGACAGCCAATGCGACATGAAGGTAGGTGCGACGGATGAACGTCATACGCTCCGTCGCCGGCGCGTCGATGGCTAACGTGCTTCCAAAGGAAGCGTACGGATTCTCCGCGCGGAAATCTGCCTGGCTCATGATTTTTCGATGCTCCTTGAAACCGAGGAATCTGGCCGTAGCACCCCCCGCGGGCGTCGGCACGCTTTCGATGAATATCTTAAGAGTAGGCCTGCATGCGGCTTACGTCAAGATTGTCGGGTAAGCCGCCCTGGCGTTGACACCCCGGCGCCAGGGTTCACAATCGGTGCCAATGGCCCGCAAATTTCAAAAAACGGCTCCAATTGCCCCCAAGTCATCCGAGGAGCGGCGTGCGCAGTGCCGGCGAGTGCTCCGGCGGCTTCAGGCCGACTATCCCGACGCCGAGTGCGCCCTGGTCCACCAGACCCCGTTTCAGCTCCTGGTGGCGACGATCCTGTCGGCCCAGTGTACCGACGAGCGAGTGAACATCGTGACCAAGGACCTGTTTGCCCGCTTCCCGGACCCTCAGGGCCTGGCAGGGGTGCCACTGGCGAAGCTCGAAAAACTGATTCAAAGTACCGGGTTTTTCCGCAACAAGGCCAAGGCGATCCAGGGCTGCGCGCGGGCGATTGTCGCCGATTATGGAGGAGAGGTCCCGCGGGACCTCGAGTCGCTGGTGGCTCTCCCGGGTGTCGGCCGCAAGACGGCAAACGTCGTTCTTGGCACCGCCTTTGGGTTGCCGACCGGGGTGGTAGTGGACACCCACGTGGGGCGTCTCTCGCGGCGGCTGGGGCTCACCGCCAAGACCGACGCCGTGAAGGTCGAACAAGACCTGATGGCGATCGTCCCGTGGAAGGAGTGGATTAATTTCTCCCACCGGTTGATTCATCACGGACGGCGGATCTGTCAGGCCCGTAAGCCCAAATGCCCACTTTGCTCGATGAACAGGTTTTGTCCCCAGGTCGGCGTCACGTCAATCGCGACGGATGGGTTGCAATAGGGAACCGACTGGAGTGTAATCGGGCGAAGGCCAAGGGTGGGCAAGACGTGGGAACCGAGACGCATGATACTTTCGGGACAACAAATTCTGTCGCGATTGGGGGGAGACATTCTCATCGATCCCTTCGATCAGTCGCGTCTCAACCCCAATAGCTACAATCTCACGTTGCACGACGAGCTCATGGTCTACGAGGAACTCGTCCTCGACATGGCCAAGCCCAACCGCGTGCGGAGGATCGCGATTCCCGCCGAGGGGCTGACTCTCAGTCCTAATCAGTTGTATTTGGGTCGAACGGTGGAGCGGACGACGACCCACAACCTCGTCCCGCAGATCGAGGGGCGATCCTCGGTGGGGCGGCTCGGACTTTTTGTCCACGTGACGGCTGGTTTCGGGGACGTGGGATTCTCTGGCTTTTGGACGCTCGAGATGTACGCGGTGCAGCCGGTGCGGATCTACCCGGGTGTGCCGATTTGCCAGATTTTCTATCACGAGGTGGCTGGGGAGATCGTGGAGTATGCGAGCAAGTACCAGCACAATCGCGACATCCAGCCCAGCTTGCTATGGGAAGAGCTGGCTCCGACGGCCGCCGACCCCCAATTGCCACTGAACTTTGGCTTCGAGGTGCCCCACCGCTAGGCTGCGTCGTTGCCTACATCACCGCAAAGCCTACATCACCGCAAAGTAGTTCTCGACGGCAAAATCGAAGTTCTCGGGCGACATCACGGGCTCGCGGTTAACGTAGCGGCAGTAGTTGCGGATTTGGAGCAACAAGTCGCGAGGCTGGCAGCACCGCATCGGGCGGCTGACCTGCTTGTAGTGGTTCTCGATCACGTAATCGAGTGCCCCTTCGTCGTAGGCCACGCCGAGGATCGGGGCCATGATTCCAAACAGTTCGCGGAAGGCCGCTTCATCGGGATCGGTGACTTCGATCTTGTAGGGAATACGCCGCAGAAAGGCGTCGTCGACCAGATCCTTCGGTTCGAGATTGGTCGAAAAGATAATCAATTGGTCGAACGGGACCTGCAATTTCTTGCCACTCGCCAGATTCAGGAAGTCGTACCGCTTTTCGAGTGGAACGATCCACCGATTGAGCAGTTCGTCGGTCGTCATTCGTTGGCGGCCAAAGTCGTCGATCACCAGCGTGCCGCAGTTGCTTTTTAGCTGCACCGGCGCTTCGCTGACATTCGTCGACGAGTTGATGGTCACCTCAAGGGAGTCCATCGTGAGTTCACCCCCCACGACAATCGTCGGCCGGCGAATGCGAATCCATCGGTGGTCGATATGGCGGTTGTCCAGCAGCCCCACAAAATCCTCGACCGGAGCCTCTTCGTGCATGCTAGGGTCGTAGACTCGCATAATCTCGCCATCGATCCCAATGGAACGGGGGATCCAGATGTACTCTCCGAATGCCTTGGTCACACGCTCGGCAATGCTGGTTTTTCCGTTGCCCGGAGCACCGTAGAGAAACAGCCCTCGTCCCGAGTTGATGGCTGGGCCAAGCCGCAATAGCATCCGTTTGTCGATCAGCAGATCGGAGAAGGCCCGATGCAGGTCCTCTTGGGTGGGATATTGATTCGCCAAGGTTTGTCGAGAGACGCTCTCGATATAACTGTCGAGAGTTACCGGCGCGGATCCCATATAGGTGCAGTGCTCGGCGAGTTTCTTGGCCCGCTCGCGGCCGAGTCCCGAGAGCTGGTAAACGTAGTCGTTCATCATGGCCGCGCCACGATGGGTGACCAACTGATCCTGTTTGAGCTTTTGCAATAGCGGGTCGACCAGACGAAAAGGGACCTTGACCTGCTCGGAAACGTCGCGGCCGCTCGCCTCGCTCCGCCCGTTGAGCACCTTGAGCACCAGGTTCTCGACCTCGGACTCGGTGAGGCCTGCTGCCCGGAAATTCTCGGGTTCGGCTGGAAACCAGTCCCCATTGGCATCGACATCATCGTGCGTGGCAGGGGCGTCGCTCGCTTGCTCGACCGGGTGCGATTGGGGACGCACTTGATCGGGAGGATGCGCGGCCGCACCCGATGTCGTCGTGAGTTGCTGGATTCGGTCGAGGAGAGTATCGAGCCGCCGTTGGCTCTCTTCGGGACTATTCCGATCTCCGGTGACGGGTGTACCGATGAGACTGCTCATAGGGATCTACCTGTTGGACTGTGCGCATGACTTGTGGGGCCACCCCCTTGTGAGCGGCGTATGCCCCATCTGAAATCTAGGTTGCACTCGGCTGGGGGCAAACCGCCAGGCCGGGAATCCCTCGATCGCTCCTTCGCCACGGCGAAAGCTGCTGGAGAATTCGGTACGACCTGCGACTGCCCGACGCATTGTGTCGGTCGCAACGGTCGAGCAGGTGCGGGGGGGAAGAAGTCTGGCAGGACTGCCTCAACTGCCAGCGCGTCACGAGGTTTGAGCTAAGTTTGAGAAGCGACAACTGAACGACTGGCGACACAGGCCGTGGGAACGACACCCGGCTACCGTTGACGCCTACCTCAATTGACAGTCGGCTGAATCGTGAACGCAACAGCAACGCCCACTTCCGTCTCGGCTACCAACTCTCCCTTGTTGCAGAATCAGGCGCTGGAAGCCCTCTTTCAGCGGCTGAGCGAGCTTTCGTCGCTTCCCAGCGTGGCCCTGCGGATTATCGAAGTCGCAGTGGATGAGAATAGCGATGCCGAAGACCTCCGCCAGCATATCGAGCACGACCCGGCCCTTGCGGCCCGCATTATCCGGGTTGTCAATTCGTCTTACTTCGCCCTTCGTCAGGAAGTCGCCGACCTCCGCACGGCGATTGCGATGCTCGGTACCAAGCAAATCCGCAACATCGCCGTCACGGTGTTCGTCTCGCGGCAATTCCAACCGGCGAGCGACAAGCACATGTTCGACCGCCCGCGGCTGTGGAATCACTCCCTGGGAGTCGCGGCCATCACGCGGCTTCTGGCCAAGCTCACACGGCAGGCCGACCCCGAAGAGGCTTATTTGGCCGGATTGCTGCACGACATCGGCCTATTGATTATCGATCAGCACCTGGGCCGCCATGTGCCGACCATCATCGCCAGAGTAGAGCAGGGGATGTCGCTCCACGACGCGACCCATGAAGTGCTGCGATTCGATCCGACTCAGCTTGGCGCCTACGTCGCCTGGCGATCGCAGTTTCCGAGCCGTCTGGTGAGCGCGATCGAGTTCCACCATAAACCCGAGGCCTATTTGCAGGAGGACCGCTCACTGGTCGATCTCGTGGCGATTGCCGACTATGTGACGACCCTCACTGGTCTGGGGGTGACCGACGGTGCCCAGCCGATCGCCCCGAGCGACGCGGTCTTTACGCGGCTGCAACTCGACAGTGAGCGGCTCTCCGAACTTCGACCGCAGATCGAGGAGGCCATCTCCTCGATCCAAGGGGTGGGACGCTGGTAATAGCGTCCGCCGACCCCCATCCCAAGACGATGCGACACGGCGATTGCCCTCCTGTTAAAAGGATGGGAGCGGGATGTTGCCAGCGTCGTTCGTGATTCCGCCACCTGGGTTGGTCACCGTGCCGCTATTCCGCGAGCCACCGAGAGTGGGACCGGAATCTTCAACAGTGAACTGACCGAAGGCTTCGATCAGTTGGAATACTCCCGAGCCGTTACCGGCAGTGTTATCCTCCAGCAGCAATCGAATGGCCGAATTGGCGCCATTGGTGGTCATCGCAAATTCGTCCGCCACACCGTTGTTAAGAATGTTGTTCCTCTGAACGGTGGCATTCAGCAGCGAGGAAGCATTGATGTCGACATCGACCGTAAAGTCGGTGTTGCTGGTATTGGTGAAGGTGTTGTCGGAAAGCAGGAAGTTGATCGAACGAGGCATGGTTTGGGAGCCAACCAGCCGGAAGGCCATTTCATCACCCACCGAAACTTCGCTGCTGCTCACCTGGACGTCGGCATTGCCGGCTCCGGCGGCGATATCGACGTAAATTCCCCCCAGGGTCCCCTCGATGTCGGCGCCGAGAATCTGGAGCTCGAAATCCCCAGAGCCTTGGGCGATTGCATCCACGGCTCGACCCGCCGCGGTGTCGATCGTGCCGACATTCCACTGCAAGCTGAAGAATCGATCGTCGTCGTGTAGCGCCACGACCCCTCTGGCGCCAGCATTTTCGATGGTCAGGGTGTTGATGTTCACATTGGCCGAATTGGTCACCATGACGGCATCGCTGGTGCTGTTCTTCACCGTCACGTTGTTGACGTTCACAATGCCGCGGGCATCCTCGATGTAGATGCCTGTGTCGTTGCCGTCGAACGTCACCCGATTGATCGTCGCGGTTCGGGCCGCGCCGGTCCCGGTGTGGGTGTTCGTCAATTGAATGCCATTGCCAGAGCCGTTCGTGCTCGTCACGTCGGTAATACTAATGGCTTCGGTGACCTGGGTTCCGGCGAGAGTCTTGTCGACACCGGCGTCGGCGTTGACCCGGATATCGGCCCCACCGATGTTATTAAGCACGATTTCGTCGATTGTGACGTTGAATTCGATTTCCGTCGTGTTGCCGTCGTTGTCCGAGTCGCTCGCGTCATCTCGCGCGAACGCTTGGAGAGTGATGGCGTCGCCCGTTGTGTCGGAGATCTCCAGGTTACGGAGATTCGGATTGGAAGTCATGGTCGTGCCATCGATGCCAATCGTACCTCCCGTGATGGCGAAGTTGTTGACCTCGTTTGCACGCCTGAGTGAAATCGACGTTGCCGCACCTGTTTGGGTGATTGTCGGAGCGTCGAGAGCACTGGCACCAAGCGATGTCTCGGGGAGTGCGAGGGTTCCCAATTGGCTGGTGAAGACGGTATGGACAATGTTGTCCCCTTCGCCAAGCAGCCGTTGATTGTTCTGCAGGACGATCGAATCGTCGATAAAGGAGCTTCCGCCATGGGCGAGGATGATATCTCCCGCTTGGCTGCCGGCCTGGGCGGCCGCAAGCGAGAGATAGGGGTTTTCGATCGTCCCAGCGCCGCCGGTCCCCGCCGCACTGTTGACATGGATGATACGAATCTCCTCGGCGTTGGCATTGGTGAGCGCAATGCCCCCCACTCCCTCCGACTGCGCCACGGCGACGTAGTCGTTGCGAAGCACCGGTTCACGCAGCCGGTCGGAGAGTGTGCCCGTGGGAGCGTAGTTGGCACGCGTCCGTCCGATGAACCAGGCCACGCTGAAGACAGCGTTCGTGTCGAATATCTCGTCGTGCGTGACGGCCATTTGCAGCATCACGTCGGGTAGGGCGTAGCCACGAAAGCCAGCTTTCACCCCGGCGGAATCAAATTCGCCACCAGTCAGTCCGTACACTGTCGTAAAGGCCCACGCGTCACGATTGGCAATGCGTCGGGCGGCCTCGAGTTCCGCGACGGTCAGACCAGTGTCGAAGGTGACGACGGTCTCCTGAACGAGAGAGCTACCGAGAAAAATGACTTCTCCAGTCCCTTCGGATCGCACGGCGCGCGTTTCCGAACCGAGTGGCAAGTAGACATTCGCACGAAAATCCCACAGCTCGCCGAGTGACTCGAACGAGAGACCGATTTGAGAAAAGAACTCCTCATGGACGGTCGAGGAGCCATCCGACCACAGACTGACCCCAAGAATCCGTGCCGGTTCGATGGCCATCGGGCGGGGGGTCTCGTCAAGCCAGCGGTAGCCGATACCGAGATTGTAGCCGACGTGGTCGACGTCGTTCATCGTGACTTGCCCGTCGATGAAGGCGGCCGCGTCCCCGAGGTCGAATAACCTCATCGAGCCGATATTGAAGTTGCCTTCGTTCTGCCCATAACTCTCGGTGTTGTAACGCACGCGAAGGTGCGCACCGAGTTCCGGGCTGAAGAAGGAGTTGTTGTAATCGTATTGCATCGGCGGTCCCCCCGCCCCTTGCATCGTCGGATCGAGGGGAAGGGTATCGTCCTGTGCCTGTGCCATGGAGCTCAGACCCAAGCAAAGAAAACCGAGACACGCGAATCGCGCGAAGCCTACGCAGAACGACCAAGGGCTCATCGAGGAGAACTCCCAATACGTTGGCACTGCGGCCGTGTGGAGATAAGGGTTCGTCGCGGGGCGTGAGGCCACACGCGACGAAACTGAAATTGATAAGGTGACGCAAAAGGGTGCGGGGAGCGCAAGGCCCCAAGCGGCGGGATGGTATGGGGAGGGTGAAGCCGACGCAAGGGCAATATTTTCACCGCGACAAAGAACCCCCAAGCTTTCCCATCTCTCCTCCTCCGCTGCCCCTTTCAGGCCCCAACGGCTGTGCAGCAACGCTCGCTTGCTCAGCGAATTTCCTGCGTTTTTCACCTTATTGGAATTTCGTCGTAGAAATCGGGCACCCCATCCCTTAAACTCCAGAAACGTGAACAAATGTCTCTGGGGAGAGAGCAGAGGTCGGAGGCCAGAGGTCGGGGGGGCCGACTGGGGCTTTCTCCGGTGGGGAGTTTGTACGCGCTTCGAGGTCCGGTTCGGCGAACCTGGACCTACTTGATCCTTGGCAATTCATCCCCCCAAACATTTGCTCGGGCAAACGAGCCCGGGCTACGGTTGTGCGCGCTCGTGCGGGATGTGCCCAAGCGACATTCCCTGGCCCCGGGCCCCGGACCTCCGGCCTGGCCCCCGCCCCCTGGCCCCTCTTTCTTCTTCCCACCAATCAGGAGTCCAGCCATCCACCGCAGCGGGAAAAGTGGTCGCCTGCGTTTCAGCCCGCTCAGTAGCTCCTGGCAAAATGGTGAGAATAGAGAGTCTTCTCAGTGGTGTCGGGAGCGGCATGCTGTTTGCACGCTCGTGGTCGTCGCCTCCGCGCGGGTGTTGGAACTACTGGAATCGAGGGAAACAGGAATGTCGACCGCCATGGCCACCAACAAACAGATTGCCGGGATGGGCTGCATTCCCCATCAGGAGGGGGTTGCCTTTCGGGTTTGGGCCCCTCACGCCCATGAAATCCGCCTCGTCGGGACTTTCAATGATTGGTCCGAAGACTCCCATGCCTTGGCGCGGGAGGGGGATCATTGGTATCTCGATGTTCCCGAAGCGAAGGTCGGAGACGAATACTACTACCTGGTCATCAACGGCGACAAAAGACTCAAACGGATCGACCCTTACGCCCGAGAGGTCACCAACTCGATCGGCAATGGGGTGGTCCATGATCCGGATTTCGATTGGGAGGGAGACGATTTTCAGCTAGCTTCGCATAACGAACTCGTCATCTATGAAATGCATGTCGGGACGTTCAACCGAGCTAGGAAAGGGGAGATTGGCACATTTGACCAGGTTGTGAAGAAACTCGACTACCTGCGCCGACTCGGAGTCAACGCGATCCAACTGATGCCAACCGCCGAGTTCGCGGGAGATCAGTCGTGGGGTTACAACCCGGCTCACATTTTTGCCGTGGAGTCGGCCTATGGCGGGCCGCTGGGGCTCAAGGAACTGGTGAAGGAGGCCCACCGGCATGGCATCGGCGTCATCCTCGATGTCGTCTACAACCACCTCGGACCGAGTGATCTCGATCTCTGGCAGTTCGATGGCTGGACACCCGAGGAAGACAAAGGAGGGATCTATTTTTACAACGACTGGCGGGCAAGCACCCCCTGGGGAGACAGCCGCCCCGACTATGGCAGGGGCGAAGTCCGCAGTTTTATCTTCGACAACGCCATGATGTGGCTCGAAGACTATCGCATGGACGGGCTTCGCTATGACATGACACTTTTCATGCGATCGGTCGATGGGACTCCCGAACGGGAGCTCCCCGAAGGCTGGTCGCTTGCGCAGTGGATCAACCGCGAAGTGCGAGCTCGCTACCCTGGCAAGATTCTGATCGCCGAGGACATGCAAAACAACGACTGGCTCACTAAACCTGCGGATTGGGGTGGCGCTGGGTTCCACAGCCAGTGGGACGCCGGCTACGTCCATCCAATCCGTGCCGCCGCCCAATTATCCAACGACGAAGATCGTTCGATGGAGTCGGTAAAGGACGCGATTTGCCATCGCTACAATCTCGACGCCTTCGAGCGCGTCGTCTATAGCGAGTCCCACGACGAAGTGGCAAATGGTAAGGCTCGGATGCCCACCGAGATCGACGCCGACGACCCGCGAGGCTGGTTCGCCCAAAAGCGATCAACCCTCGCGTCGACAATCACGATGACGTCGCCTGGGATTCCCATGCTGTTTCAGGGGCAGGAATTCATGCGGGGGAAATGGTTCGACGATTCTCGCGGCATCGACTGGCAGCAGGAAGAGGATTGCCGTGGGATCGTGCGGCTCTATCGCGATTTGATTCGGCTGCGACGTAATCACGGTGGTTCGACCAAGGGACTAACAGGCCAGCGCGTCGAAGTCCGGCATGTGAACGAACAGGATAAAGTGATTGCGTTCCGCCGCTGGGCCGATGGCGGACCGGGTGACGATGTGCTTGTCGTCGCCAACTTCGCCAATCGGCATTTCGAGAATTATCGAATCGGAGTCGTTGCTTCCGGGCCATGGCGGGTGCGGTTCAACAGCGATTCCAACCTCTACAGCGTCGATTTCGACAACACGGCCGTCGACGACATCGTGGCTGTCGACGAGGGCTGGAATGGCCTTTCATCCAGCGTTCGCATTGCGCTGCCCCCCTATACGGCCCTGATTTTGTCACAAGACCCGTGATTTCTGGGGCCACCGCTATTTATCAAATTGATAGATAGGTGGTTCGGTATCCCCCTCTCTCCGTTGCCCTTCCAGAGGCACCAGGAGCCGCTTGGCACCACAGATGTTCATGTGTTAAGCTGTGTGACTTGTGGCAATTTGGGTTCCTTGGGTATGGAGGGAGATATTGTGGGACTGCGCAGTTTGCGTCGCCGTGCTGTACCGATCTTCAGAATCGTCGCCTTTTTCGCGGTCTGCCTCTGGGGTAGTGGGCGCCTCAGTTCGGCGGCCCAACGCGAGTGGACCGGCGCCGCAACACCGGGCCCCGACGGCTTCTTTGAAACGGCGGGAAATTGGGCCCTCTCCCTCCCACCCACATTAGACGACCAGGCGGTGTTCGGCATTGCTTCGCCTTACACAGTCACGCTTGCTTCCTCTCCGACCCTCAGCGGTACCAGCTTCAATGCTGGACACGTCACGTTCGTGTCGAGCACCCTTGCGCGGCGTCAAGTCACGACGCTCCTTGGGTGGTCGCAGTCGGGTGGTCATGCCACGCTCGACAATATCGATCTCAATGTCGGCGCCGATGCCACACTGCAAGGGACGAGTTCACTTCATCTGCCTGCTGCTAACCTTTCGGTGATGGGATCACTGTTGATAGGTAGTACCACCGCTGGGGAGGCCGTGGTTGAGATTGGAGGCCCGGCAGGCATGGCTCGGCTGGAGGTTCTGGGAGTCACTCGCGTTGGGGATATTGGTGGAGGATCTGGCACATTGCGGCTGATGGAGGGGGTCGAGGGGAGTTTCTCCAGCGTGCTCGCTGTCGGATCGGCTGGCGCGGGGCGAATGGAGGTGATGTCTGGATCGCGTGCCACGCTCGACGGAACTTTGTTGGTTGCGGCGCAATTCGGGCATGCTGGCAGCGGAAAGCTCGTGATCGACGGAGTTGGTTCGCTCTTCGATATCGAGGGGGCTGGTGAGGCAGCGATCGGCGTGGCAGGGCGAAGTGCGGAAGTCCAGATCACAGGTGGGGGATATTTCTCCACAGGGACTGGGCTCACCCACGTGGCGAGTGGCTCGCAACTCCTTTTCGACGCGGGCGAAGGTGTTGTCGAAGGGGCCCTGTCGATGGAGGGGCATTTGGAACTTACCGGTGCGGGCAAGCTCGCGACGGTAGGACTTGCCATGCTCGACTCAACCGTGCTCGTGAGGGAGGGCAGCCAGCTCACACTTTCCAGCGCGAACGCGGCCAGTGGAGTTGGGGCGACCGCTAACATCTCGGTTGAAGGGGCTGGCTCGCGAGTCGACACGATTGGCGCACTCCGGGTCGTTCGTAGTGGTCAACTCAACGTCTCTAACGGTGCGCGGCTAACAGCTTCAACCATCGCACTGGGAACCGCTGGTTCGTCCCAAGTCGAGGCGAACATTGTCGGAGCGGGTGCAAAGCTTTCAGCAGGTCACATCGTCCTCGGCGGAGACTATTCAGGAGGGCTCCCCGTCGCGGGGGGAATCGCAACGCTCGCGGTCGGATTCGATGGCATTCTCGAGTACACGGGCTCACTCCATATCCTGGGCAACTCCCACCTCGCACTCGATGGAGGCGAGCTTCGCGCGCCAAGTTTTTCCACACTCAGCGATCCCCGATTTGCATTTGAAGCAGGAACGTACACCGTGATGGGGAGTGCCACGATTGGGGCCGCAGTTGTGGCTGGCTTGCCGACCGGGTCGCTCGACTTTGGCCGGGCAATCGCTGTCGAGGGAACCGCCACGCTGGGGGCCCCTTTGAAATTGAATGGCGGCAAACTGGCGGTAGGTCAACTCCTGGGAGGTGGCTTGCTTGATTTCGACTCGGGAACCGTGGCCATCACGGGGAACGCCGGCCTCACGATCGGTGCTGGTGGCGCCCTTGGCTCGACAATTTCACTCGGCAATGGGTCGCGGCTCGAGGTGTCCAATGTGCTATCGGTCGCGGCAAGCGGCCATCTTGTCGTCGCTGGCGGAAAAGTGAGTGCCGGAGACCTCAACATCCATGGGCAGGTGGAACTCCTTGGTCCGACGAGTGAGATCGACGCCACGGCACTCTTGAATCATGGCCAGGTATCTGGCGAGGGACGCTTGATGGGGGGGGCTGTCACCAACGCTCAGGCAGGCGTCATTGCCATCGCCAACGGCCGACAGCTTCGCCTGGGGGGAACCGGACATACCAATGCCGGGCGGATCGAACTGGCCGCAGGCCGACTGGAAGTGGACGGCCAGCTTACCAATCTCGCCAGCGGCGACATTGTCGGGCGGGGCACACTTTCGTTTGGGGAAGGGCTGATCAACCAAGGAGATCTGATCCTCGCCGCCGGAGCGACCGATATCTTTGGGGATGTGAATAACACGACCACGGCCAAAGTGCTGATTAGTGGCGGAGCTGAAGTCGTCTTCTGGGACGACGTGACTCACAATGGCACCACGTTCAACGTCTCCGCGGGGTCCAAGGTCACCTTCTTCGGTCAGGCGGGGTTCAGCGTCTCCGGTAGTGGCGAAGTCTACTTCGAGGAGGACATCTCGCCTGGCAGCAGCCCCGGGCTGGCCGAGTTCGGCGGGGATGTCCACTTCGGTGGAGGTGCCCATCTGCTGATGGAACTTGGGGGACCTGCTCCCGGCACGCAGTACGATACGATCTCCATCGCCGACACGGCCTACTTGGGAGGTGAACTGACCGTGCAACTCATCGATGGCTTCACGCCCCAGGTCGGAAACCAATTTGTGCTGGTTAATGCCGAGCAGCGGGATGGAACCTTCGCCAAAGTCAATCTTCCCTACATCGGAGCAGGGCGTGCCTTCACTTCGCACTACGATGCCACATCGATGTGGTTGTCGGTCGTCGCGACTGACCCCGGCAATCTCCTGGCGGGCGACTACAACGACGATGGAATCGTCGATGCGGCCGACTATCTTGTCTGGCGAAACCATGTGGGGACCAGCTTCAACCTGGCGAACGATGAGATTGGAGGGACGGTCGGTGCCGCCCACTACACCCAGTGGAAGCAGAACTTCGGTGCCCGGTACGAGGCAGCGCTCGTCGCCGCGTCGACTCCGGTTCCCGAACCCTCGACGCTGGCAATCATCCCGCTTCTAGTAGCAGTTCTCCTTGCATCGCATCGCGCTGCCGGGCGACCATGTCGAAGTAGGCGCCTCGCCGATTGAGTAGTTGTTCGTGCGTTCCGCGTTCCACAATGCGGCCCGCCTCCATCACCAGAATCATGTCGGCCTTGGCCACGGTCGACAGGCGATGGGCGATGACAAAGGTCGTACGATCCCGCATCAGGTCGACCAGCGACTGCTGGATCAACTGTTCGCTCTCGGTATCCAGATTGCTCGTCGCTTCGTCGAGGATCAGGATCCGCGGGTCGGCCAGCAGCGCGCGAGCAATCGACAGTCGCTGCGCCTGCCCACCCGACAGTCGCACCCCGCGCTCGCCAATCACGGTGTCGTAGCCGGCTTGCATCTCCATGATGAACTGATGGGCGTTGGCGCGGCGCGCGGCATCGACGATCTCCTCCTCCGTTGCCTTGGGCCGTCCGTAGGCAATGTTTTCGTGGATTGTCCCGTCAAACAGAAAGACATCCTGCTGGACGACCCCCAGCAAGCCACGGTAGGAGGCGAGCCGGAAGTCGCGCAAATCGGTCCCATTGAGCGTAATCCGCCCCGAGGTCGGGTCGTGGAAACGGGCCACCAGGTCGGTGATGGTGGTCTTGCCGGCCCCGCTCCGTCCGACCAGAGCGACGACACTCCCCCCGGCCACGGTCAGGTCGAAGTCGCGAATCACAGGCTCCCCCGCGTTGTATTCGAAGCCGACATGCTCGAACCGCAGTTCCTCGATCTCGCACGGGGCCTCGACGGAGTGCTCCTTGTCGGGCTTGTCTTCGGGAGTCTCCAAGACCTCGAACACTCGTTCCATACCGGCGAGCGACCGCTGCAGTTCGGAGAACGAATTGACAATCGACCACACCGGGTCGAGCAGCATGAGGGTGTACCACTGGAACGCCATGATATCCCCCACACTCGTCTTGCCGGCAATCTGCATCGCTCCCCCCATCCACACAATCACCACATTGACCGTGGCGAGCATGAAGCCCCAGCTACTCCACAGCAGGACCTCGCGCCAATGAGCAAACAGCTCCTTGCGAACAATCGTGTGCCGCCCCGTCAGGTAGACCGACTCCTCGTTGATCTCGCGCTGAAACGCCCGTACCACCCGGATGCCGCCAAAGGTCTCGCTCACCCGGGCGTCGATCGCCGCATTCTCCTCGCGCATCGAGCGGTAGATTGGTCGTACTCTGCGGGCGACGGCGAGGCTGAGGTAAAGCGCCGGTGGAAGAATGACCATCGCCATCAGGGCCAGCTTCCAGTTGATTGCGATCAGGATACAAAGGGCGATCGTCAGCCGTACCAGCGAGACCCCAGGAGAGATGATCGCTAGCTGCAACAGCCCGCTCGTGCGGTCGATGTCGCCACTCAGCCGGCTCAGGATTCCTCCGGTCTTCATGTCGGAAAGGTCGCCGAGGGGCAACGACAGCATCCGCCCGAAGAGCGCTTTGCGCAGCGACAACAGCACCTTGACGTTGAGCAGCCGCTGCTGGAAGTTGCGGGTCGACTCGAGCACCCGCGACAGGATGATGACCGTCAGGAAGGCGACTCCAATCCAGTGGAGCGACGCCATCCGCTCGGCCGTCGTCAGCCCTTCCTTCAAGAGGATGTTGTCGATGATGTGCCGCATGAAGAGCGGCTGGGCCATGTCGAGCGCGGCCACGGTGAGGGCGAGCACCAGCAGCATGCCTGCCGTCGTCCGGTAGGGGAGCAGCCACTGGAGGTAGAGCCGCAGGTAACGCTTCCGCTCGCCGGGGGCCGACTTGCGCCGCTGATCGGCGTTCCGGCGGTCGACCGCGGCGAGTTCCCCCGTGCGACGCTCGCGATAAGCCTGGCGGAACTCCGAAAAACGTTGGCGGCTACTGGGTCGTCTAGACACTCGGGGAACACAGAGCCGAAGCTCCGACGCAAAGGAGAGGAAACCCAGGCGGACGGGTTGACGCCCAATAATACGCACTGTCCAGTTCGGAGTGGAGTGGTTTTTGGTGGAAGTTGTGGGGGGGAGGGGCCAGGGGGCGGGGGCCAGAGGTCGGAGACTGGTACCGTGGGCACATTCGCACAACGGTATCTCGATCCTCCGGATCGTTGAACCCTGCTAGCGGTTTGCCAACAAACCTGCTTCAACGATGGAGTTGGAAGTTGGGAGGATCCGGTACTTCGTACTCTGTACTCTGTACTTCGTACTGTCCTCCAACCTCCTTCCCGCCGCGTGGCACACATTTTGATTTTTGATAGGTGTGACGCCAAGAGTGTGACACGGCGGGTTGTCGAACTCTATAAAACAAGAGGTTTTTTGCTGCCGGGATGTCACACATGGCACTTTTTGGTCGCGAGCGCGCTGTTAAGTGTGACAGGGGCCGGGACTTTTTTCTTTTTTCGAAAAACACGATTTTCGTCGAAAAAGTCGGCACTTGTTGACCGACTTGGGCCTGGAAAAACAGGGGTTCGAGGCTTTTGGGGGCGCGACTTTACCAAAATGAGACACCGTTTCTTGAAGGGGTCAGGGGTCAGGGAGACGTAGCTTGGGCACATCCCGCCCGAGCACGCACAACCGTAGCCCGGGCTCATTTGCCCGGGCAACTTGAGGGGGGATGAATTGTCAAAGACCAAGTAGGTCCGTGTCCGCTGGACCGGACCTTAAATGGATGGTCCGTCCAAACTCTCCACGCGCGCAAGGTCCGGGCCAGCGGCCACGGACCTACTTCGAGGCGTAATGCGAATCTATACCGGGTGGTGCCCAATTCCCACCGCGAAGTCGAAAGAAAAGGGGAAATCGCGCCAGACAAGGGTTTTCCCAGCCCTTTCCGAGCCGTGGACGTGAGTCCACGGAGCATTGTGGGACGATTTTCCAAATCGTCATCGAAGCACCCCCTCACGCTCCTCGCTGATGCAGCGGGTTACGATTGTTGACGCTTCGCGCGCTGGGCGAGTAAAAGTCGATGGTGCGATTATTGTCACTACTTGATCGGTCTCTCCCCACGACGCCCGTCAACCGCTGCAAAGTGCCTGGACAAGGGAGCTTGCCCCATGACCATCCGACTTTCGTCCTTTCGCGCTTTCGTGATCTCCATCAAGGAACAATCCCTCGGATGACGAATCGCTATGATGGTCATTCAGAATCACGAAAGGGCGAGAGTTCGAAAGCACGAAAGAGAGCGTACAGCCGACTGTTTACCAACGTGGCAAGCGACTTCGACTTCTTGCGCTCCTCTAGCGCTCTCCACGCCCGTTCTTGACGACGAGAGTGGTCTTCGTGGCGGTGGAAGGGCTGTTTTTGTTGACCGGTGGGGTGAGTGAACGATAGGATGAGTGGCTGGGTTTTGCCTTACTGAAGTGAGTGACTGCTATGTTGGACATTGAGAAAGGCGACTTGTCGCGATTGCAAGGAGTATGGTTGGTCGCCGTAACGTCCTCACCATTTGATCTGCCGCCAGAAAGTATAATGCGAATCGATGGAGACGTATGTTTGTGGATGTATCCTGATTCGGACCGAACGTATCGCCTCGAATTGCATTCGCAAACTTCCCCGAAAGGTATCGATTTCTGCGATTATCCGTTTCGCAACGATGCATCACAGTCTAATACGCAATTGGGCGTATATGACATGTTGGAGAACGAGGTGACAGTCACGTTGAATGTTTACGCCGAACCGGAAGATGTCCGACCGGACAATATAGGGGCCCAAGGTGATCGCATGACCATGCGGCTGTCTCGCCCCGGATTTGACCTGCCCGACTATGCGTTCTCGCGTAAGGGTCGAGAGCGGTTGCTGAGTAGTTTGGCGGGCGAGTGGATTGCACCGTCGGCGAAAGTGTGGTCGGGATCTGATAGGCAAGCAGATCTACAAATACTGATTAAAGATACCGGTTACATTGAAGCTGGCGCGTCCGATATACCAATCCGGACGTGGGGCATCATTGGAATAGAGCCTAATGAGGAAGTAGTCGATGTTAGCTACTCGGAGCGTTCTGCCGCGCCCGCGGCAAGGTCAAAGCCGTGTCCAATATTTGGATTGATGGATTTTCGAAGTAGTGTTCGGGCATGCTTTCTACTCCAAGAAGACCAGTTGACATTCGAAATGATACACGACCCCGGACTTGATCGGCCGTGGAGCCACGAGAAGGTGGTGGTTACGTATCAGCGGAAGAACACAGTGTAACCGTCCTCGCCTTCTACGACTTCAGCGGCTTAATCCTCATCCATCAATGCGAGTAGCTTCGAGGTCGTATTCCAATTGCGGAGCGTCATCTGCTGATAGATCGGAATCGAGGCGATTTTGTTCAGTCGACTTTGCGTTGCTCGGCTGGTCAACCGAGAAAGGTAAACCGCCAGCTTTCCCGCATGCGCCTGATCGACTCCTTCCTTCAAACTTACCTGCTTCAGCACTTCCGTCGCCGTCAGTGGCTCCTTCAAGAAGGCAACGTCGTACTTGAATTGATCAGGTTCACGTCCGAATCCCGTTGGAGCGCGTTCGACAATTTGCCGAAATTGACGATGGGGACAGACCACAACTACGGAGGCATAATTGAACGCCTTCGACAGAGTTCTTTCGATCTCCCGTTCCAACTTGTGCTTGTCTCGCTCCGCGGACTGAAAAATCACATTTCCGCTCTGAATGTAGGTCGACACGCCGGCCAAACCAATCTCTTCAAGGCAGGTTTTGAGATCCGCCATTCTGATAATGTTTTTTCCACCGACGTTGATCCCACGCAGCAGCGCAAGATACTTGATGCTTCCCATAAGTTTCCTTTTCAGCAGCGATGCTCATTCCTGCGGAACAACTGCGATAACTCCCGTGTTGTGTCTCCGTTGCCACCCTCTCCTCGCAGTTCGCTACGTACCCCTCGTGAAGCCTCTCTCGATCCGAGCCAGAAACCGGCTGGTGGCGCGAGTTTGTTGGGTGGTGCCGGAGGGTTTTACCCCATTGGATTCTACCGGTTGATTGAGGAGAGGACGATATGTGGGGGGCAGGGCTCGCATGATGGAGTGCGTCATGCCACTATGGGGGGACGTTTCGTATCTTGACCGTTCCCGACCTATGGCCACCTAATCTCATGACCACCCAACCCATCGACCGCACCCGCGAAGAGTACGCCGCGATCATCGACAAGATCAGCGTCGCCAATTCGCCCGTGGGAATTGACGCCCAGTACACCCACGCCATCATCATCGCCTACCTGCAACAGATCAGCGAGCGGTTGGCGGCGATTGAGTCTCGGCTCGGTTAATGCACGCCGAAGACCGCAGGGAGAAGCCGACGTTTTATCGCAAGCGCGGCTTCAGCCCTCTGGCGTGGCGGCCGCGGGCTTGCTGGCCTCTACTTTTTCGAGCACGACCAGCACCGGGCGGTGGTCGGAGGCCACTGGTTCGCCCAACACCTTGGCCTCGATCACGCGCCAGCCATCGAGGGGCCGAAGGCAGACGTAGTCGATGCGTGATTTGGGCTCGGCGGCCGGATACGTGGGGCCGGTGGGGACGATTGTCCAGAACTTGCCGACTCGCTCCATGACGTTGCTTTCGGGGGATGCGTTAAAGTCGCCAGCGAGAATGAAGGGAGCGTCGGCGTACTCCTTTTCTATTGTGCGGCGGACGAAGCGGGCCGAAGCGAGACGCTCGAGATCGGCGGAACGATAGTCGAAGTGGGTCGCCCCGAATTGGAGGCGGGTGTCGTCGGGGAGCTTGACCGTGGCGACAAGCATGCCACGTTGTTCGCCGTCGGTCTTGGAGGGGAGGGGGTAGTTCTTGTGCCTTGCGATCGGGAATCGCGAGAGGATGGCGTTGCCGTATTCGCCCCCGTCGTAATCGATGTTTTTTTCGAACAGGGGGGTGAGGCCGGTCAGGTCGCCGAGTTTTTTCGGCTGGTCGACCTCACCCGAGCGGCGCGCTCCCTTGTCGACTTCGTTGAGGGCGACGAGGTCGGGCTCGGCCTCGCGAATCACCTTGGCGATCCGCTCGAGATCGAGCTTGCCGTCGGTTCCCGCGCCGTGGTGGATGTTGTAGGTGAGGATGCGGAGGGGCTCGGCGCGGAGCGCGAGGGGAAAAGCGAGGAACAATAGAACGGTGAGAATGAGGGCGCGGCGGGAAGGCATGGTGCGAGTCGCAATGGAGGGGAGGGGGGAGCGTCAGGGGGGCCGGGAGCGGGGCAGGGGGGAGTCCTGGTTGTCGTCGTGCGTTGGAACAGCACGTCTTCCCCCTATATCCTACCCGAGTTACCAGCCGGGAGGGAGTTTCTTGATCGCGTTCGGTAGCTCTGGATCAACCAGTCCATGCGTGAATCGGCCCGACTCACGCTTCAAATCGACCTCCTTTTTCAACTCCGGCAGATCGGGCGACCACATTTTCTCCTGTTCTTCTCGAGCGGGAACCTTTAGTGGACGCAGCAAGCGAAAGCCGACGGAGAATCCCTCGTCGCCGTCGCAATTCCAATGGAGGCTGAGAGGATATTCGGCATCGTTGCTGAGCCAGTCGGGGCTCGATGGGAGACGGCTTTGCACTGTACAGGCGTCGGGTTCCGACAAGAAGCTCCCCCCTTTGGCAAAACGATTGAAGATTTCCTCGGGCCAGACGATGGCCGCTTCGGCGGAAATCGTGCTGCCGCTCTTTGGAACTGGGGCCCGCGAGTTTTGTCCATCGAGGACCCACTCGGCCACGTTGCCATGCATGTCGTAGAGGCCAAAGGCATTCGGGCGCTTCGACCCGACCACCCCGGCTCTGTCATTGCTGTTGCGAGCGAACCACGCGTGGTGATCGAGTTCGGCGGCATCCGCGGCAAACGAAAAGGGGCCAGCAGAGCCAGCCAGGCAGGCGTACTCCCACTCCGCTTCGCTCGGCAAGCGGTAGAATCGCTCGACCTGGAGACTGAGCCACTTGGTGTATTGCTTGGCGGCATACTGGCGCATGCTGAGGGCGGGATGATTTGGCTGGTCGCCGAAGTCGTAGACCATCTTCGGTTCGTAGAGTTCCGTCGGGGCCGAGACGGCATCGACCTGGTTCTCGTCGGTGACCACCCGGAGCTCGCGCCGCTCGAACTTGCGGAAGTGGAGGTAGAGCTTCATATACTCCCAGTACTCCGCCCAGGTGACCTCCGTTTTGCCCATCCAGAAGGGCGCGATCTCGACTTCAAACTCCACGCCGTCGCGCTCGACGCGATGCTTGCCTCCCGGGATGGGAATCATCGTGTAGGTGATAGTGCAGGTCCCCGGAAGCTGGGCTTCGTAGGGGACCATATAGCCACGGTCGGTTTTAACGAATGGGCCTTCGGCGGGTGCCTCGGTGACCAGGCCAAGTGACTTATCGCCGCTCGATTGGCCAAAGGCAGGAGCCGCCGCGACCAGGCCCGCAAGAAGTAGTGCGATTGTCCCGCGCATGTTGGCCATCTCCGGGGAGAAAGTTCGCCCCGGCGCGGCTAACCCGGGCGCCGGGTACGGACCCAGCCTGTGATTATAAGCGACGCGAGAGGAGTGGCCAACGCAAAAGTGGCCGGCACGAGCAGTTAGTTGACTAACCACAAGCTAGACAGAGAACACAGAGGGAAGTTCGATCGCGGAGTGCCTCATGGTGCTTGCCTAAGATGTTCGCTCAGCAGCGACTTGAGCTGATTGAGATCACGTTCGTCAAACCCGGACTTCGAGAACAGAATGGTGCCGTCGGCGGCGACGAGAATCGTGCGCGGGATCAGCTCCTTGGCGAACTTCGAGTAAATGCCGCGGTCCGGGTCGGCTGCCATGGGGAACGTGTAGCCGTGCTTGGTGCGAAATTCCTCGACCGACTCGTCTGTTTCCTCGCGGCCGATCACCAGCAACTGGAAATCGTCCCGCTCGCCATGTTCCTCCCAGATCTCCTGGATGTGGGGAAGCTCGAGGATACAGGGGCCGCACCAGGTGGCGAAGAAGTTGATCAGCACCAACTTGCCACGGGCATCGGCCAGCGAGAACTGCCTCCCGTCGACGAGGGTGACGGAACACTCGGGTGCAGGGTCTCCCGCATGCACAAACGAGGCATTCGCGGTTCGGCTCTCGCGGGCAGCATCGTATTCCAACGCCTGCTGCCGCCCCACGGCCGCCAATCCCCACGTCATTAGCGCAATGTGCCCGCCGATCGACAAAACAATCGCAAGAATTGAAACTAGCAGCGTGGTGGCGTGCCTCCGCCGTTGGGGCGTCCGCCAACGTAGGATCATAAAGATCAACGAGTACAGAACCACGCCGAACAGAATCCAAAAAATTACCTGGATCACCCCTTGCACGTAGACCAATGTTTGCAGACTCATGTCGTCCCCCTCCGTTCATTGCTCTGAATAGCCGGATCAGCCCAGCGTGGACGTCAGACACCACGGCCGTATGAATAGACCGACTCGGGTCACACGCAAGCAACTTCTCATTCGCTGCGGCGCGAGGCTTATTGGATCATAGTCGCGAATTCAATCCGAAGGGGGGAGGGCGATGGCTGGCGAGGATTCAACGCGGAGAAACAGAGGCGCGGAGATAGGAATGGGGGGGAAGGACAGGAAAGACACGGGATTCAGTAAGAACTAGCCAACCACTTCTCGGGCGAGTCCTCCCATTCTTTAACGATGGCGGCCCAGTAGTCGGCTTGGCGCGCCATTTGTTGCGACTGCTCCGAGTCGCCCACGTGCTCAAAGTGTTTGG
>CAZYQQ010000005.1:0-94758 GCA_964650265.1 uncultured Planctomycetaceae bacterium
CCAACCATCTCGCGCCGATCCTCGACCGGCTAAAAATCAACTCGACCCGCTGGATGAAGTTGGTGACCGAGTTCGATCAGCTTTTCACGAATGTCGTCGGCAACGCCGCGGCGCTATTCGAACGCGCGGCAAAGTCGGGCCGGCGATGGTACCGCGGCCAGGTTGCATGCGACGAAGCATTCGGCTGAGCCGTAGCGGCCAACTTGGCGACCAAGTTCAACTTCTTGCGCAACTCTAGCGCGCCCGCGCCTCGCTTTGGCGCTCTCCACGCCGATTCTTGACGGTGGGAGTGGTCTTCGTCGCGGTGGCAGGGGCTGTTTTTGTTGACCAGGAGGGTGAGTGAACGATAGGATGGGGAAGTTGAGTGGCTGGGTTTTAATAGGATGGGGAAGTTGAGTGGCTGGGTTTTTCCCCTTACTTGCGGACCCGATGCAGAGAGGCTCTTAAAAACCGGCGAGGGACCGGGAGGTGTCATTCCCGGGAGACCAGGAAGGCCGAACGTGATTAGACCGAACAACTTTACACAAACCATTTGCGGAAGTAAAATAAAGCTGAGTTGTGGTGGAAATCCGGACGACAACAAATGGCAAACCGTCCCTTGACCAAGGCGCGGCAACTAATCTAAGAGGCTCTAGCACAACCCTTTTTGGGCCGTAAAATCCAGCGATAGCAGAACCTCTAATTCACTCTCTCGCAATGCCCTAAATGACTATGTCTCTTTTACAGCGGTTCCGAAGTCGGAGGTTTTCGCTTCGAGGTCTTTGGGGCGCTACTACACTTGCTTGTCTATTGCTGGGCTTTGTTGGTTTTCAGCTAATGACGTTCAGATTAGAGACCGGTGCGGTTGATACCTTGCGAGCGAATTATCTGGCGGATGTCTATTGCGGGGAATGGCAAAACGTGTTGCCACCCCCTGAGGAACCGCCATCATCGCGGTGCGACGATGCACCAGTGTGGGCTTTGGACCAAATGGAACATGGACGGCTGTATAAGGCCAATAACACATGTTGGCTTGGTTACGAATCAAATGAACTGGAGATGAAGCTCGATGAGCAATGCGCGGCTGCCCTCTATCGACTGCCTTATCTAGAAGACATCATGATTGATGGTTGTGGTATTGAGCAAGCAACGCAGCTAGATTTCTCGCAATTTCAAAAGCTGAAAAGGCTTACTTTCTACAACTGGAGGCTTTCTTCTGCCGAAATGGAGTCAATAGCAAGAATACGTAAGCTACAGTCGTTGGTTTTAGAAGATGCTATTATCGAGGATTTTGAAAAGTCCATCGCTGTTAACTTGCCAAAGCTCAAGAGTCTTGAAAGACTTTTTTTGGACATACCTGACTTTGGTGATGCGGAATTATTTGCGATTCATGGAATGAAAAATCTGAAAGAGCTCGCTTTGGACGACAGCACCATAACCGACGATGGATTGCGAGCACTCAAAGACTTACCATCCTTGCAGAAGTTGTATTTGTCGAGTTCTCTAATACAAGGAGTTGGCTTGAAACACCTTGCAGGATCTAGAATGGAGTGGCTACATCTTTCCTCATCTCCGATAGACGACGCAGGAACGGAAACGCTTGCAAATTGTTTTCCGAATCTAAAATACCTCAATCTTTCGGCGACCAAAGTCAGCGACGCCAGCATTCAGCATTTGCTAAAACTCAAAGCTTTAGAAACCCTATCTCTCACACACACCTCGATTTCAACTCCCGCCATCCAAACCCTTCGGGAACAGCTAAATTGTACAGTCTATGGTGGTGAGTAGGGGAACAGCCGCGCGGCAAGAAACTCCGTCACACGATTTGCGGCCGCTCTTTCGCTCTGCGAATGCTGTGCCGGTCCACCGATCTTTTGCAGACAGCTTCAATGAACAAATGACCATGTGACCAAGCGGTGATTCGCCGCAACGGAAGCGACAGAAGGAGACACTCAACCTGTGTGCTCGCGTCAAATCGACGTAAAGCATTGCAATATTTGAGGTTGCGGCGCCCACGCCAATTGCGGCACATCGCACGCTTCGTGCCTACGCCGGTCTCGTAGGAAACCCGGACGCCGCTCCGATCGCCGGGCTGGCCGAGAAATACTACGAGTATGACCCCGATACCCGCTGGGTCACTCGGGCAGCTACCAACGGTGGAGCGACAGTGTATGACATCGCTTCTCAAGAATCTCCCTTCTCGGGTGGCTACAACGTCTGGCATTTCAAAGCGGTGATGACCCAGCCGGACGGTTCGACCAAAACGGTCTACTCGAACCATGCGGGGCGGGACCTGCTGATCGACCACGACTCCTCGTCGGGACGGTGGATCCATTACAATAAGTACAATGCTCAGGGGCACCTAGAATGGCAGGTCGAGCCTTCGGCGATCGACATGTCGGACCCCTACGATGACGGGGCGGCCGATCTCGATGTAAAGCTCCACGACGACAAAGGGCTGATCCACGTCACGACGTACTACACGTCGACTGGCAGTGGCGGCGCGGCGGGGTATCCCGAATTGCAGCAGGTCAAACGCGGTTCGGAGGGAGACGACGAAAACGATGGTTTGATCACGATCAGTAAGACGGAGTACACCTCGCATTCCATGGGTAGCGGCGGTACCCTGTCGACAATCTATCCGGTCCAGAAGCGGACGGTCTACCGCAGCGATGTCGACGGTGGCAGCGAAGGAGTCGACACTGTTTACGATTACGATTCGTGGATTGGAAGCACGAATCAGCCGCAGCAAGTCACAACAGAGTTGCCCAACGTTGGCAGTACGCAAAACGGCGGTATCTGGCTGGAAAACAAAACGCGGGTCCAGGTGTACGACAAATTGGGGCGTCTTGTCTCGTCGACGGACGCGCGGGAGATCGAAACGAAGTATGAGTACAACGACGCGACAGACACGCTCGCGAAGATGACTCAGGACCATGGAATTGGCCTTGGCCACCTCAACATCGTCACCGAGTACAAGTCGGACAGCATGGGCCGGACGGTAGAGACGATCGGGCCGGAATTCCACGCCGATGGGGGCCTGAAGCGGACGGTCAACTGGACCAAGTACCTCGACAGCCAACATGAGATTCGGAGCGGGCAGGGTTACACTTATGGCGAGGAGGATTTTGCCGAGGTCACTCCGATCTCGATTACCAGGCTTGACCTGAATGGCCGCGTCATCGACGAGATCCAGGCGACGACGACCAATACCGGCTCGATCCCGACCGGGTCGATCCCGCAGGAGGATTGGACCCGCTGGACTCACTACCACTACAACGCCCAGGGACGGCTGGAGTCCACCCGGGTTTACCACGATATTCCCGGTAGTGGAGATGGTTCCAATGGGATGCACTACAACCAGACCGAGTTCGGCTACGATGCGATGGGCCGGCAGAACAAAGTGAAGTCGCCGGCAGGGACGATCACCCGGACGGTCTACGACCCGCGAGGGCTGGTGCTCTCGGTGTGGGTGGGGACGAACGAAACTGGCGCCACGCCGGACAATCCTGGTGGTTCGGGCTCGCCGAATAACATGCGGCCGGTGACGATCAACACGTACGACGAGCAGGCGTACAGTGAGATCGACAACTCACTCGACGGGTTGCTGACGAAGGTCACCAGTCCGGTTGACACGAACTCGGCCAACGACCGCGAGGTCAAATTCCGCTACGATTGGCGGGATGACAGAACAAGACACTCTACAATTGTCCTCTACAATTGTCACGGCAGAAGGCACGGCAGAAGGAGACACTCGACTTTAAACACGGCTCCGTGGACTCACGTCCACGGCTCGCAAAAGGTGCCGAAAACGCCTTGTCGGGCGTGATTTTCTGTTTTTGGGGAGTTCTTGGTGGGAATTGGGCACGAGTCGGTATAGATTCGCCTTGAAGTAGGTCCGCGTTCGCTGAACCGGACCTTGCGCCGCGTGGAGAGGTTGGACGCTCTTCAAGGTTCCATCCGGCAGATGGAACCTACTTGGTCTTTGGCAATTCATCCCCCCTCACGCTGCCCGGGCAAACGAGCCCGGGCTACGTTCCCCGGCCCCTGACCCCCGACCCCCGACCCCTGTCACTTAAGTTTAGAAGACACACAGATTTCCCGAAGTGGCCGAAAGCTGCCATTTTGGCATAATGGGGAGCCGCCCCGCAGGCCCGTTTTCGCGAAATCCTTGAAATCCAGGGGGTAGATGAGTCTCTGGGGTGGTTGGCACGGCGGTTGCAAAACGGAGTGGTCTGCGGCCCACGGTCTGCCATTTAGGGGTGCCTCGGCGGAGACTTGCCCGGACGGGCCGGCCACCCCTGGCCTTGGGGCCGCATCATCGCACACACTTGGGAAACCAACCGAGTCTCACAATTCTGTAAGGAGTCAAAAAACGTGGCGAAACAAATGGTGTTCGACGACGACGCACGTAGGCCGTTGGCGGCCGGCGTCGGCAAGCTTGCCCGCGCGGTTCGCAGCACGCTTGGTCCCCGCGGCCGGAATGCGGTGCTCGACAAGGGCTGGGGATCCCCCAAGGTCACCAAGGATGGCGTGACGGTGGCCGAGGATATCGACCTGGACGATCCGTACGAAAATCTCGGCGCCCAGCTCGTCAAAGAGGCCGCCAGCAAGACCAACGACGTCGCGGGCGATGGCACCACCACCGCCACCGTGCTGGCCGAAGGGATCTTCCGCGAAGGCCTGAAGATGATTGCCGCCGGGGCCGACGCCATGGCCCTGGGCCGCGGCATCGCCAAGGCGACCGAGGCCGTGTGCGATCACATCCAAAAGATGTCCGACCCGGTCGATGTGAAGAATAAGAAGAGCCTGCAACAAATCGCTACCATCGCCGGCAACAACGATCCCACGATCGGTAGCGTGCTGGCCGATGCCTTCACCAAGGTGGGCAAGGATGGCGTCATCACGGTCGACGAAGGTCGCGGCAACGAGACGACCGTCGAGGTGGTCGAAGGGATGCAGTTCGACCGCGGGTATCTCTCTCCCCACTTCGTCACCAACGAAGACGACATGACGGCCGAACTCGAAGGCTGCTATGTCCTGATCTTCGAGGAGAAGATTTCCAACGCCAAGACACTCGTCCCGCTGCTTGAGGCGGTCGCCAAGGCGGGTAAGCCCCTCCTCATCATTGCCGAGGATGTCGATGGCGAGGCGCTGGCGACCCTGGTGGTCAACAAGATGCGTGGCATCGTGAGTGTCTGTGCCGTGAAGGCCCCCGGCTACGGCGATCGTCGCAAGGCGATGCTGGGGGACATCGCGGTCCTCTGCGGCGGCAACGCCATCTTCAAGGACCTTGGCATCAAGCTCGAAGCGGTGCAGCTCAACGACCTGGGCCGCGTGAAGAAGGTCATCGTCTCGGGCGACAACACCACCCTCGTCGGTGGCACCGGAGCGAAGGATGCCATCACCGGTCGTGCGAATCAGATTCGTGCCGAGATCGACACGACCGATAGCGACTACGACCGCGAGAAGCTTCAGGAGCGGCTTGCCAAGCTCGCCGGCGGTGTGGCTCAAATCAAGGTCGGTGCGGCCACCGAGAGCGAAATGAAGGAGCGGAAGGCGCTGTTCGATGACGCCCGCGCGGCGACTCATGCGGCCCTGGCCGAGGGGATTGTCCCCGGCGGTGGCGTTGCCCTGCTGCGTGCCGACAAGGCGCTCGACAAACTGCAACTCGAGGGAGACGAGCAGCATGGTGTCGCAATCGTTCGCGCCGTACTCGATTATCCCCTCCGCTACATCGCCGAGAATGCCGGTGTCGACGGAGCGGTGGTCGTCAATCGTGTCCGCCGCATGAAGGGCAAGACCGAAGGCTACAACGCCGACAAGGACGAGTACACCGACCTGGTCGCCGCCGGCATCATCGACCCGGCCAAGGTGGTCCGCACGGCCTTGCAGAATGCCGCGAGTGTCGCCGCGCTGTTGCTCACCACCGAGTCGCTGATTACCGAAATCCCGGTCGAGGAAGAACCGGGTGGAGGGCACGACCACCACGACCACGGCATGGGTGGGATGGGCGGCATGGGCGGCATGGGAGGAATGGGCGGCATGATGTAAGTCGCCGAAGTCCCCTGGCACCTCAGACGATCAACAACCGGTGCCCTGCCCCTAGCGGGGCACCGGCTTAAATAACAAGACAACCCGTCAACACAAAACATTCAGTCTACATTCGAGGAGTTAAATCATTATGGCCAAGGTAAATTTGCGTCCGCTTGACGATCGTGTGGTGGTTCAGCCCATGGACGCCGAGGAAATGACCGCCGGAGGGATCGTCCTTCCCGATGCGGCCCGCGAGAAGCCCCAACGTGGCAAGGTGATTGCCATCGGCGCCGGCAAGCTGCTCGATAGCGGCAAGCGTGGCGAGCTATCGGTGAAGGTCGGCGACGAAGTGATCTTCGGCAAGTACGGTGGCAGCGAAGTCGAGGTGAATGGCGAGGAATACAAGATCCTCCGTGAGAGCGACATCCTCGCCAAGGTGACCGCTTAGGTTTTGCCAGCGCTTCCCCGTTCACTCCCTCACCACTTAACGATTTAACGATAAGGTATCCCAATCGTGGCTAAACAACTGATGTTCGACGACGCCGCACGAGCCAAGATGCTCAAGGGTGTCGACAAACTGGCCGACGCCGTGGCCGTCACCATGGGCCCCACCGGCCGCAACGTCATCATTAACAAGAGCTTCGGCGGCCCCACCGTCACCAAGGACGGCGTCACCGTCAGCAAGGAGATCGAGCTCGAGGACCCGTTCGAAAACATGGGGGCCAAGCTCGTCCACGAAGTGGCCGACAAGACCTCCAGCCTCGCCGGCGATGGCACCACCACCGCCACGGTCCTTGCTCGGGCGATCTTTCGCGAGGGAACTCGCAACATCGTCGCGGGGAGCAATCCCACGGCGGTCCGTCGCGGGATCGACAAGGCCGTGCAGGCGGCTGTCGACTTCCTCGATTCGAAGTCGAAAAAGGTCTCCAGCAAGGAAGAGATCGCCCAGGTCGGTTCGATCAGCGCCAACAGCGACCGGATGATCGGCGACCTGTTGGCCGACGCGATGGAAAAGGTCGGCAAGGATGGCGTCATCACCGTCGAAGAGGGGAAGTCGACCGAAACGACCCTCGAGTTCGTCGAGGGGATGCAGTTCGACAAGGGTTACCTTTCTCCCTACTTCATCAACCACCCCGCCACCATGGAGTGCGTGATTGAAGACGCCTATCTGCTGATCCACGAGAAGAAGATCAGCAGCCTGCGCGACCTGCTGCCGATCCTCGAGCAGGTGAGTCAGAAGGGCAAAGCGCTGGTGATTATCGCCGAGGATGTCGAGGGGGAAGCCCTCGCCGCCCTGGTGGTCAACAAGCTGCGTGGCATCCTCAACGTGGCCGCCGTCAAGGCTCCCGGCTTTGGCGATCGTCGCAAGGCGATGCTGGCCGACATTGCCACCCTCACCGGCGGCACTTTGTTGAGCGAGGACCTCGGCAAGAAGCTCGAGAGCGTGACGCTCGAGGACCTTGGCCGCTGCAAGAAGGTGACGATCAACAAGGATTCGACCACCCTGGTCCAAGGGGCTGGTGCGACCGCCGACGTGCAAAAGCGGATCGAGCAGATTCGCAAGAGCATCGAGGCCTCGACCAGCGACTACGACCGCGAGAAGCTCCAGGAGCGACTCGCGAAGCTCACCGGGGGCGTGGCGATCGTCTCGGTGGGTGCCAACAGCGAAGCCGACATGAAGCAAAAGAAGGCCCGCGTCGAAGACGCCCTGCACGCCACCCGTGCCGCGGTGGAAGAGGGCATTCTCCCCGGTGGTGGTGTCGCGCTGCTTCGCTGCCGCGAGGCGGTCGAAGCGGCTCGCAGTGGTGCCAAGGGAGACGAGAAGATCGGCATCGACATCGTGCTCGGGGTGCTCGATGCACCGCTGAAGCAGATTGCCGACAACTGCGGCCTGCCTGGCAGCGTCGTGGCGGACGAAGTCTCCCAAAAGGGCTTCAATCAAGGTTACGACGCCAACGCGGGCGAGTATGTCGACATGGTGAAGGCCGGGATTATCGATCCCACCAAGGTGGTGAAGACCGCCCTCTCGAATGCCGCCAGCATCGCGGGGCTGTTGCTCACGACCGAGGCCCTGGTGACGAACTACGATTCGAAGGACGATGCCAAGAAGGGCATTGCCGGTTCGATCCGATAACCCGCCGTCAGGCGAAGGGACGTACTATTGCGGGCCACTTTGCCGCGAGGGAAAGTGGCCCGCGGTTTTAATACACACCCGTAGGGTAGGCTTCCAGCCTGCCAGATCGTTCAACAAATGGCAGGCTAGAAGCCTACCCTACGACAATCTATCCGAATCGCCTCCATGGCCACACAGCGCTGCTATTATGAAATCCTGGGGATCGAGCGGAACGCCTCCGCCGACGAGGTGGCGACCGCCTATCGCCGGCTGGCGGTGAAGTATCATCCCGACAAGAACCCGGGGGACGAAGAGGCGATTTCGCGGTTCAAGGAGTGCAGCGAGGCGTTTGAGATTCTCCACAACAGCGATAAGCGCTCTCGCTACGATCGCTTCGGCCACGCCGGTGTGAATGGCAATGGAGGGGGATCGCAGTTCCACGATGTCAGCGACATCTTCTCCGCCTTTGGCGACATTTTTGGCGACCTGTTCGGCGGAGGAGGGGCTCGCCGTCGCGGTGGTCGCGACGTCCGCTGCGACGTCACCCTCACACTCCACGAGGCCGCCGCCGGATGTACCAAGAAGGTCGAGTTCCAGCGCCACGAAACATGCGACGATTGTCAGGGACAGGGCGCCGCCAAGGGGAGCCGACGCGAGACGTGCAGCTACTGTGGCGGGCATGGCCGCGTGATCCAGTCGGCCGGCATCGTCCGCGTCCAAACCACCTGCCCCGCGTGTGCCGGCGCCGGCTCGATCGTCAAGGATCCCTGCCGCACCTGTAAAGGGAAGGGACTCCTACTTCGCAAGGTCGCCAAGGAAGTCAGAATCCCCGCGGGTGTCGACGACGGAATGCGCGTTCCAATTCGGGGCGAAGGAGAGCCGAGCCTGGCTGGGGGGCCTCCGGGCGACTGCTATTGTTTCATCTCCGTTTTGAGCCACCCGCTCTTCGAGCGAGAAGGGCCGCACCTGATCTGCCGCATTCCGATCACCTATCCCCAGGCGGCATTGGGTTGTAAGCTCGAAGTCCCCACCCTCAATGGCCGGGAAGATTTCGAGGTTCCGCGCGGGACTCAGTCGGGGGCGGTCTTCCGCCTGGGAGGCAAAGGAATCCGCGACCCCAGGTCGCACGGCCTGGGCGACCTGCTGGTCCAAGTGACGATCGAGGTCCCCGACCGGATGGCGAAAGAGGAAGAGGACCTGCTGCGGCAACTGGCCGAACTCGAACAGAAGAACGTAACTCCCAAGCGGAAATCGTTCTTCGAGCAGGTGAAAGACTACTTTACCGGCAACGATCACGAAGAGGATTGATCCCCATGGCACCAGAAGAGAATCCTATCGACGAGGCCGAAGCCTTCGAGGGGACGACGTTTCCCACGCAAGGGGAAGACGACGCGCACTCCGCGGCCGCCGTCGAGGATCGACTCGCCGAACAGCGCGACCGTGTTCTCCGGCTCACCGCCGAATTGCAGAACCTGCGCAACCGCCAGGCCCGCGAACTGGCCGACGTTCGCAAGTACGCGGCGATCGACGTGATCCGCGACATCCTGCCGGTGCTCGACAATATGGACCGGGCCATCGAAGCCGCTGCAAAAACCGGCGACGCCCCAAGTCTGCTCGAAGGCATCCGCCTCGTTCGTGGCCAGCTTGTCCAATCCCTTGCCCAGAACGGCTGCACCGAGATCCCGGCCGCAGGAGAGATGTTCGATCCCGATCTCCATCAGGCGATCCTCCAACAGCCCTCGGCCGATGTTCCCGCCGGCCAGGTGATGATGGTCACCCAGCCGGGCTACCAGCTTCACGACCGGGTGGTCCGAGCCGCCCATGTCATTGTTTCCGCCGGTCCCGAGGAGCCGGGCCACGTTGCCTAGCTGTTCCCTGTCCACTTCGCTCTCCCATACCACTGTCGGGTTTCAGCCCCATGCCCACGTACGACTACGTTTGCGACGCTTGTGAACATGAGTTCGAGTTGTTCCAATCGATCTCGGAGCCGGTGAAGCGGAAGTGCCCCGAGTGCGGCAAACAGAAGCTCCGCCGCCTGTTCGGCACCGGCGCGGCGGTGATGTTCAAGGGGTCCGGATTTTACGAAACCGATTACCGCAGCGACTCGTATAAGAAAGCAGCCGAGAAAGACAAATCGTCGTCCGACTCCTCCTCCAAAAGCGACTCGTCTTCGCAGGCGGATTCGTCGAAATCCGAAGCGAAATCGGAAACCAAATCGAAAAGTTCCTCCTCCACCTCGACCACGAAAAAGAAGCGAGACACGTAACCGTGCGGTGCCCTGTTTGTGAAAAAGAGTTCGAGAAAGCCGATTCGCTCGCCCTCCCCTTCTGCAGCGACCGCTGCCGATTGATCGACTTGGGACGCTGGCTGAGCGAAGACTACGGCGTGCCCGACCTACCCGACCCCGAGGAGGACGAGGCCCGGCTCACCTACTAGGGCGAAAAAGGTGTCAGGACCCTTTTTCCAGACGGCATTTCCGCGCGAAGAGAAAAAGCCAAAAAGGGTCCTGACACCTTTTTCACGACCCCCGAGGAGCGACCGCATGCCGCAGGGCAACGAACCTTCGCCCCCGTTCGACTGGAATCCGCTCCTCTCATGGCTGCTGCTGGTGCGCTGCCCGCCGCTCGCCCTGCGTGGTCGGGTGCTGCTGCTCACGGCCCTTGCGCTGGCGCTAGTATGGGGACTCGACTGGGTGTTGGGGATTCCGGCTGACGAGGATTCTCGCATCGCGCATGCCCTGCATATCTCCACGGCCCATCGCCAGATGGAGCTGCGCAGCTCGGCCATGTTTGCTGCTGAACTGCGAGACCTTCCCACGCGAAGCTGGGGGCATCTTCGCAATGCGTGGTGGTACTTTGTCGGCCCCTTCACCCAGGTCGCCGAAGGAGGAGAAGGCTGGCCGCGATGGGGGGCCGACCTGCTCCGCGCGCTCGGACGGGTCGCCATCTGGGGTGTCCTGGGGGGCGCCATCATGCGGATCGCGGCGCTTCATCTGGCCCGCGGCGAATCGCCCGACCTGATGGGTGCTCTCCGTTTTGCTTGGCATCGCCGCGCGGCATTCTGGAGCGCCCCACTGCTGCTCATCGCGGGGATCGTGATCGTCGCCCTGCCGCTGCTCATCGTCCGCCTCGCCATGCAGGTCGGGTGGCTGGCCAATGTGGCCGCTCTGTTTTGGCCGCTGGTCCTGCTGGCCGCGTTCTGCCTGACCATCTATCTCGTGGGGGCCGTCATCGGTTGGCCCCTGATCTGGGCGACCCTCGCCACCGACGACAGCGACCCCTTCGACGCCATCAGTCGCACCTACGCCTACGTCTATCAGCAGCTACTTCGCCTGGGGGGCTATCTGCTGGTCGCCTTCCTCTCGGCGTGGATTTTCGGCATGCTGGTCGAGCTGCTGCTGATGGTCACCCTCTACGGCAGCGGGTACGCCATGGGGCTCAACGTCACCCCGTGGGGAGAGCCCCTCATCGCTCGGTTCGAGAGCTTCGCCGTCTGGGTGGCGAGCCTCTATTTCACCGCCGTCATCTGGATCCTGGCCGCCGGCATCTACCTGCTTCGCCGCCACGACATCGACGGCCTGGAGACCGATGAAGTCTATCTCGGCGAAGACCCCCTCTACACACCCCAGGCGCCAATCGATGCCGCGCCACAGCATTCCCCGCCGGCACCCGAAGCGACGGTTTAGCGTGACGATGGGACACGGATCGCCACGGGTCTAATTGGATCACCACGGATCAGAAGATGTCGATCATAAATCGGGTTCCGCGAGGCGCTTTCTGATCCGTGGTGACCCGTACGATCCGCTTTGATCCGTGGCCTATTTTGTTACGCTGCGGGACCAGTTCAGTTTTTTGCGGGGAAGTTGGGAGCTGGCGCCAGGGTTTCGCGTGACGATGGGACACGGATCGCCACGGGTTCAATCAGATCACCACGGATCAGAAGGTGTCGATCGTGAACTGTTGCTTTCTGATCCGTGGTGACCCGTACGATCCGCTTCAATCCGTGGCCTATTTTGTTACGCTGCGGGACCAGTTCAGTTTTTTGTGAGGAGATTGGGAGCTGGCGGCGAGGGTTTCGCGTGACGATGGGACACGGATCGCCACGGGTCTAATTGGATCACCACGGATCAGATGGTACCGATCGTGAACTGTTGCTTTCTGATCCGTGGTAATTCGGACGGATCCAAGTCTTCATTACTTCCTTACGCCAAAACTTTGTCAGGGCGTGCCACCCCAACTTCCAACTCCTGCCAAATCCTGAAAATCCGCGTCCTATTCTTCCCACCAACCAGGCGCCCGCCCTTCGCAGAAGGTTGCACCTCGAAGATGTCACGCTGTCCGATCCGTGGTGATCCGATCAGACCAGTGTTCATCCGTGTCCTATTTCGTGACGCTCGCACTCCAGGGGCTCACGCCGCCCGGGCACCGGGAAAAGCGGTTTGGCCCCAATTGCGCCCCCGAACTTCCTCCCCCCTCGGCAGCCTGCTATCCTGAAAGGGACCCTCCGGGGTCTATATCCCTCCCAGTTCACAGGGGTGTTTCCCATGTCGCTGCCGGCTGTTCTCTCCGACTCGCAACTTGCCGATTATCGCCGTGACGGTTTCCTGATCGTCCGGCGGATGTTCACTCCCGAGGAGATCGAACTCCTGGGGAACACTGCCCGCCGCGACAAGGCGCTCGACGAGCATGCGATCGACCGGGCCGATAGCCAGGGGACTTCCAGCCGCCTCGCCCTCTGGAACCACCCGGGCGACAACATCTACGGCATGTTCGCCCGCTCGGAGACGCTGGTCGGGGCGATGTCGCAGATCCTCGAGGACGAGCCGTACCACTACCACTCTAAGATGATTATGAAGGAGCCCAAGGTTGGCGGCGCCTGGGAGTGGCACCAGGACTACGGCTACTGGTATCAGAACGGCGTCCTTACCCCCAACCTCTGTAGCGTGATGATCGCCGTCGACCGGGCAACCCGCGAGAATGGTTGCCTGCAAGTCGTCCGCGGCTCGCACCACCTGGGCCGGATCGACCATGGCCGCAATGGCGACCAGGCAGGTGCCGACATGGAACGAGTCAACATCGCCCTGGAGCGTTTGGAACTGGTCTACTGCGAGATGGAGCCGGGGGACGCCGTGATGTTCCACAGCAACACGCTCCACCGCTCCGACGCCAACCTCTCGGACCACCCCCGCTGGACCCTCATCTGCTGCTACAACGCCAAGGGGAACAATCCCTACCGCGAGTCGCACCACCCCTGTTACACCCCCATTCAGGTGGTTCCCCGCGCGGCGATCGTCGAGGTAGGCCGCCAGGAACTGGTGGAACACGACCCGGCGGCGTGGCTCGACCCCAACCGCGACGTCAGCGCGGCGAGTTTGGCGAACTAGCCACTTAGGGGAATAAACCTGGCAACGGCGAGCGATACGTCACTGTGCGTGCCGGTCGACAGGGACCGGGTGCGCACGTTTTTCTTTTCGACAGGAACAGGGCCATGACCAAGTACACGCTACTCGCCGCTACGCTGCTGCTCGTCGTCTGGGGGCCCGCGAGCTGGTCGCAAGAAGACTCCGCGGCGGGCGATCCCTTCGGCGGGCCAGCTCCGACTGAGCCAGGGAATGATCCGTTCGCGCCTCCAACGCCGAGGAACTTACCCCTAGCGAGGGTGAAGGATTCGCAAGAGGCGCCCCTCGATGCCAACGCTGTCCCCGAACAAGCCCGAAGTCAAACCCCCGTCTTCATTGCCGATAGCTGGAGCAGGCAGAACGAGGCGATTGCCCGCAAACTGAGCGAACCACTTTCGCAAGTCGGATTCAATTTCAGCGAGAATAGCCTTTCGGAAGTCGTCGCCTTCCTGCGCGAAGAGTATCAGATTGAGGTTCAACTTGATATTCAAGCGCTCGAGGATCTAGGGCTGTCGCCAGACGACACGGTGACCGTTAACATTCGCAATGTCTCGCTGCGCAGCGCGCTAGAACTCATGCTCAAGCAGCATGACCTCGCTTTCCTTATCGTCGACGACTATCTCTTGATTACAAATGAGGATGAATGTCTCTCGCGGCTCTCCGTGCGAGTCTATCCCGTGGGCGATTTACTCCAGCCGGAGGAGGGGCGCCCTCAATCGAGCGCAGCGTCGGTCGACGATTTAATCGAGGTCCTCATAACCACCGTTGCCAGCGACACATGGGCGGAGAACGGCGGAGGCGCAGCCGAAATTCGGCCGCTTCAGCCGGGCCTTTTGATCATCTCGCAGACTCAAGCCGTTCACGAGGAGATCGCCCATCTGCTCTCGGCGCTCCGCCGGGCGCGGGAACATGAGCTGGCTATTCCCTACGCTCCAGTGGAGAAGAAGGCGAAGAAGAACCCGTCAGGGGGCGGATTCGGTGGCGGGGGTGGAGCACCTGCGGATAAGAAGGTAGATCAGCCGAAATAGGCGACGTTACCGCGATTTCGGCTTGACTTTATAGGTTGCGTCTTATATTTTTAAATGTGGAACGTCGAATACACTAGCGAATTTGAAGAGTGGTGGGAGAGCCTCGACCAAGACGAGCAGGACTCTCTGCGTGTGTGCGTAGAGGAGTTGGAGCGAGCTGGACCTCAGTTAGGACGCCCCTACGTCGACCACGTGAAGCAGTCGCGGCATTCACAAATGAAGGAGTTGCGAACCCAACACCAAGGAAGACCACTTCGCACCTTCTTCGCTTTCGACCCCCGCCGGAGCGCGATCCTGCTAATCGGAGGCGACAAAACCGGGGACAACCGTTTCTACGAACGCATGATTCCATTGGCCGACGACATTTACGACCAATACCTCAAAGAAATCGAACGCGAAGGACTCCTCTGACATGGCTGGACATAAACCCTTTTCAAAACTCCTTGATCAAATGTCCCCAGAGCGCAGGGCTCGTTCCGACCGCCGGGTTAAGGAAATTCGTCAGTCCATGCTGCTGAGCGAACTACGGAAGTTCTCGGGTCTCACGCAGCAAGAATTGGCCGAGCGGCTCGGAATCTCCCAGCCAAGTCTTTCGCAGATGGAAAGCCAGGAAGATATGCAAGTCAGCACCCTCAAGCGAGTTGTTACTTCTCTTGGAGGGACTTTGGAAATGGTCGTCCATCTTCCGGGGGGGGACGTGAGTCTAACACAGTTCAACGAACCTAGTGCCCTTCCGTAAGCCTTCTCTCTAGTCGCATATCGCATGGTAAAGAACGGGTTTGCCGGGGAGATTACATAATGAGAATCGCATCTGCTTTGCTGTTCTTCTGCCTGACAATGCTCGTCGGCGCAGCCTCCCGGGCGTGGTCGCAGGAGGAGCCCGACGACAACCCTTTCGGCCCGGTGTCCAATTCCATTCAGGAGGAGGCCACTGGCTCCGAGGCCGAGCGCGAGATCGAGCAGATTCTCGAAAGTCCCCTTCACGAGCAGGGGCTCGAGTTCGTCGAGACGCCCCTCTCGGAGGTGATGAAGTTCATCGGCGAGGAGTATGGCTTTGAGATCAAGATTGACGAAGTTGCATTCAAGGACCTCGAACTTTCGACCGACGCGCCCGTCACGGTCCAAATGCGTAACATCTCACTCCGCTCGGCTCTACGGCTCATGCTGAAGGAGCATGATCTGACATACCTGGTGGATGAGGGTCAGCTGGTGATCACCAGTGAGGACGAAGCATTCAAACGGTCGGATTTATTCAACTTTCCTTTTGGACCCCCGATTATCTATCCTCCAAGCACTCCATGTCCTCTTCTCTTCCCTGATCGGGACCCAACCCCGAGCTTCGAAGCCAGCGCCGCTCACAAGCAAAACACCAAGATTCGCCGCACCCTCGCCCGCCCCCTATTGCCTGGCGGGATCGATATCACCGAAATGCCCCTCTCCGATTTCGCGACATTCATCCGCGAGCAATACAAGCTTGAAGTGCAGGTCGACCTTCCAGCACTCGACGATCTGGGGCTCACGCCCGACGACGCCCTCACCTTCCGCATTGACAATGTTCCCCTGGGAGTCGGCCTCAGGGAAACACTTCGTCAATTTGATCTTGTCTACATCGTCCGCGACGGATTCCTCTTGATCACCAGCGAAGACGAGGCCCTGTCGATTGAATCGATCCGCATTTACCCGGTCGGGGATCTCCTGCAGCCAGTCAAGGCGAATCCCCAGCTTCCCCCCACCACTATCGAGCAACTCATCGAGGTGATTGCCGGAGCCGTCGCCTACGACGGGTGCATCTACGATGGTGGCGGGATTGGATCGATCGAGCCCCTGCAGCCCGGATTACTGGTAATCTCTCAGACCGATCAGAGCCACGCGCAAATCGCCGAACTCCTCGCCGCTCTACGCCGGGCGCGGGAGCATGAGTTTGCGATTCCGTACGCGCCACAAGGACATGGCAAAGCGGACCGTGACAAAAAGCCTTAATGGGGCCACAATCTCCAGTTGGCCGGACACCAACCCTTTTTCATTCCAGATACATGCGCCTTCCCTTCCGTTTTTCCCTCCGAACCCTGATCGTGGCGATCACACTCGTCTGTATCGTGGCGGGGTTCCACGCCTACGTACTCCGGTCGCGGGCAAACCAACAGCGGGCGATCGACGTACTGGCTAAGGCCGGCGCGGAAGCCGATGCTTTTGAGTGGGGGAACGGCGACCTTGGATATATTTATCATCATCGGTTCCGCACTACGAGCCTGATCTCCTTGGATTTGTATGATGACGATGGCTGGTTCACTAACTACAAGAGGTTTCTCACCGAGAGAGTGGTCGACGCCGACCTTGAAGGGATCGCGATCGGCATGGCCGAGTTCCAGGCACTGAAGGAGTTGCCCCATCTGCGGATATTGGGGATCAACAAATGTTTCGTTGCCGATGAGGTGCACCATCACGGGAAACTTGGGTGTAAACTACGCAGTCTTTCCATTCACGATACAAGCATGGTAAATGTGCATGCCGACTTTCTTAACATTCCGTCGCTCGAATTCCTCACGGTAAGCAAGGCGGAAATCGATGATTCAACCATCGCGAGTCTTGCAAACCTGCCACTCTTGCGGCAGCTTGATCTGGCTGGCAATCCGGCGATTACCGACCGAGGAGTCGCGGAACTTGCCCGACTCGATCGCCTCGAAAGGCTGGTACTGTACGACACACAGGTCACGGCGGACGGGATCAGGCAGTTGGCCGGCAACCCTCACCTGAAATTCGTCGGTCTGTTGCGAACAGGTGTTTCCCTGGACGATTTGCCAGCCTTGGAAAAGGAGTTTCCCAACACGGAGTTTTTGATTGATTTCTCCCAGGAGTCATTTCTGGCGCCTGGCGTCCCGTGGTAGATTTCCGGCAACACTTCAGCCATCTGAAGTTGGCTGAAGTGGATAGAAAAACACAGAGACGCGGAGACACGGAGATGTTATTGGCGGGGCGGCGCGTGCCTTGAAGTTGAGTTATTCTAATAACCATGGGGTACGATTCGATTCAATCCCTGCTAGTTGGTCTCCGTGTCTCTGTGCCTCCGTGTTGAAATCCTTGGGACGGGTCTTTTCGCCGTCAGTTGAGTGAAGTGTTACGATTTCCGCAGAATCACCTCCGTGCTTTATATCTCTCCCCAGCCGCCTCACTTGCAACCCCCACCCGCGCAAGCCATCATGGCAGTATCATCCCTACCGCGTCCCCTGCCGTGAATCGAATATGGCCGGACACCAACCCTTTTCCAACTTGATCGACCAAATGCCTCCTGATCGGCGGGCCCGCTCGGACCAGCGCGTTCAGGAAATGCGGCGCTATCGCCATCCCCTATGGACTCCCGTCACCCGAGCCGACTGGCTCGTCATGGCCTACGGTGCGGCAAGTGGTCTAGCCTTCTCCCGTTGGCAAACCGGACCCTCCCTCATTCTTGCTGGTATCCTCGCGTTCGTTGGCTTTTTCTCCATGCTCGTGCTCGTCGGGCTAACGAAGGTTCTGCTCATTTGGCAATACATGCACATACCTCTGGTATTGATAAGAGCGGCGAAAATCTATTTGGTGGGGTTTCTCGTGTTCGGAATCCTCATAGCCGCTGCCAATGGCGATTGGCCAATCGCCGCCGTGCTCACTTGGGTGGCACTCCCCCTTCTGTTACTCTGCTGGCAACCAACTCCTGGCGCCTAGCGCCCAGCGCCTTCTTCCCTAGCGCGAAATGCACCTCGGCCCCACCCTCATCGTCGATACCTTCGCCGAAGCCTTCCGCATGCGCTTCACGCGGCTGGTCATCACGGCCCACGACGACCACTGGCTCCGTGCCGCCACCAACGAGGCGTGTGGCTACGGGTCGAGCGTCATTCAGTGCGATGCCGAGATCGCTGTCGAGCGGCTCCTCACCCCCGACGAGTCCCCCGACGGACGCCCCGCGGCGGCGATCCTGGCCTTTGGCTTTTCGACCGAAGCCCTCGCCAAGGCGATCCCCAAACGGGTTGGCCAGTGTGTGATGACCTGCCCCACCACCGCCGTCTACGATGGTCTGCCCGACGGCGAAGAGCGCATCCCGCTGGGCAAGCATCTGCGTTTCTTTGGCGACGGGTACCAAAAGAGCAAGAAGCCGCTCGATCGTCGCTTTTGGCGCGTCCCGGTGATGGATGGGGAGTTCCTCGTCGAGGAGTCGCTCGGCGTCGCCAAGGGGATTGCTGGGGGGAACATCATCCTCCAAGGGACCTCCCTCGAAGTCGCCCTCGATGCCGCCCGGCGTGCGAGTGAGGCGATTTCCCCACTTGGGGGGGTAATTACCCCTTTCCCTGGCGGGGTCGTCCGCAGCGGGAGCAAGGTCGGCTCGCGGTACAAGGGGATGGTCGCCTCCACCAACGACGCTTTCTGCCCCACCCTCCGCGGCCGGGTCGTCACCGAACTGGTCCCCGAAGCCCAATGTGCCTACGAGATCGTGATTAACGGCGTCGATGAGCCTCCGCTGGCCGAGGCGATGCGCATCGCCCTGCGAACTGCCGCCGGCGAGGGGATCCCAGCCATCTCGGCGGGCAACTACGGCGGCAAGCTGGGCAAGTTCCATTTTCACCTAAGACAACTCTTGTCATAGGCCCTAACCCTCTTTCTCTGGCCTCCGACCCCCGGCGTCTCGCACACCGTCGCCCCCCCTGATAAAATCAACAGCTTCGAGTTTTCCTGGGGCCTGCCCCCTTTCCCTACCGCGTGTTTCGTGACAGGCCATGATGAGCGAGAGCGATGTGACCGGGGCCAATGAGCCGAATCTCCCCCCGAACGACGAATTGGCGACCCCCACCAACGAGGCCAGTCCCTCGCCCGAATCGCCGGAGTCCGATCGGCCGCGCGCGAGCGAGCGGCTAAAAATCGGTTCGCAGCGCGACGAGTGGTCGCCCCCCCCGTTGGCCCCAATGCCCACGCCACCCGCGACGATCTCGCCTCCCGCGGCAAGCGAAGAGGTCCAGTCCCCCGCCGCGGACGAGACGTCCGAGATCGCGCCGGTCGCCCAGCCCGAGCCCGAGGCTCCTCCGGCCGAAGTGGTGCCGCAGCGGGCAACCCGGCATGCGCCAGAAGCCAAGCACTATCCCCCACCCAACGTCCGCGCACGGCTCTCGCCGGAGCTCGAAGCCGAGCTCGAGGCAGCGCTCGAAGGCCAATCGCTCGACGACCTGATCTCGAGTTCCGCCAGCGACGTGCAGAAGGAGATCCCCGAAGGGACACGGATGCAGGGGACCGTGGCGAAGATCTACCAGGACAACGTCTTCGTCGACCTGGGCGTTCATCAACAAGGAGTGATCGCGGCCAAGAACTTCGAAGCGGCTCTCCCCGAAATCGGCGGCCCCCTCGATGTCAACGTCGTCAAGTTCCTCGCCGACGACGGCCTCTACGAACTCTCCCTCCCCCATGCCGCGGTCGATGTCGGCAACTGGGACGACGTGGAGGAAGGGCAGATCGTCGAAGTCACCATCACCGGCGCGAACAAAGGGGGCCTGGAGTGCCAGGTCGCCAACCTCCGCGGCTTCATGCCGATGGGGCAAATCTCCATTTATCGAGTGGAGAATCCCGAAGAGTACGTTGGCCAACGGCTCGCCTGCGTCATCACCGAAGCCAACCGCGAGCGTCGCAACCTGGTCCTCAGCCACCGCGCGGTGATGGAACGCCAGCAGGCCGAGAACAAGGAACGATTGCTCAAGGAACTCGAGCCCGGCCAACTCCGTGACGGGACCGTTCGCAGCGTCCGCGACTTCGGTGCCTTCGTCGATCTGGGTGGCATCGATGGGATGATCCACGTGAGCAAAATGAGCTGGGACCGCATCAAGCATCCCAGTGAAGTCCTCACCGAAGGGCAAGCGGTCAAAGTCAAAATCGACCGCATCGACCCCGAGACCGGCAAGATCAGCCTCTCCTACCGCGACTCGGCCACCAACCCGTGGGATGGGGTCGAAGGGAAGTACCCGATCGGCACCCGGGTGAACGGCACGGTCTCGAAGATCATGGATTTCGGTGCTTTCGTCCGGCTCGAAGCGGGGGTCGAAGGGCTGATTCACATTTCGGAACTCGCCCACGGCCGGGTCTTCCGTACCAGCGACGTCCTCAGCGAAGGCCAGTCGGTCGAGGTGAAAGTCCAAAGCGTCGACCGCGAGAAGCAGCGGATCTCCCTCTCGCTGAAAGCCTTGCTCGAACCACCGAAGAAGAAGGGGGAAAAAGACCAGGTCGACGACGAGGACCTCATCGTCCCCGCCGAACCCCCCAAAGGCCCCCGCAAGAAAGCCGAACAGCTCAAGGGAGGCACCGGCGGCCCCACGGGTGGGGACAAGTTTGGGCTGAAGTGGTGAGCATTGTGGTGCGACTTTCCAAGTCGCATGCAGCGCGGACGCGGCCTACCATCGCCAAGCGTGTTAGCACTTCAAGCGATTTGGAAAATCGCTCCACAAAGGCCGAAGTCGAAGCGCACGAAGAATAGAACGCGGATTTTCAGGATTTGGCAGGATGCTCAGGATGGAAATGGGTTTTGCGGAAAATCATACGCTAACGGCACGAGGATAAAATGCCAATCAGTCTCGCGAGCAATTGTCAGCGAGATTACAGATGGTACGGTTTCAGTGCGCGCCGATAAGCCTTCGCGGTCACCACGTCGAAACAAACGAACGTCACCTCTTCTATGCTCGACGGTGTCTTCAAGAAACGGGCGACCTCTTTGACCGCGATCTTCACCCCCTCCTTGAGCGGATAACCAAACGCCCCACAACTGATCGCCGGAAACGCGATAGTTTTCAGGCCATGCTCGGCGGCCAGCGCAAGCGAGGAGCGATAGCAGCTTGCGAGAAGTTCCGCTTCGCCGTGATTGCCACCGCGATAAATGGGACCGACGGTATGAATGATGTGCCGCGCCGAAAGTCGATACCCGCGCGTGATCTTGGCCTCTCCCGTCGCACATCCACCGAGAGACCGGCACTCGTCGAGCAACTCGGGCCCCGCCGCGTCGTGAATCGCGCCGTCGACACCTCCACCTCCCAGCAGGGTGCTATTGGCGGCATTGACGATCGCGTCGACGGCTAGCAGGGTGATGTCGCCTTGAAAGACTTTCAATATGCCGTACATAGATTGGAATTAGAATTGAACGCGCCCGAAAGCAAAACCACAAACGCGACAATCCGTTCGCCACGGAGGGGCAGGGTATTGGGAACCTACTTCGAGGCACACTCCGAATCTATGCCGGGTGGTGGTCAATTTCCACAAGGAAATGGGAAAAAGGCAAACATCGCCAAAAACAAGGGGCTTTCGTGGGGTAGGCTTCCCAGCCTGCCATGCCCTGGCGTGTTTCTCACTAGTGTACAAAGGGTTGCATCTCGGGGCCGGAATCCCCTATTCTAGAGCTGCAAGCCGACACAGAAGATTATCGAATCACTATGTCGCGCCGCGTACATCAAGCCGCGAATTTTAAGACGGCGTTGGGTCGCAGATGGAAGTCCTAGGGTGGCGGCCGAACAACTGACGGTGGAGGGGTAGAATCGTGAGCGACAGCAACCTGCCGGCCGAAGTCCCCCCCGAGGGGGAGTTTCTGCTCTACCAGACTGAAGACGGGGGGACACGCATCGAGTGCCGCTTTGTGGGGCAGAGCATTTGGCTCACCCAAGCATTGATGGCCGATTTGTTCCAGATAACGGTCCCCACCGTCAACGAGCACTTAAAAAACCTGCTAGACGAAGGGGAAATCACTGCGGATCGAACTATTCGGAAATTCCGAATAGTTCGCCAGGAGGGAACCCGCACCGTCTCGCGTCAGGTCGATCACTACAATCTCGATGCCATCCTCTCGGTGGGTTACCGTGTGCGCTCTCACCGGGGGACCCAGTTTCGCATTTGGGCCACCGAGCGACTGCGGGAGTACCTGGTCAAAGGGTTCGTGATGGACGACCCGCGACTCAAGCAGGCCGGGGGCGGGACCTACTTCGAGGAACTGCTCGCCCGCATCCGCGACATCCGCTCGTCGGAGCGGGTCTTTTGGCGAAAGGTGCTCGATATTTATGCCACCAGCATCGATTACGACCCGAGCGTCGAGGCGTCGACCCTGTTCTTCAAGACGGTGCAGAACAAGATGCACTGGGCGGCCCATGGCCACACCGCGGCCGAAATCGTTTACAAGCGAACCGACGCCAATCAGCCGAACATAGGACTTACGTCCTGGACGGGAGATCGACCGCGAAAGACCGACGTTTCGATCGCTAAGAATTACCTGACCGCCGAGGAACTCGAAGCGCTCAATCGCATTGTCACCGCCTACCTCGAATTCGCCGAACTCCAGGCAATGAATCGCAAGCCGATGACGATGGCCGATTGGATTAACAAGCTCGACGATTTCCTGCGGATTAGCGATCGCGAGATACTCGAGCACGCGGGCAAAATCTCGCACAACGACGCAAAAGAAAAGGCCGAAGGAGAGTACGAACTCTACCACCGACGGCAGGATGCACTTCCCCACCCGGTCGACACTCACTTCGAGCAATCGCTCGAAGATCTCAAGCAAATCGAGAAACGCAAGCCAACGCCCAGAGACGATTGAGTGGTGTGTGGCTGGGGGCAAGTTGCGGCGATTGATCCCGTTAGGGATCGTAGCCATTAGCAGAGAGCGCGAGAAGGAAAACGCGCCCCTTCAGAGTACACAGTACCAAGTACTCAGCGGCGGATGGCACGGTGTTTGCAATTGCCTGCCAGCGAGTTGCGAATCGGCAACTCTATCGCCACTGTCGTCTTTCGTCTCTTCACTTCTCGCGATAGGAGCACTCTGCCCATGTCCCACAATCGACTCACCCAAATGCGGCGTTTCACGATCCCCGATGGCTGGCAACCTGGGCCTGTCTGCTTGACGTTTGTCCTGCCGTTCAAAGGAGTTGCGCCGATGGGCCCCGTGGAGATCCAGCTCGGCCTGAGCACATGGGTGCAGGAGCAATTCAGTCAGACCGAGAGGCAGCCGCGGTATTCGGTCCCACCGGTATCGGCCCACTGGAACTAGATTTCGCGACCCGCCAGCCGTGTTATTCGCTGGAAGGCAAGGAAATAGTACGATCGCCGTGACATATTCCAATTCCAACGCCCGAGCCGCCTCCTCACTCGGGAAATGACAAACCATTGATGCTGGCATTTTGGCAAACTCTCATTGGCAAACTCTCAACATTAGCCAAAAACCTCTTGTCTCGCGCGATTTTCCACTTTTTGCGAACTTCTTGGTGGAAATTGGGCACGGCCCGCCATAGACTCGATTTCACCTGAACGTACGTCTCGTACGTGCGTTCGGGGGCGCACCTGGATCGAGGGTGCCCGAGGGCTGGGCATGTGTGTTGGCCGCCAGTTGGCCATGTATCCTATCCGGGCTCTCAAGGCGTGAGTTGCTAGTCGCTAGACGTTAGTAACTGGCGCAGAGATTCCCAAATGGGTTGGTGCGAGAACTGATTTACGGCACGAAGCTTGGTCGCTGCTTGCGCGCGGTGGCGACTTCGAAGAGTGTCGTGAGGAGGTTCAAACATTTGCCCAACAGGTTCCGGAACCGATTGGGAACCGGGGTTTCGTCCCACCAGCAATAGGACACGGATCAGCAGGATCACGCCGGATCCTCAGGATCGGAATTGCGCCTCGTGACGACTTGCTCGCGGCGGTGCGCTTCCTGCGTGCGCTGATGACAACCTTCCAGCTCAATAATGCTTAAGACACCTGCCCTCAAGAATCACCCGAAAATGCCCCCAAAAATGGGCAACAAGTACACGAAAGTCAGCGGCTCTGATGGAACGAAACCTCTGGAATTACAGGCTGAAGTGGCGAATCGAGGCCGACTTTTTGGCCCACAAATCGAGTTTTGGCCAAAAAGTCAAAAAAGAGGAGCGGAGGACCGACAACTTGAAAGGCAGAGCCTCAACAGGGTTCAGCGACGCGGAGCGTCGCGGTACGTTGTCTTCTCGGCACCTACCGTTCGAGTGCCTGCGCCGCGGTCAGCGTGTTGCGCAGCAGCATCGCGATCGTCATCGGGCCGACCCCTCCGGGAACGGGAGTAATGAAACCGGCGACCTGGCTTACCCCTTGGTAGTCGACATCGCCGACCAAGCCGCTGTCAGTTCGGTTGATGCCGACGTCGATCACTGCGGCGCCGGGTTTGACCATGTCGGCGGTGATGAAGTTGGCTTTGCCAATGGCAGCCACCAGGATGTCGGCCCGGCGGCAATGGTCGGCAAGGTCGCGCGTGCGGCTGTGGCAAAGAGTGACGGTGGCGTCGCCGCCGCGACCTTTGGCAGCAAGCATTACGGCGAGCGGCTTCCCCACGATGTCGCTACGGCCAACGACCACCGCGTGGGCGCCCGAGATCTCAATCCCCGTCCGCAAGAGAAGTTGTTGAACGCCATGTGGAGTACATGGCACAAACCGCGGATTCCCTTGGACCAGGCGGCCGACATTCTCGGGGTGAAACGCGTCGACATCCTTCGCCGGGCTCACGGCGAGCAAGACATGCTCGGTGTCGATGTGCGACGGGAGGGGAAGCTGGACGAGAATGCCGTGGACCTGGTCGTCCTTGTTGAGCCTGGCGATCAAACGAAGCAAGTCGTCCTGCGAGATGTCGGCCGGCAGGCGATGGAGCTGGCTGTCGATGCCGACATGCTCGCACGCCTTGCGCTTGTTGCGGACGTAGACCTCGCTCGCGGGGTCGTTTCCCACGAGCACGGCGGCCAGGCAGGGAGTGACACTGTTGTTCTGAATGAACTCGATCACCTCTTCGGCCAACTCGGCGCGCACCTGCTGAGCGATTGCCTTGCCGTCGATGATCTGGGCGCTGCCGGACATAAGTGGGGATCCGTCCTCGGGATGGAGAGGTGGCCAAGGGTTGGCCGTGGGAGGGGGCGCGAAAACGGCAATTGTAGCGACCGGGGCGACCAACGCGGAATGCCCCGAACCCGGGGCGGCCGGTCAGCCGCTCACGTAGGAAAACGCCTGTGTGAGGCCCCACAATGACGCACCGGCGTAGATGGCGGCCCCGACATCGTCGGCCATGATCCCCCAACCTCCCGGGAAGCCCTCGAGCCGGCGGCATGGCCATGGCTTGGAAATGTCGAACAACCGATGAAGCCCAAAACCGAGGAGACCAATCCACCACGATTCGAGCGGCACCAAAAGGAACACGATCGGAACCGTCGCGATTTCGTCCCACACGATGCAGCCGGGATCCTTCACACCGCCGAGGTCGCTCGCCGCCCGCTGGGTGAGGGGGACACCCATCAGGAGCAGCAGGGCAATCGCCAGCAACTGGGCCCACCACGGCCCGGTCATGCCTACCACCCATGCCAGCGGAAGCCCCCACAGGGCTCCGAACGTCCCCGGAGCGGGAAGGCGGAGCCCTACCCCCAGGCCGGTCGCCAACCAGACCGCGGGGGTGAGTTTGCGTGAGTGCGCAGTGTCTGCCATGCGGGCCTCGGAATGATTGGGTCTGGGAAGTTCACCCGCATTGTCGGTTATTTCCCGTTCCCTTCCAGGGCTTAACTCGTTATCATTACTAAAGGCGCAATCCAAACCAAAGTTATCGACTTAGTCGGGTTTTTTATCTTGCCATAATCTTCGCGACGGAGACCGTCGCGCTACTAACTTCACACCACGATCAGCGCAATGGCCGATACCCTTGAAGTCCCTGGCAACTCCCCAGCGGCGGAGGAAAAACTCAGTCACACCGAAGCGGTGAAGACCGGGAGCAACTATCTGCGTGGGACCATCGCGGAAGAACTCACCAACGATTTGCCCTATTTGTCGGACGACAACCTCACGCTGCTGAAGCATCACGGCACCTATCAGCAGGACAACCGCGATCTCCGCGCGCAGGCTCGTGCCGAGAAGGCACCCGGGGGAAAGTACTTTAGCTTTATGATCCGCACCGGGGTGCCGGGTGGGGTGATTACGAGCCGGCAGATGCTCGCGCATCTGGATCTTTGCGAAACGGTGGGAGACCAGACGCTGCGGATCACGACCCGGCAAGGCCTCCAATTGCATGGTGTGCTCAAGCAAAACCTGAAGCACGCGATCGCGACGATCAATCATTGCAAATTGACGACCCTCGCGGCGTGTGGCGACGTGCGGCGCAACCTGATGTGCTCACCCGCTCCCTACAAGGGAGATCAGGTCTATGACCAGATGCAGGCAATGTCGGATTTACTCGCCGTCAAGCTTCGGCCGCAGACGACCGCCTACCAGGAAATCTGGCTGACCGACATGGAGACGGGAGAGAAGACCGATCTCTCGGAACGCGACAAGACGCGCGACCCGTTTGAAGTCGAGCCGCTGTATGGCGCCGCTTACATGCCGCGGAAGTTCAAGTTCGGCATCGGCCTGCCGGGCGATAACTCGGGCGAAGCTTACGCCCAAGATATGGGACTGCTGGCGATTTGCGAGGACTATAACGTCGTTGGCTACAACGTGCTGGTGGGTGGGAGCTTCGGCACGACGCCAAGTGCCGCGAAAACCTTTCCCGCGGTCGCCAAGCCGATGGCATACGCCCCGACGGACAAGGTGCTGGAGGTGGCCAAGGCGGTCATGAAGGTGCAGCGCGATTTCGGCAATCGTAGCGATCGCAAAGTGGCCCGGCTCAAGTATTTGATTCACAACTGGGGCGTCGAACGCTTCAAGCAAAAGGTCGAAGAGTACCTGGGCGAGGAACTCGAGCCGCCGCGACCGGTCGAAGTCACGGGCTACAACGACACGCTCGGCTGGCACGAGCAGGGGGATGGTCGCTGGTTCTATGGATTATCGATCGAGAATGGTCGGATCAAGGACACGCCGACCTGGAAGCTCAAGACGGCGCTCCGCGAGGCATGCAGCCGCTTCGATTTTCCGCTTCGCCTGACCGCGCAGCAGAACGTTCTGTTTTTCGACATCGAGGAGCACCAAAAGGAAGAGCTGCTCGACGTCTTCCGGCGGCATCAGGTGGCACTCACCGAAGACATTTCGACGGTTCGTCGCTGGTCGATGGCCTGTCCCGCCTTGCCGATGTGCGGGCTGTCGGTGACCGAGAGCGAGCGAATCCTCCCCTCGTTGATCGACAGCATCGAACAGGACCTGGCCGAGCTGGGATTGCAGGACGAGGTGTTCACCACCCACATGACCGGTTGCCCCAATGGATGTGCCCGTCCCTACAACTCGGACATCGGGATCGTCGGCAAGGCGAAGAACAAGTACACGATTTTCCTGGGCGGCCACCGCGAAGGGGATCGGCTCAACTGGATCTACAAGGACATGGTCCCCGAGGACCAGGTCGTGCCGACTCTGCGTCCGGTGTTCGCCTACTTTGCCCAAGCGCGCGCCGAAGGGGAGTCGTTCGGCGATTTTTGCCATCGGATGGGGCCGGAGGAACTGCTCCGCGTGTGCGACAACTGACACGTCACCGCGCGTGCCACCGCGGACGATAGCGCAACTGCTCCAGCAGATCGCGATAGGCGCGGGGAGCGAGCGGGCCATCCTCGAACTCGGCACCGTGAATGTAACTGGCGTGAGCCCGGCGCCGACAGCGGCGAATGACGAGTTGTCTCCAGCCCAACTGATCGCAACGGAGGCGCACGACCTCAAGCGGGAGTAACTGCATGGGCAAGAGGAAGCCGAAGCCCGATGGCGAGACATCGGAAAAATAGCCGGCGAACAATTGCTCGTTCCACTGGATAATTAGTCGACCGCGGCAATAGATTCGCGAGAACCGCCGGCGCGTCAGAGGAGAGACTGGTGCCGTGCCGATAGCGGCACAGAACGTCGTTTCTTCCTCTCCCAGGGCGGCATGGCTGGTGATCGTTTCCCAGATCCGCTGGTCTACCGTGGTTGAAAGATGGATGCCCAGCATTCGATGTAGTCCTTATTAAGTCGGTTTTGTTCCGCTTCTTGAGTCAGAAAGGCCAGCGCCTGGTCGGGTGAAATTCGTTTGCGGTACGGTCGGTCGGCCGTGAGAGCGTCGAACACATCGACAATGGCCAGCATTTGGGTCGAATGCTGGATTTCATCTCCCAGGATCGCGACAGGGTAACCGCTCCCATCGAGTCGCTCGTGATGCTGATAGACCATCATGAGCTGCATCGCGGTCACCCCCTTGCGACCGACAAGGGCCTCGTATCCCAATTGAGGATGCCTCTCCATGAGCAACCGTTCTTCATCCGACAGGCGACCGGCCTTGGTAAGCAGCGCACGGGGCAACATTTGCTTACCGAAATCGTGAAGCATGGCTCCAATAGCGAGTTCCGCAAGGTGATCTTGTTGCCCGACGCCCAGGCTCTTCGCAAGCAGAACCAGGTAGCCTGCGACGTTGGTCACATGCACGAAGGTCACGGTGTCGTGACGAACCATGGCAAACATCTCGGCCGGCGACATGGGATTGTCGCTCAGGAAGGTCGCGATGTCGCGCCCAATTTCGGTGGCCACATCGACCATCGCCTGGGCATTGTTGCCGCGGAGTGCTTGTTCGATTTCAAGTGCCATGGCCGTTTGCAGCAAAGCGTATCGCTCGCCTGCCGGCTGCTGTTCGCAGCGCAGCAGTTTCGCCAGATTCCGCTGGAGGTGTTGCGTAATGCCGACATACTCATGGTCGCGTACCAGGAGCGAGTCGCAACCCTGAGCCTGGAGATCATCGAGCTGCGCAGGCGTCAGCACCAGGTCGCGACTGGCAAGGAGCGTGGGAGACGTCTCTCCAGCGACCTGTTGAAACACGTCGATCTTGATTCCAGCCGTGTGCCGCAATACCGACAAAGGGAGAGGGCGGAAGCCGCATGAGCTAGCTGGTTCCAGAGTAGCAACCGTCGTTTCCATGATACGTATCACTGCAACTTCGGGGGGATACCGTGCCGCGTCGCCAAGCCCCATTGGCACCGTTTATAAACGGTACGCCGCATTTGTGCGGGTGGCCAACTGCGGGTGACTAGATAGTCGCACCTCCTCGCGAAGGCCATGCACCCTGTAGCGATTGTAGGGGCGCCATGCAGAAACGCGTCCTGCCGCCAGAAAAGGAGACCGTGACGCTCGGGAGGACCCCTCACGAACTTATGGCCGGTCTCCAATTCCGCTGACAAACGCTGGGCGAAGAACACGCCGCTTCGATGCGGACGACCAGCACGGCTAGGCCCCCGCCCTTTCGCACTGAGTAACGCTCAACTGAGCTTCAGTTCGAAGTGGTTTTCAGGCGCAACGTTGCACTGCCCGAGGACCGGCGAGTAATCGATCACCTTGAGTTGTTTGCTGGGTTTCGCCACCTCGATCAGCCGCATCCAGCCATCGCCGCCATTGGGGCGCATCTGAAAGTTCACCAGCATCTGATGCACGGCTTTGCTTGCATTATTGCGCGAGGTGGTCCGGCCGAGCCCGTCGCCCAACACGTGTCCGTTGAGCGTCATGAACATGTGGGGGTGTTTCTTGACGAGGCGATTCCAGAGTTCCTCGCCATCGCACACGTTGTCGTTGGTCGCCTTCGCCACTCCGTAGCTGTGCGGGTTCCAAGTCTGCTTGGTGCCATGCCGCTTCCAGTTGTAACGGTCGTCGTTGTAGTACATGTAGGCATGAGTAATCAGGATGCCATGATGATCGGGATGTTGCTTGAGGACATCGCTGGCCCAGGCGACGACTTCCTTGCGCGGTCCGAACTCGAGCGCCATCACGATGTAATCGACCCCGCCGGCCGCAAAGCGATGAAAGCTGTTTTCGATGCGATCGGGCTCCTTGTCGTAGACCCCGCCAAAGTTTTCTGTTTGCGAATACTTCTCAACGGGAAAATATTCGCTGAACAGCGTCGTCCGGTCCTTGCAACTTCCCCCCTCGCTGTAGTCGTGGTTGCCGGGAGCCATGAAGTAGGGAACCTTGCCGTCGAGCAATTGCATCGACTTCTGGGCATTCTCCCATTGCTCCGGTCGGTTGTTGTTGGTGATGTCACCGAGGTGGAGCACGCAGGCGATGTTGTACTTCTCCTTGTTCTCGACGACCCATGTGGCCTGCTGGCCGAACTTCTCGGCGTTCCTGCCTTGATAGTTTTGCGTGTCGGGAAAGACCGCAATCGAGAAGCTCCCCTCGCCGATCGCCGGCGGATCCTGGTCGACCAGCTTTCCGTCGGCGTAGGGGGCGTCCTTGGTGGGGAGGTCGGCCAGCGCCGCCTCTTGAGCCCAAGCCGTCGCATCGCTCCATGTCGAAATGGCCGGGGCAAGGGTCGCCATGGCCGTGGTCTTGAGCATCGTCCGCCGATCGAGTCGCGACATGAGTTGGGGGCTCCGTAGTCTGTAGTCGAAGTTCAGGCAGGGGGACGCGCGGAAATGGCCCAAGCGACCGCTCCCTTCGCCAGCATGAGGAGCATTCTAATGACTGCCGCCGCGAAACTCCAGCTATTCCCGCATCCGGCGGCGTCAGCCCGCACGAGCGACCGGCAGGCCCCCGGCATTGATCCCCAAAATGCGGGCACCACTTTCATACCAACCCTGGCGGGTGAAATGGCACCACAGCATTTCGACAACCATTTCCAAAGGCCCCAAATCGGCCAATTCCAGCCGCAGTCGGACCTGCCGATGGGGGATGCGATGCTGATGGAAGAACCCAATTCCCGCCCCCGAAATGTCCTTTCCCACCACGATCATCCCGTCGAGGGGTGCCATTGGGGAACACTCGATCGGCTCGAGTTCCAACAAGAAGGGGAGGGGAATCCGCTCCCCGCGGCGGTCTCCTCCGCCGGTTGTGAGACCCGCAACCACGGAGGCGATCTCCCGTGCAAGTTGGGGGGGAGTTGAACAAATCATCGGCGCAAAGGTGCTGGAGCAGAGGCCGGGGTTTGGCATGAGGTGATCCTGGAAGGTGTTCGAGGAGGGTGCGGAGCAGGAACCGCGCAGGGGCAAGCGGCCGGGAGAAGAGAGAGGGGGCAGCTTGTGATATAGGAGGGGCCGCCATGGTTGGGCGCGGGGCGCGAGCGGCTCTTGGGGAGGACTATTAGAAACCTATCCCGCAAACGGGATGGATGCGCCTCGCCAACTCCCCCTAGCGGCGCCGCGAGATCAGTCGACCATCCCTTCAATCGCTACAACCGGTCTGCTCAGGGAACTGTGGCGGCACTCGCCACCGATTGCCCACTCCCGACGTGCTGCATCAGGGCTTCTTCCAATTGAACCGGATGCCCGTCCCAGACCTTCTTCCCCTCCGGGTTGAAGAGAAAGACGTGGGGAACCGCGCTCACCCCCGCCATGCCCCAGGCCTCGGCTCCGCCGTAGGCGACCGGCCACGTGAACCCCTTGACCCCCGCGATCACCGCTTCAATATCGCTCTTCTTGCTCGAGTCCTCGTTGGTGATCCCGACGACGGTCACCCCCTTACCCTTCCATTCGTTGTGGAGCCGGGCGAGGTCGGGCAAGGAGTCCAGGCAGGGACCGCACCAGGTGCCCCAGTAGTCGACAATCACCCATTTCCCTTCGAGGTCCGACTTCTTAAGCGGACCGTCGGTGTTCATCCACCCCTCGACCGATGCCGGCGGGAGAGGCGCGGGCAACGGGACCTCGTAAGTCATGTCGCGGAACATCACCATCCAGATCCACGCCCCAAGGACCACCGCCAGGAGCAACAGCCACGGAATCGGACTCTTGAGCATCGAGGGTCTTCCTTTTTCTTGGGACGCCATCCGGGGCGATCAGTCGATCCGCCGCCTTAGCAGGATCGTGTTCTCAACGTTGAGGTCCTCACCTGGCTTGAAACCGACAGGCCGCGTCCGGTCGATGATGTAGAACGATCGGTTGCGCTCCACCTCGCCCGTCTCGATGCCAAGTTCCTTGCCGAGTTGGTAACCTTGCGGGTAGACCTTATTGTACAGCCGCATGGCACGCTGGACATCGCCCCCCGCCTGATTGACAAACTTCTGGGCGGTGGCAACGGCCTGCGGGTCGCTCCCCGAGCCGGTCCAGTCAGCCGCTGGGGCCGGTTTCACCTCGAAATACCCCACCGTGACCCACACGGCAAACACCCCCGACCGCTGGGTCGTGAGGTTCCCCATCCGGGTGAGAGGCATCATGTTCATGGCCGTATTCCGTTTGCCATCGATCGCGGGGGTGGTGGCGAGTTCGCTGAACAGGGGGACTCGCGCACCGAGATTGGTGCTGTCGTCGCCATACCCGGCCTCGTTCGTCTCGTTGACGATGAGGTCGCCATCGTCATTGGCGTTGCTCCCCCAGAAATAACCATTTCCAGGTCTGTAAGGATGCGACCGCAGCATGCTCACCTCGACTCCCGGCTGCACCATCGAGGCAAGCGGGACAAGGTCCCCTGCCCCGGGCGAACGGAAGGGATTGGCAAAGAAGGTTGGCGATTGGGGATGCATCACCAGACTCGTCCCGTTCTGGCCCGAACCACCCAGCGGATCGAGATAGCCGCGGCGGCTCATAACCACGTGCGCTAGCGACGGGCCAAAATGCCCCAATCCTCCCGGGGGATCGCGGTCCTGCACGCGATGCATCAAGCCATCGAAGACATCGGACCAGACGACCGGGATGGCCGTCGCCCCCCCGGCTGGTGTCCGCTGCTCGACGATCGTGTTGAGGTTGATCTTCCCTGGCTCGCGATACTCGGGAATGAAGTTGAAGGGGGCCGCCAGACCGCGCCGCGGGTCGGCCGGATCGACGATCGCCGCGCGCTGGAACAGCACGGGATTGAGCATCGCCTTCGTCTGAGTGAATCGCGAGGGAACGTGGACGTAGTCGAGCAGGCGGTGATAGTTCGGCGCGCCGACCGGGACTCTCGTCGCTGTCGCGCCGCCGAGAATCTGCGACCGCTTGGCGGACGACTGGAACATATTGAGCAAGTGACCGAACGGCGAAAAGTTGGTCCGCAGCCGCGCCAAGTTGGTGTTCTTGTCGTCGGGAGGTGTCGCCGTGGGATTGGCGAGGAACATATTCGCGCTGTCGCGAACCTCTTCGCCAAAGTAGCCATCAATTTGACTGGCAGCCGGGGTGGCCGAGTTGATCGTCGAGAAATACCACAACATGTTGGCACTCGAACCAGACGGCACCTGCAATAGCTCGTTTTGGCTCACGAAGGGGCGGTTGTTCCAAGTGAACCATGGGTAGGTTGAACTGACCTGGCCGCTGGCTCGCGGCGCACCGGTGGCGCGGCCCAGGGTGGAGATGTCGTTGTCGAAATCGGTGGGGTCGCGGACGGCCGGGGTCCCCGGCACCACCTCCTGGCGGAGATAGATCTCGCCCATCGAGGCATTGGCGAACCCGAGCGTGTGCTGCATGACAAAGTCGTAATGGTTTTCGAAAATATGTTCGCGCGTGCGAATGTTCTCTGGCACGTGAGTGCGGCTGGCGCTGCTCGGGAAGGTTTCTTTCTTCCACTGAGTCTCACTCGAGGCTCGCTCTTGTCGCCAGATTTCCCGCAGCGGCATGGCATCGGCCGTATTGACGGCTGCCAGGGCATTGGCCCCGCGCTCCTTGCTACGGAAGAAGTTGAAGGGAGCCTGTGGTGGAGGCAAGCTGCTCGATGCTCCGTTGAAGACCGTCAGGTCGCACGTGGCCGTGTCGACAGTCCGGTAAGGGTTCAGGGGCAAGCTGGGATCGTGCTGGTCGGGGCGTTCCTGTCCCTGGTCCCAACGGTTATGCCCCGGAGGAGGATTCCAGGGAAGCGAGGGATCGGCCAATCGCTGCAGGTGAATCACGCGATAATTGGGCACCGACCCTTGCTCGCGTAGTTCCGGCTCCTCGTCGAACGGGGTGTCGTAATGGGCCTCCCTCCCCCCATCGTCGACGTACCCCCCCTCGCCACCATCCTCCAGAGGGTCCCAGACCTGACCCTCGTCCCCCGAGTCGCGTTCGAGTTCGTTGAGTTCCCGCTCGCGCACCTCGTAGCCATAAACCGGCTCCGAAATGTTGAAGTTCTCGACCGGAATGGCCACCGTGGGGGCGAGCACCGGCGATTCGATTTCGATTTCGCCATCGGGATCGCCCCCGGCGTTGTCGTCGTAATCGCCTACGTTACGCGTCCCAGCTTCCGTGACAAAGAGTTCGTTGTACCGTGTCCCGATGGCTCCCTGGGGCCGACCCCCGTTCGATCCGACGAGCACCTGATGCTGGTTGGGATCGGGGGAGGGGCAGAGCTCGATGCGACGGGTCCCTTGCAGCATCTTGAGATGCTGCTCGGGCATGGTGCGGGCCTCCGTTTGTGAATCGTTGCGGACGCCAATGAACGATCGCCCCATGGTCGTCATAAATCGCGGGCGGTTGTGGCTGTCGGTTGAAAGCCGAGCCTCGGGCGCATCGTAAGCGACACCGGCCGCACCTAACACGGCATAGCGACCCGGCATGATGGGAGCGATGCGAACGTCGGTTCGGCCGGCCTGCGCAAGGCGAGGTGACGCCAGGAAGCGGAAAGTGAGGCTCCGCCGCTGGACGTCCTTCAGCTTCACATAGTTGAAGGGGATCTTGACCCCAAGTTTGTTGCGGATGATTTCATCCGTGATGCGACTGTCGAGGTCGAAATCCAGGTCGGTGTATGTCCGCTCCAAGGAATTTGTAGTCTCCTGAAGAACGCCAGCCTGGCGGCGGTAGGCCCAGAACGAATCATTCGAACTGAAATAAAACTCCCGTTCGATGTAGGGATACGGTTTCGAAAACAGTCGGCGGGTAAAGCTGCTCGGTTGGTCTTGCGGGTTCATTCCTTCTACGGGACGCGGTCTCGTCGTGTGCTCCTGTTGCCAAGACTGCACAGTTACCCGCACGTCGTTGCCGCTGCCATCCTCGACCTCGCGTGCGAGCATCTCGTCCCAATCGACGTCGGTCGGTTTGAACGCCCCTTGACTGGCGACCTCAACGTAGTCGGGTAGATCTCTGCGGACGTCGTGCGTATTCCGATCGTCAACGTCAAGCATCCTCGGAGCTCTGTCGGTCCCGCCAGGGTTGCGATAGAGTGGCCCCTCCTCGACGACAATGACCCGCCACACCGGCGATCGCTTGCCGTTACGGTCGGCCAGGGTGCTCAGCCGTCCGAGTTCGACCCCTGGCGTGGCGACGACGTCGATCCGGCCATTGCCGTTCACATCGGCGATCCGCCCCGCGTTGTCGCGTTCCAGTTGGCTGTAGAGCTCCGTCGGCCCGGGGGCGTCGGGGGACCAGGGGTTGTAGAGTTCGATGAAGGCCGACCCGCGCGGACGGAGCCGCTGGTCGAGATCGACGTCTTGCGGCACATTATTGGCCGTATCATCCTGGAAGGTCGTGTTGTCGCCGTGGGTGTTGATCGTCTTGAGATCTTCCAGACGCATGTCGTGGACCGCCATCGTCTCGGTAATCAACAGTTCGGGACGCTCGGCCCCCCAGACGACATTGCGGTTGCAGTCGGTCTCCCGGAGTCGATTGCCGTTGTTGCCAAATGTCGGGTAAGGGGGAGTGATGATCTTGCGTCCGTTGGCATTGGCGTTGTTCGCCACCGCATCGCGCATGGCCTCCCAGTTGACATATTGGCGATGATTTTCGTCGGTTGCCGGGTCCCCATCGAGCGGATAATAGACATCGTCGCTCACGTCGAGCGGAGTGCCATTGGTATCGATATTTCCCCAGCCGTCCCAAGGATTCTCGTCGTACTCGAACGGGGTCATCGTGGCATCGCTGTCGCGGAAGTCGACGCAGTTGACCGCCCACTGAGCGACCTGGCGATAGGTGTACTTCCGCCTGGCAAGCAGTTCGGCCTGCTCCTTCGTATACCCGGGGTTGGCCGTCAGCAACTCCTTGCCTTTCACTCGGATGTACATCATCACCTGCGGGTCGGTCGGATCGTACGGGGCGACGTACTCCTCGTCCATCATCATCAGCATCATCACATAGAGGTGCCGGGCATAAAGTTGCCGCGCCAGGTGGGCATCGTTCCGCAGATTGGGAAGCGGGACGGTTTCGTTCGCGTCGCGCTGGCCGTTGCCATTGGTGTCGGCAAAGTGTGGCCCGGAGACGTCGAGGCCGAATACCGAGTCGACCGACACGGCAGTGCCGCGGTAAAACTCGGCCCAGAGCGAGTCGAAGGGGATCTCATACCGGTCGACAGTCCCGTCGCCATTGTCGTCGAAGGGGATCAGGTCCTGGCCGCCGGGGGCAAGCTCGAGCGTGCCGTCGCCGTCGGTGTCGCCGTAGTAGCGGCCGTTGCCATCGAGATCGATAAAGGGTTCGCCATTCTGCCACACACCGTCGCCATTGAGGTCCCAGTAGGGCTCGCCCGCCTCGATCGGTTCGTCGACCACCCCATTGCCGTTGTTGTCGCGGCCGTCGCCGAAGGGGCGATTGAGGTCCATCTTGTAGCCGGCGATCACCTCGGGGGGCAAAAGCTGGGTGGTGATGTTGTTGAGCTCCGCCACGGCCAGCGCGTTGTTGAAGTTGAGCGGCGGCAGCCCGCGCTCGATCCGGTTCCGCTGGATGCGATACCACAACACATCGACCAGCCGCGCCTGCGAGACGCTCTTGCCGGTGAGGGAGGCGAAATCGTCGCTCCAGCCGGTGAGGTAGAGTCCCGCGGAGCGATTGCTAGGATCCTGCGTGGCGTACCAGCCGATCTCGCCAATTCCCGTGGATGGATCGAAGGGGATGACATCATCGGTCTCTCCGTTACCATCGTCGTCCATGCCAGCATTGCCGGGCATCCCATCGGGGCCAAGTTCGGTGATGTAGCTCGGCACGACGTCGCTGGGGGTGGGGATCTCGTAGCTGTCGGTCGTCACTTGCTGGCGATTGGCGGCGGTCATCACCTCGGCCAGCGCCAGCTCGCTAATGCTGACCGCATTCGTCGGATTGCCGTCGAAAGCAGCGGCGTACTTTTGGGGATCGAACGTATCGACTATCTCCCACAACCGGCTGGGGGCGGTGCCGGTCTCCTGGTCATGAGCACGCAGCAGCCGTTCCATTTCGGAGATATCGAACGGGGCGTCGTCGGGCGGAGTCACATTGCCCACGACCCGCACCGCGTCGAGCCTGGGGGGGCCGCGGCGGCCTGAGGCCGACAGGTCGGTTTCGTAGGGGGAATCGTCAACCAACGGCACGAAGGTCCAGGTGCTCGGGTTCAACGGGTTCCCGGTGCCGTAATCCCACACCGACTCGTAGACTGGTTGGCCCGTGTAGTCGACGCCGACAGAGTATTTCCCCTTGAGGTCGGGAGCGGAGCCGTAGGCGGAGGGTTGCATATACCTCCACGCCGGAAACGCCGATCCTGATGGATTGTAGGCAAGCCGCGCAGCGCGGAGCGGATCGGTGACCGGCATGCCGATGTTTTCGAAGGGGACCAGCGACTCACGGTTGAAGTGGGCGAATGGACTAACGGATTGAGCGATAAACATCCGGCCAGGTCGGACCTCACCAGTGAGCGCGGCCGAGCCGAGCCGCCCGAACATCGCTTCGCCCATCTGGTTGGTCGAGTCGTTGGGACCGATCGGAGGACGGCCCGCAAACAGCCGCGCGTAGTCGTCGTAGTCGGGGTTCCCCACGAGATTTGGTGCGGTGAAGGGGAGATTCGGCGAGAAAATCCTCCGCAGCGATATCTCTCCGGGTCCATAGCCGACCCCTTGGGGCATCAAATTCGACGTGGCGCCGTCGACTAGATTTCCAACGCTCCCGCCCGACTTGAACATCACCGAGTCGTAGAGGTTTGCCGTCAGATGTTCGATCGAGCCATGGGCGTTCAGGTTGAGCCGGCCATCCATGTCGACAACCAGGAAGGCATAGAGCGGCTTGTAGAGTTGCCCCTCTTCGGTCTCGCGGATGGTGTCTCCCAGGTCGATCCAGATGCTGTCGGCAATCGAATCGTTGTCGTTGTCGACATCCCAGGGACCGACGATCTCCCAAGCAGGGAGGCGAATCTGACCATTGAGCGCCACGCCACCGCGACCGGTGGTGGCGTAACGCGACGCGGGATTGCTGCCGTCGAAATCGGGATGATCCTCGATCGACGGGCGCATGATCGTCTTCCGCTTGAGGGCGGCCAGTTGATCGCGAATCCGCAGGTCGATGCCTGGGTCGTCGGCATCGCCGCGCTTGCCGTTGGGGCCGTAGGGGAGCATGGCGGCTCTGGCGCGCAGCGACTCGTCGGAAGACACCCCATTCATCCACTGCGAGTTGAGCACTCGATGATGCCAGAAGTTGATGAGGTCCGGCCGATGGAACGAGGGGATCACCATGTTCTCGAAGTTGCAGCGCATGGGATTGCCGCTTTGGATCAACTGCTGCCCTTCGTTGGAATCAAGTGCATACGTGATTCCATTCCCATCGATGAGCGACGCCCGCTCCTGCGGGTAGATGGGCATCCGCGCCAGGAACATATTGAGGTAGTCGACCGCGTCGTACGACTCGTCGTTGCCGCCGGGCCCTTCGGGCGTGGTGTAGAGCCCGACTCCCGTGACGCTTGCCCCTGGAGTGTTGAGCGATTGGAAGCTATTGACCGTCGCCCCTGCCACACTGAAGGGGTCGCCACTCCCCAAATACATGCCAACTTGTTCGAGGTCGACGAAACGGCGATTGGGGAGCAGGGCGATTTCGGCCCCGATAATATCGCCGGAAGCGGCCTGCATCACTTCGACAGCGTTCAGCCGGGGTGTCCCCGTTGGTGCCAGCGGATTGAACCCTGGGCCCGTGCCATTGAAGGGGCGGCCATTGACGATGAACTTGACCCCCAGGTAGGTGCCGGGATCTTCCACCAGATCGCGGATTTCCCTCGCCCGGGCAGCATTGGCCGGTCCCCAGAGTGCCAGTGGCGCACCATCGGCACGCGCGACGGCGACGATCCGAATGCGCCATACCGGGCGATTCGACACCGGCTGCGGTGTTCCATCGACGGCGATCGCACCAGTGGCATTCCCCACATAGCGATAGTCGACGATGCGGGCGGTCTGGCCGTTCGCCGGGCCCGAAGTAAAGGTCAGCAGCGAGCCGTTGTGGTAGCCGGTGGCTGGCTCGAGGGGGTGATCGATCGTCGCTCCACTGGCATCGCGATGAAGCTTGATGACGAACCGGGCATCGGGTTGGGGAAACGCCTGAACCGCGGCGGGATTGATCAGCATCGAGCGCCAATCGAGGTCCTGCACGTAGATGTCGATGAACTGTCCGCCGGTGCTGCCAAGTTCGTTGGGAGAACTGGCAAGGGTGGCGCCGGCGTACTGTGGCATCAAGCCAACCTGGGTGTCGTCGGGGGGAATGAACACCCGGGCTTCGAATCCATCGGTGCCATAGACATCCCCCAGCAAGCTTTCGCCGCCGGTGAGTGGCGAGTTGGGATTGGTGGTGCCCCGGACCAATTGCATGAGGGCGCGTTCCGTCCCGTCGGTACGGTCGTTTTGGGTGCGGTCTTTCTTGCCACCTTCCGTGGCGACATCCTGATAGAAGCCCGCCGTCATGAGAAAAGCCGTGCCGAGCAGCAGGAACAGGGCGAGCATGCTCAGCACGATCACGAGCAGCACGCCGCGGCGTTGGCCGGGGGCGGAGCGGGGGACGAGGACCGAGGCTTGCTGGAAGTGACGCATTTTCGTTTCACCTGGAATTCGAGTCTTGCCCGCTCGAATGATGGAGGATTCGCAAGGAGTGCCGCGATAATCTTGGGTGCGCGAACTTTTAGGTGCCATCGACGCCGTACGCCCCTAGCCCCTTGAAGCGAAGGCTCTTGGTATGGACCGCCACCGCGCCAGGGAAGAGTCCGACACGGACCTGGGCCCCTGGAGCCCAAGGCCAATCGGGCCCACGCAGACCGACGAGCCGTTGGGTTTCTTCATCTTGAAGGAATCCCTTCTCCTCTTCATCGATCGCCAGCACGCGGTACCACTGCGTGAAAAAGAGGGGATCTTCGGGAGTCGCCGAGGGATGCGGGCCGCAAACCATCACCCACTGCCCCTGGCGAAGCTCCTCGTAGGGACTTGCCGCGATCCCGTCGCCGAGCTTCGAAAGCAGGATTTCTCCTCCTCCCGTTCCCGTGGCAATCACCTGCCCTCCCACCAATCGCTCGGTCTGCTGAATCGATTGGACAGGACGTTTGTAGAACACGACGACAGTCACATCGTAGTAGTAGGCACCGGGATCGTTAGCCAGGGCCTCGCGGGCCTTGCTCTGGCTGGGAGCGATCGACACGAGCCACGAGTAGTTGCCGGTGTTGTTACGGGCCCAGCCGATTTCTGGCCTCAAATCGCCATTGTCGTCAAAACCAGCCACCCGCTGATGAGTCGGCAGGTCTCCTTCTTGTGTCGTGTAGGAAATATCGTCACGACTTCCAAACTGCCGCTCGGCGAGTAGGGGAGAGGGGAACGTCCCCATCGACGCACTAGCGGTTGTCAGCCGACGCACCGGAAAGCTGTTGCCGTAGACACTCACCCAGTTGGCATTGACTCCGGTCATTCCCTCCGGCATCTCTGTTTCCCAGATGAGCTGCGCATTGTAGGGGGCCCGCGACAAGGCATTGGGGTTGAGCCCGGTTCGGGTTCCTTCGGCGATGCCAATCGGGTCGATCAGATAGCTGAACCCCCCTGCGTCGTTGAGCGCGGTTTGGAACGCGGCCATCGTGGAAACACCTGCGTTGAGCCGATAGTTCGTCATCCACGCCCGCATCGACTGCCCCATCGGCTGATAGGCCCCATTGTTGTTGTTCCACGTGGGATCCCACACCTGCCACTCGTCGGGGTCGATGCCCCTGGTGACCAGATCGGCGAACGCCACCTTGGCGATGGCCGACCCGCGGTCGGCGATGTCCCCCTTCTGCATGAAATAGCTGCCGACCGGGAACAAGGCTGCCGCCCCGAGCAGGCCCACCAGGAGAATCCCCATCGCGATGAGGACCTCCATCAAGGTCACGCCGCGGCGGAACCGGGGCCCGAGGGAACCCGTGCAAGGTCGGATGAGAAATAATGATCGCATCATGATGTTCTGTTGATCCTACTTAGTGTTGCCCCTAAGTGGCTTGTGTCGCGGCGCTGGGGGATTGCTTCAACCGGCCCAAATCGTCCGCCAGGGTCGCGCGAGGTTTATTTTCCTCCCAACCGGGAGGAATCGCGGGCGAATTCGCGGGATCGCATAATCTGCTCGCGGCGAATATCGAGTGGACTTATCGAGCCATCTCTATCGTAGTCGATTGCCTCTTGAGCCGCGGCTATCGGATTGACATTTGCTATGCTGGTTGTGATTACCGAACCGGTTTGATAACCGATGTTGACCCACGCACTCTCGAGATTCATCCAATTCAACTGAGCCTTACTCTGTTCAAGTTCAGACGACGTCAGACTGCCAGAGAAAGTCGCAGTCGGATCTGCCGGAATCAACTCGCGGCGCCCGACCAAGAGCGCCACGCTCGAGGTGGGATAAATCGTTTTAAAATTGACGGGTTCCTGGCTGGTTATGCCTGTGCCACCGATGTTGTAATGGATGCTGCCAATCGACCCATCAGGCGCGAACATAATAAAAATCATGTCGTTGTTATTACGCACTCCAGCAATGTTCTCGACGTGAAAAGGTGCGTCGTCCATCATGCCCGACCCTTGCAGATCGATCGCGATCCCCTCGGGAAGCTGGTAAGGAGAGGCTCCCGTCACAGCCGGCTGGCGATGGATCTTGTATCGGGTCGGCTGCGACCAGTAGGGGCCGTTGCCGCTGGCTAGGCTCTGGAGACTGAGCTGATTGCCATCTCCGTCGGAGTAGGGAACCACCGATTGACCAGTGGCATTTTGCGGGCGGCACAGAAAAGTGGCCGGTCGACCCGCCACCGGATTGTAGGCTCCGAAGTAACCGGTGTTGGTGTCGATTGGGGGTGTATTCTGGACCGAAGGAATGATGACGTAACGATTCCCCGAGACCTCGATCACATCGCCGGGGCGAATGACACCGGCCGGCGTAATATCGGCATCCCAGCCTGCCGGAAGTTTATCCTGAAATTGATCGTACGATTGACCTCGTGTCACCAGTTGCACGAGCACCGTCGGCGTGGAGAGATCGTTAATCGCGACACGTGCCGCCGAACCCGAGTCGAAACCGGCGAAGGGGGCGGGTTGCTCGACGGCGTAGACTTCCAGGCAGACTCCGCGGTCCTCGGGTCGGCCCGTTTGAAACGAGAGCCGCGGCAGCCCGATCCCTATCGGGCGATTACCGGTCTGGGCTCGTGCCTGCTGGGTCGCGATATAGGTGTTGAGCCCGCGGGCCGCCTCGCGGATTCGCCGCTCGCTGGTGGAGGGGGTCATCGCGGGAATCACCGCCGCCACCAGGGTCGTGAGAATCACGATTGCCACCAACAGCTCGATGAGGGTCAAGCCGCGACGTTCCCCAGCGGGGATGCTCGAATTGTGGGGCTGGTGATTCATGTTACTGCGTCGCCGTCTGATGGTTGTGCAGGTTGTCGAGAGCGCTGTTGTCGCGGAGGGTGCCGAGATAAGAGTCGACCTCGTCGCCGCTCCGCTTGACGTAGGGAGTGAGCCGCGGGCTGAAATAGCTGCGTCGCCCCGTGCCACCAATGGTCGTTCCCGAACCCGGGACGACGTTCACAGGTGTCGCCCAAGTGACGGCGGGTTTGACGGTGCGAATGCCATATTCCCCATCGGGGCCCGCCGAGAAGACGAGCGGTGTGAGCGCGAATGCCAAGGGATCGGCCCGGTACATGTCGAGCGGGTCGTGGTGCCCATCGGCCAGGGCAATCCACTGGTCGATCCCTGCCGCCTCGAGTTTGTTGGCGTTGAGCTGCAAGTCCGACTCAAAGCCGGGGGCCCAGCGGAGGAAGTTGATCGGCCGCCCCCAGCCATCGAGGAACTCCGGCGCCCCGTCGCCGTCGACATCGCCGATTTGATTCTCGTTGAACAATCCCCGTGCCTCCCCATTGGCGGTGGCGTACATGACGATCATGTAGAGGCATTCGGCCCCCTGATTGTCGGTGATGAGATCGGCCGTATTGGGGCTGCCGGTGATGCTGTTGATGCTGTTGGCGATGGAATAGTACTGGCGGCGGTAGGCCTCCACCAGCGGAGTCGGGCCACCGAAAGTCGAACCCGCCGAAGGAGACAGGTAAGCCGGCGAACCCGGCGTCACGTTGGCGGGTGGATTGGTCACCGGCTTCAGCAACACATCGCTCCAGCGATCGGGCATCTCCATCACCATCAGTTCGCGCAAGGCGTAAAGCCGCGCCTCGGCCATCGCGGGACCCCGGGTCGTGGCGCTGGTGTTGACGCGAATCACGTTCTCGGTCGCCGGGTTGAGGGGCGCCCGTCGCGATCGATAGGTATGGTGGTGTTGGCTGACCAACCGATCGACTTTGGTGATCATCGATCGGGTATTCGACTCGCGACTCGCCTGCCCCGCTCCAATGGCGACAACTCCCACCATGGCGGTGAGGATGCCGATGATGACGATCACCACCAGCAACTCCACCAAGGTGAAGCCCTGAGCTTGGTGCCGTCGAGCGAACTGGCCGCCTACATGTTGTGTGGCGAGCTGGGTCACGGTTGCGAATCCTCCAGGCTGGCCCCAGTCGAAAAGTTGGTGATGGTGTCGCCAAGCTCGGCGGTGAAGGGCCCATCGGGGTAGAGAAACAGCAGGGGGGCGCTCGCATCCTTGTTGGCATAGCTGAGACCCTGGGTTTGCAACACAGGTCCCCAGTCGTCGTCGAGCCCGGCGGAGAGAATCTGGCAATTCCCCTCGTTGGCATAGCGAATATCGCGGACCTTGAGGTTCGAGGGATTTGTCACGGTGTTCGCCCGCTGCTTGATCGGCACCAACTGAGGAAACGCGCCGAAGGGGAGCCCATCGAGCGGCGGACGCGATGTGTCGAAATAAGCGTACGACTGGGTCAGATTCTTGGGACGATATTGCCAGAAGTTGATTGCCCGATCCCCATTGAACCTATAGGCGAGTTGCCGGGCATTACCTCCGCCGAAATTGTTGTTGTTATCGCGCGGTCCCAGCCGATCCTGGTCGAAATCGAACAGTGGCTTCCGCGCCGACCAATCCTCTCCCTGGGCGATGAGGTAGGAAGGGCCACCGGGACCCGAGATCGGATACTTCTCGTCGTCGCTGAATCCCCCGAGCCAAAAGACGAGTGCCTCTTGAGGCGAAAGCCCCCCGGGCAAGCCGTCCGTACGCGGGCTTCCATTGGCATCGCAACCGCAAATGCGTTGGAGCAGGTCCTCGGGCTCGCGATGCTTGGGAAACGCGGCGTTGAGGTGCCGCTTGAAGTTGGCGTAGATGCGCGCTCGGTCGGGGGGAGTCATCGTCGCTGCCGGATTTGTGGAATTGCCCGTGGCGACCATCGCATTCGCAAGGTTGGGGGGATAAGAACCCCCGGAGACGGAATTGCCATACTCCTTCATGGCCGCATCGAGACTTGTGAGCTCGACACGAATGGTATTTTTGCGAGCCGATCTCATTGCCGTTCCGACGGCCACGGTGGTCAGGGCCGCCAGGATGCCGATGATGACAATCACCACCAGCAGTTCGACAAGTGTGAAACCCCGGCCTCTCTTGAGAGGTGTCCTTGGGATCAATCGAGTTTGTTTCATCGCAAAGCTCCTTGCTGAGCAGGTCTACTGGCTCAGGTGTCTGGATATCTGGGGCGCCCCTAGGACAGTTTTTCAATCAGCTTGACCAGCGGCACGAACAGCGCGATCACGATAAACCCGACCATGCCACCGAGGACCAGAATCAAAATCGGTTCCATCAGTCGAGTCAGGCTATCGGTGAGCACCGCGACCTCTTCGTCGTAAACGTCGGCCACCTTGTAAAGCATCGTGTCGAGTTCGCCCGTCTCCTCCCCCACGTCGACCATGTTGACCACGATGTCGTCGACAACCCGTTGATTCACCTTGAGCAGATAAATCAAGCCGCCGATCAGCGGGATCGAGGTAATCCAGAAGAAGAGGGTGATCGGGTGGAACCCGGGAACCGAGTTTTCCTTCATCGGTTTGGCGATCGATTCCCCCTCGCGAATCGCCTCCGAAATGCGGTTGTACATCCGCTCGAACACGGCATTGCCCGCCGTGTCGCGCGTGATGTTGAGCGCCTCGAGGATCGGCACGCCGCTGGCAACCAAGGTGCCCAAGGTGCGGGCGGTGCGGGCCATGATGTTCTTTTCGAACAGCCCGCCGAAGACCGGCACCTTGATGATGTACTGATCCCAGCCCATCCGCCCCTGCTTGAACTTTCGCATAAGCTTGATGAACAACCAGATGCTGATTGGAATCAGCGGAATCAAAAACCAAAACTGGACCGTCCACTTGGAGATCGCCATCAAATAGAGGGTCATCACCGGGAGCGTGAGATCGAAGTCGGTGAAGATGTCCTGAAACTTCGGCACGATGTAGATCATGATGAGCGTGAGGATCAGCACGGCGATCCCCACGACGAACACCGGGTAGATCATCGCCCCCTTGACCTTCCGCTTGAGCGATTCGCTTCGCTCCTGGAAGTCGGCAAGGCGCTGCAAGATCAGTTCGAGCGCACCGCCCGCCTCCCCCGCCTTGATCATGTTGACGTAAAGGCGATTGAAGCACTTGGGGCTTTTGGCCATCGCTTCCGAGAGTGTCGCCCCCGCTTCGATCTCGTCGCAGGTGTCTTCGAGCGAATACTTGAGCCGGCCCGGCTTGGCCTGGTTGGCCAGAATCCGCAGGCTCCGCAGGATCGGCAGGCCGGCGTCCTGCAGAATGGAGAGTTGCCGCGTGAAGGTGGTGAGATCCTTCGACCGCACGCCCCCAAAGACGAGCCCTCGTTTCTTGCGCGCGGGACCAGCCTCCTCGGCCTTCTTGCGGCTCTTCTTGACGGAAATCTTCGTCACGAAGTAGCCCATCTGCCGAATCGTTGCTTGCGCTTCTTCCTCGGTGTTGGCCTCGATCACATCCTTGATCTCGGCCCCCGTGGCGTCCATCGCTTCAAACTGGAAAGTTGGCATGCGGAGGATCCTTCAAATTGCAGCAGCGGTCGCCGGCGACAAGCCAGCGGAGTCAAATGGAATGGTCACCCCGCCGGAGCGGGACATCGTTCGCTTAAGCGTCGAGAATGGTCTCGCGAATCACTTCATCGGGTGTCGTGATGCCATTCAAACAGGCGTCCAGTCCCGCGCGACGCAGAGACACCATCCCCTGCTTTTCGGCGGCACGGCGAATCTCCTCGGTCTGCGCGTTCTGCATAATCAGGTCGCGCAGTTCGTTGGTCATCATCAATAGTTCGAACAACCCCACGCGGCCCTTGTAACCTGTGTTGTTGCAAACTTCGCAACCGGCTCCGCGATAGAACTTGTGGGTCCGTACCTCTTCGGCCGTGAGTTCCAGGTCGTCGATGACTTCCTGCGACGGGGTATATTCCTCGCGGCAGTTCTTGCAGACCTTGCGCACGAGCCGCTGCGCGAGGATCGCTTCGACCGTGGCCGTGATGAGAAACGTGGGAATCCCCATGTCCTTGAGCCGGGTGATCGTGCTCGGTGCGTCGTTGGTGTGAAGCGTGCTGAACACCAGATGGCCCGTGAGGGAGGCCTGCACCGCGATTTCGGCGGTCTCCAGGTCGCGAATCTCGCCGACGAGGATCTTGTCGGGATCCTGCCGGAGAATCGATCGCAAGCAGTTGGCAAACGTGTTGCCGATGCCCGGGTCGATCGGCACCTGGACAATCCCGTCGATGTCGTACTCCACCGGGTCCTCGGTGGTGATGATCTTGTCTTCGATGCTGTTGAGTTCGTTGAGGGCCGAATAGAGCGTGGTCGTCTTGCCCGAGCCGGTCGGCCCCGTTACGAGCACGATGCCGTTGGGACGGACGATCGCCGAGCGGAATTGCGCCATTGTCTTGTCGTCGAGGCCTACCTTGGCCAGATCGAGCGACACCACCGAGCGGTCGAGCACCCGCATGACGACGCTTTCTCCGAACATGGTCGGCAACACGCTCACGCGGAGGTCGACCGGATGGCCACCGACTGTCAACTCGATGCGGCCGTCCTGAGGCATACGCCGTTCGGCGATGTCGAGATTCGCCATCACCTTGATGCGTGTCGTGATGGCGAACGCCAGGTGGCGCGGCGGAGGGACCATTTCGTAGAGCACCCCGTCCGCCTTGATGCGGATGCGAAACTCGTCCTCGAATGGCTCGAAGTGAAGGTCGCTGGCGTGATCCTTGATGGCGAGCAGCAGCACCATGTTCAGCAGCTTGCGAACCGGCGCGCTGTCGGCAAGGGCCTCGACGCTTGTCAGGTCGATCGGCCCTTCGCTGTTGATTTCGGCGGCGGCCCGGGCGAGCTCGGCATCTTGTTCGAGGTCGGAAACGAGGCTTTCCACGCTTTCGGTGTTTTCGCCGTAGTAGCGTTCCAGGGCCGACATCATCGACGCCTCGGTCGTCACGGCGGCGCGAATGTTGTAGCCCAAGAAGGTCCGCAACTCGTCCTGGACCGCTAGATTTTGAGGATCGCACATGGCGACCGTCAGTGTGTCGCCATCGAACGCGATCGGTACGATGCGGTACATCTGGGCCATCGGTTCGGTGACCATGCCCAGCACTTCCTTGGGGATCGTCAGATCGGAGACGGTCACCACCGGCAACGACATCTGCTCGCCGAGGGCCTGGGCTAGCTGATCGGCATTGATCAGCCCCATGTCGATGGCAACCCGCCCGAACAAGTGGCCGGGTTGCTGCTTCTGCTCGTCGACGAGGACCTCGAGCTGTTCGTCGCTCAAGAAGCCCATGTCGACCAGAATTTGACCAATACGACGAATTGCCATGAAAGAAGGGTCCGAGGTTACCGAGTATCAAGGGAAAAGGAAATGTCAGGTTGTTTTGAAGCTCCTCCTAAGCCGCCGAGTCCTCTCCTGGTTCGTCGTCGAAAATCCCACGCTCCGCGGCCGCGAAACGGGCCGCCAGTTCTTCGGCGTTATTGCACTTGGCCAGGCAGTCCTCCTGGGTCACTAGCCCCTCGCGCCACAACTTGTAGATGTGGTCGTCGAGCAGTTGCATGCCGTATTTCGCCCCGGTTTGAATCTGCGAGGTGATACGAAAGATCTTGTTCTCGCGAATCAGGTTGGCGATGCCCGAGGTGACCACCAGCGTCTCGAAGGCCGCCACCCGGCCGCCACCAATCTTCTTGAGCAGTTGTTGCGACAGGATGCCGATGATCGACGAGGCAAGCTGCGTGCGGATCTGGTCCTGCTGATTCGTGGGAAAAACGTCGATAATCCGGTTGATCGTGCCGGCGGCACTCGAGGTGTGGAGCGTGCCGAACACCACGTGACCCGTTTCCGCCGCGGTGATGGCCGCTTCGATCGTCGCCAGGTCGCGCATTTCGCCCACCAGGATCACGTCGGGGTCCTGACGAAGCGCGCGGCGAATGGCTTCCGAGAAACTTGTGACGTCGACCCCGACTTCGCGTTGATTGATGGTCGACTTCTTGTGGTTGTGTTGAAACTCGATCGGGTCTTCGATCGTAATAATGTGGTGATCGACGGTTTCGTTCAGGTAGTCGACCATCGCGGCCAGCGACGTCGACTTACCCGATCCGGTCGGTCCGGTCACCAGTACCAGGCCGCGCGGGCGCATGATGAGCTTTTTGAACACCTGGGGCAGATTGAGCTGATCCATGGTCCACAGTTCGACCGGGATCTGCCGCAGCACCATCGCCACCTTGCCCCGCTGGCGGAATACCGACACGCGGAACCGGGCGGCATCTCCAAAGGCGAAACCGAAGTCGGTGCTCCCCGACTCCTGGAATTCCCGCTGGCACCGCTCGGGAGTGATGCTCTTCATCAACCCCATGGTGTCCTCAGGCTCGAGGACCTTGGTCTTGAGCTTCTGCATGCGACCATGGAGGCGCACCACCGGCGGCTGACCGACGGTAATGTGCAAGTCGCTCGCTCCCTGCTTAATGGCAGCCGAGAGCAGCTTGTCAATAAGAATCGTACCCATGCATGCACCTGGCGGTTTAAAGAGGACGAGCTTCCTGTGGCCGCTCGATCGTCAACGCCAAGTAGCTCCCTGTTCCGTAGGTCACCCCATTTCGCAAGGACCGCCCCTGAGCGTGCCATGCGTTGGATAGTGACTGGGCCGAAACTCGCTTTTGCCAGACAAGCAGGACCGGAGTCCCTTTGGCACCTCCCGATGACCCGTCGGAAGGAGCCTGTGCTTTTTCTATGCCGGGTTGGCGCGATTCGTGATAAGTGGCCCTTCAGGAAGATTATTCGCTGATTCGCCGAGCGACTCAAGTCTTTAGTTTAATTCAATTTACGTAGGCCGTGGAGCAATCGGGGCCCGATTGGCTGAATGTTTGGTCCTTGCGGTGGCATTCAAGTTGCCGCACTCTGTTGGCGTGACCGAGCTATTAACGACAATCGCTGGTGTCGCTCTCAAGCAACACGTCGACAAGAATTACTGGACCTTCTTCGCCACCCGGAACACTTCCTCGATGGTGGTAATCCCACGCGAGACCTTCAATAGCGCATCGTCGTAAAGTGTTGTCATGCCACGCTTTATTGCAGATCGTCGAATGTCTTGGGTCGAAGCCCCTTGAAAAGTCAACTCGCGAATTTCGGAGCTCATCGTCATCAATTCGAATACACCAAGCCGCCCGCGGTACCCACTGTTTCCACAGTGGCTACACCCGCGGCCCTTCATGAACGTGGCCCCCTCCAACAGCTCCGGGGGGAAGTCAGCCGCATCGATATCGCGCTGGGGCGGGCTGAAGGGTTGCTTGCATTTTGTACAGATGACGCGCACCAGACGTTGCGCTAAAACGCCAATAACGCTCCCTGCCACGAGGTACGATGGGACTCCCATATCGATCATACGTGTAATAGCACCGGGCGCATCGTTCGTATGCAGGGTACTGAATACCAGGTGTCCCGTTAAAGAAGCCTGAATTCCCATCGATGCTGTCTCGTAGTCCCGCATCTCTCCCACCAAAATCACGTTTGGGGCCTGCCGCAGCATCGCCCGAATGATGCGGGAGAAGTCGAGTCCGATCGAGTGCCGGACTTCGACCTGATTGATCCCTGGCAGGTAGTACTCCACCGGGTCCTCGGCCGTGATGATCTTGCGGTCGGGTCGGTTGAGTTCGTTGAGGGCGGCGTAGAGCGTGGTGGTCTTGCCCGACCCGGTCGGCCCGGTCACGAGCAGGATCCCGTTGGGCCGGCGAATGATATTGCGGAAAGTACGAAAATCGCCTTCCGAGAGCCCAAGTTGCCGCACCCCCACTTTAATGTTGTCTTTGTCAAGCAGCCGCATCACGCACGACTGACCATGGTTGGTCGGCAGCATGCTCACCCGCAGGTCGAGCTCCTTGCCACCGGCGGTAATCTTGATCCGCCCGTCCTGAGTGCGGCGGCGTTCCGCAATATCCATCCGGGCGAGAATCTTGATACGCGAGAGCAGGGCCCCCAGCAGTCGTCGAGGCGGGCTATCGCGTTCCACCAGCACGCCATCGATGCGGTAGCGGATGCGGATGCGGTCCTCGAACGGTTCGACGTGAATGTCGCTGGCCCGAAGCTGCACCGCCTCGGAGATCATGAGCTGCACCAGGCGAACAATCGGGGCACTCGCCTCGTCGACCGAGTCGTCGTCGTCCCCCCCCTCCTCCTCTGTCTCGGTGAAGTCGATCGCCGTATCGGTGAATTCCTGCAACATCGAGTCGGCGCTTTCGTCACCGATTTGGCCATAATTGCGGTTGATCGCCTCGAGAATGCTCTCCCGGGTCGCCAGAGCGATATCGATCTTGCGGTTGAGAATGAATTGCAGCTTGTCGATCGTGTCGAAATCCTGCGGGTCGCTCACCAGGACCTTGAGCGCTCCGTTATCCTCCGACAGCGGAATCACCGCGTTTTCGCGGGCCACCGACTCGGGAACGAGTTCCACCACCGAGGGGGGAATGCTCACGTTCCGCAGGTCGAAATACTCGTAGCCATCCTTCTCGGCCAGGGCCTGCATGATCTGTTCGCTGGAGGCATAGCCAAGCTGCACGAGGGCCTCGTGTGGCTTCATGTTGCCCGCAGCAGCCAGTTGAGCCGCTTCGGCCCATTGCTCCTCGGAGACGATTCGCTTCTTGACGAGGTATTTTCCGACAATGTCCATGGTGAAGTTCCAACCGCGACTGGCGGAATGAGAGATTCAGGAGAAGCAAGGAAATCGGCGAACGTAAGCCCAAGGTGTGGAAAAGAGGTTCCGGCAATCCACCTCCCCCGCAGTGGAAAGGGCCCTATTCATCGTTCGCTCGCCGCACCATCCCCTATTGCCTGACCCCCGATCACGATGGACCTGGGCGCCAGCAGTCGCCACGGCCGAACAGGAGATCAAGGGTGACGAGGGGAGGTCTGGGGGTCGCGAAACGGTGCTAAGTCCCTATGCTACCTAGACTAACGACGAAACGAACGGATGTCAACTCGCCCGCCGAGAACCATGCTCCGACGGGACAAATCCAGCTTCTCCCGTGCCCCCTTTCCGAGCCGGGCGGCGTGAGCCCCCGGAGTGCGAGCGCAACGAAATCGGCCACGGACGAACACTGGTCTCATCGGATCACCACGGATCAGAAAGCGCCTCGCGGAACCCGGTTTATGATCGGCACCTTCTGATCCGTGGTGATCCGATTAAATCCGTGGCGATCCGTGTCCCATCGTCACGCGCCAAGCTCCTGCTCCGACTCATCTCGTCTTCCCAAGCCTCGGTATTGGTTCTCGGGAGCGGAAACGCACTAAGCGGCAAGGCAAAACAACGCGGGCCGGCGCCATTGGAATGGCCCCGGCCCGCGAGAGCTGCGTTCCCTTGTTTTTCGAGCTACTTGGCGGCAACCTTGTTGCCCAAGAGCTTCTCCAGCTCGCGCCCCAGCTCTGCGCCACGGCAATGGACCGCCGCGACCTTGCCATCCTGGCCCACCAGAATGAACGCCGGGATGCCACTGATCCCGAACGTCTCGCCCGCCTTCTTGCGATTCTTGGGATGATTGTCGGCAACGACGACCCACGGGGGATTCTGTTCGTCGACAAACTTCTTGAGGTCGTTCAAATTCTTATCGACGCTCACGGCCACCACCTCGAAGCCGGCATCGTGGTACTTGTCCCAGTTAGCCTTGATGGTGGGGATCTCCTCCTTGCAGGGATCACACCAGGTGGCCCAAAAGTCGATCAGCACGACTTTGCCCTCGAACTCGGCGAGATCGAACGGGCGGCCTTGGATCGTATATCCCGTCAGCTCGATCTCGTTGCCGACCAGCGCCTTGAGTGGGTCGACTCGCTCACCTGGTGAAAATGCGGCTTCGAAATTGAGCGTCTTCTCTCCATCGGGGAACGTGGCGCTGATCGCGAAGACCCGCCACTCGCTCTCTTCCTCGAGAAAATGGAGCTTGGTCGACACGGACTGTCCGCCAACGGTGACTTTGACGGGAACCTCCGTGGTGCTCCCTTCCCTTTGAGCCCGACCGGTGCGGATGGCACGCGTCGACTTATCGGGTGTCGGCAAGCCCTTCACGGCGGACTTGCCCCCCTCGAACATCTCCTGGCCCTTGGCCGTCAATAGTCCGGCGGCGACGGTACGTTCCTCGGTGCGGAGGTCTTCGTAGAATTCGGTGGCCTTGGCGGCAATCGCCTTCAGGTCCTCGGGGCTGAGGGCTTCGACGCTGGTGGCGGCCGTCTGCGACTTGAGGAAGTCGCGGTCGGCCTCGCTCAGTTTGGCAAGGGGAACGATGAGCTCGCTTCCATCGGCCTTCTTGAGAAGGACCTTGCCGCCCTTGACTTCGACCAGTTCCGCCTCGACGCTGAACTTACCACTGGTGTCCGACCAGGTGCGCGTCGGCGACCCGGCTCCCGGCGCGAGAATAACAATTGCCACCAGAAGCGCAAGCCCCCACCACCGACGAAACCTAGCCATGCCGTGATCCCTGTTCTGTAAGAAAGACGGGCGGGGAGTAAAAATCCCTCGCACCCGGATACTCGACCGTTATTGTAAACTTAACGGGGCGGGGCAGCTAGAGGAGAAAATATCGTGTTTCTGAAGGCTTCCGCCTCTTGGCGCACCTACTGAGCTTCGAGCGAGAAATCCACGTTCTTATTCTCGCCGGCCACCAAGTCTGCGCTAAATCCTGAGTCTTCAAAGCTCCCATAATGCTTAGGGATTGGGACATAATCTTTAGAATTGCCAAGAGTCAGCGATTCTGTTTCGATTGCGACCTTGCACTTTCCGATAGGCGCTCGTTTCGTCGAGTACTCGCCATTAGAGATCATGGTAGGAATTCTATAGTTCGCATCGTTCTCTGACTTGAATATGATGGTACCTAGCGGAAGAGGCTGCCCATTGAAGGTCACTTTTCCCGAAACCACGGAGCGATCCGTGGGTAAAGTCTCTCCACCACTACATCCGTGCAGAAACAGCAGTGATGCCACAACAGCAATAACACTTAGTTTGCGTACCATGTTAGCTTGGTAGTCTCGAAGTAAATGGGAGCCTTGCTTCGAAAAGTGAGGTTTGCGAACTGGCCGGCTAGCGAGGGCCCGACCCTGATTGCCCACCGCTGAGGATAAAGGAATTAACTGGCTGCGAGTCTCCCCCGTCTCGAGGTAGAATCATCATTTTCCAGGTAGGAATATCGATGTCACCGGCAATCGATTGAACGCTTCCATCCATGAGCACAACATTCATTGCACCTGGATGGGGAGTCTGCACATACTCGGGCTCGCAATCTTCTTTAGCTGGCGCAATTTGGGGCGTGTCAAAATTGACGCCGTGATCATCCGTATCTCGAGCGGCATAACTGCGGTTCCATGCAAACACTGAATCATAACGAGAAGGAATCGTCCCTAGCCAGTGCGTCCGCCCATAATCCTCTGTTTTACATACTGCATATCGCTCCGCAAACGCAATGGTATTGCTGGCCCCGTCCGTGATGTGTGAGAGCTTCGGATGCGTAAAGGGACGTGGCTGACTGTAGGTCCCATCTTTCAGTTGATTACGCGTAACGGTAGGGGTCTTGGTCCACCAATGATTGAGCGACTGAATGTTCGCCACGTAAGTCCCCCCTCCCCATGCGGCATCTCCATCCAAGCGGACAATACTGTCCGGTGTTGTGCTTGTGTCGGATGGACAAATATAGGTTGATGGGGGAGCAGTGCCTTGATAAGGGGAATTAGGCCCAGTCTTTAAATAGAATCCGTTCATAGTATGGCCGCGACTCTGCATGTAGAGCGCTTCCTGTTCCATAAACGGGAGTAAGAAATACTGTACCGTGGAGAGATTTGCTGGAGGTGTTGTCGAAAGTTCACTCGCCATTGGCGGGTCCGACCTCTTAAGGCGATCCTTCATCGGAAAGAACCCCGCCGCCTGAGGCATCTTCTTATGGGTATTCTCGCAATTGTGAAGTGCGATACCCACCTGCTTCAAGTTGTTCGCGCATTGAGCGCGACGAGCCGATTCCCGAGCCGCTTGCACCGCGGGGAGTAAGAGTGCCACCAGCACCCCAATGATGGCAATCACCACCAGCAATTCGACAAGCGTAAACCCCCGCCGTGCAAACTCGCGATTCCGAATGCGACTGACCATCGCCCTTCCTCCACGACTATTGAAAAGCTTTACGAAAAGAGGAGGGGGGTGCCAAGCGTGGCAACCCTCCTCTCAGATGTTAACGTCTTGGCTGCCAACTTGCCTAGACTGGTCATACCAAATTCAGGCGGCGGCGAATCGCAAGGGCCGCGCTCACCAGGCCCAGCAGAACCATTGTGGCCGGTTCGGGGACCGCCGCTCCGCCCGTAAACACCGAAAAATCGAGCGCACTTGCCCCATTGGCGATCAGCCGGGCGTTGAGCAAGTGAGCGTCGTTGAGGTCGATAATGCCGTCGTAGTTGAGGTCGCCATCCTGTCGGCTGAGCCAGTCCCCCACCTGAACACCCCCCACCAGCCGCCGTGCCCCCCAGTTCTCGACAAGTGTCGCGATATCGGCGCTGGTGACCGACCCGTCGAGGTTGGCATCGCCGGGATCGGTCGCCCCGATCGACGCAAGTTCATTGGCGATCCAATGGTTGTCGGTCCCCAGGAACAAGGTGCCGAAATTCCGCCCGTCGACTCCGCCGCCGTAGGGCGCGGCAAAATTACGATTGTCGCCCCAGATGAACATGTGGATGTCGTCGATCAGGCCCTTGTAGAAATTGCCGTCGCCCGTCTGGTTCGACCCGATCGAAATCACGGTGAGATCGGCCTCGGCTTGCCCGAAGTAGGCTCCCGCCGCCACGCCGTTAACCAGTAGCACCCCGTTGCCGTTGCGATGCCCCCCCACGGGGTCCTCAAAACCAGCCAGGGTCATGACGTGAGACCACTGGTCGAACGCCACGTCGACATTGGTATCGCGGCGGACGTCGTCGTAAAAATAGCCCCAATCGTTGTCGGCCGTAATGTAGATGCCATGCTCGGGGGTATCGGTGATGATGTCCTGGAGCGCGCCTTGCTTGGTGCTGTCGGGCTTGACCCACATCTGCATGCCATGCGAGGCGATGCCATTCTGGTTGACGCTGCTGCCATTGACCATCCAACTTCGGGCCGGCAGGTTGATACTGAATTCATGCCGGAGAAAATCGTCGACGCCATCGAACGAAGCGGCGGTTGTACCGACGGCACCCGGCCGATCGACATTCGCATAGCGCGGATCGCCGAACACGGCGATGTCGAAATAGTTGCCCGAGGGGCCCGACGAGTCGACGGCCGAGTTGGGATTAGCGGGGCCGCTATTCATCGATCCGATGATACCGCCGACCGTGTTCCCTTCGAGATCGTCCTCGCCGAACGACCAGAATCGATTGTCAAAGGTTTCGGCGTACCCCCGCGGCATGGCATAGAGGATAGCTGCCAACACCAAGCAGGCTCTCAGCCCCAAGCAGGTAAGGGAAGTCGATTTCATGGTAGGCCCTATCGCAAAATGGGTCATTACGTTGATGTGGCTGAAGGAAAGTCGTCTCAAGTTTCGGATCGCGTCACAAGGCGCCATTGGCGTGACACGGTTGCCGCTCCCAGGAGCAATGGCAGCATTATGAGTAACGTTTGCGGCTCGGGGATTGGAGCCCCCAGTTGGGCGAACGTTCCGGCGCCATTGAAGTCTTCGTACGAACGTTTGAACAGCGCGAGGTCGACTCGATCGATGACAAAATCAGAGGTCAAATCGCCAAGTGCCTTCGCCTGCGGAGGCGTAAGCCCTGTCAAATCGGCATTGAAGTTCGCCCGGATGATACCCCAATCGACGGCATCAATCAGGCCGTCCTGATTCAAGTCGGCATCCATGTTTCCAAAGACATCGATCCTGAAAATCTGCCCTCCTCCTCCATAATCGCCGACGAGAAGATCGCCGTACGGATCGGTCGTAACGTCCAGTGGGCTCGCAAAACCCGAGGCGACCTGGATGATCTCGCCGGTCTCTCGATGCACGGCAATCAGGTCTTTACCAGCCGAATATCGCACGATGAAGGCATATTCATCCAGGTTGGAATTCGCGCCGGTAAACGTGATGCCATTGGCTGACGCGTTATTCCCCAACTCGGAGACCGGGTCTTTGAACGTTTGAAAAAAACCGGACGCGATGGCATCGGCATTGGTCTTCCAGTTGCCGCTGACCTCGTTTGCCTTGGGAAAGCCATGGTCGTCCTGAAAATCCGAACGATGGAGTTCGTCGGGCTTGAGCGGATTCTCATTCTGATTCATCGTCGCCCATAGCTGACCCTCGGTGTCGAGGGCGAGTCCGTACACATTGCGGAAGCCAGTGGAGTAGATCGTCAGCTTTCCTTCGTTCGTCGAAGTGAATGGAGTCGTATCGGTATGGTGGCTGGTGATGTTGTGCCCGGCGAGGTTAGTCGTGGTCGTATCGCCACTCAGGAGCGTCAGATCGCGAATCCAGTTGATCGCACCAGTGTAGGCGAACTCGCCGTCGTCGGGATTGGGATCGCCTGGCAGCTCGCTATGAGGTTCGCCGTTGATCTGGCCGCCGGTTCGAGTCCGCGATCCGATTCCCACGTACAGGGAATCGTTCTTGACCACCATTTGATTCACTTGGTGAAGGTCGGTGACGCGAAGGTTGTCGACGATTGTCTGATTGACTTCTCCATCGGCCAATTCGCCCCAGTTGCCATCGCCATCGCTGTCGGTCAGGCGTACGATGGATTGAGCGAAATTGCGACTGACGTCAAAATTGCCCGAAACCGCCGGAGCGAGGTACATGACGACACCGAGGTTTGCATCCTCGTGAAACGCGACCCCCAGCGATCCATTGATCACTCCCGCGGGCGGATTGGCTGGCCGCGACCAGACTGTCGTCTTATTGGTGAGTGACCCGTGGGGATCGTAGTCGTAACGGAGAATTCCGCTACCAAACGTCGCGACATAGAGTCGTCCGTCGGGGCCGAACGTCATTTGCGTGATCCCACCCACTCCGGCAGCGATCGATTCAATGCCGGTAATGTTTCCCTGAGTCAGCGGGTTCAAGGTGATGGACTGCGCGTTGCCCACCTGGCCGCAGACCCCGACGCTCCCTGCTAGGACCAGGCCCAGCAGTGCGGGAAGCGATCGCCTCGAACTCCGGAAGTGACTCATGTCGATGCCGCTTTGGGGATGATTTCCTGAGCGATTAGGTTAGCGATTCTGCCGCACGGCAAAGAGACCGAGGGCTGCCAACAGGCTTCCCAACAGGAGCGATCCGGGTTCGGGAACTGGATTTATCTCGGAAGCAAGAGCGCCGGCCTGCTGGCCGTAGCGACTCTTCCACAACTGGTAATCATCGCCGTCCACCGTGCCAGTGCCCGCACCATTTCCACCGAGCACCGAGTCGGAGGAGCCGACATTGTTCCGCCACACAAGATAGTCGGCCGCGTCGACCGAACCATCATTGTTGAAATCGCCGAGCAGGCCCGGCCCTGATAGATACTCCACCACACCATCGATAAACGCCCCCCCAATGCCGTAGCGGAAGAACAGATCCTGTGTTCCGCCGGCAAACAGATTGCCCAAGCTGACAGAAGTGCCGTTTTCCATCTCGGTGGAGCCTTGAAGAAAGAACTCGGCGGCCAGATGCTCATCGAGATTTCCCAGCTCCTCCCAGCCGTTACCCGAACCATCGCCACTGGGGAATGCGGGAGTGTTGAGCGTTGGATTTTGCAGGCTGTTCCAACCCGATGCGGTGAGGTCCAGAGCACCACTTTCGCTCGTAATCTCGTAGTAATCGAGGTTAACATCGAGGTTCGTGTTGTTCATGAGTTTCACTTCGCCGGTGGTCGTGTTGACCTGTAGGCTCAACTCATAGGGGCCAGGGATCACGGTCCCAACAACCGACATTTCCGTGACGGAAATGAAATTGACCACTCCCGCGTCACTGGAATTGCCGTCGACCCCGCCGACAGCGATGCCCCACCCGGTGCGATCTTGCTCCGAGAAAGCCGACAGATCCAATCTGATTGTTCCGCCTGGGGTTCCCGCCGGAAGAGTCAGGGGATCAAAGACATGACCTGTCGTTTCGGGAGCGTCGAGTTCCAGCCAGTTTGCAGGGTCGTTTTCAGGCGCCGATGTGTTGGTGTCGATTGGATTCTTCAAAATATAAACTTTGGGTTTTGCATCCCAATCACCACCATCCCCAAATTGTCGTCCGAGTTCGATCGTAACGCTATCAAAGACATTGAGACTCGCGTACTGGAGCCCCACGAAGTCCGTGAACACTCCCGCACCATCACCGTGCCATGTGTCAAATCCATCCCCGTTATTATTGACACGATCAATAATCCCGTTGACCAACGACTTCAAGGCGATGGCGCGCCGGTCGCCAACCAGGTCATCACCGATGGCAACGGAATGGTAGGCGTTTGACACCACGCCCACTGGTTTTAATGTGGTCGGGATCTCCTTGTGTGGAACCGGAGCGGGCGCGCCCTCGGCATAGACTTCCGTCAGAGAAATAAAATTGAAATTGCCGGCGGCATTCGCATTGCCATCGACACCACCCACGGCCCAACCCCAGCCCGTACGGTCGGCCACCGGTACCGCGGACAGATCGAACCGAATAGTCCCGCCGGCCGTACCGAAGGGCGCCGCCAATGGAGAAAACACATGCCCTGTTGTCTCCACAGCCCCACTGACTTCGAACCAGTTCCCTGAAAGGTTAGGCTCGACTTGATCCCCGACCAGAGTCGGATTTCTTAAGATATAGACCTTGGGAAGCGCTTCCCAATCGCCACCGTCTCCAAATTGCATTCCCAGTTCCACCGTGACGGAATCGAATCGCTGCGGTGTTGCATACTGAAGCCCGACAAAGTCAAAAACAGTATGACCGGGCAGCGTATTGACATGATCTTCGTCAAAGGTGTCGAGTCGGTCGACCGTGCCGACATGATCCACGATCCCGTTCGTTAGGAGATTAAACGTATTTTGCCGCGTTGCCGGGAGCCCAACGCCATTCTGCAGCAAAGTATGATACGAGCTGGCAAACACATTGCTCGGCTCCAGCACGACAGCCTCCGCGCGAGAACCCAGGAACAAGGCAACTGCACTCACCGCCAGCGCGATGCATCGAGAACACGCCAACTTGCTGGATAATGATGTGAAACTAGACATGGAATCTCATCTCCGTGGAACGGACGTCGAATACGTTGATTGTTGAAATAGACCGTGCTGAACCTCGGCATTCGTCGGAGCGACGGGATGGACTGCCGAGGGCCCAATGGCGTCGGTTTCACCTCATATGATTGCGGCCATACGTCCGCCGGAGGCAGACGACTGATATAACGCTACCTGCAAGCAGGAGGGCAGTGCCGGGCTCTGGGACTATGGTTCCCCCATTCAGCAACCCTTGGAACGCCCCGGCACCATTCGCGGCGTCGTAAAGCCTCTTAAACTCGTACAAATCAGCCGTGTCGACTAATCCGTCGAAATTAACGTCCCCCATGCCGTAAGCCTCGATCATGCTGAGACCCGTGAGATCGGCCCTGAAATTGTCGCGAACGGTCGGCCAGTCGAGCTCGTTGATGACGCCGTCGAAATTAAGGTCGCCAACTTCTATCGGATTCGTCGCCTGGCCGTTGTAGAGCACGTCGATGCGGCGAATGCGGCCGTCCGCGAGTTGGATATACGCTTCGATGTCCTCTTCGAACGGGTTCTGAGTCCAGATATTCCCCAGCGACAAGTTTTGGCTGGCCGCGAGCGTGATGGGAGTGGACGACGTGGAGATCGCCGCTTCGCTGAGCAGTTGAGTCGAGTCGACACCCGGCAGTTCGGTCCATTGGTTGGTGCCGCTCGCCAAGGTATTCCAGCCCGACTCGTCGAGCGCGCCGATCCCGGTAACCGACTTGATCGTGTAGCCGCGGATCGGCAGGCCCGTGCCGGCGCCGGTCGACAGGGTCATTTCGCCGGTGATGGTGTTGATGTTGAGTGTCGGAAAGACTGTCCCCGTGTCCTGAAAAACCTTGAACTCAGTGAAGGCGGTAAATCCATTTTCGTCAACTTCGCCAAAGCCGTCACCAATCACCCGGATGCCTGTGATCCCATTTTGCATGGGAAAACTGAAAGTCACGAAAGGACTCGTCGCACTATTACCGTACGCGATTCCACGAGTTACCCCCTCGAGCGCGGACACGTAATTGTTCGTGCCTCCCGCCACGGTCGACCATGTGGCACCAAAGTTGGTTGATACCTGCACAACTGGTGGACTCAAATCCGCGGCCGTTAGGGGGGCACCGGGCAAAAACTGGATTCCGGGACCGAACCAACCACCGTCGTTGGCGAGATAGTGTTGAAAACTTAGCGAGGTCACGCTGTTGCGAGGCGAATCCCACAGGATGCCAACAAAATCGTTGATCGGGTTGTCGGTCCCTCCGTCGAGGTGGACGTCGAAATTGTCGATACCGTTTCCATTGCCGATGTTGTACCCCGTGGGAGTCGGCAGAAAGTAAACTTCGTCGTTCAGTTCTTCCAAGTTTCCCGCATTGAAATTGAGGCGGTCGCCGGTGCCATTGAGCGCGTCGCTAAGTCCCATGAACACCACCCCATCGGGGGCGATGTTGATGCCGGCCGCGCCAGCCGCCGTGCCAATCAGGGCGGTTAGCACCAGGGAACCGACCGCCAGCGAAAAACGACGCAGGTTGATCGATCGCATGAGAATCACCTTCATTTCTACGGTCGTCCTGTCTACTAACGTGAGAGCTAAGAGCAAGCCCACTGTCAGATGTGGATGCCAGGCGTGGATGCAATGGAATAGCTGCCGAGATTGCCAAGGAAGTCGCAAACTCGTTGCCCGCCGTCCCTCCTCGAATGGCCGGTTGTGTCTCGAATGAGGAGGCCGCTAGACGGTTGCCGGAAAGATGCCCCACATACCGGCGCATGAGGGAGGAAATCTCTTGCGCCCCCTAAAATGTTGGCGCAAACCGATTCCCGATGCACGCGGTTGTCAACAATTTGTACGACAACTCGATCGAGATGAAGTGTCAAAAGACTGGGCAGCTAGCGAACAATCGTTGGAGCAGTGACCTCATGGATGTGCCGTGACTGGTATGCTGTGTACGCAACGACTATAAGGTGTAACGAGGTCGTGGCGGAATGTCAAACAGTTTTTTCCGATTACGTAAGCTTTTCGCACAGGGCATGCCTCTTGCCGTAGTCCTTGCACTCCCGCTTTGCCCAAAGCGCGAGCCGGGCTACCCATCGCGTACGCAAGTCGTTTCGTGCCAACGCTTTCCGATGCCAGTTAAGGGTGCCGATTGGTGACAACTTCCCCCATTTCCTCGCATGTCGTCATCGCCGGCGGTTCGGGCTTTTTGGGGACGTCCCTGGCGGAGTTTTTGACCACACAGGGCATTCCCGTCGTTGTCCTCTCACGCCAAACAGGAGTGGGACGAGCCTGGAAGCGTATGGAATGGGACGCTCGCACCCTGGGGGAGTGGCGTGGCACGCTCAACGGCGCCGCGGGGCTGGTCAACCTCACCGGGCGGTCGGTCGACTGCGTGAAGACTCCCGATCACCAGGACGAGATTCTTCGCTCCCGGGTGGAATCGACGCTGGTGCTTGGGGAGGCGATGCGAAGCCTCGATTCGCCTCCCCCCGTGTGGGTGCAGATGAGCACTGCCCACATCTATGGCGATCCTCCGCGGGTTCGCTGCACCGAGGATTCTCCAACGGGCTATGGCCTCGCGCCGTTTGTGGGCAAGGCGTGGGAAGAAGCGTTTGCCGCCGCAGCCTTGCCACACCAGCGGAAAGTCGTCCTGCGGACTGGCTTCGTGCTGGGGCGAAACCGGGGAGCGGGACAAGGGGCCCTGGCGAGGTTGACCTCCGTCGCCCGGCTCGGGCTTGGGGGGCGTGTCGGCAGTGGGGAGCAGGGGATGAGTTGGATTCACGAAACCGACATGAACCGGATCTTTTCCCGAGCGCTGTCCGACCCCCAGATGGAGGGGATCTATAACGCGACCGGCCCCAACCCTGTGGCACAGGTGGAATTCATGCGTGAGCTGCGAAGGGCGCTTCGCATGCCGATCGGCCTGCCGGCCCCCGAGGCGATGATCCGGCTCGGTGCGAAGTGGGTGCTACGCACCGACCCGGAGCTTGCGCTGTATGGGCGCTACATCCTCCCGGCGCGGTTGCTGGCGGAGGGATTCGCGTTCGAGTTCTCGGAACTTGCTCCAGCGCTGGCCGATCTGTTGGCGCGGCGCGCGGCGACATCGCCATAGCCTTGGCTGTTCCGCGATTCAAACCTGTTCGGGGACTTCGAATCCCTTGCGATAGTTGCGCGTCAGCAGGGCATTGGCCTCGGGTGAGTCGACAAACTGTTCGGCCCGTGGGTCGAACTTCAGGTCGGCCCCCTGACGGTAGGTGGCTCCGTCGAGCACCATCCCCACCGCCGCACACGACTCGCGAATCGCTTCGATCGAGTCGGCGAAGTGCTCGTTGGCCGATCCCCGGCTCTCCATCAAGCTGAAGGGCTCCTCCTTGCCAAGGCGATAGGAGATATTGCCAAGGTGACACAGGGCCGAGGAGTAGTGGGCCTCCTCGACGGGGGCGTTGACATCCTCCGGCTTGCGGCTGCGCATCGCTTCGATGAACGACCCGAAGGCACCGCCAGGGGTCACCTTGCGAGGTTCGCCCCCGCTCAGGCGTTCCGGCTTTCCTCCCGACTTGGGATAGAACCGGCCATCGGCGATCCGCCCTTCGGTCGTAAAGAACTCGTTGGTGACCTTGTTGGGAAGTTTCGACTCCTTGCCGACAAGTCCGCGCGTTTCGAAGACGAGCATCGCCTCGTCGAATTCGAAGACCGAGAGAATCGAGTTGGGAGTTTCCCCCTGATCTTCGTAGCCGAATCGGCCCCCCAGGCTCCAGACCCGATTCGGAAGGGTCGCCCCAGGAATCCCCCAGCGGGCGACATCCATCTGATGGACCCCCTGATTGCCGATTTCGCCATTGCCAAAGTCCCAGAACCAGTGCCAGTTGTAATGGACGATGTTCTCGTGATAGGGTTGCTCTGGCGCGGGGCCGAGCCACAGGTCGAAATCGATGTGGGGGGGGACTTCCTTCGGGTCCTTGAATCCCAGGCTCCCGCGCGATTTGCTCGCATGGGCTTTCGCCACGAGCAGCTTGCCATAGTTGCCGGAGTGAATCGCGGCCATTTCGTTGGCTCGTCCCTGCGACGATCGCTGCTGCGTCCCGTGTTGGACAACACGCTCATATCGCGCCGCCGCTTCGACACACTTGCGACCCTCCCGCACATTATGGGAAATCGGCTTTTCGACATAGACATCCTTCCCCGCCTGGCAGGCCCAGATCGTCAGCAACGAATGGGTGTGGTTGCAGGTGGCGATCGACACGGCATCAAGCGACTGGTCGTCGAGCGCCTTGCGCAGATCCTGAACGCAAACGGGATTGCTCCCCCCAGCCTCTTGGATCGTCTTGGTCGAACGATCAAATAGCGAGCTGTCGACGTCGATCAGATGGGAGACCTCGACGTTCGGGGTTTTCAGATACTCGTCGATATGAGATTTACCACGTCCGTCGAACCCACAGACCCCGATCCGGATGCGGTCGTTTGCCCCAATCACGCGACCCGAGGCCTTGGTCCCGCCGATCGTGAACAAGGGAAACGCGGCGCTTGCGGCAGCGGCATGTTTGAGAAACTGGCGACGAGTCGCTTGGGACATGATTCACTTCCTTGGCAAGTCGAGGCGGGGGGTGGCTACAGGCCGGAAAGGAGGGAACGAGCGATCATCATACCTCCGAACCAAAGTGCATGCAATCTTTTCGGCGCCTCCGGCTACGCTGTCTGTCGGCGAAATAGCTTCCCAAAGTCGTCGAGAATCGAGTAAATGACAGGCACGGCCAGCAGCGTCAGCAAGAGTGACAGCGACATTCCCCCAACCACAAGGACGGCAATCGAGCGTCGCTCCTCGGCACCCGGTCCGGTGGCGATTAGGAGTGGAATCATACCCGCGATGAACGCAATCGCCGTCATCAGAATTGGGCGAAGCCGGTCGCGATTCCCCTCTAGAATCGCCTGGTCTCGTGGCAACCCGGCTCTCCGCAATTGGTTGATATGGTCAACCTGCAGGATCGACGCCTTCTTGACCATGCCAAACAACACGAGGATCCCGAGAGCGGAGTAGACGTTCAGAGTTTCCCCCGCCAACCAGAGACTCAAGAGTCCGAAGGGGACGGCAATCGGCAATGACAAAAGAATGGTTAACGGATGAACGAGATGCTCGTACTGGGCCGCCAGGACAATGTACATGCAGATGAACGACAGCAGGCAGGTCCACACAAATTCTTGCAGGGTCCGCTCGAGTTCTCGCGCACGACCCATCACCCGCGTCGAATAACCGGGTGGAAGTCCCATTTCGTCCACGGCCTGTTGCATTGCCGCAATGCGATCACCTAGTGCATAACCGGCGGCAAGATTCGCGCGAACCGCCCCCATCCGCTGACGGTCGAGGCGATCGATGCGGGAAGGGCTGTACGTCTCCTCGAATGAGACCACATTGTCGATGCGAGTGAGGGGACTCGAGCGCCCGTCGTAACCTAACCCCGATATCAACGGAATGGCGGCTCCTTCGAGCGAGGGGAGCCCACCCGGGTTCATCGCTCTGACATAAAGTTGCGAAATCGAGCGGGTGTCGCTTCGGTCGACCCCTACCAGGCGGAGTTCGACGTCGTACGCGTCGTCGTCGGAGGCATCGTAGTATCGTGAGACCCGGTCGTCGCCGCCGACAGCGACCCGCAGCGTATTGGCGATTTCTTGGACATCAATCCCCAGTGCAGCCGCGCGCTCGCGATCGATGTGGGCCAGCAGGTTGGGCTTGTCCATGCGGAGGGTCGTATCGACATCGACGATGCCAGGAATCTGCTTGACTTTATCGCGGAGTCGTTCGCTCAATTCGGAGAGGACTTCGAGCCGGGCTCCCGTGAGGACAAAGTCGATATCGACGGGAGCCCCCTGCCGAAATGACGTAAGGTTGCGCACCGAGGCACGCAGCTCGGGATACTGGCCAATGATCCGCCTGACCTCGCGCATCTTATCGCGTTGACTGAAGTTCCCTGCGAATGCCTCCGCGGGGTTTCCCGCGAGCGTCGCTTCCCAAAGCCTGCCCCAGGAAAAGGACCGCCCCTCGATCGCTTCGAGCCGCACATACATGCTGGCGGAGCTCGGTCCACGGATGCCACCTCCACCCCCCACGGTCGTCAGCACCGCTTCAATGCCAGGAACCTCGAGGATTTGTGGCTCGATCACCGTAATCAATTCTTCCATGGCGGCGATGTTCACCCCTTCGGGGGCCGAGAGTCGCGCCTCGAACTCCGATTCATCGACGTCGGTGGGGATATAGTCCTGCCTCACCATCTTGTAGAGGGGAACATTCGAAGCGATCACCGCCACGACCAGCAGCATCACCAGCCATCGCAGTCGCATGGAAAGTCGCAGCATCCACATGTAGCTCCCTTCGACAAGCCGGTAGAAACCCCGCCGCGATGGAGGAGGCACCTTGCGCTCGCCGGACTCCAAGCCGCCATCCACGTTACCGGGGGATGGACCAGCCTGGTGAGCAACGCCACGGAGCATCCGGCTACACATCATCGGGGTCAAGGAGAAGCTTACGAGCATCGAAATCATGACCGCGACACTGGCGGTGATGCCAAATTCGAACAGCAATCGCCCCGTCACGCTGGAGAGAAACGACACTGGCAAGAACACAATCACCAGGGAGATGGTCGTCGCGAGTACCGCCAGGCCGATTTCTCGCGTGCCTTGGATTGCCCCTTCCACGGCGGAAAGCCCTTTCTCCTCGATCACGCGATAGACGTTCTCGAGTACGATGATCGCATCATCGATCACCACCCCCACCATCAGCACCAGGGCCAACATGGTCACGTTGTTGAGGGTGAAATCCATGGCCCGCATCACGGCGAATGTCCCGATGATCGAGGTGGGAATCGCCACCGCCGCAATGATCGTCGATCGCCACGACCGCATGAATAGGAGCACAATAATGCTTGCCGCCACGCTGCCGATGATCAGATGCTTCTCGATTTCATGGAGTGCGGCGCGTATGTAGCGCGACTGGTCTTGCAGCACCTCCGCCTTGACATCTGGTGGCAGCAATCGTTGCGCCTCCGCCAGACGTTCCTTGACGGCGTCGATCACCTCGACCGTGTTCATTCCCGACTGTCGCTGGATTTGCAGGACGACTGCGGGTTCGCCGTTGTAACGAGCCAGTGTGCGCCGCTCCTTTGTCAGATCGACTGCCGTTCCCAAGTCGGCGATGCGGACGGGAACGTTATCGACTGTCGAGACGACGAGACGATTGAAGTCGCGCGCCGACGGCATCCGCCCAAGAGTCCGCAGGTTGATCTCTTGATACTTGCCATCGATGCGGCCTCCGGGAACTTCGGCGTTCTGGGCCACTATCGCGTCGTGGACCTGCATGATCGACAGACGATAGGCTGCAAGCCGGCTGGCTTCGATATTGACCTGAATCGCGCGTTCGACCGCCCCCTCGATATTCACCTGCCCCACACCGCGCGCCGACTCGATCGTCCCTTTCACATACCGGTCGGCCATATAATAGAGCTCGCGCGTGTCGCGGGGCCCGGAAACTGCAATCGAGAGAATTGGCGAGGCGTCGAGGTCTTGCTTCTGGACGACTGGCGGATCGATCTCGGGGGGGAGCCGATTGAGGACTCCCGAGATGGCATCGCGAACATCCTGGGCTGCGACGTTGATATCCTGATCGAGACGAAACGTGAGGAGCAACATCGAGACGCCGTCGCTCGATATCGACCGCAGTTCGTCGAGCCCCGCCACGGTGGCGACGGCATCCTCCAAAGGCTGAGTGACCTCCGACTCGACCTCGGTCGGAGCGGCACCAGGATAGAGCGTCTGCACTCGCACCGACGGCATGTCGATGTTGGGAAAGCGGTCGATTCGCAAATCCTGATAAGAAGCCGCACCCGCCACCACAATCGCCAGGATCAACATCAAGGCGAACACCGGACGCTCAACACATACTTTTGCTAACCACTGCACTCGCGGCGGGCTCCACTGGTTGTCGCTTTAGGGTCGTGAGGGGAATCGAAGCCACCAGGTGAGGGGCAGATGACTCGCTGGCGCGGTGTTCATTGAGCCCCACCCGAGTTCCCGTTGCGAAGAGAACTCGTGCTTTCTGGAGACCGCGCTTGCAGGATTTCCTCGTTCGATTGCTCGATGGCCACCACGGGACCATCGTGTCCGTCCGCCGCATTGCGAACCACGAGGAGCCCAGCCCCCAGCCCCTCGAGGACCTCGACCTGGTTGCTGCGCTGTCGCCCAGTGCGGATCGTTTGTTGCCTGGCTATCCCTTCTTCGACGATCCACACCTTCTCGACCCCCGCAAAATGACTCACCGCCGACGCGGGAATCACGATCGCCTGGGCCTCGGCATCCACCACGAGGTCGGCCTCGGCAAACAGGCCCGCTTGAAGCTCGAGAGTCGGGTTCGGGACATCCGCTTCGATCAATATCGCTCGGCTGGTCGGCATCACCGTGGGACTGAGCCGGGTGATTGTGGTCACCAATGGAGGAAGCCCAGCGTTGCGGCGTTCGATTTCGACGCGCTGGCCCACCCGAATCTGGCTAGCGCGGCTCTCTGGCACGCCGGCGGTGAAGCGAAGCTGATCGGACCGAACCAAGGTGACGACCGCCTGTCCGACTTGCACGAACTCGCCTGGTGAGATGCGCCGCTCACCCACAACACCATCAAAGGGAGCGACGACTTTCGAATCGACCACGGCCTGCTGGGCAAGCGCCAGTTCCTTGCGTCGCACAGCGATCAGCGACACCTGCTCTCCCACTGTATTCAAGGCCGCGTTGTAGCGCGCTTGTGCCGCCTTGAGTTGGGCAATGAGCGTGTCGAACTCGCTTTCGGTAATGGTCCGCGATTCGACCAGTTGCCGAGCCCGATCGACATTGGCCTGCGCCTCGTTGACGAGCGCCTGCTCCATCATCGCTCCGGGAGCAGAGTGATAATCGAACGCGGTCTCGTCCTCCTCCGGTGTGAGCCCGATGGTGGCACACGCTTGCCGCAATTGGGCCTCGGCGAGTTCCAGCCGCAGGTCGAGCTCACTGCGAACCAATTGAATAAGCGAGTCCCCCTTCTTGACCACCGAGCCGAGATCGACCTGAACCTCCAGCACTCGGCCAGCAAGTTTCGAACCGACTACGGCCTCTTCATACGCGAGCATGCTTCCTTGGACTCGAATCGTCTCGGGCCAAGTGTCGAGCCGGGCTGACACCACGGCCACCTCGGCCGCCGGACTCTCCGTGGAAGGAGCTTTCTCGGATGGTGCCTGCCGCCGTTGGTCGCAACCCGCTAGAACCACACTCCACATCAATACGCCAAGTAGAGCTGGCTTGAGACGATCGAGCGTATCCATCGGCATTCGTCGGCGGGACGGGAGGGGAAGGAGCGGCAAGGGCCGCTCGCGGGGCACCGCGGGTGGGGATTTTTCATTATACCAGCGATTTGACCAAGGTGGGGCTTTTTCGTTCGACCTCCGAAACCATGGGGAGCAAGAAACCATGGGGATTTTGCCTGCCGCGAAGTCCTCCTATGCAAAAACCCTGCGCTGGGCGAATGGTATCGCGACCTGCCGCAAACAGCAGAACAACGGACCTTGACCCGGTTATTCCGAATCCAACCACTCTAGTGAGGCAAGGAACTCCTCGAAGTGCTTCATCGTCCGCGGCCCATTCTCATTTTCGCGGGCAAAAGCGTGCGTCCCCTCGAACACGTGAAGATCGCACCGCGCCTCGGCCTCTTTCATCCGCTGCTGGAATCGTTCGACGGTCGAGACCGGGATCAAGTGATCCTTGTCGCCGATCATCACCAGGGCCGGCGGGGCGTTCTTCGTGACATGATGCGCCGGGGAATACTTCTTCCACTCGGGACCGCAACGCTCATGACCATATCCGGGACCTCCGTCGTGTCCCCCATCCGGCCCATTGTCGAGCACCGGACAGTACATGATCATCGCATTGGGCCGACACGATACGTCGAGATCGTCCCCCGGATCGTCGACCCCGGGCAGCATGCCGACACAAGCCGTAAGGTGCCCTCCGGCCGAACTGCCGCAAGCGGCGATGCGGTCGGGATCGACGCCCAACTCGTCGGCATGCGAGCGGACCCACCGCATCGCGCTCTTGGCATCTTGAATACAAACCACCGGGGGGTCGTTCGGCTTTCGCCCGATCAGCCGGTACTCGACCAGGGCTCCAACGATCCCCTGCCTGGCGAAGTGCTGGGCGTGACGGCGAAATGCCGAGGTGTTGCCCCCCGACCAGCCTCCCCCGTGAAGGAACACGATCGCCGGACGAGGCGACTCCGACTCGGCGGTCGGCTCGATCAACTCGATCTTCAACTCTCGGTCATCGATCTTCTTGTAGACGACTGTCCGAGTGGTGAAGGGATCGGCCGCGACGGCATCACCCGTCAGACCGAAAACAACACACCAGAACATCAGGCCACGCAACAACATTGACGACTCCATGGAAGGAACGAGTGTTGACCCCAACGCCACGCCATCAATATCAATTGGCACGTGCGATCGGTCCTACGTTGTAACCCGGATGGGCCGCCATCGCGGCTTGAGCCGCGTCGCGGCTATTCTGGGCCGGAACGATGACGGTCCCCGGCATCAGCCCCGTACCAGGGCGCGGCACGAGGGCCACCCTCCACAGGTCGACCACACCCGCGTTGACGGCGAGCAATTGCAAGTGAAGCTGCGACATTTGCTGCTGGGTCTGCTGATTTTGGTGGTAAGCCTCCGTTTGGGCACGAAGCAGGAAGTTCTCCCGCTCTTTTGCATCGGCTTCGTTCCGCTGCGCAAGCCAACGGTCCCAACCTGGTTGGAGAAGCTGCATGTCCTTAGCCGAGAAGAAGAAGAACGGCACCAGATACCGATCTCCATTCTCAAGCTCCAGCATCACGCCGTCGACCGTGAACGTCCGCGGGGCCGCCCTCTGCCTGCGTGCCCACGCCATCAAGTCCTCGGTCGACTCCATTTCCGCGTTCTCAAAGTGCCCCACAATCCGCGGGATCATCTTCTGGTAGATCACCGGCAGATTGTCGAATCGCTTGTCGTTGACGTACAGGTTCCCACGATGACGTTGCAACGTGACATCGCGACGGTCGTAAGCGATCGCCCAGCCTTTCACCTGAAGCCCGCTTCTCATCGTCCAAACGTAAGGTGCTTGAGGGTCGGTCGACTCCTGCTCTTCCTGCCACTTGGCGATGTACTCCTTGTCGGCATCGGAAAGGTACTCAATCTCCACGGCCGAAAGCTGCTTCTCCTCGTTTTCCAGCACGGCCATCGTGTTGCTGGCGGCGACCAGCGTAGCCGTCACCTTGTAACGCCCCGTGACGTCCGACCATTCGCGAGGCTCGGCCGCGGTCGCGCAGGTCGCCAATCCGAGAAAGACCACCAATAGTAATGAGCGAAGTAACATTTCAGGGCTCCACTTCGTCGAACGTAATTCGTCGTTAATTGCCAATGGGATTGACCCCCCAACTATCATGGCCCGCCCGCGGGCCTGATTCCAGCCTTGCGGCACGATTCTTGCCTCGGGGGGGGATTTACGCCCAGCTTTGACGCCCACGAAAGGGGCTTTCTGGCAATCCCGACTCTATGCCGTGCGCCGCCCAATTCCCACCACAAAGTCCCCAAAAAAGTCGAAATCCTCGCCAAATTGGCAGTTTTCCCATAGTAGCGCGCCCGTCCCGGTCGCGACGCAGAGTAACGCGCCCGTCCCGGTCGCGACACATTGTAGCGCGCCCGTCTCGGTCGCGGCTCGTCTCGATGGCGGACCGCGTCCACACTACTGGGCGACTTGGAAAGTCGCCCCACAATGGGACTTGGAGAGTCGGCCCACAATGGCGAGGGGAACCCGATGGGGGTACGATTGGCGCGTTTCTTGAATTGCTTGGGATACTCGCCGCACACTTGAAGTGAGAAGACCCGCCGATGGCCAGGCACTCGATTCGCGAGGAGATGTATGGCGTGCTCGCGTTTGTGGCAGCACTTTGGGCCATCTATGTGGCCGATCTTCTGCTGCCCGTGAACCTTGCCTCGTTTGGCCTGCTGCCACGCACGCTCGAGGGGCTCATCGGAATTGTGGCCTCCCCCTTCCTGCATGCCAATCTCGCCCACCTGGTCAGCAATACGGTCCCACTCACCGTTCTGCTGCTGTTGCTCGCGGGTTCGCGGGGAGATTCGTGGCGCGTTGTTGCCGCGATCGTGCTGGTGAGTGGCGGACTACTTTGGCTGCTGGGGCGACCTGCCATCCATATTGGTGCCAGTTCGCTCGTTTGCGGCTTGATCACCTACCTGATCGTTTCGGGTTTGCGCGAAGGGAGATTGATCCCGCTGGCGATTTCCCTGGTCGTGGGAATTCTCTATGGCGGCACGCTCGCGCTCAGCGTCGTCCCCCGGTGGGATTCGCCAGTCAGTTGGGAGGGGCACCTGCTTGGGGCGATCGCGGGTGTCGTGGTGGCGGTTTGGACGACCCGCAAGCACGTCGCCGAGGTGGAGCGGGTGACGCTCGGATAGGGAAGCGGAAGGAAACAACAGCGCGGAGACGCAGAGGCGCGGAGATATTATTGGCGGGGCAGTCGGATAATATTTGGCCTTAAGTCATTTTGAAGAGGTCGCTTTCCACGCGAACTACCTTCACCCTGCCAACTAAATCTCCGCGCCTCTGCGCCTCCGCGTTTTTCTACTTGTTCAATAATTCCCTAACGGCGTGGAGGGGTTGTCGGTTGGCGGATCTTTTGGGACTGGTGCCGACTGCTGCTGAAGCGTCTTCTCAAGCTGCTTGATCCGCTGCCGCAACTGTCTGATCTCCTCGGCTGCCTCGCTCCTCGGCGAGGGGCCAGGGGCGAGGGATGAGGGGCCAGGGGGGAAGCCATTTTGCGTTGCAGCGGGAGGGGCGTCGCGGAATTGCCGAGGCGCCGACTCCGGGTCCCTGTTGAAGGGCGCCGGCCCGTTGGCTGGAAGCGGAGGGGCGGAGAGTGTGGGAGGTGTCGGAGTTGGAGGTTGGAAGTTGGAAGTTGGAAGTTGGGACGGGGTAGTGCGTGGGAGGGCATACGCGTCGGTCGTTGGCGCGAAGAGGACTGGCGCTACCGGACTGGCGAGCACCCTCACGCGAATGTCTCCCTCGCCGATCTTGCGAGGGCTCGTTGTTTCGATCCGCTTGATGATCTTTTCCTTGATCTCCCCTTCGACCTTTTGCAAATCCTTCACCTTGATCGACCCCTCGAACATTCCGGGAAGTGAAATCCTACCGTCGCCATCGACTTGCGACATGAGTACCATTTGGCGTTGCTGCCCCTCTTCCCCTTCGATAATCAAGACCTGCAAGTGCTGGCCTGGATGGATCGACACGGGGCCGGGAACGGCGGTCGCTGGCGCGGGTCTTTGTGATGGGCTATAGGGCATAGCCGGCTGTGGGGTGTAGGGCGGCGACGCGAAGTAGCGATCTCCAGCATTCGAGTGGCCGCGGGCCGCGTCGAGTTCGCGGCGAAGTTGTTCCACTTCTTGTTGTAGCTCGACGTAGTGCGGCGCCACGGCCAACGGTGTCGACTGCTGCCGGCGAGTAATCGCCCCCTCCACCGCCAATCGCTCGGCGTCGGCCTCGTAGGCGTCGGCCAAGGCGAGCATTCCCTCGGCCCGCTTCATTTGGTCGTTCTCATTTTGCGATTGATTCACCAAGACGCTGGCCTTGAGACGCAAGCCCTCGGATTTCGCCTGCCAGTGTTCGAGCATTAACTGAAGTTGCTGGAGGCTTGGCTCCCCCTCCGTCGGAATATTCGGCGTGGGCTGGGGGTACGACGGGGCGTAGGGGCCATTGTATCGCGGCTGTGGGACCACTTGCTGGGTGTAGACGGGCGTGGGGGGCGCGGCTTGTGGGCGATAGTAGCCGGACGCGGGGGTTCCCAACGGTTCTTGCCTCGTCGAGGGTGAGGGAGGGGTAGCCGGTTGTGTGCCAGCGGGGGCGCTGGCCTCGATTGGGATATTGCTGGCCTCGATTGGGATATTTTGGAATGAAGGACGCTGAATAACACTGTCGAAGGTTGTCGGAGGAGCAGCGGCAGGCTGTGTGGCGGGAGGGCTGTTTGCCTCGATATGCACCGACGGGGTTGACTCATCTTCCGCCGATGTGACGCTGTCGTTTGTGGTGGTGGCCGCGTCCAATTGGATCGTAAGGTCACTCCCCACCGCCGCCGCACTGCCGCCAGTTGTCACTTGCGGATCGGGTTCATCCAAGGCGACCGCCGTGGCTACCCCCAACAGCAGCGTTGCCGCAATCACCGCGCAAGGCTTGAATAGCGAGGCATACGTCATAGCCGAAACTCCTTGGTTCACAAGTTGAGAAACTGTTGTCGAAATCCCTAGATCGCCCAGCGGTGCCGTTGGACTTAGCGCCGCGCTAGCCGTCGCTGCCGGAAGTGGACTCCCCGCGAGTGCCGATTGGGCCTGAACGACAGCCGTGGCGGCCGCACCCGACGCTAGCGACAGGGCCACACCCCGGCGGGCCAGCCGTTGCCTCAAGAGTTGCCGCCCCCGAGCGAGCCGCCCCTTGACCGTGGCGACGGTGCAGTCGAGCAGTTCGGCGACCCCCTGCCGCGATCGCCCTTCGAGGTAGCAAAGGACGAGCGGGGCCTGATAGCGGTCGGGGAGGGCCCGGAGTTCTTCCACCAGCACGGCCACCATGTGCTGCTGGTGGAGATGTTCGAGGGGATCGGGTCGGTCGTCGAGCACCTCGCGATCTCCCAGCGGCTCGGTCGGATTCGCCCGCCGCTGCCGCGAGAGGGCGAGCGACGTTCGGTAGGCCACCCGGTAGAGCCAGGGGGCGGCGGAGTCGCTAGCACGGATATCGTTGGCCCGCCGGGCGAGGATCAGAAAGGTGGCCTGGAAGGCGTCTTCCACGTCGTCGTGGTGGCAAAGGACCTGGCGGCAAGTGGCCCACACCAGCGGCCCATGGGCGTCGACCAACTGGGCGAACGACTGCTGGCAGCCATGTTTGGAGAATCGGAGCAGCAGCTCGCCGTCGGTGGTGCCGATAGCCGGCGCGGCGGGAGGAGCGGTGACCGCGGGGGAAAAAGGTTCAGCTAGCGACATCGCGCGGCCATCCGGAGGAAGCGGGTCAGGTTGTCTACATGATTAGAGCGTGGGAGAGGAGCGGGGGGACCGGGGATTTTTTGGAGAATGGCGATTTTTCGTGCTAGCAGACGTTGTGGGGAGTTGAGGCACGAGCTGATACAAAAGCGGACTCGTCGTTATTCGGGTCGCTCATCGGACCCTTCCTTTTCAAAAGCCGCTTGAACGGCCTCCTCCATCGTGGCGATCTCGCCGGGGGTAAGAAAGTCGAACTGGCTGCGGCGCTTGCCGGCGGATAGTTTGCCATGATTTTGCAGGCAACAGCGAATGAAGAGATCGATCTTGCGATCGGGCATGTCGACGATGGCCTGAATGGCGGCCTTGGTCTGATCGTAGTTGGCTAGAAAGGCGAGTTCATCCGCCAGTTCGGTGTCGATGGTGTTCTCGATAAAGGCGAATAATGCCTCGGCCTGCACGGTCATGTCGATAAACCGATACCACACGGCCGTGTCGTTATGAACGGTCATTTGCCCCTCGTCGTCCAGCGTGTATTCCACCAGCCGCATCAGGGGACGGGAGAACGCTTCCAGCGAGGCATTGTAAGCGGCGGGATTCTTGAGCAGGACGGCCGAGACCGGGAACATGAGTCCTTCGGGCGTGAAGCCACGGCGCGCGAGGATGTTGTGGATAAGAAAACGATGAATTCGGCCGTTGCCATCGTCGAACGGATGGAGAAACACGAATCCATAGGCGACGGCAGTGGCGTGAAGGACAGGATGGACGCCACCAGCGCTCATCCTCTGGTGCGCGGCGATCAGGCCCTCCATCAGATCGGGCACGTCCCCCGGTTTGGGGCAGGCAAAATGAACACGCTCCCTGCCCATCATAATCGTTTCGCCAACGTAATTCTGCGTCGTGCGAAAGTCGGCGGCGGCAAAACGGGGATCGACAATTCGATTCTGCAGGTCGACGAGTCGCGCCCGGTCGCAAAAATCCTCCTCTTCCGCCATTTGCAATAGCGCGACGAACCGCTCGGTACGATTGGCGTCGGGCTTGATGTGCTCGATTTCGAAAGAGGACTTCGTTTCCTTCGTGTAGAGGTAACTCAAGGCCCGCCGAAGTAATTCCGGCGAATACGCGGCCACCACCTGTTGGCATCGCTCCTTGAGATCAGCACCCAAGAAACGATCGATCGCTGCCGTGCGTCGAATGATGGGGCAGTACCCCCCGTCGCCGAGCAGATTGTCGTTGATGCCTTGGCGGGGAGATCGTTTTGCCGGACTGGCCGTGATGTAGGCTTCCGGTTCCAACAGATCGACGTAGTTGCACCGCTTGAGATCGTCGACGGGCAATCGCTGGCCGGTCAGGAGTTCGTAAAGATACCAAATCCGCCGAGCGTACCTGCCCCTTGGCTTCGACTGGATGAAGGCCGCGATCTCCACGGCATCCACCACGGCGAACAGGGACGCCAAGATTGCCAGATTCACGCCGTCGTACTTGAGGGCAAACTCAAGGTGATCCCCCAGCGATTCGCCCGGCCAGTAGCTGGCGGGGTAGATTTCGCGGACGATCCCGTCCCCGGTCTCGACGAGACGGGGGCCGCGAGAGGCGACGAACGATTCGTGATAGTGCGGCATAGCGATTATGCCTAGCCGCTCAATAAGTGCGGTATACCCCACAGATCGGAGGCTGTTGGGCTCATGAAAAATAGTTGCAGGCATGGCCGATTCCGGGAAAACGTATGCAGCACAAGATTATTATGTGCAAAACGGCCATTTTCAAGAAAAACATATGTGTAATGCCCAAAACACGTGAAATTCCCCGCAATGTCATCAGAAACGTATGCAAAACGCCGCTTTCCCTAAAAAACACCTACACACGACGGCAGTGCCGTGAGCAGGAGTGTTACCCGGTCGTCTCCTGCTCTTCCCTCGCTGCCTCGTCGGCTGGCGGAGTGTCGGAGGGTGGTGGCTCATGAGGGGGCTCGGCTGAATCGTCCGGCATTGGCACCCAGCCCCATTCGACAAGCTGCGAGCGCATGATCGCTTGCCGCTCCTCATCGATGTCCTTGTCGCCCAACAACATACGCCAATCATGTTTTGTCTGTTCCACGGCCCTCGCCGTCGGCGGAAGTTCGTTAATGGCGATGAGGTACTCGTAGAACTCTTCGTCGTCGAGATTCTTCCAGGCGTACACTGCCATGTATTCGCTTTCGAACTGGCGTGCGACCTTATCGACGTAGAGTTCGCGCACCCAGGGTGCCGTTGCCGGGTCGCGGGTTGCCCGTAGCGCGAGATAGAGCGGGGGATGCAACTCGTCGAACGCGGGGCGCGGGGCGGGATCCCAGATCGGTGGGAAGTCGCCGCGTTCGTGGGCCGACATAAGCCGTACGGCCTGTTCGACATCGCCTCGATTGAGCAGAGCGTCCACTCCGTGCTTCAGTCGCAGCGGTGGCTGGGTGAGCGGGAGGATCGGAATCCAGACGAGTAGCGAGGCGATGCCAAGCCCCCAAAGTGCCGGGCTCACTTTGCCAGGCGGCTTGCCGAGTGGCAAGACGCGCCATTCGCGACCGTCGCTGTTTCCCCGCGCCGCGACCACAATGGTACCGATAATCCAGACGGGGAGCGACAGCCAGCCGAGCGCACCTGCGGTAAAAGCGAAGTTTTGCAGCACGACCTCGGTCGACGTCAGTCGAATGCCCCCCATCACTTGAAAGATCGGTACGGGGATGAAGTGAACGACGAACAGCATCAGTCCATCGCCGAACAATAGCACGGGAAAGATGGTTCTCGAAAACGACGTGCCAAATAAGACTGCCGCTGCGCGGCTGATGAGCAACACCCGCCACAGCGCGACGATCCCCAGCAGGTAAAGGTTGAATCGCATCGCATCGACTGGTTCGAGCCAGCGTTCGACGGGAATGGCGTAGAGCCAGGCAAGCGGCGCGGTCATCCAGTAGAGACCCAGGAATCGACCAAACCGCTTGAGCGGTTGAAGCGGGGTATCCTTGCTCCGCTGCCCCACGATCAGCAAAAGGAGATACAGCAGCGCGCACGACACCACCGACGCCCCAAGCGGAATCAGCACATGCCACGGCTCGGCGACCAGATCCTCGCCGTCATACTCGCGAGCAAACCCCGCCGAGAGGACGAACAGAAATCCAAGCAGCAGCACGCCCCGCGATTCAATCACTTCGCGGATCGCGCTTTCACGGCCAATCAGGTAGCGGGGGAGGGTGGAGAGGGTCATTTTGCTGTTGGGAATGGGTTTTACAACGGAGAATCACGTTGGCGCAAGTGGCGGAGCTACCAATCGATCGGGGGGTGGAATAGCCGGGAGGGGAGTTTCATTCGGTTGGCTCCGGCTCGTCCTGCGTCGCCTGGTCTGACGATGGTTCATCAGGCTCTAGATGCTCAATCAGGCCGTCAATCGAAGAGGGAGGTGGAGTGGGATCGATGCCCCACTTGCCGAGTTGAGTCAAAATGAGCTCGCGGAGTTCCTCGCTTAGCCCCTCATTCCCCAAAAGCCGCTTCCACTCGGTCGCAGTCCTTTGCAACACGGCGGAGTCGGAAGGAAGTTCCGCTATGGCCTCAGCGTACTCCTCGAATTCGTCGTCGCGCAATCGACCCCAAGCGTTTCCGTAAGGCGACTCGAATTGTCGCGCCACCTTGTCGACATACAGTTCTCGCACCCAGGGTGCCGTTGCCGGGTCGCGGGTTATATGGAGCACGAGATGTAGCGGTGGGAAATTCTCGCGAAATGCGGGCCGCGGAGCGGGATCCCATATGGGAGGGAAGTCTTCTCGCTGGTGGGCCGACATGAGTCCGACAGCCTGTTCGATTTCACCCTGCCTAAGTAGAGTATCAACCTCGTTCCGGAGCCGTAATGGGGGCTGAGTCTTGGGCAGAATTGGAATCCAGATGAGAAGTGCCGCTATACCGAGCCCCCATAGGGATGCACTTGTCCCGTGGCGACGACTGGCCAACTTGATCGGGCGCCAGGACTCTCCCTCCTCGAGGCTTGTCGACCAAATTGCAAGAGTTCCAATTGCCCACACGGGAAAAGAAAACACGCCCCAAAACGTTGCGGTTGACGTGACGTCTTGCAGTAAGGCCTCTGTTGGAGAGAGTCGCACTCCTCCCATGATTTGCAAAATCGGGACGGGCGTGTATGCCAGGATGATCAGCATCAGGACGTCGCCGAAGAGCACGACGGGGAAAATGGTGTGCTTGAATGTCGTGCCGAACAGCACAGCCGCCCCGCGGCTAATCAGCAGCACCCGCCAGAGCGCGACAATTCCTAGCAGATAGAGGTTGAACTCCATGGCATCTACTGGAGAGAGCCAGCGTTCGACCGGGATCGCGTAGAGCCATGCCAAGGGAGCGGTCATCCAGTAGAGGCCGAGGAACCGGGTGAACCGTTCGACAGGCCGTAGCGGATACTCTTTGTCGCGCCTCGCTACGAGCAGCAGAAGCAGATAGAGGATAGCGCACGACACGACCGACGCCCCCAGTGGAATCAGCAAATGCCACGGCTCGGCGACCAAATCCTCGCCGTCGTACTCGCGGGCGAACCCGGCTGACAGGACGAACAGAAAGCCGAGCAGCAAGACTCCGCGTGATTCGATGACTTCGCGAATCGCGCTTTCACGGCCAATCAGGTAGCGGGGGAGGGTGGAGAGGGTCATGATCTGGCGTGGCGAGAGAAAACGGGGTTGCGGCTCCAAATGGCTTTGCGCAAGGCACTTCGCCGCGCGGCGGGAGCCGCGGAAAACAGAGACGCGAGGGCATGGGCGAAACCTTGCTCCAGCTCGCGGGCCGTCATCCGATCGGGTCGATAGGTCACGTCGAAGAGCGTGTAGTGGGACCAGTCGCGCTCGGGGAGGATGCGGCCCGACTCCGCAAGCCGCCGGTAGAGCGCGGTGCCGGGAAAGGGTGTCTGCAAGGTGAGCTGGATCTCGGCGAAGGGACTCTCAAGCAGGAACTCCACCAGCCGGTCGATCGACTCGGGTGTTTCTCCATCGGCGCCCAGGATAAAGCAGCCATTGACCACCACACCCGCGGCCTGGATCGCCTCGATTGCGGCGAGCATCTCGTGCCACTCCCGATCCTTGGCCCCCATGCCGGGATAGCGGAAAACCTGCGACTCGATCCCCACCAGCACTTGCACACAGCCCGACGCGGCAAGGCCCTGGAGCACGTCGGGACGGGTGCCGATCCGCCAGTCGGCCTCGGTGAAGTACCGCGCCCCGACGTTGGCGAGTGCCGCAAAGAGTTCCTCCGGTGGCCGCTTGCCGACAAACGTGTTGTCGTCCGCCAGTTCGAGCATCGGCCGCGGCGAAAGACGGGCAATTGCCGCCAGTTCCTCACGGATCCGCGCGGTCGGTTTCTCGCGAAAACTACCCAAGAGGCGGCTCGCTCCGCAGAACTCGCACGCCAAGGGGCACCCCCGCTCGGTCTGCAACGTGAATCGCGGCGGAGTGGCGCCCAGCAGATCAAATCGCGGCATGGGCCACTCGACCGCGGCACGGGTGGTCGCTCGATAGCTGGGCTTGAGCTCTCCTCGCTCGGCATCGCGAAGTAGCTCGCGCCAGACTGGCTCTCCCTCTCCCACGACAACGGCGGTGGCATGCCGCCGTGCTTCGTCAGGACAGGCGGTCACATGGAGTCCCCCCATGACGACGGCGATGCCCGCGGCACGAAGCCGGTCGGCAAAGGCGTAGGCTTCGTTGATCGACGCGGTGAGGGCCGAGATAGCGACCAGGGTCGGCCGCTGGGCGATGATCGTCTCGGCAAGTTCCTCACTCGCGCCACTCGCGGGATGGTAGCTGACGCTCCAATCGTCGGGCGTCATCCCGGCGAGAGTCAACAACCCCAGCGCGGGGAGTTCAGCCAAAGCAGCGCCGCGCTGCGTGAGCCCAGGAAGCGACATGCCAAGCGCAAGCAGACGCTCTTCGCGAACTCGCAGTCCCGTGAATGGTACGAAGCTTAAATGCCTCACGCGCTATCTACTCCCACCAAGTTTGTCAGCACGAAGAATAGGACGCGGATTTTCAGGAATTGGCAGGATTGTCAGGATCGGATTAAGGAATAGGACACGGATTGAAGCGGATTGATTCTGATCACCACGGATCAGAAAGCGCCTTGTGGAACATCGCTCAAGACCGTCACCCTTCTGATCCGTGGTGATCCGACCGGACCCGTGTTCATCCGTGTCCCATCGTTAACGCCACCCGCTTTATCGAACCCCAATGTTTGAACGGGCAAATGAGCCCGTTCTACGACCCCTGCAGTACCCTTTCTTCCAACTTCCAACTTCCTGAAAATCCTGCCAAATCCTGAACATCCCCGTCCTATTCTTACCACCAACCAAGCCCACCAAAATAGCAAATCCCAAATTTTGAACGGGCAAATGAGCCCGTTCTACGATCCTGCTTCCTTCTCGCGCCGGCGCTCGAGGGCTGGCTTGCAGTATTGCCACAAGTCGAGCTCGATCAGTTCCTGTTCCACCGCTTCAGCCGTCGCGTCGGCGAGGCTGTGGGCCACTTCGTCGATCAGCATGTCGCCAAATCGCTCCCGGGCGCGGTGGAGCGTCGTCCGGACCGCGCCGGCGTTGGTCGCCTTGCCGGTCGCTTCGGTCACTTTTTCAGCGAGTTCGGGAGAGCGGAGGTCGGGGTGTTCGACGCGGAGCCGAAGGACGGTGTAATAGAGTTTCCCGGTTTTGGCCTCGTCTTCTTCCAACTGCCGCCAGGTGCGGTCCAAAAGATCGTCACGCCAACTGGCCAGAAACGTCTGGTCGTCGTCCGACGTCGACTCGTCGGGCTTGTCGGCCACTTCGTTTACCAGCGGGGCCTCGTGTTTGGCTTTCCGGCCGCGACGGCGCTGGTGGTCGATGATGAGGTGGTAGACCGACGTCTTGAGAAAGCTGCGGAAACGTCCCTTGTCGGGGGTCGCCTTGCCGTAGTCCCCACGGACGAACTTGAGGGCAAACTCCTGGAACACCTCGTCCGCCGCGTCGGGATCGCGGAGGGCGGCCAGGGCATACCGCCGGACCGCTCCGCCATAGCGATCGAGCATTTGCTGCTGGGCCCCGGCAAACTTGGTGGCGTCGGGGCGATGGGCCTGCTGGACCATCGACCACATGGTTTGGATACGGCTGAGCCGATCGAGATCGTCGTCCATGGGAAAAGGTGCCCAAGTTTTTCAATAGTTCAGCAGGTCAGCGGCCCCCGGCCACATTGTAACCGGCCTTACGGGGCGCGGCAGAAATAATCAGGGGGCGATCGGTAACAGCCCGCGGTGGAGATCGTAAGAGGGGTGGCTTTCGATCCACTCACCGGCCCCCCCAAGCGGGGCCACTAATCCAAAGGAAACCTCGCTATGGTCCGCATGTCTTTGACAACCCTGGCTCTGCTGGTCGCTCTCGCTGCCGCCCCCCTTACAGCCCAAGCTGGCTTCGGCAGCGGGAAAGGTTCGGGGGGAGGAAAAGGGGGCGGGGGGAATTTCTCGCGGTCGTCACTCTCCAAACACCTCCAGCATTCCCATCACTCCCACCACGCTCACTCCCATCACTCTCATGCCCAACACCATCCCCATTATCACCACCACAATTACTATCACAAGCCTGTCTACGTGCGGCCGGCGCCGGTAGTTGTCCATCAGCCTGTCGACCATTGCCATCACCCCTTCCACTGCCTCGCCTACGTACTCCCCGGCGATTCGCTCGCCGCCATCGCGGCACGTGAATATGGCAACGCCAGCTTCGCCGCCAGGATTGCCACGTTCAATAGCCTCCCGCCGGGAACACCCCTCGTGGCGGGTCAAATGATCCGGATGCCAGCAATTTACGACAGCGGTCGCATGGTCCCCTCGAATGCCCCAGCGCCACCTCAGCCACTCGGAATCGCCCCAAGGGCGTTCGGCCCTGCCGCCCCAGGCCAGCAGGAGCGTTCCGTCTTACCACCTCGTGAGCCCCAGGCACCACCGACAGAGGCAAATGTCCGCCAGGCGCCAGAGCGTCCTGCCCCGCAGTTCACAACAGGTAGCTCGCTTGTGCTCGATGGCAAGGAGTTTGGCGAAACGACCGGCGGAGTGCGACTCCTGATCGGCCCACTGGCCATTCCCGTGGTAATCGAGAACTGGTCACCGAGCGAGGTAGCGGTGAAGTTGCCAATGCTCGAACTGGCGGGCCCGGCCGACGCCGAGATGATTGTCTTTAACGCCGAGGGGAAAGTCGTCACCAAGACCAAGATTCGCCTGGTGACTTCGCAAGCCCGACTGGCGATGGAGAACTGACTTCCCCCACCGCCGACTTCAACCCTGCCCTTTCCCCGACCGTCCGAGCCGACTTGGCTCGGGCGGTTTTGTTTGGTTACCATCTGTTTTTCTAGAGAGTTGGCCGCATCGGCTCGACGAGCTAGAATAAAGGGGGAGGAGTAACTATGAGTCAATCAATTCGAGCCGTGTTTCAAGATGGCGTGTTCAGGCCGCTTGAAGTGCCGGTGCTGGCCGAGAACCAAGAAGTCCGGCTCACAATCGAAGTCGAGGCGGCCCCCCAGGAAACTGTTGTGCTGGACGACCCTCTGGCCGGAATCGGTATTGAGACGGGCATCACCGATTTGGCCGAGCATTTCGACGACTACCGATTCGGAAGGCGTACTTTGTGAACTCCGACTTTCTGGATACCACGAAACCAAAATATAATTGACGCATGGCCACAGTAGCAAATCTTCTGGATGAGTTCTTGGACCCTCTGGCAGAGTCTCTTACGCCAGCGGCTGCGGAGCGTATTCTAGCTTTGAAGCCTTCGCCGCATGTCTTGGAGCGCGTGCGCGAACTCGGCAAGAAATCGAACGAAGGAACACTAACTGAGTCAGAGAAGGAGGACTATCGTGCGCTGGCCGATGCCGGAACACTTCTTGCTCTTCTCAAGTCTAAGGCTCATCAAGCATTGGCCGAGCGCCACGATTAGAATATGAACCGGCGCCTCCGTCAGATCATTCGCCGGCGTGCGAACGCGGTTTGCGAGTATTGCAAACTACCTGATGCCGCGGACGACTTTCCTTTTCACGTCGACCACATACTTGCAAAAATTCACGGAGGGGACGACTCCGATACGAATCTGTCGTGGACTTGCACTCAATGTAACTTGCACAAGGGGACTAACTTTGCCAGCGTCGATCCAGTTTCGCGAGAGAGAGTGAATCTGTACGACCCTCGAGTCGATTCCTGGCACGATCATTTTCTGGTGAGCCTTGATGGTCGCATGGCGGGAATCACCCCTTGCGGCAGGGCCACAGTTCAACTTCTGGATATGAACGGCATGCCCCAACTAGCACTTCGCCGATCGCTCATCAAGCAAGGTGTTTATACGTTGGACTAATTCGCGTCGGTCGCTCGCAGCCACGCCCCCAACCGCCGCATCCCCTCCTCCGTCGACACCCGCGGCTCGTACCCCAAATCTCTACGCGCCGCCGAGATGTCGAACCAGTGGCTCGTCGCCAGTTGCTGGGCGACGAACCGGGTCATGCGTGGCTCGCGATGAAACTGCCGTGAAGCCCAATAAGCGGCTTCCAGCGTGCGGCCGATCGAGTAGGCGGCGCGGCGGGAGATTTTTCGCTTGACCGGCCCCTCGCCAGCGAGGGCGAGGATCTGGTCGACCCATTCCCAGCAGTTCACCGGCTCGCCCTGGCTCAGAAAGTACGCCTTGCCCGCCGCGGGTGAGTCGTCGTGGGCGAGCACGTCGGCGGCCAGCAGATGGGCTTCGGCGGCGTTCTCGACGTAGATCATGTCGACCAGATTGGTTCCCTTGCCAACGCGGCGGAGCTTGCCGGCCCGCGATCGCTCCACCAGCCGGGCTACCAGATGATGGTCGCGCGGTCCCCAAATCAAATGGGGCCGGAGCGAACAGGTCCGCAGCCGCTTCCCCCCGGCTACCTCCTCGCCATTCATCGTCAGCACGAACTGCTCGGCGAGCGCCTTCGAATGGGGATAGTGGGAGAGCCACTTTCGCGGGTAGGGCTCCAGTTCGTCGACCCCTTTTTGGTCCTCGCCGGCGAAGGTGACGCTGGGGCTGCTGGTGAAGACCAGCCGGTCGACCCCCTGCTCCTTGCAGGCCGAGAGGATGTTGAGTGTCCCATGGACGTTCGCCCGGAAGTAATCGAACCAGCGGCCCCACACCCCCACCTTGCCGGCCGTGTGGATCACGCAGTCGATACCCGCACACGCTTCGACCACCCGGTCGCGGTCGGCCAGGTCCCCCTGGAGGAGCTCGACCCCCATGGTGGCGAGTTCGGGGTAGTCGCCCCGAGCGAGGCCCCGCACGGTATCTCCCCTGGCGAGAAGCTGCTCGACGATATAGCGGCCCAAAAAGCCGCCGGGACCGGTGACGAGGACATGCATGGGGGAACTGAGGGCGATCGACGAATGCTGGGCGAAAACGGGCATTGTAGCATCCGCAGCCCCTGGTGACGCCGCCCCACGGGCCTGTGGCCCCCTGTTACAATGTCGCTCGGAGGGGCGTAGCGGCCAAAAAAACTTTTCTTCGCGTCGCGGAACAAACGCCCCCCGAGGGGTGACTCATCATTAGCAAGCCCGCGACAGACAGGAACCAAGGGGCAGGAACCAAACGGGGATGAGCAACTGGGGCGATCCGGCGGAGCTAGCCGAACTGGTGGGGCAATTGCTCGACCAGCATGGTGCCGCGCTCGCCCTGTACGCCGCCCAGTGGTCCCCCTCGCCCGACGACTGCGTGCAGGAGGCGTTGATCGAGCTGGCCCGCACACGGCCGCTCCCCGATCAACCGGTGGCCTGGGTCTACCGAGTGGTGAAGTGCCGGGCGCTCAACTCGGCCCGGGCCCAGCGTCGGCGGACCGAGCGGGAGCAGGAGGCGTGGACGTCGCGGCTCACCTCGCTCGACGCCAAATCGGAAGTAGAGCGAGCGGAACTTCTCGACGCCTTGAACCAGTTGACCGTCGAGTTGCGAGAGATCGTCGTCCTCAAGGTGTGGGGTAACCTCACCTTCGCGGAGATCGCAGTTGTCGTCGAGTGTTCGACCTCCACCATTCACCGTCAATATCAGACGGCTTTAGAGACCCTTCGAGAGAAATGGACAGCGCCATGTCCCGTGACGACCAAGACCGATTAAGTGCGCTCGACCAACAAGTCGAAGCGCGGTTACAAAACTTTGTCCCCTCGGCGCCGGCGATCGATCGCGATCGACTGATGTTCGACGCGGGTTGGCAGGCGGCGCTCGTGTCGCTGGAAGCTGCTCCGCGGAGAGGCGCCGTGCGCTTCGGATGGCCCGCCGCGACGGCGCTCGCCACTGCGGCGAGTGTGATGCTGGCGGTGATGCTGGTGCGGCAATCGACGCCGGTGGAGAGCGTGGCGACGGCGCATCGCGAGGAGGTGGCCCCGGAACAGATCGCCACCGCTTCCACGGTCCCGACAGTCGACGCAAACGATGAGGCGACGGAACTTCCCCCCACGACATCACCCCAGTTGCCCTGGCCCTATCGATTGCCGGTGGGGGGGGACAACTATCTTGCCGTCCGCAGCGCCGTGCTCAGCGGCGGGGTCAACATGCTGCGATCGACGGGCTACTCGACGACGTCCGGCGAAACGCCCGAGCGCGAGCCCGCCACGATGCGAAACCTGCTGAACGAGTATCTTCCCCCATCGGAAACCAGATCGGATTCGCCCGCGGAATCGGATCCGGAGCCAATGGGTCGCACCTTGCCAAATAAGGAACACTTTTCATGAACACCAGCACTCGCAGGGCAGGCTTCCAGCCTGTTAGGTCCTTCAACTTCGCCTTCAATAAATGGCAGGCTGGAAGCCTGCCCCACGCTGGAAGCCTACCCTACGGTCGCATGTCATTTGCTGCTTGCCTGATGACGATCGTCGTCGCGATTGGTTGTCAGACTGTTTTGGCCGAGGCAGTGTGGACTCGTGACCCAGCAGACAATTCCAATCTCACCGTGCGCATGGAAGTGACCGCCGCCGATGAACCAGTCCCCGCGTTCAAGTACCGGCTAAGCCTGCGCCCCCACGAGCTGGTTCCGGGAAACTCCGTCCTACACTACATGCGGGCTTTTCCCGAGGGAGGAATCGAGCGGGTATGGAAGTCGTTGCGTGACGAGTATGGGCTGGAAGAACTCGACAAATGGAGCATGAATGAAACACCGATCAGTCAAATCCCCCTCGATAAGGCACGCAAAGCGGCACAATCGTTTGATGGGACGATTGGCTACATCCGTTTAGGAGCGCAATCGCGCGACACCGATTGGGGACGTGGCGTTGAGAATATGAAAGGACCTGACATCATCGCCGTCCTGCTTCCCGAGATTCAGGCGAGCCGTGAAATGAGCCGCGCGCTGTCGCTCTGCACCCGTGTCGCAATCGCCGAACAGAACTACGACGAGGCGATCGACCTGATGCGGATGAATTATCGGCTCGGGCAGGATGTGGAGGTCGAGTCGTTTCTTGTTTGTGATCTGGTCGGTATTGCCATCTGCGGAATTGCAAATGACGACGCGATCGATCTGATCGCGGCACCCGATTCGCCCAATCTCTACTGGGCACTGGCGGAACGCCGGCAGCCGATGGTTTCGCTGCGCGACTCTATCCGCGCGGAACTGGCGCTCGGGTCGCGGATGTTCGGGATGCTCGATGCCGACGACTCGATGCAACTTTCCCCTGGTGAATGGAATGCCTTGTGGGTCAAGGGGATCACCGACTTCGCGCCGGTGATGCGCATGGAGACGGGCAGTTCGCCGTGGCCGCCGAAAACAGGGGCCGAACTGGCGGCTATGTCGCTCGGCCTAATGGGCTATTCCCACGCCAAGCAGCGACTTATCGACTGGGGTTACCAGGCTGACGAGGTCGAGGCGATGGCAGTGGGGCAAGTGCTTTCCCTTTATTCAACGCGAGCCTACCGAATGGCCGCCGACGCGCAGGAGAAGGCCTATTATGTCCCCTTGAGCGACGCCCGGGCCATAGAGCGGGAAGCGGAGGACTATCTCAAGAGTAATGGGATAGGGCGTGGCCCTAACCGTGAACTCGTGCCGGTGGCCTCGCTGCTGCTTCCGGCCATGACCGCTGCCCGGTCGTCTTCCGTGCGGCTCGAACGCGAAATGGCAGCGCTGCAAGTGATCGAAGCCCTCCGTATGCATGCAGCCCGTAATGGGAACCAATGGCCGCAGCGGCTCGACGACGTGACGTGTGTTCCTGTCCCCGTGAATCCCGCCACCGGGCAGCCCTTCATGTACGAACTCGAAGGGGGGACGGCCATTCTCACACTGCCCAAGAGCGATGGCGTGCATGTCAAACGGCGGTTCGAACTAACGATCGCCAAGTAGCCCGTCGATTTTTCATCAAGACTCATCCTCACACGCAGGACATCCCATGCGCACATTCCATCTTTCCATCGTGACCCTGAGTCTTGTCGGCATGGCCGCCAGCGCTCTTGCCCAAGGTGAGGCGGACGCGGCCGATGCAGCTCGTCGCGATCGCGTACTCGCCGCCGCCGCACCCTACCTCGACGGCGAAACGGTCTCCCTGGGATACATCGTTCTCGACCCCGCGTGGGTCGACGGGACTCAGAAGATGATTCCGGCTCTCCTGGGCCAAGAGGGAAATAAGTTAGCCGCCAATCCCGGATTTGCCATGGCGCGGCAACTTATCAAGCAATTGAAAGAGGCGGGTGCCGAGGAGGTGGTGTTTACGCTCAGCCTGCACGACGTCCACGCCGAGGGTGGGCCGCTGGTGATCGTGACCTCGTCGGATCCGGCACAAAGCCACAAAATCGAAGAATTGGTGAAGGGATTTGTCGCGCTCGACACGCGGCGAGCAGGTGTTCGAGCGGAGTTGCTGCGCGACGCCCGCGGGTCAATCGTCGTGGCCTCGCCTGGCACGCTCGAGCGAATGAAGGGACTGAAGGCCGTCTCCCGCCCCACCCTGACCGAACCCCTCGCCGGGCTGCTCGACGATCCCAACGCCAATGGGGCGGGACTCGTCACTTCCATGGGAAGCGACGCGCGGCGGGTGGTGCGGGAGTTGTTTCCCATGCTGCCGGCACCGTTTGACAAAGTGAACGGCACCTTACTGGCCGACGATGTCAAATACGACACCCTCGCGATAGGGAAGCCCCCCGAGTGGAGCATTCGCTGGGAGCTTGAAACACGCCACGCCGACGCCGCGACGACCCTCAAGGAGGCGGCCGAAGCGGGCTTGAAACTGGTCGCCGAATTGGACACTCACAGCAAGAGTCGGAAACCTTACACAGGCCCGGTCAATGTTCCCGCGGAGAGCTTGAACTCGCCTCCTGCTCCGAACCCCCAGATTGCCGAAATCGTACGACGAATCTCCGCGGCACTTCAAATCCAGCAAGAGGGAGCGAAGCTAGTCGTTGAGGTTGATCATGGCAGTCAGCTAACGCAAGACCTGGTCAAGCATGTGCTTGGTCCCGCCGTACAAGATGCCCGCAATGCCGCGCGGCGCAACCAGCAGACAAACAACTTCAAACAAGTCGCGCTCGCGATGCTGAACTACGAAAGTTCGACCAAGAGCTTGCCCGCCGCCAGCGCGATTGTCGACAAGGATGGCAAGCCGCTGTTGTCGTGGCGGGTTGCGATCCTGCCCTATCTCGAGCAGCAAGCACTCTACAACGAATTCCGGCTTGATGAACCGTGGGATAGCGAGCACAACCTCAAATTGGCAAAAACCGTCCCCTCGGTGTTTATCGACCCGCGTCATCCCGAACTTGCCGCCGAAGGAAAGACAACCATCCTGCTACCCGTCCACAGTGAATCGATCTTCCGCCCCCTGGCCGAACTCGGCGCTCCGGTGGAAACCAACTTTCTCGGCAAGAAGTTCTTCCGCGCCCCCGGTACGCAACTCAAGGAGGTCACCGACGGCCTGTCGAACACAATTCTGACGGTCGAAGTTCCCCCCGAGCGGGCGGTCGTCTGGACCCGGCCCGACGACTGGGAGGTCGATCTCGAAAAGCCCCTTGAGGGGCTCATAGCCGAGGGGCGGACGACAGCCACGGTGGGATATAGTGACGGCTCGGTCCAGACGCTCGACCTCGACAAAATCAACCCCGAGACGCTACGGGCACTCCTCACCCGGGCAGGGAAGGAAGTCGTTCCCCGGCCCTAGCTGGACAGCGCCAGTTTTTGGTGAGGGACCAGAGGTCAGGGGCCGGGGGCCGGGGAAAAGTAGCTCGGGCTCGTTTGCCCGAGCAGCGTGGGGTGAATTTGGGATTGGGGATTTGCTGATTTGGGATTTGTGGGTTAAAGAATGAGGCCGCTCGAACCCTGAACCGAACATGCCTTCGCTTACTCGGGCTGAGACCCCGAGCTACTTCCCTGGCCCCCGGCCCCTGACCTCTGGCCCCTCCCCGCCACGGGGGAGTTTGCTACAGTAAACAGGCGGTTTACTTGCAATCTCCTCGCATCGTGGGACCCCAGCCGTGGCCGGATTCTCGTTTCCCATGCCCACCCATGGCGGGCAGCGCGGGTCGTATCGCAACAGCGCGACTGGCCGAAATGCTTTCGGTATGGGCGGAAACCGTGGCGGCAGTAGCTGGAAGGTCCGCCTGCTGATCGCCGCGGCGATCGCCATATTCGCCCTCGTCTCCTACTATGGCCGTCCGGGTGACGAGAACCTGGTGACGGGCGAAATGGAACGAGTCGCGTTTCCCGAGGAAAAGGACGAGATCGCGCTCGGCCTGCAAGCGCTGCCGGAAATCGCACGGCAATTTGGGGGACGCCTCCAAGGCCAGGCGGCCGACACGGTCGCCCTGATGGGGACCCGGTTGGTGCGTGTGTTGGAGGAAGACCTCGCCAAGAAGGGGCGACAGAACCCCTACGAATTCCAGTTCCACCTGCTGGCCGATCCCAACACAGTCAACGCGTTCGCGCTTCCGGGGGGGCAGATTTTTATTACCCGGGCGCTGTTCGAGCGACTGAGGACCGAGGGCCAACTGGCCGGTGTACTGGGTCACGAGATAGGGCACGTCCTCGCCCGGCATGGGAATAAGCGAATGGCCCAGGAGCAGCTTTTCACCGGGCTGGCCACCGCGGCCGGCGTGGGTGGCGGGGGCGATGCGAATTCGATGCGGATGGCCCAGCTTGCCAAGCAAATGGTGAGCATGAACTACGGCCGGCAAGATGAATACGAATCGGACAAGTGGGGTGTAAAAATCTGCCTGCTCGCGGGTTACGACCCCAAGGCGATGATCGGGCTGATGGAAGTGCTGGCCGAAGCGGGTGGGGAGGGGCCACCCGAAATCATGAGCACCCACCCCAAACCGGCCAACCGCATCGAGTACATCAAGAACGTGATCGCCGAGGTGGAAGCCGAGGAGTATCCCGAAGGCCTCCCCCCCAACCTGCGGCCGTGATGACCCGAGCGCCTCGCAATTCGCCCCTCTCGCAGGTCACAATCGTCTCGGGTGGGCAAACCGGTGTCGACCGCGCGGCGCTCGACTTCGCCATCGAGTATGGCCTGCCCCACGCCGGCTGGTGTCCACGGGGGCGCCGGGCCGAGGATGGCCCGATCGACGAGCGCTACCAGTTGCGCGAGACCCCCTCGCCCGGCTATGCCCAGCGGACGACGTGGAACGTCCGCGACTCAGGCGCCACCGTGATCTTCACCTTACCGGTCGAGCTGTCGGGGGGAACGGCTTTCACGTTGCAGCGCGCCGAGAGGATGGGAAAGCCGGTCCTGCACTTGGCCCGCGACTCCGAGCCGCTGGGGACGTCAGCCGTTGCCCTCCGCCGGCACGCCGAGCGACTCAACGCCTTTCTCGATGAGCACAACGTCGAGCGGCTCAACATCGCCGGGCCACGGGCGATGCAGGAGCCGGAGGGCCGAAGCTTCGTGTGGAGCGTGCTGGCCGCGGCGCTGGCGCTCGGTTGACAATCGAGTGAAGGACCGGGGACCATGGGCGGCAACTATTTGGTTTGTAAGACTTCACCCATATCGAGTTCACTGAAGTGGATAAGAAACACGGAGGCACAGAGACACAGAGATTTTCAATTTACAATCCGACCTCCGTGTCTCTGTGTCTCTGTGTTAAAATCCTTGGAATGGGTCTTTGTTGGGCGTTTTGGCTAAAGAGTTGAATCGGTTTTTGTTCGCGAGTTCCCTTGTGAGGTAGCCCCATGAATGTCTCCCCCGAATCGACCCGCATTGGCTGGATTGGCACCGGCGTGATGGGAAGCAGCATGTGCGGCCACCTGGTGCAGGCCGGGTACAAGGCGACCGTCTTCAACCGGACAAAGGCTAAGGCCCAAGGGCTCGTCGACCAGGGGGCAACCTGGGCCGATACACCCAAGCAGGTGGCGGAGGCGAGCGACATCGTCTTCTCGATCGTCGGCATGCCCCACGACGTGCGGAGTGTGCTCCTGGATGAGTCAACAGGCGCGCTCGCCGGCTGCCGCAAAGGGTGCGTGCTGGTCGACATGACCACCAGCGAGCCGTCGCTCGCGGTGGAGATCGCCGAGACAGCGGGGAAGCGGGGCGTTACGAGCATCGATGCGCCAGTGTCAGGGGGGGACGTCGGCGCGAAAAACGCCAAACTCTCCATCATGATCGGAGGAGATGAGCAAACGATTGCCGACCTTGAGCCCCTGTGGAAACTGATGGGAGCGACCTACGTCCGCCAGGGGGGACCCGGCGCGGGGCAACACACCAAAGCGGTCAACCAGACGCTGATCGCCGGCACGATGATCGGCGTCTGCGAGGCGATGCTCTACGCCGTTCGCTCGGGGCTCGATCCCGAAACGGTCCTCCAGTCGGTCAGTTCGGGTGCCGGAGGAAGCTGGAACCTGTCGAACCTCGCCCCGCGGATGATCGCCGGCAATTTCGACCCTGGGTTCTTCATCGAGCACTTTTTGAAAGACCTGCGGATCGTCCTCGACGAGGCGCGGCAGATGAACCTCGCGCTGCCGGGAGTCGCGCTGGCCGAACAGCTCTACCGCGCCGCGGCGGCCCAGGGTCACGCCAAGAGCGGCACCCACGCGCTGGTGCTCGCGCTGGCGCAGATGTCGAACGTCGACTGGCCAGCGAAGAATTAGCGAAGGATGTGTCAAGCGAGCGTGAAAACGGCTCAAAACACCGCTGATCGTAACCGCTCGCGCCGACGCATCAAACACCTCATCACACCAAACCATACATCAACGAGACGAGCGGAAAGGTCAACGCAGAGAATGCGACCGATGTAACAACGAGCGCTAGCAACAGCGATATGGCGTATAGCGAGACTCTTGACGATTCCCTGCGGGCCTTAACTATCGCAAAGTTGAACCCAACGCCGAACATGGCGGACATAACTGGTAGAGGGAAGGGGAATAGATAGCCTGCGACATTCAGGCTTTCTGGCTCGTATGCGCCGTACAACGGCATGATCCAGGCTTGAAGCAAGAAGCTGCCCACTGTTACGAGCAGCCATGCCAGCCCGCTGTTTACCAAGAGGGGCATCCGCTTCGATCCATCGGTATCTACGGGTGGTGGCGATGCGTATGGGTTTTCAACTTTGCTCATCTGTGAAGCGACACATTTTGTTAACAGCGGTTCTACGAAATTTACACAACCGATTGCCGCGATTCATCCACGATTCGAGACATCTTGGCGTCCTCAAAACGACTTGCTAGCTGTTGGGAACCGTGCTCGATGGCATACTCACGTTCGGCTTCCGTGATCGGAATCATCCAGAGAAAATCAACCTGGTCATCGTCCAGTTGAAAGTTGGCGAAGTCTTCCGATTCGAAGTAGGGAGGCAGAAAGAAAAAGGATGTGAGGAGCGACAGCTTGGCCGTCATGGGCATTCCATTCGGCACCGTGTGCCACCAGTGAAGGCACGTCGAATTCTCAAATGGCATCTCTGCAAGCCCTTTTAACACGTTGAACATCCACCCCTGCGGCTCGGAGACATACATCAGGATTTCTGCCCGCGGTGACATGTGCTCCGGGCAATCCTCTGGTTCAAGTTGTCTTTCATCGCTCATGCCGCTGGTGACCAATGTCCAGTAGGGTCGTTCTTTTGTCGGTTCAAACCGGTAGATATCAATGTGTACCGCCTTTATGTCCGTCGAATGCGTGACCGGTTGGTTGAGTGCTCCAAAGAACCGTTGATAGTGCTGTTCTCTGGCCTCAAGGTATCCATCTGGATGGGTAAACATGCAAATTCTCTTCCTGGGGTAACAGCTAAGTAGCATGCGTCAAGCGAGCGTGAAAACGGTTCCAAACACCGCTGCTAAAAGCCGGAAGAAGACTCACAACATTCGGGCGACTGCTCCGTGGCCGTTTCGATGGAACGTTCTCAGGATGAGGGACGCTGGTCAGCCGCAACTGGTCGATTTCGGAACGGACCGAGTGGGAGTTCGGCAGTGGTTCCATAATGCCAATATAGCCCAGCGCGGCGCAAAGCCGCAACCAAAGACCAAACAGACCAAACAAGACACTCAACATTTCCCCCCACTTTTTTCCCAAAAACCCGCTTGACACCCTCCCGAACATGTGTACATTTGGATGCTAGCACTGATGTCCACCATGTTTTTGAGGGGAAACACGCCATGGCCGCCTGCCCGCGTCGCGAAATCGTCCGTAAGGGAGAGCCGGGGAT
>CAZYQQ010000006.1:0-38230 GCA_964650265.1 uncultured Planctomycetaceae bacterium
ATGAAGGCAGATAACTTCGTCATGGCTGGACTTCTCGGGTTGTTTGCCGTCGTAGCGGTAGTGGGTGTATCGATTTGGCATCGACAGACACTTCACACGATTGTCGAAATTGATGAAATTCTAGCGACAGGGCGAAGACTCACGACTCGCGAGATTGAGGCACACCTAGGGCCACCGCTGAACGTCGTTGTAAATGAGCGAGGAGAATTGGTGTTCACGTTTACGGACGAGAGGAGTCCAGGAGTTCTTCTGACGGTGGCGTTTAGTGATCACAATGGTCTTTCGAAGTGGCACTCTTTGGGCAAGTCCTATTCAGCATCAGGGAACAATGTAGACACACCCCCTTCAACCCGCTGTTTATCACAATGATAACGCATTCACTTGTTATTACTCAAAGTGAGATTTAAGCGTGGATGGCACCTACGGCTAGCTCACCAAGAGCGAACAGGAGCACCAAGGTGCCGTGGGAATGGGCACCCCCGCGGTCGAATACACCTACGATACACCGGCGGTCAGCAACATGTTTTCCGATGGCCTGCGGCTGGGAGTATTTCAACCCGCCCCGCGGAGTCGACACGAGCGCATCGGCTTATCGCAACTACTATGGCAGTGGCGGCACGGCCGTTCGACACGACCGGTTGCACCAGGTGAGCCACGTCTCGTGGTCGAATGACCATGTCTTCGACGTCATGAACTACTACGGCGTCAACCGCTTCAATCGGGCTCGCCATCGTGTGAACAGCAGCATTTTGGCAACCGACCACGAATACTACAGTGGACTTGACCGGTTTGCGCGCGTCAAGAACGAGCAGTGGGGCAGCGGCAAGAGTCAGATCCAGCACACTTATGATTACGCGGCGATTCGTCTGTCACGTGACGTGGCTGGAACGACAGCACGATCGCAAGTAAGAACTTCGAGGAAGATCAGACGCTCGATCAACTGGGGAACTGCAAGAATCTGATTCGGACTGATGGGACAACGACGACCTTGAATCAGAATCGGGCACATAATGCGGTCAACGAAACAGGTGTGATCGGCTCCAATTGGTTCGATCCGATACATGACCTCGTCGGCAACATGACGACCATGCCACCACCGAAGGCGCCGGCCAGCGGTTACACGGCCACGTACGACGCCTGGAATCGGTTAATCAAACTCAACAGCGGCACCGACGTCCAGGTCAACGAGTACGACGGTCTCCATCGTCGGATTGCGCGGGACGAAACAGGTGGTTCCGGTGACCACCACCACTTCTACTGGAACGAGAACTGGCAGTGCCTGGAAGAACGAGTCGAAGTCTCCGGCACGATCGACCCTGAACCGATCAAATAGTACCTCTATTTCCCGCACTACATCGACGCGGTGTCGATGGTCCTCTACGACTCCGACGCCGGCGAGGGGCGGTTCCACGGCGTCCACTTCAATTGAGCGCAACGCAGTGGAAAGCAAACGATTTCGCAGTCTCTCGACTGCGGAATCCAGCCCGAAGAAGAAGGCCGATGGCGAGAGCGAAGAGGCTTCAATTGAGCCGCAGTCTCTCGACCGCGGAATCGGGCATCTGGAAGCAGCCAAAACTCCCATTGGTCATAATGCTTCAATCGAGCTGCGAGCATCGGCTCGTAGAAGGTCTGACGAAATATTATATTTTATTATAATAAATGGGAGATTTGGAAAAAGGGTTAACATAATAGTTGACTTCTCCCTTGCATTGTGCCATCATGTGCGGCAGAACGCTGGCGGAGTGCCGTGCTAGCTGGGGGTTGCCGCCGGTGACGGGGCTTGTATACTCGCGTTCACTTATCGACTTGAGAGCGGGGGAGAGATGGCTGACAACGATATCTTTCCAAGAGCATTCGAAGAGCTGACAGGGCAACCGCCGATGTCCTGGCAAACACGGCTCTATGAAGCGTGGTTCTCGCAGGGGCGGTTTCCATGCGTCATTGATATTCCGACCGGACTTGGGAAAACGATGGTAATGGCCATCTGGCTCATTGCCCGAGCAAGGCTGGGGGGCGAAGTTCCGACAAGGTTGGTCTACGTTGTCGATCGTCGCACTGTAGTCGATCAGGCTACGGACCTCGCTCAATGGTTGGTCCAGCGCCCGCTCACCAAGCGGATGCACGACGCCTTCAGTGGCAAGCCTCCCGCCATCTCCACCCTCCGAGGCCAGCTTGCCGACAACCGTGTGTGGTCGCGTGATCCGTCTCGCCCGGCAATCATTATTGGCACGGTCGATCTCATTGGGTCGGCGTTGCTCTTCTCTGGCTATCGGTCGAGTTACAAACGGCGGCCTCTCGAAGCCGGACTTCTGGGGCAGGATTCGTTGCTCGTGCTGGACGAGGCACATCTGTCGCGGCCATTTGAAAAGCTACTCAAGTCGATTCACAAGTTTCAAGATACCAACGAGCAGCCGATGCATGTCATTCGCATGTCGGCCACGAGTAATGAATGCAATCCCGAACCCTTTGGACTGATCGACTCTGACTTCAGTGATCCGGTCATCGACCAGCGATTCAATGCGAAAAAGCGATTAACGATCAAGCCAGCAGTCGATTCGAAGAAGCTCAACGACGCATTAGCTAATGCCGCGATCGACTTGGCAGAAAAGCTGGAATCTGTTGGCAAACGCATCGTCGTCTTCGTGCGAAGACCAGACGATGCAACTAAGATCGCCGAGACAATCCGCAAGCATGGGAATACGAAGTCGCAACCGGGGCCATTCGTTGAATCCGTCGAAGTCCTTACCGGCACGATGCGCGGGCTTGAGCGCGACGATCTGGTTGAGAAACCGGTCCTCAAGCGATTCCTCAATGGCGATGAAGTGCCCGGCGAAAACAACGCTCCCGTCTTCCTCATTTCCACCAGTGCCGGCGAAGTCGGTTTCGATCTCAACGCCGATCACATGGTGTGCGATGCCACGACCATCGACTCGTTGATCCAACGTCTCGGAAGGGTTAATCGGCGCGGAGAGGGGGATGCCACTGTTATTCTTGTTAGCGAGAAGGCCCCCAAGGATAAGACCGACCTCGACAAAGCGTGCATCGCGGCAACGAAGTTGCTCAAGGACGGCATGGACCTCTGCCCCAAGAACATCGCGGCGCTGAAAAACGGCGATTGGAAGGATAAGTACGCAGACGCCTGCTCTCCCGAACCAACCACTGTTGACCTCACCGACATCCTCCTCGATGCCTGGAGCATGACGAGTATCACGCCCCCCATGCCTGGTCGACCCGAGGTCGGCCCTTGGTTGCGCGGTATTGCCGATGAACTGCCGCAGACGACCATTACCTGGCGCGCGGAATTGGACGAGCCTGGCTTTACCGATCTTGGCCTCAGCAACATCGAAGAATGGTTCGACACGCATCGTATCCTCGCGCATGAGACCCTGTCCGTGCCGACGTCGAGCAAATCGGAGGGATCGGCTGAAAAGTGGCTGATCGCGCGTTGGGAACAACTTGGCAAGACTCTTGGCGAAACGGAACAACGTCGCATCGGTGCGCGGCACGTTGTTATCGATAGATCTGGGGTATCGGTTGTGCCCTTGGCGGATTTGATCGGCGAATTGAACCGAGGCAACACCTCCTCCATTCGCTATGCCAACCTCATCCTCCCGGCGTCGTTTGGCGGAATTGAACGTGGCATGCTCCACGCCGCTGCGCCCACTATGCTGCATGATGAAAACAGCGATGATATGCAAACGCGCCAGACTGATGTTGCCGACGTGCGCGACCGCTACCGTGAGAAACTCGACAAGCCCGAGGATGGTGAGACGACTATCACTCCGCTCGTCCTCAACTCTCCTAAACCGAAGAACCTGAGTAAATACTCCCGCTTCTCGATCGAACTGGATGCCGATGACGACCGAACTGTCAAGCTTGTCAGTTATGTGCGAAAGAACGAGAGGCTGGAGACGGGACAGAAACCGCAAACCCTCAAGTCTCACATTGGTGCCGTCAGAAAGGCAATGGACAGCATCCTTTCCCGCTTGTCGCTTCCCGAAGTGATTAAGCAGGCGGCAAGGCTTGCCGCTGATTGGCACGACCACGGCAAGAACCGTGAGGGATGGCAGCGCCTACTGGTTTTTCCAAAGGATTTCGTCAAGCCGGATGAACCAATGGGCAAGTCGGGAGGCGAGATGAAACGTGACTCGCGTGGCTATCGCCACGAGTTCGGTTCACTACGCGAATTGGCCGATGCATTCAACGCCGGGAAACTTCTCGATGACGCTGGCAATCCTATCAGCCACCAAGTCTTCGACTTAGCCATGCACCTAATTGCCACGCACCACGGCAGGGGCCGTCCACACTTTCCCAAAGGCGGTTTCGATCCCAACGACGATTCGCGTTCGGAGGAAATCCATGCCGAGGCCATCCGCCGATTCGCCCGGCTCCAACGCGAATACGGCCGGTGGCGTCTGGCGTGGCTGGAAAATCTGTTGCGATGCGCCGATGCAATGGCCAGCGCCGATCCGGACGCTAAGCATGACCCAGCCGATTCGGAAGGAGATGCGTCATGACGGAGTCCACACCGAACATTGTCATTCCAGTGGACTTGACCAACCCCGGCCAATTCTTCGCCTGCTGCGGGTTACTGGAACTAGCGGACCGGCTGTGGCCGGGTGCAGAGGGATGGTTTGCGGAGAGCGAAAGAGAATTCTATATCGCTTTTACCGGTAACCGCAAAGGCTCGTTGCAAGAATTGCTAGCCATTCTTGTGAAAAATCCGCCGACAGCAATCGTAATGCTGGAGTGCAACAGCTTGGAGGTCGCGCCGATCATCGCACCACTTGCATTTAGCTTCGATGGCGGTGCAACAATTGCTCTGACACTGGATACCTGGACACAAATACGCATAGACAAAGGCATCGCAAAAGTGATTTCAAACCCACCGTGGAACTTCTGGTCAGGGCAACAGAAATCATTAAGCATTTGGAACGGTCTTCGGACTGAGTTGGCGAAGCAAATGGTAAAGGTTGATTTCTCTTGTTCAGCCGATCCCTTCTCCCATCGTGTGTTTCAAGGAGGTCGCTTTGGATTCGACTGTGGGCCAGCATGGAATGCCCTGGATGTCGGGTTTTCACCCAACGAACAAAGCATGGAGGTAGAGTCCTCGCCGATGGTAGAGCTACTTGCCGCTGTGGGTTTGCAGCGATTTCGCCCCGTGATGAACAAAGGCCGCGATGGATTTGATTATTTCACTTGGCATCGTGCGTCCTCCCCTTGCGTTGCTGCTGCGGCAATGGCTGGCGCAATTCGAGACGAGTCAACGCAACGCTTCCGAGCATCCGTTATCTCACGCGGCCAGTACGCCGCGCTGAGCCAAGCCTTTTCCCTCGATACCGGAGATTCCGATGAGCGAGTTAACAAAGTTCGACAAGTGGTTTGAAGACCGTGGCCCTGCTGCCATCGTGCTTCGTGAACACCTCGCGCCTGTAGAGGGCTCTGATGGAGTCTTCTTTCCGGCGACTTTCGCGGCTCAACAAGGGGCCGACAAAGACAAAACAAAATTCCAGGGGGGATACAACATTGACGTTTTCGACGACGGCTCGAACGTCGTGCTAGTGGACAGTGTGGGCTCACAGGCCAACCGCATCGAACCGATTTTCGCCGAGAAGGGCTACTCCGATCTTGTTCCGCAAATCGTCGTGACCTTCCCCACCAAGGGATTGCGACTGAATCTTCTGAACGCTAACCACCGCGCTGCGGATGCGGTCGTGCGATGCTCTGGATTTGAACAAGACCTCCGCAAAGCATTTCAGGAAATTCTACGAGGGAACGCCGAAACATTGGCTCGAATCGCTCCTACTTCACTCGTTTTCGGTGCTTGGGACTCCCGCGACACCCAAGCGAAGTTGCCTCGACTCTTCTCCTCGACAATCCGCGCATTCAATGTCCGCCAACACACCCGTTCAGCAAACTTTCTCGTTCAGATGACCATCGACCTGGAAAAACTAGAATTTCTTCCAGAGGCCAGATCGGAAGAAGGATTCAAGAACGCACTGGCATCGAAAGCACCGGGTGGAGTTCAACTCACTCCAAACGGTTCCATCCTTCGTGATACAACCGTAAACCTCGCGGCTCTCCGTCGGCTAGTAGCGCTGGAAGCTGATGGATCGCTTTCAACCGACAGAACCCGAGCACTCCATCGATACATCCTCGGCTTGGCACTCGTGGCTCTTACCGCACCGCAAGACTCGTTTCTTCGTGCAGGATGCAATCTTGTACCGGACATCGACAAACCACGCAAGTTCGAGGTTATCGGTGTGGACGGCATAAGAACTGAACTAATTCTCAACCACAAAGACGCTCTTGCCTATACTCGTGAAGCGTTGAAGGGGTTCGAGATTAGAAAGACCGACTTGGAGAAGGAATTCATCCAATCCAGCGCTGAAAAGGCTCGTGAAGGAAAACCGGAGAAACTCAAGAAGCAAGAAGTCATTTCGATGGATACTGATGCCAAGACCTTCAAAGTCAAAGGGCGAGAAGCCCAGATCGGCATCACCAATGAGACCACCATCAAAAAGGGGAAGGACGACGCCGCCTTTGATGATGTTGTCGTCGTGGGGGCTATACTCGACATCGATGTTCTCAACAATGTCGCCAAAACCATCAAAGGCAAATAACGGAAGTACTTGTTATGTCACAGGTCCTCTGTGTCACGGTTCGGTTTCTTGACCCGGTTCCGTCGTTCCACGGTAAGCGTGACGGCGACAAGCCGGAGTGGCCGCCGTCGCCGTTGCGATTATTTCAAGCACTCGTCGATGCTGCCGCGAGCCGCTGGCCGGAATCGCAATTCGGCAAGCATGCCCAACCGCTACTTGCATGGCTGGAGAACCTCGGCCAACCGGAAATTGTCGCTCCAGCGCATTTCTTCGGGACGCCATTTCGGTTGTCGGGCCCCAACAACGATATGGACGCACCTGCGAAGAAATGGGTGAAGGGAGAAGAGCCAATCAAGCCTCATCGACCAATTGATTTGCGGACAATGAAAGAGGTTTACCCCACTCACATCCGAATCGGTAACGGAATGCATGGCAATGCGATCCACTATCTCTTTGTACTTCGCGATGGACCGTGTGAGCTATTGGAGGTGTTGAAAGCTGCTGCGAGGAGCATCACACATCTTGGTTGGGGCATCGACATGGTCGTCGGCGACGCCGCCGTTCTAGATGTAGAACAAGCGGCGCAACTCGACGGAGTTCGTTGGCATCCATCATCGACTAGCGGCACACCGCTGCGAGCCCCGAAGCCCGGCACGCTCGATGACCTTATCCGCAAACACGCCGATTTCCTCACGCGCGTCACCGAGGACGGCTTTCGACCCGTTCCGCCATTACGCATATTCGACATCGTGCGTTACCGCCGCGATAATGATCCAGTTCCTCGTCCCCAAGCTGTTTTCAAGCTCCTCGATGGCAACGACGACACCGTCACCTATCCGCAATCCAAGCTCGTTCACATCGCCGGCATGGTCCGACACCTTGCAATCGAGGCGATGAAGCGAAATCCTCCTCCGCCTCGTGATTTGCGGGGGCGTGACCCCGCCGAATGGATTGAATCCTATGTTTCGGGCCATCAATTGTCCCAGGACAAAGCGAAGGGGCTTCCCCACACGCAATTCTCTTACATCCCCCTGCAATCGATCGGTGCTCCCCATACCGACCCTGGCGTGCGCCGGGTGATGATCGTGGCGCCCGTCGGCGACGAGGCGTGGCTTGAGCATCTTGCGCAACAACTCGACGGCAAACTGCTTCGACCGTTACCCAATACGACTCTTCCAGAAGGTACGCGCTTGGAGCAAATTGAGGATCGCCGCAAGGACGGGGTTCGCGATGCGTATCTTCGTCCGTCGGTAAATTGGGCGAGCGTGACGCCGGTTATCCTGCCCGGGCATGACGACCACAAGCCAGCCAAGACCAAGGGGCTAATCCTCAAAGCCCTGCGGCAGTCAGGAATTGAACACCCGTGCGAGTTCGACTGGAGTCCATTCAGCCAGTTTCGCAAAATGCTTTCCGCTCACAAATACCGTAAAGACCCGAACGACCCGAAGAAGAAGTTTCTCATCAACTATGTTCGCCCCGATCATTTACTCGATAAGACGGCTGTGCATCTGACAATCCGTTTCGGCCAGCGCGAAGACCCAAACGACCCACAGAGCCGTTGGGTTCCGGCCGAAGTCCCCATCCCGGGCCCAATCGCCATCGGCGCCGGCCGCCACTGCGGCTTCGGCATGATGGCCGCTGTTTCATGAGCATTCCCCCTTGCCGATCCCCCACATCCCGCCACCTCCCTCCAAAAACCACCAACACCCCAGAAAACCAGCCCTTTTTCACTTCCTTCCCCTTTTCGAAAGTTTTCGCTAGGAATTGTCCACCCGACCCGGTAAACTCGCAGAAAAGTGAACAAATGTATCGACAGCGGGTCCGTGCTGACGCGCGCCGGGCCTGGCTGCTGCTGGAAAGTTTGTGTTCACTTCAAGGTCCGGTTCGGCTCGTGCTCACCCGGCAAAGGGGGGACCTCCTTGCTCCTTGACAATCCGACCCCCGACCCCTCCCCCCGTCACACTTAAACAACACAACACGACCATTTTGTGCCACAATGTCACACCCTGTCACCAAAAGTCCCCTGTTTTATAGGCTCTCAGGCCAACCCATGTCACACTCTTGGCGTCACACCCCCAAAAACGCGAAATGTGTGCCACGTTGCCCCCGACCCATTGCCGCCAGACGACGGAGACCGTCGTGCCACAATCCCTGCCCCCTGACACCTCACACCTGCCCCCCACTTCCTGCTTGCAACCGCACCACCCCGTGAACTAAACTTACATACTAACTGGACTTTCCCCCATGGATGGTCGTCCTTGCCCCTTGGCGAGTCACGCCCATGCGTAACACCTACCTCGTCTGCTACGACATCCGCGACGACAAACGCCTCCGCAAGGTCTTCAAGACAATGCGGGATTTTGGCGACCACTTGCAATACTCGATCTTCGAGTGCCAGTTCACGGCGATCGACATCGCCAGGTGCCGGCACACGCTCGGCGAGATCATCAACCACAAGGAGGATCAGGTCCTCTTCGTCGACCTTGGCCCCACCGCTGGTCGGGGCGAGCGCGTGATCACAGCACTCGGGCAGCCCTACTCCCCCATCAACGCCCCCTGCGTCGTCGTCTAGTTTCCACACAATAGAAGGCACCATTTCCAGCAAGGATGCACAACATGATGTGAGGCATCCATGATCGACAACAGCGTGATCCCCGACTACCTCCCGGCACGGATGCTCAACGAATATGTCTACTGCCCGCGACTCTTCTACTACGAATGGGTTGAGAACCTCTTCGCCCACAACCGCGAAACCGTCGAGGGTTCACTCCGGCACGCAAAGATCGACGACCGCACCGACGCCCTCGTCCCCGCCGACGAACTCACAGAGGAGGACAAGCTCCATTCCCGCAGTATCACCCTCTCGAGCGACACCCACGGGCTGATCGCCAAGCTCGACCTGATCGAGGTCTCGGAGAAGATCGTCACACCAGTCGACTACAAGCGCGGGTCGCCTCGCAAGAACTCGGAGACCGGCGAGCTCGAGGCCTGGGATGCCGACGCGGTTCAGCTTTGTGCCCAGGCCCTCGTCCTCTGCGACAATGGCTACGACTGCAACGAAGGAGTCCTTTACTACGTCACCACTAAGCAGCGGGTGCGGGTGCCGATCGACGATGCCCTGGTCGACACGACCCGGCAAGCACTGGCCGACGCCCGGGCCGCGGCCGCGTCGGACCAGATCCCGCCACCGCTGGTCGATAGCCCGAAATGCCCGCGATGCTCGCTGGTCGGCATCTGTTTGCCGGATGAAACGAGGTCCTGCCGGACCGTCGGGGGCAGTGGGAGTTCGCCGCAACGAGTATTGTTCGACACAGGGATTCCGATTGATGCTCCATCGACCATATCCAACGGAGAGCCGCGCCGCCTGGTTCCCGCCCGCGACGACCTGCGTCCACTCTACCTGAATCAGCAGGGGCTGTACGTCGGGAAGTCAGGCAACGTCCTCAAGATCAAGGAGAAGGACAAGGTCGTGCAGGAGGTGCGGATCGGGGAGACATGCCAGGTCAACCTGTTCGGTAATATCCAGCTCTCGACTCAGGCCATTCAAACGTTGTGTGAGAACGAGGTGCCAATCGCCTACTTCTCGATGGGAGGATGGTTCTACGGTGTGACGCACGGGCTGGGGGTGCGGAATGTCTACTTGCGGCGCGACCAGTTCCGCGCGGCGGACGACGAGCGGTTTTGTCTGAAGTTTGCGCGAATGCTGGTATCAGGCAAGATTCGCAATCAACGGACGATGCTCCAGCGAAACCACATCGAGCCGCCGCGGCAGGCGATTGCATTTCTCAAGTGCATGGTGGAGCAATCCGAGAGCGCTAAACAACTCGATGAGTTGTTGGGCATTGAAGGGAGCGCGGCCCGGGTGTACTTCGAGCACTTTCCTGGGATGGTCAAGGCGGAAGGGGAAGAGGATGGGAGACGCACGACGGCATCGGAGTTCAATTTCGACTTCACGCGGCGCAATCGACGCCCGCCGCGCGATCCGGTGAATGCACTACTGTCCTTGGCGTATAGCGTGTTGGCGAAGGACCTTACCATCGTATGTCACGCGATTGGATTCGATCCGTATCTTGGGTTCTATCACCAACCGCGGTTTGGGCGAGCGGCCCTGGCACTCGACCTGATGGAGCCGTTCCGCCCCTTGATTGCCGATTCGGCGGTGCTCTCGGCAATCAATACTCGCATGATCACACCCGGCGATTTCGTACGGACTGGAGATGCCGTGGCGCTAAAACCTGAGGGACGGAGGAACTTCTTCCGCGCCTATGAGCAACGGATGGATACACTGGTCACGCATCCCCAATTTGGCTATCGTGTCAACTATCGGCGGATGCTGGAGATTCAGTCCCGATTGCTGGCCAGGTTGCTAACGGGCGAGATTGCCAGCTACCCGGTGTTCGTCACGCGATAGCGGAACCACGGCCCTATTTTCCCATCGTCAGGCTCGCGAGCGACGGGGTGCGGCAAAAAGGACGGGACCCGCTCGCGAGTTGTAAGTCATGATCGTGACAGGTGTTATGAAATGACCACACGTGGTAGACTAGCAGTAATCCTCAACAGGACCCCGACCGCTCGCAAACCGCGTCGGAGCTCTTTGGCAATTAAGGAGTTAGGAAAGGGGGGATTCCGCGGTCGAGAGACTGCGGCTCAATTGAAGCTTCAATCTTCGCCTTGCGTTCGGCGATAAGCTGCTGATTCCGCGGTCGAGAGACTGCGGCTCAATTGAAGCATCGGCAAAGAGGCGAGTGGCGGACTCGGAACCGGAGATTCCGCGGTCGAGAGACTGCGGCTCAATTGAAGCCCCGCGAAGAAAGAGACGCCACCCGCTGACGATCCCGATTCCGCGGTCGAGAGACTGCGGCTCAATTGAAGCAGTTACGAGTGGGACGCCGTGAACTCCCGGCCGGCAACGATTCCGCGGTCGAGAGACTGCGGCTCAATTGAAGCGAAAAAGACCAAGCCATGCCGAGCCAAGCATCGGCATGATTCCGCGGTCGAGAGACTGCGGCTCAATTGAAGCCACGAGTCCCCCGCCTTGAGTCGCATGGTCTTGAGGGATTCCGCGGTCGAGAGACTGCGGCTCAATTGAAGCAGATTGCCTCTTTGCCCTATGGCGCTTCGCTCATCGATTCCGCGGTCGAGAGACTGCGGCTCAATTGAAGCACCAACAACATTCTCCGCAACACCCACGCTGGCATGATTCCGCGGTCGAGAGACTGCGGCTCAATTGAAGCAATGCCGCGCACCACAACTTGTTGAAGTTGGCTGCGATTCCGCGGTCGAGAGACTGCGGCTCAATTGAAGCGGGCACACCTATACCCCTGATCCTCTACCATCTGCGATTCCGCGGTCGAGAGACTGCGGCTCAATTGAAGCCGTCAGACATTGGCATTCGTCACCTCGCTCTCTCCGAGATTCCGCGGTCGAGAGACTGCGGCTCAATTGAAGCATGGTAGATCGTCCTCCTCCACACCACTGATCGCGATTCCGCGGTCGAGAGACTGCGGCTCAATTGAAGCGTCGCGGGCTTCCTGATAGGGCAGCACGCGGCCAAGGATTCCGCGGTCGAGAGACTGCGGCTCAATTGAAGCTGCAATTCCTCGTCACTGAACTTCTTGTCAACATCCTTGATTCCGCGGTCGAGAGACTGCGGCTCAATTGAAGCTGCGTGACCGTGAAGTCTCCTAAAAGGAATAGTCCATGATTCCGCGGTCGAGAGACTGCGGCTCAATTGAAGCGTCGACCGCCGCAAAGAGCCAGGTTGCCCACGCGGGGGATTCCGCGGTCGAGAGACTGCGGCTCAATTGAAGCCGTTCGCGTGCATGATCGTCCCGGTTTTTCTGCCAGCGATTCCGCGGTCGAGAGACTGCGGCTCAATTGAAGCGACGCAAGTAGGAGGTGTGAGTCGATGGACAAGTGCGGATTCCGCGGTCGAGAGACTGCGGCTCAATTGAAGCTCGGAGCCGGTGACAGGCACCACGGGATTTGTCGGCAGATTCCGCGGTCGAGAGACTGCGGCTCAATTGAAGCCGGTGAAGTTGTCGTAACCGTAAACCGGCTTCCCGACATGATTCCGCGGTCGAGAGACTGCGGCTCAATTGAAGCTTCGTGGTGACTGTCGCCACAGGAGAGAAGTTGACCGATTCCGCGGTCGAGAGACTGCGGCTCAATTGAAGCAGCAGGCATCTCTTCATCTCCTTCGCATAAACAGGGAGATTCCGCGGTCGAGAGACTGCGGCTCAATTGAAGCCGCGACGGCATCATCCGCGAGGTCAACATGCCGTTCGATTCCGCGGTCGAGAGACTGCGGCTCAATTGAAGCCGAATCTGAGGTGGCTGTGGCACGCCAACGGGTGAGTGATTCCGCGGTCGAGAGACTGCGGCTCAATTGAAGCAAAAACATCCTCGCGTACAACCTAGACCAGCAGTATGGGATTCCGCGGTCGAGAGACTGCGGCTCAATTGAAGCCTAATGTGTGGGTGGATCTGTTTGAGGCGTGGCGTAGATTCCGCGGTCGAGAGACTGCGGCTCAATTGAAGCAACTACTGGACCGCCGAGCCCGAATGGGTGGGAGTCGGATTCCGCGGTCGAGAGACTGCGGCTCAATTGAAGCGAGTGGCATGGCGAGGAGGGGGCCGAGTGCATGTGGCTCGATTCCGCGGTCGAGAGACTGCGGCTCAATTGAAGCGACGCTTCAGGGCCCGACGCATGAGCGAGCGAATCGTTGATTCCGCGGTCGAGAGACTGCGGCTCAATTGAAGCTCACTGCCAGCGGGTGTTTAGTGCCTCTCTGGGGCGGATTCCGCGGTCGAGAGACTGCGGCTCAATTGAAGCTCGATGATGCTGCTCCACGTCCGCGCAGCACTCGCGGGATTCCGCGGTCGAGAGACTGCGGCTCAATTGAAGCACAATGAGAACGCTCGGTTACGCGAGGCAGTTACCGATTCCGCGGTCGAGAGACTGCGGCTCAATTGAAGCCCCGCGACCCACTTGATGTGCGTCCACCGTTTGTGGATTCCGCGGTCGAGAGACTGCGGCTCAATTGAAGCATTCTGCCGCGTAGTTCGGTCAATTCCTGGGACTGGGATTCCGCGGTCGAGAGACTGCGGCTCAATTGAAGCGTGACAGCACGATCGGCGATTGCCGCCAGTTCATTGATTCCGCGGTCGAGAGACTGCGGCTCAATTGAAGCGGTGCAAGCCGCGTGAACTTGTTCCACCAGCAGCAGATTCCGCGGTCGAGAGACTGCGGCTCAATTGAAGCGTCGATACGGTCGTCACCCAGTTGTCGGTGTCGTCGATTCCGCGGTCGAGAGACTGCGGCTCAATTGAAGCATGTCACGGACATCACCCACACGCACGCCGCGCCAGCCGATTCCGCGGTCGAGAGACTGCGGCTCAATTGAAGCCCTTGGAGGTTTAATTATGGCCGAAGCAACATTCCGATTCCGCGGTCGAGAGACTGCGGCTCAATTGAAGCGGGTCGAGTCCATTGCCGGGGGGAAGGTCCATCGCCGATTCCGCGGTCGAGAGACTGCGGCTCAATTGAAGCCAAAATACTAATAAGTTGGTTAGCCTGGGTAAGTTGCTGATTCCGCGGTCGAGAGACTGCGGCTCAATTGAAGCAAAACCCCGAAAAAGGGGCTTGTAGGGGGCTTTTTGATTCCGCGGTCGAGAGACTGCGGCTCAATTGAAGCTGGCTGAAGGATGTTCTTGCCGCACCACCGTCGGGTGCCGATTCCGCGGTCGAGAGACTGCGGCTCAATTGAAGCAGCGAGGAACCGACGTCAGGCATATAATGCACGCCCGATTCCGCGGTCGAGAGACTGCGGCTCAATTGAAGCATTGACGGTTCATCCGGCGCGTAAGTGTAGGCTGGCGATTCCGCGGTCGAGAGACTGCGGCTCAATTGAAGCACATCTTCCAGCACGTTATTGTGGATCCGAATCCGCATCGATTCCGCGGTCGAGAGACTGCGGCTCAATTGAAGCTCCAGCCCCGACCGGCCAAACGTCGGGGTAACTGTCGATTCCGCGGTCGAGAGACTGCGGCTCAATTGAAGCCGATAGCTTAGCCATTTAGCCGCTCAACATTGCCGGGATTCCGCGGTCGAGAGACTGCGGCTCAATTGAAGCAGGACAGAGACACAAGCAAACAGACCGTGAAGCTGCACGATTCCGCGGTCGAGAGACTGCGGCTCAATTGAAGCCTTTTGCTTTTGGTACAGGGCGACTTCCGCCAGCTTCGATTCCGCGGTCGAGAGACTGCGGCTCAATTGAAGCAGATTGCCTCTTTGCCCTATGGCGCTTCGCTCATCTGATTCCGCGGTCGAGAGACTGCGGCTCAATTGAAGCACCGGGAACTAGCCTCTTCCAGCCCGTCCGCCATCGATTCCGCGGTCGAGAGACTGCGGCTCAATTGAAGCCCCTCCGTGGTTTCAGGCATCGCCCGGTAAATCCGCTGATTCCGCGGTCGAGAGACTGCGGCTCAATTGAAGCGATGGCGCTCGAATGGGCGAGCTCAAAAGGCGTGGTGGATTCCGCGGTCGAGAGACTGCGGCTCAATTGAAGCGCTACTAACGTGCCCAGGATTTAGCCCCTCTTTCAGATTCCGCGGTCGAGAGACTGCGGCTCAATTGAAGCTGGGGCTAATGCCGAATTGCGGAAGCTTGTCGAGTGGATTCCGCGGTCGAGAGACTGCGGCTCAATTGAAGCACAGGAAGCAATGAAGAAGAAACGACAAACAATGCAAGGTGATTCCGCGGTCGAGAGACTGCGGCTCAATTGAAGCCCCACATAGCGTGCCCATACTGTTTTCGACACGGGGCGATTCCGCGGTCGAGAGACTGCGGCTCAATTGAAGCTTGAACGTGACGGAGTTCACTTCCAGGCCAGCAGCGGGATTCCGCGGTCGAGAGACTGCGGCTCAATTGAAGCCAGCAAGGCCCCCGTGGCATTGGCGATGGTGTCCCCCGATTCCGCGGTCGAGAGACTGCGGCTCAATTGAAGCGCGGCTGCGTCTCTTGAGCGGGCAGCAGCGCGGCCAGATTCCGCGGTCGAGAGACTGCGGCTCAATTGAAGCGGCGGGTGCCTCCGCTTCGGGAGCGGGAACGTCCAGATTCCGCGGTCGAGAGACTGCGGCTCAATTGAAGCCACTCCCCGCCGGGAAGTTCTCAGCCCGCTTGTTACGCGATTCCGCGGTCGAGAGACTGCGGCTCAATTGAAGCCAAGGCGGCTACAACTCTTGATTGTGGATGCTCTGGATTCCGCGGTCGAGAGACTGCGGCTCAATTGAAGCAGTTAAGTAGCAAAAAGACTCAAACTCTAGTCTTGGTGATTCCGCGGTCGAGAGACTGCGGCTCAATTGAAGCAATATGAACGTGTTGTTCGATGGGATCGGGAACGGCGTCGATTCCGCGGTCGAGAGACTGCGGCTCAATTGAAGCGGCAATCTGCTCGGCGAGGTCCTCGAGTTCCGTCTGGATTCCGCGGTCGAGAGACTGCGGCTCAATTGAAGCGCGGTTCTTCTCCCGCAACCGCTCAATCTCTTTACGATTCCGCGGTCGAGAGACTGCGGCTCAATTGAAGCGCAAGTTCGATATGCGCTGGGCTCTCAATGTGCATTTCGATTCCGCGGTCGAGAGACTGCGGCTCAATTGAAGCAATGCGGGTAAGGATCATCCCGACCTTGGTGACACCGATTCCGCGGTCGAGAGACTGCGGCTCAATTGAAGCAACGGGCCGACTGCAACTCACAGGCGATGGAGAAGGATTCCGCGGTCGAGAGACTGCGGCTCAATTGAAGCGACTGGGAAACGTCAAACTGCCACGCCTGCTGATTCGGATTCCGCGGTCGAGAGACTGCGGCTCAATTGAAGCGTCGTAAGTGCTCAGCCATCTGCCACCTCCCCAGCCTGATTCCGCGGTCGAGAGACTGCGGCTCAATTGAAGCGAGGAAAAGTTTGCCATGACGCCAGCAGACCGCGCTCGATTCCGCGGTCGAGAGACTGCGGCTCAATTGAAGCCCAAGTTGATTCTGCTGTTTATCGAGCTGTGGTTTGGATTCCGCGGTCGAGAGACTGCGGCTCAATTGAAGCACAACACCTTTTTATCCACGGGAGAATCGCATGAAAAGATTCCGCGGTCGAGAGACTGCGGCTCAATTGAAGCATCCGAGATGTTGGCCGCGAAGTTCCAGTCCGTGGCAGATTCCGCGGTCGAGAGACTGCGGCTCAATTGAAGCCTTTCCGTGTGAACCTACCGGAAAGTAGTGGGCTACGATTCCGCGGTCGAGAGACTGCGGCTCAATTGAAGCGCTGTCCATTCGCCGTAGCGACTCGTCCACCCAATCGTCGATTCCGCGGTCGAGAGACTGCGGCTCAATTGAAGCGGTTCCCGCTCATTATTGCCGCGACATCCTCCAAGGCTGATTCCGCGGTCGAGAGACTGCGGCTCAATTGAAGCCGGCTACCACCCCGTCCTCAGACGCCAGCGAGTCCGATTCCGCGGTCGAGAGACTGCGGCTCAATTGAAGCTCACAAGGGAGCGAACGATGAAAGCTAAGGCGTACATGATTCCGCGGTCGAGAGACTGCGGCTCAATTGAAGCCGCGCCTGCCACCGCACCAAGGTCTTGAGGAACGGCACGATTCCGCGGTCGAGAGACTGCGGCTCAATTGAAGCGCGGTCCACCCCGAGGAGCGCCGGACTGGCATCGCCGGATTCCGCGGTCGAGAGACTGCGGCTCAATTGAAGCAACAGCATCCTGTCGCAACTCGACCAAGCGGGCACGGCGATTCCGCGGTCGAGAGACTGCGGCTCAATTGAAGCCTTGGTAAATCCGAGTTCTGCTAGGTTCATCGTTTGATTCCGCGGTCGAGAGACTGCGGCTCAATTGAAGCGTCGCAGCTAAACACAAGGGTGTCGGTGCCAGAGCCGGATTCCGCGGTCGAGAGACTGCGGCTCAATTGAAGCACATCCGGTGCTCGGTCCACCCACCGCAGGCACGTTGGATTCCGCGGTCGAGAGACTGCGGCTCAATTGAAGCTTGGTGACCTCCATATCGTCGATAGCTGCCAGCGCGGATTCCGCGGTCGAGAGACTGCGGCTCAATTGAAGCATGAGCAGGGAGAAGTCGGCAGCGGTTTCAGCCGCCGGATTCCGCGGTCGAGAGACTGCGGCTCAATTGAAGCCGGGAGATTCCAAGGGAATCAAGTGACACGGCGTCGATTCCGCGGTCGAGAGACTGCGGCTCAATTGAAGCAACAAGCTCTGGTGTGCGGCATTGAACCGGGTCCATCGATTCCGCGGTCGAGAGACTGCGGCTCAATTGAAGCAACGCATCTGGCGTTGCAGCCGACAAGCCAGCCGTCGGATTCCGCGGTCGAGAGACTGCGGCTCAATTGAAGCTTTAAAATCTTGCGTCTGCAAATCGTTCGCAGTGTAGATTCCGCGGTCGAGAGACTGCGGCTCAATTGAAGCTTCTCGTCAATCCACTCCTGAATAGTCGGCTCGTAGGATTCCGCGGTCGAGAGACTGCGGCTCAATTGAAGCTAGAGGTCGCTGATCTGCTGCGAGGTGAGCGGCTCGCTGATTCCGCGGTCGAGAGACTGCGGCTCAATTGAAGCAGGCACGCGCGGGCCGGCTCGGCGCGCACCTCCAGGATTCCGCGGTCGAGAGACTGCGGCTCAATTGAAGCGCGACTGATCGCCTCGCGTGCCATGGCATCGTATGGCGATTCCGCGGTCGAGAGACTGCGGCTCAATTGAAGCGGCGCAATTGCCTTATCGTAGCCAAAGAGCAACTTTAGATTCCGCGGTCGAGAGACTGCGGCTCAATTGAAGCGCTCGCGGATTTCACTGCCTCACGGGCACTGGGTGCTGATTCCGCGGTCGAGAGACTGCGGCTCAATTGAAGCGTCGGAGGGGCCAGGGACAGGCTTGGGGCGGGGCTTGATTCCGCGGTCGAGAGACTGCGGCTCAATTGAAGCCTCAAATCCCGCCACCCCGCGCCGGAGGGAGGCACACGATTCCGCGGTCGAGAGACTGCGGCTCAATTGAAGCCCACTCGTTGGCAGAACGATCTAAACTCGGCCTCATCGATTCCGCGGTCGAGAGACTGCGGCTCAATTGAAGCGCTACGTTAATCACCGTGGCCCCCGCCTCCAGCGACGCGATTCCGCGGTCGAGAGACTGCGGCTCAATTGAAGCCACCGATGATCGCAATCGTCATTAGGTTGGCACGTCGATTCCGCGGTCGAGAGACTGCGGCTCAATTGAAGCTCGGCAGGCGGATGTCAATCACCCGCCACTCTTGGCGATTCCGCGGTCGAGAGACTGCGGCTCAATTGAAGCGCGACGGGCCGGTCGCTAATCGCCGCCAACTCATTGATTCCGCGGTCGAGAGACTGCGGCTCAATTGAAGCCGATGTGTTCGCGCTCGCCGCGCTGTCGAGCACGACGATTCCGCGGTCGAGAGACTGCGGCTCAATTGAAGCCAGTGCTGGCGTAGAGTCGGTCGCAGAGTGGCTGGTGATTCCGCGGTCGAGAGACTGCGGCTCAATTGAAGCTGGAGAGCGCGAGCAAGTTCCTCGAATGAGACTCCGATTCCGCGGTCGAGAGACTGCGGCTCAATTGAAGCTGGCGCGGCTGGGCGACCGGAACGTGGATGGTTATTGATTCCGCGGTCGAGAGACTGCGGCTCAATTGAAGCTGGGGCATCAGTGTGGAGCCTGCCTAATCAGTTGAGATTCCGCGGTCGAGAGACTGCGGCTCAATTGAAGCCAGACCACCGATCAAGCCCCTTCATTGCGTAGGCCGCGATTCCGCGGTCGAGAGACTGCGGCTCAATTGAAGCTTGAGGGCGGACTGGAACTGCTTACGGTGTTCCGAGGGATTCCGCGGTCGAGAGACTGCGGCTCAATTGAAGCGCGAAGCGTTGACGTCGGGAATCCATCGAAGAGATGATTCCGCGGTCGAGAGACTGCGGCTCAATTGAAGCTCTTCGCACCGCGTCGCGTAACCATCCTTCGCGCAGATTCCGCGGTCGAGAGACTGCGGCTCAATTGAAGCGAGCGGGGCGCGGCTTGGTTCGCATCCGGGTCAATCCTGATTCCGCGGTCGAGAGACTGCGGCTCAATTGAAGCGTCGCCCCTAGCGGACGCCACCTCAATTTCGTTGAGCCGATTCCGCGGTCGAGAGACTGCGGCTCAATTGAAGCACGTAGGGGCTGTGGATGAGGCTCATTGTTTCGTTGGGATTCCGCGGTCGAGAGACTGCGGCTCAATTGAAGCGAGGTATTGCGACTTAGCCGAGTAGTTATCCATTACCGATTCCGCGGTCGAGAGACTGCGGCTCAATTGAAGCAAACCGGCCTGCTCACCACGACATCATTCACGGCAGGATTCCGCGGTCGAGAGACTGCGGCTCAATTGAAGCTGTGGCAGCCTAGCCGTGCTGATGGCCAAGCCGGTCGGATTCCGCGGTCGAGAGACTGCGGCTCAATTGAAGCGGCGTGACGGACGAGGACGCCTATGTGCGGACCCGCTGATTCCGCGGTCGAGAGACTGCGGCTCAATTGAAGCAAAATTACCAGAAATTACCTTGCGATCCCCGACACTGATTCCGCGGTCGAGAGACTGCGGCTCAATTGAAGCGACTTGGTGTGGCCAGTCCTCACGCATTTTCGATCTCGATTCCGCGGTCGAGAGACTGCGGCTCAATTGAAGCGCGACAACCCCCATTCGACTTTCGCCGACCTGCAGGCCGATTCCGCGGTCGAGAGACTGCGGCTCAATTGAAGCAGCACAGCAGCTATGGCATCGATTGACGACTCGCGCAGCGATTCCGCGGTCGAGAGACTGCGGCTCAATTGAAGCCCGGGGACTGCGCCACCGCCACCGATAGAGACAGGCGATTCCGCGGTCGAGAGACTGCGGCTCAATTGAAGCGTGGGACTGGATACGGGATCACGGGCGGATGCCGGGATTCCGCGGTCGAGAGACTGCGGCTCAATTGAAGCGCCTAGTAGCTGCGTCCAGCCGTCAGGGACTGGGACGGATTCCGCGGTCGAGAGACTGCGGCTCAATTGAAGCGTCATTGCTTCGGTGGCCATTCGCGAAAATCGCAGTCGGATTCCGCGGTCGAGAGACTGCGGCTCAATTGAAGCTCCTGTTTGCAGCAAGGTGAATTAGCCGGCCGCGCCGCGATTCCGCGGTCGAGAGACTGCGGCTCAATTGAAGCGGATTTGATTATTTCGGTCATTGCTTGCCCATCTCTGATTCCGCGGTCGAGAGACTGCGGCTCAATTGAAGGCGAATGCCGATGGTCTACTACGATCGGTGTAAATGGGATTCCGCGGTCGAGAGACCGCGGCTCGACTGAAGCCCCCCGCAGGGCTGACCACCCGCCCGCAACCTCCAACCACCTACTCCTCATCATCCCCCACCACCCCAATCCGCTCCTTCCCCACATACTTCCTCAGCACCTCCGGGATGACGATCGACCCGTCCGCCTGTTGGCCATTTTCTAGAATGGCGATCAGGGCGCGGCTGTTCGCTACTGCTGTGCCGTTGAGGGTGTGGACGAAGTGGGTTCCTTTTTCGCCTCGCTTTTTGTAGCGGATGTCGAGGCGGCGGGCCTGGTAGTCGGTGCAGTTGGAGGTGCTGGTGACTTCGCCGTATTCGCCGCCGGTGCCGCGGCCTGGCATCCAGGCTTCGAGGTCGAACTTGCGGTAGGCGGGGCCACCGAGGTCGCCGGAGGCGATTTCGAGTACGCGGTAGGGGATTCCCAGGGCGTCGAAGATCTGGCACTCGAGGTCGCGGAAGTGGAGATGCATGGCGTCGCTCTGGTCGGGAGTGGTGAAGGCGAACATCTCGATTTTGGTGAACTGGTGGACGCGATAGAGGCCCCGCGAGGCGCGACCGGCCGCGCCGGCCTCGGTGCGGAAGCAGTGGCTGACGCCGACGAGCTTGATGGGGAGTTGCTCCTCGTCGAGGATTTGCCCGGCGTAGAGCCCGCCGAGGGTGATTTCGGCGGTGGCGACGAGGTTGAGATCGTGGTTTTCGACGCTGTAGATCTGCGTCTCGGGGCCGCGGGGGACGAAACCGACCCCTTGGACGATTTCGTTGCGGGCGAGGTCGGGGGTGATGGTGGGGACGAAACCTTGCTTCACCAGGAATTCGACGGCGAATTGCTGGAGCGCGAGTTCCAGCAGGACCGCCTCGTTTTGCAGGAAGTAGAACCCGTGGCCGGCCACCCGGGCGCCCCCTTCGAAGTCGACGAGGCGATGCTGCTCGGCGAGTGCAACGTGGTCGAGGACGGGGAAGGTCATTTTGCGAGGTTCGGTGGCGCCGCGGCTAAGCTCGCGGCTGGCCGACTCGCCCCCCTCGGGGGACTCTGGGTGGGTGAGGTTGGGGATATGGCTGTAGATAGCGTTCGCCTCGGCGGCGAGTCGGTCGATGTCGCGTTGGAGCTTGTCCTTTTCCTCGCGGAGTCGGCGGCCCTCCTCCTTGCGTGCTTCGCGCTCGGCCTCGTCTTTGGCCTTGCCGATCGAGCCGCTGACCTCGTTGGCGCGGCGGGAGAGGTCCTCAGTTTGCTGCTGCAACTGCCGCCGCTCGGTCTCGAGCTGGGCGAAGCGGGCCACGTCGGCCTTGACCCCGCGGCGGTTGCAGTTCGCCTGAACGAGTTCCACATTCTCCAAGATGAAACGGCGGTCGAGCATGTTCGGGTGGGGCGGGAGGTGAGGACTGTTGCGGGGAATTGCGAGGACGGCGGGCTCTGGATGGCCCGCCGGGTGGGGACTTAATATACTCGTAGACCCGGCAGTTCACCACCGCAGTTCGGATTTGGGGCTGCTGGTAAGGCCTATTCCAGCGACCCCTTGCACGCTTATGAAGCTGTCATGAAGCTGAAAACTGTCACCCTTGGCTGTAAGGTCAACCAGTACGAGACCGAGTTCCTGCGGGAGGGGCTGCTTGGCATCGGCTATGCCGACGCCCAGGAGGGGCAGCCGGCGGACTTGTGCGTGGTCAACACTTGCACGGTGACCGCCCAAGGGGATGCCAAGAGCCGGCAGGTGATCCGGCGGATGGCCCGCGAAAACCCGGCGGCGAAGATCGTCGTCATGGGGTGCTACGCAACCCGGGCTCCCGAGGAGGTCGCGCGGCTGCCGAACGTGACCGAGGTGCTGACCGACAAGCGGGAGCTACCCGACCTGCTGGGGCGGTTTGGGGTGACCGACGTGCCGACGGGGATTTCGGGGTTTGGTCGGCGCCACCGGGCCTACGTGAAGGTGCAGGATGGTTGCCTGCTGCGGTGTAGCTTCTGCATTATTCCGCACGTGCGGCCGCAACTCGCGAGTCGGCCCGAGGAGCACATTGTCGATGAGGTGAGCCGGCTGGTGGCCAACGGCTATCGCGAGGTCGTGCTGACCGGGATTCACCTGGGGCATTACGGTGTGGAACTCAACCGTGGCCGGGCTAAGAGTGAATGGGTGCGGCTCTCGACTTTGCTGGCGAGGATGGCCGAGCTGCCGGGTGACTTTCGTATTCGCCTTTCGAGCATCGAGGCGACGGAGGTGACGAAGGAGCTGATCGACGTGATGGCGAGCTACCCGGAGCGGATCGCGCCGCATCTTCACATTTCGATGCAGAGTGGTAGCGATGGAGTCCTGCGGCGGATGCGACGGCGGTGGGGACGGCAGCGGTTTATCGATCGCTGCCGGTTGGTGCAGGAGCGGCTCGAGCGACCGGCGATTACGACGGACATTATCGTCGGGTTCCCGGGCGAGACCGAAGGGGAGTTTCAGGAGACGCTCGATGCGGCGCGGGAGGTGGGATTCTCGAAGATTCACATCTTCCCGTTTAGTGCCCGCCGCGGGACGCCGGCCGCCACGTTTGCCGATCAATTGTCGCAGGAGCTAAAGCACGAGCGGCTCGCGCGGCTGGCGGAGGTCGAAGCGGAGCTGCGGGACCAGTACTTCGCATCACTACGGGGGACGCGATTGCGGGTGCTGGTCGAGTCGCCGCTCGATTCCGCGGAAAGCACTGGAAAGAGAGCCTTCATCGGCACTTCGTGCCGCTATGCTCCCGTGGAACTCGTTGCCGAGCCGAAGGACGAAGGGGCGTTTGTCGACGTGGTCGCCGGTGCGGTGGCCGGCGGGCGGATTATCGCCGAGTGAGGCTCACGCGCGGCGTGTGCTTAATCACTGGCAGGCTGGAAGCCTACCCTACGGTGAAAATGATACGGCGGCGGCAAATCGTCGCCAGCATGGCCGCGACGCCAAGCAAGACCGCGGCGTGGGGCTCGGGGACCGCAAGCTGCTGGGCCAGTGCATCGAAGGAGCCGGCGCCGTTGAACTGCTCGTACGCTCCGCGAAACAGGTTGTAGTCCCTCAGGTCGATCGCGCCGCTGCGGTCGAGGTCTCCCATCAGATACTTTTGCGACGGGCTGAGGTCTGTGAGATCGGCAACGAATCCGGCTTTCATCAGGTGCCAGTCGTCGAGGTCGATCTCCCCGTCGGCATTGAGGTCGCCCAGTTGGGGAACCAAGGCCACGCGATAGATGGCGGCCGTCCCGGGGTCGGGATTGAACAGGTTGCCCTGGCCGTAGTCGACCAGCAGCAGATTGCCTGCAAGGTCCTCGCCGAACGAGACGATATGCCCCATCGTGCCCCCAGGCAGGGAGGCATTGAACAGGGACGTCCAAGTCGTGATATCCTCCATATTCGCGCCGTTGAACATGTTGGTCGGCGTGTCGCGGTCGAAGGTTGCCGACCAGACATTGGCCGAGCCAAAGTCGGCAAAGAAGTATTCGCCCTGAAGGCTTGCGATCGGTCCGCGATAGACATACCCACCCGTCACCGAGACATTGCCGTCGCTGCCATAGACGTACTCGTGAATGGGAAACACGGGGTTTGGGTGAAGCGAATCCTTGCCACGATTCAACGTTCCCTCGAACGCGTTCCAACCGAAGTCGTGGCCGCTCTCTCCCGCCCTGACAAAGTTGATTTCCTCGCGGGCACTAAGGCCGACGTCGCCGATGTACATATCTCCGTTCTCGCGGTCCCAGGAGATGCGCCACGGATTCCGCAGTCCCGATAGCCAGATCTCGCCCAGCGTGTTCGGATCGCCATCGTTGGCGTAGGGGTTGTCGCTAGGGATGCCGTAGTTGCGATCGGGTTCCGCGGGATAGTCGTCGCCACTCACGTCGACACGCATCACCTTGCCGAAGCGGGTACTCAAGTCCTGAGTGAAATTGTTGCTCAGCGTGGCCCCATCGAAGCCGCCATCGCCGGTCGTGATATAGAGGTAGTTCTGCGCGGCACCCGTCGCGGTGGGATCGAACCCGACGTAGTTAAGGCTGTGCGTCGACGCCGAGTCGCGGATTTGATGACGCATGATCCGCTTGCCGAACTCGGCCTGACCATTGACCATCTGGAATTCGTCGACGTTCCCAAAGTCTCCGATCCCAGGTCCGCCATCCTCGATCCAGCTCACGTAAAATAGCCCATTCTGCTCATATTGGGGATGGAACGCCATCGTGTGGACACCCCCTTCGATCGTGGTGTCGATCCCCGTGAAGGTGTGGACTGTCGACGAAGTTCCCGAGTCGAGGTCGAGTTTGCGGATACGTCCGAGGCGCTGTTCGATGTAGTAAAGCGAGGCGGGATCGCCTGGGGCTTGAGTGACGTAACTAGGCCGATCAATCCCGCTAACGACCACCTCGAGACCAATCGATTGCGACCGGGCTTGAGCCCCCATCAGCAATGCCGCCAGGGCGCACATGCCGAGACCTGTTTTTTTGCCGAGAATCATGGTTTGCCTGAATCTTGAGGTCGAAATCGCTGCACGTTCACAACGCGGGTCCCTGGAGATTGAATGAAAGGCGCAAGGATTTCAACACGGAGGCACAGAGACACGGAGACCAACGGGCGGGTTTTGCATCGAATTGTACCCATTGGTTATTGGAATATCTCAACTTCAAGGCACGCCCCGCCATTAACATCTCCGTGCCTCCGTGTTTCGAATCCACTCCAGTCAACTTCAGATGGCTGAAGTGTTGCGCATGAGGAAAAGCGGGGCTAGCGCCCAAACGGCTAATCCTCCTAAGTCGAACTTTTACCTGTCACAAATTAAGCCGCCTGGCGCGAGCGGCGAATCGTGATGGCAAGGCCCAACAGGGTGGCCATGCCCAGCCAGGTCGCGGGTTCGGGAACAGCAATATTCCCCACCGCGGCGGCAAATGCGCCGGCACCCTGCATTGCGTCGAATGCCCCAGCGAATACCTGGATATCGTTGAGGTCGATAAAACCGTTCAGATTCAAATCGCCCTTGCCGTACTTTTCGGCAGCACTGAGCAAAGAAGCGTCGGTGCTGAAGCCCGATTTCATCAAAGCCCAATCTGCCAAGTCGACGTCGCCGTCGAAGTTCAGATCGCCCACGATCGGCGCCAGTCCGGTATAGCGAACATCGAGCGGGACGATGGTGCCGTCGCTCAGCAGGATCTCGCCGGCGACGTCCTGCAGGGGGCTGCGAATCCAGGCGTTGCCGAGGTTGACCGATTGACCATCGACGATGTTGGTCCCGCTCCCCTCCACCTGCTGCACTTCGCTCAAATTGTCGCGGTCGGTGGGCTGGGTAAGCTTCTGCCAATTGAAATTCGGATCCACCGTGGGAGTGCCCGAGTTGGCATCGTAGTTGTCGGTGACCGACAGCCACTGCGAGGGGAGCAGAGCCCCCGCACTATTCGACTCGATCATGTAACCCATCACACTCGCCGTTTGGGCGGTGTTGTTGGAGACAATCATCTGACCGGTTTCGCGGTTGATGGTGAGGACGGGGAACTGATCCCCCACCTTGAGCTGGATCCCGGCCAGGTTCCCCTCGACGGCAGAGTTAAGACCCATCGTAAGAGTTGTGGTGCCTCCGGCGGCAGCCGTGAAGCTGTAATTGGTTGATGCTCCGGATGCGGGAGCGACCACTCCCGTTTCGTCCGCCAGCGATCCGTTGCCATTTTCGTCAACCGTGACCAACAGATCGCGAACCGTCGATACGGAACCCGTAATCACGGACAGGCCGTACCGCTGGCCTGCCGTAAGCCCCGAAATTGTCATGTTCAAAGGGGGGGCGGGAAATCCGAGAATCTGATTGCCCAGCAAGATGATGTAATCGCCGGTCAGAGGATTTGCACCGCCACCGCCGTTCCAACCGGCATACGAGCCATTCAGGGTGATGGTCACGGGCGAGGCATTACCGTCGTTGTCGACGAGATTCATCGTGGGGTTGATGGCGAAATTCACTTGGGGATCCGCACTTAGCCCCGGCACGATGAAGTGGTTCCACACGCCGGACGCGTCGGGTCCATGGTTCTTGAGCGTGTCGGACTGGCCGAAAAATCCACCCGTGTTAGCGTCTCCTTGAAAGTCGACGTTCCACAGCCCGGCCCCCTGAGCCGACTGCCCGAACCCCACAATCGCTAGCGCCAACAGCGCGACGGGCAAGCCGCGCCGAGTCCAGCGGCCGAGACGACGACGGAAGACCACCAGTCCCGCCAGCGACAGTAGTCCCACCGTCGCCGGCTCGGGCACAGTGGCCGACTGGCCCGCGAGCAGCGAGGCAAGATTAAGCGACGCGCCGTTGACGTGTTCGGAAGCCAGGATGTACCAGTCGGAGAGGCCGACAAAGCCATCGAAATCGAAGTCGCCTAGATTGCGGGTTTCGAGGTCACCCGTCCGACGACCCGATAGCAGTTTCTCGGCCCGCCAGTTACTGATGAAGATCGCGACATCGGCGTCGTCGACTATACCGTTGCCTGTCAGATCGCCATCGGTCAGCCCCAGCGAGGCGATGTAGCCGTTATCTTCCGCCAAATTGAAGGTGCCAAAGTTTTGTGTGGTTCCCTGGCCAGAGACGTAGATCTCGATTTCGTCCATCAAGCCGGTGTAGAGACTCTCGTTGGGAACGTTGAGGTCCCCCCCCACGAACAGTCTCTGGTCCAAGCCGGGCGTGACCGCCGTTTGATAGATCTGCCCGGCGAGCGAGGTCGCCACGGCCACGCCGTTCACGTAGAGGACACCCCGCTGATTGCCGTAGGAATGTTGGTGGATGTGATTCCACTGGCCAAAATCCACCTGCACATTAGAGTTGTACGCTCGTCCTACCGTGCTGTCGGCAGCGACCGCTCCCCAGATCATACCCCAAGTACCATTAGCATTAATGCGGATGCCGAATTGTTCGGTGTCGTAAAGCAGGTATTGCAAGGTACTTGTGTTCGTAGGGTTCACCCAGGCTTGCATGCCGCGCGATGTGACTCCGGCGTAGTTTTCGCCAGGATTGGGACCGGGTACAGCGCCGGGGAAACCCACGCCGTTGGAGTGTTCGAGATACCCGGCACCGGTAAACGAGACCCCTCTGACACCGGCTTGGGGGCCCGCGGCCGTGTTGACATAGGTGACCGTCCCCACGGGAGTCAGATCCTGCAGCGACCCATTCCCCCCAGTTCCAAACGAGTCGAAGGTCAGACCGAACGTGTTTCCCGACCCGACCGGCTGGTTGTCGTTCGCCCCTTCATCCGGTTCATCGCCGAGTCGATAGACGCGATCGGGGTGACGATCGGCGTAGACCGGGAGTGCAAGAGTGGCAAACAGCACTGCCACAATGGCCTTCGAAAATCGAAACCTCGCCAGGAGGACTACCGGAACCACCATGCCCAACAGCAGCAGCGCGGCGGGCTCGGGGACAGCGACCGGGGCAATCAGTGCCCCGGGGGCCGTGTTGCCGTAGCGCTGCTTCCAAAAGGTGTAGTCGGCCCCATTCACCACATTGTCGCCATTGCCATCGGCCGGCAGATTGGGTCCCATCTGGCCGAGCGAGTTCCGCCACACGAGGTAGTCGCCCGCATCGACCACGTTGTCGCCGTTGTAGTCCCCTTCCAGTCCTGGGGCGCTGTTATAATTCACCAAGCCACTAATGACATCGCCCGTGGTGGTTGTCACTTGCACGTGTAGGTCCTGCGTGCCCCCTGGCGCAAAGAGCGCCCCCAGTGAAACGCCTCCTTCGCCCGCGGGACCGAAAACAGTGCTTCCCTGCAGGTTGAATTCGCCCACCTGAGTGCCAAGGCCGCTGCCCAGCTTTTCCCAGCCGACGCCATCGTTCGCGTTGCCGTTGCCAAATCCGGCCTTCGCTTCGAGGGGGGCCCAACTTCCAGGGTTGAGCGATCCCGACGCGCTGGTGATCCTGTAACCTTGAATGTCGAGGTTGGCACTAGGGGTCAGCATCGTGACCTGCCCCGTGGTGGTATTGACCTCGAAGTCGAGGCTGGTCACCGAGTCGAGCAACACCCCACCGAGATGGGAAACGGTGGGACTGACTGTCACCCCGTCAATCCGGATCGAGTCTCCGGGAGAGATGTTGAGAATGTCGAAGAAGTGAACGTCGGGAACCAGGTTGTTGGTGGTGATGATCCCAGTCGTCGCGTCGTTGACGAAGATTTCGCTATTCGACCACTGCAGGCCGTCGCCGTTGTCGGCCACGACGCCAATTCGCAGCTTCGAGGGGGCCCCGGCACCGAAAGTCAGAGTCATGTACTCGGCGCGGGTGCCCGCGGGTCCCGAGGGGGCGTTGTTCATTTCCAGCGCGCCCGAGTTGCCCAAGACGCCGTTGGGGAGGGTGATGTCGTAGTAGCCCCCCCATCCCCCCGAGCCGTCGACCGTGGGGCCGAAGGTTTGCGAGACATACGCGGGGAGGGCATTCGCCTCGGTATCGTTTGCGGGGAGGAAATTGTTTCCCCCGTTCCGGTTGAAGACGGCGAACCAGTAGCCGACATTCCCCAGGTCGGAGCCGGCGTCGGAATAGTTGCCGGAGGTAATGGTGTTGGCGTAATAGACTTCGACCGCGCTGGCCAACGGGGCCGCAGCGAACATCAAGCCAGTGAACAGAACACATAACGAGTATCTCATACCGCACAGCTCCTCAAGTTGAAACCGTAAAACGCGCGTGAGCCGGTAGATCTCTCTTCTCTATTCTCTTGCCTCGCCTGTTCCACAAAAACCAAATGCAACGCGGGGACGTTGTTCCAGGTGCCCCCGCCATTCGTTACTTGGGAAGGTTGAAGTCGTAGGTCGACTCTCCCTCTTTGATCTCGACTGTTAGTTCGGTCTTCTTGTTGTACTTCTCCGGCAAGTACTGCCTCTCGACCATTCCATTTTCGTCTCGCAGGTAGTTGGGAACATTAGGGTCGTTGACCTTGTCTGTACCTTCAATTTTCACTGAGTAGGTTCCCGGCTGCGGAGCGAGGTCTCCTTTCATCTCATAGCGCCCCTGTTTGATTTCCGCAAAGCGGACTTGTTGTCCTGCCGTTGGACTGAAGGTGATCACTCCCTTTTCCACAGGGGCGTTGTCGTAGGTGATTGCCCCCTCGGCATTCACCAAGCCGCTTGTGTCACCACACCCCGTGACTAGGGCCAAGAGCCACAGCAGGAGAAAACATCTTGCAGGAAATGTTGTCATTACCACCATTGAGAAACAGGACTTGTATGAAAACCAACAGGGGAAAATTGAAAAAAATTGTTTTCGCCTTCGATTTCACTACCGAGGTCCTGTTGACCTCGGTGGCATCACATAAGGGGGAGTCTGCTCAGTGTCTTCTCTGGCACGTGTTGCCATCGCTTGATATGCCGACTGCGAAATATCGTCCGCAACGAATTCCACGTGACCATCGCAGTACGCGAAATGCGCCCCCCCGGGATGATGACTGCGAGCCGCTTGCTGGAAGGGGCCACGTTGGGGGGCGGGAGCAAATTTTGTGGTGCATGGAGCGATTTCATCCTGAACCGTGGTCGCGCACCATTCGCTGCTGTCCATGACAAGGTCATCATCCACCCCCATTCCCTTAGTGACCCATTCTGACTCTGGCGGCAGATCCCGGCGGGCATTAATTGGTAAGTAGTGGGAATAGAAACATCCGCTCCCCAGATACAACACGCCGCGCCCGTCGTTGCCGGCAAATTGCCGGACTTCCCCCAACATCGAAGTCTGGCTGAGGCCGTCGGAAATCCGCCGTAATGGGATTCCGTCGTTATCTCCCGTGAAGACTTTTTCGAATGGTCCTCGAGTCTCTGGCGGGATTACAGCCTTTGACTTCGCATTACTATCCGCCGACCCAATTTGATACCAGGGCATGATACCACCGTTGCCCGCATAGTTTGCGTGGGCAAATCGGGCCGAAGCTCCCTCGTGCATGTTGGGGCCAATATCCGAAGGGCAGAGATAGAAACTGTGCTGATACCGGACCCACAAAGGCTCTTGTCCCGAGGCGTCGGGAAGTTGTGCCCAACTAGCGCGACTGAAATCGATCGTGTCGAACGTGGTAGTCGCTTCCAAGTAGGGGAGTGCGTAGGCGGCCCATGTGTGCTTGACGTCGTTATTGACCCCCTCCCAAATATTCAACCCCACTGGCAGCTTCTTATACGTGCTTTCGTGATTCAAGCACCCCAACGACATTTGCTTCATGTTGTTGGAACACTGCGTTCGACGGGCCGCCTCGCGGGCCGCCTGGACCGCCGGCAGCAGCAGGGCGACCAGCACCCCGATAATGGCAATCACCACCAAGAGTTCAACGAGGGTGAAACCGCGGCGACAGCGTCCTGACATGGCATTGCTCCTACTGGCGTCGTGAGCGACGGCGGATTCGAAATCGAAAGTTTAGGAAGAGTGGCAGCTTACCAGCGTCGAACAATCAGCCGACGGCGAGGCGAGCAAGTTCGTGCCCGGAAACTACTCTGTCGTTGCCTCCACCAACTGGTCAAACCAGCCTGTAAATTTAACGGGTGGAAAACGGGGTGACAATAGTTTCCAGGGAGATTCCACCGAAATAGCGCCCGGCGAACATAGGGCAAGCCGCATGCAGATTGGTTGCCCGTGTCACGCCACCACTTCCAGGCCGAGCCCGATCTGGGTGAACAGAATATCCAGATCGTTCGAGTCGATGACATTGTCACCGTTGAGGCAGGGCGAAGCGTGCCAAGTGGAGGCCGGGTTGGCACCTCCCACGATCCGGAGGATCGAGATACGTTGCTGAACTAAACGCCGGGCCTATCGATCTGACGCGAAGCACTATACCGCAGATGAGACTCCATCTCAGAACGCGCCAGCTCCCCGTCTCCTGCCGCGATCGCGTCGGCGATGGCCAGGTGGGCTCGCGCGGCCTTTTTCAATCGGTCGGGGTCGTGGGTGCAACTCTGGATTTGGGCAAAGACGACAAACTTTGTCGTGGCGGTGAGGATTGAAGAAAACAGGGGGTTGCCCGTCGCGGCGGCGATGGCCTGATGGAACTCCAGGTCGGTTCGGACCGCGTCCTGGGGCCGACCCGTCACTTGTTGCCGGTAGCGTTTGGCGAGGAACTGGATCTCGGCCAGTTGATCCGCCGTACGCTTGCGTGCCGCGAGCATGGCGGTCTGGAGTTCGATCGCCAGCCGCAACTCGAACACCTGGTCGAACGTCTTCTGGCTTCCATCGGCCAGCATCAGCGGCAAGAGCTGGTCGAACGTGTCGATGCCAACTTCTCGAACGCGGGTGCGGCGGCCATGGGAGATGTCGAGCACTCCCAACCCGCGCAGCATGGAGAGGGCTTCGCGAACGGCGATTCGGCTAGCACCAAAGTGCTCGATAAGCTGCCGTTCGCTGGGAATCGACTCGCCGGTCGCCCACTCCCCTTGGCGAATGTGGTCGAGCATTTGCTGGTAAATGCTCTCGGTTGTCGACATGCGATCCGCCAAGGCAGTGACCCTCTCGATGGCAAGGTAGGTAGTTCGGTCAGTGGCAGCAGGATGCCATTCTAGCAGAATCCCGAGCCGGGGGCGTGAGCCCCCGGAGTGGGGGCGTGACGATGGGAGACGGATGAGGCACGGGTCTGAGCGGATTGCCACGGGTCAGAAGGTGCCGTCTCTTTTTCCCAGGGTGTGCCTGGTTGGTGGGAAGAATAGGCCGCGGATTTTCAGGATCGGGCAGGATCGACAGGATTTTAGAAGGACAGTACCACGGGGTCGTAGCCCGTGGATTGGGGATTTGGGTGTGTGTCTCCCTTTATTCGCCCGCTGGAATGGCTGGCACCCCTTCGGGGTGCAACAATTATTTCGCTTCGCTCCCGGTGGTATCGCTGCGCTCAACCACCGGCTAATGGATGCGATCCCTGCCGGGATCAAGACCCTGACCTCCAACCCCTGTCCAACCCCTGTCCAACCCCTGTCCGATCCCTGTCCTCCGACCTCCGACCTCCGACCTCCAACCCCTGACCCCTGACCTCCGACCTCTTTCCCCGCTACTTCGACCCCTGCATCGCCGGGAACATCTCGTTGATCATGGTGATGGCGGCGGGGCCGACCAGGACGACGAAAATGGCGGGGAAAATGAAGATGACGAGCGGGAAGATCAACTTGACGGCCGTCTTGGCCGCCTTTTCCTCGGCCATCTGGCTCCGCCGGGTTCGCATCGAGTCGCTTTGAACCCGCAGCGCCTGGGCGATGCTGGAGCCGAACTTGTCGGCCTGAATCAGAATGGCGGACAGGGCCTTGAGGTCGTCGACGCCGGTCCGTTGTCCCAATTCATGGAGGACGTCGTTGCGCGCCGCCCCCATTTGAAGTTGCAGATTGCAGAGGGCGAATTCGTCGGCCAGGATGGCGTAGCTCTTCTTCATTTCCTCGGCCACCTTGCGCATCGCCTGGTCGAGACCGAGGCCCGCCTCGACGCAGACGACCATCAGGTCGAGCGCGTCGGGAAGACCGAAGAAGATGTTGTCCTGGCGCGATTTCTTGCAGAACCAGACGAGGACATCGGGCAGGAACAGCATGATACCCGAGGTGATGATCGTGTAGAGGGCCGCCTCGGTGGTGACTCCCTTGAGATAGAGCATCGTTCCGCCGCTGGCGAAGAAGCCGAACACCAGACAGAGGAATTTGGCTCCCAGGAAGATCGGTGGGGCGTTCTCGCCACGAAAGCCCGCATGCTGGAGCCGCTGCTTCAGCTTCCCGACCTCTTCCTCCGTCTTGGGCTGCAAGGGGGCCGACAAAGTCGGCGAGGCTCGCTGGATGAGCCGCGACATCGAGTCGCCCTTGCCTTTGGCCTCGCGGGCACCGCGCGGGTCGCGCAGTTCCTCGAGCCGCTCGACCGCGCGGGAATTTCCTCCCCCACCAAGATACTCGATTAAGACCCATACGCCGGCGGCAACACAGCCGAAGATGCCGAGTTGTGTGAGCAGGGTGCTGCTGATGAAAGCGATGAACATGGCGGAATGCGGATGGGAAAGTAGGGAAATGCGAGGAACGGACCCGCGGGGGTCCTCAGACCCGGATATTCACGATTTTGCGAATGACAATCGCCCCCAGGAGCTGCATCACCAGCCCACCGACGAGCATTTTCTTGCCCAATTCGTCGGTGAAGAGGAGCATCAGGTAGTCGGGATTCATGCGGTAGACAACCACGAACAGCGCGGGAGGGAGCGCAAGCAGGACGATACCGCTCAAGCGGCCTTCGCCCGTGAGTGCCTGCACCTGGCCCCAGATCTTGAACCGCTCGCGAATCAAGCGGCCGATTTTGTCGAGGATTTCCGCCAGGTCGCCACCCGTTTGCCGCTGGAGGATGACCGCCGTGGCGAAGAATTTGAGGTCGAGGTTAGGAATCCGCTCGGTCAGCTTGCCGAGCGCCTCCTCCATGGGCGTGCCGAGATTCTGTTCCTCGAAAGTCCGCGTGAACTCGGTGGCGATCGGGGCCGACATTTCGTGCCCCACGAGGTTGAATCCCGCGGCGAGACTATGCCCGGCCCGCAGGGCCCGGGCGACCAGTTCGAGGGCCTCGGGAAGCTGTGCCGAGAATTTTTTGAGCCGTCTTTTCCGTTTGAACAGCAGCCAGACGAAGGGCATCAAGCAAAACGTGACGGCCACCAAGGGGGCGAACTTGAGCGACAAGCCGCCGGCGGTGGGGAGCACGAAGCCGACCGCGGCGCAGGCGGCGACGATGGCGAGGAACTTGCCGATGGTCATGTTGACATCGGCCTGCTCGAACAACAGTCGCAGGTTGAAGGTGTTGCTCACCAGCTTTTCGAAGGCGTTCGAGCCTTCGCGCGAGGCGCTCAAGATGTCGGTGGCAATCGACGAGTCGGGCCGGCCTCCTCCCTTGCTGGCACCGGTGAGTTGGCTCAGGCGGTGGACCACCTCATCCTCGCGGTCGTTGCGCAGCACGGCGGCGATTCCCGCGACGAGCGCCGCAACTCCGGCAAACACGCACAAGTAAATGATCCAGGGAGACATGGCGCTTCAAGTTTGGGTGGCGGAAGGTGAAGTTCGGAGGATGGGTCGACCAGGGGGCGTCAGTCGCGAAGCATAATGCGCTCGCGGAAGGCACTCGCCGGGAGTCGCACGCCGTTCGATTCGAGTCGGTCCATGAAGGAGGGGCGAATGCCTGTCGAGAGGAAGTGCCCCACGCAGCGTCCGTTTTCGTCGACCCCCTCCTGGACGTATTTGAAGATATCCTGCATGACGATCGTGTCTTGTTCCATGCCGAGGACCTCGGTGATGTGAGTCACCTTGCGCGGTCCCCCTTGCAGGCGGTTGGCTTGAACAATCAGGTCGACGGCGCTGGCGATCTGTTGGCGCATCGCCTTGATCGGCATCTCGTAGCCCGCCATCATGATCATCGTTTCGAGCCGCGCGATGGCGTCGCGCGGCGTGTTGGCATGGCAGGTCGTGAGCGACCCTTCGTGGCCGGTGTTCATCGCTTGCAGCATGTCGAGGGTCTCGCCGCCGCGACACTCGCCGATGATGATGCGGTCGGGTCGCATACGCAAGCAGTTCTTCACCAGGTCGGTCGCGCCGATTCGCCCCTTCCCTTCGATGTTGGCGGGGCGGGTTTCGAGTCGCACCACGTGATCTTGCTGCAACTGAAGTTCCGCCGCGTCCTCGATGGTGACGATCCGGTCGTCGTTCGAGATGAAGCTCGATAACGTGTTGAGCAGCGTCGTCTTACCCGAACCGGTACCGCCGGAGATGATGATGTTCAGGCGGGCCTTCATCGCCCCTTCGAGCAGCATCACCATTTCGGGCGTGAGGCTCTTGTAGTTCAAGAGGTCCTCGAGCTTGAGCGGATTGGAGCCGAACCGGCGAATCGTCACGCTTGGTCCGTCGAGGGCCAGCGGAGGGATGATGGCGTTCACGCGGGAGCCGTCGGGAAGCCGGGCGTCGACCATCGGGCAGACCTCGTCGACGCGGCGGCCGATGCGCGACACGATGCGGTCGATGATCTGCATCAGGTGCTTGTTGTCGCGGAAGACGACGCTCGTCTTGACGAGCTTTCCCCCCTTTTCGACAAATACGTTGCGGGGCCCGTTGACCATGATTTCGCTGATCGAGGGATCCTTCAGCAGCAATTCCATCGGCCCCAGACCAAAGGTCTCGTCGAGCACCTCCTCGACGAGCCGATCGCGCTCGTTGCGATTGAGAAAGGTGTCTTCCGTGTCGCACAAGTGCTCGACGACCAGCCGGATTTCGCGCCGCAGGACATCCCCCTCGAGTTCTCCGACCCGCGACAGATCGAGTTTGTCGACGAGTTTGGTGTGGATGCGTCGTTTGATGTTCTCGAATTCGGCTTCGCGATCTTGTTGCGAGAGCGAACTCGGGCTTCCGGTGCTTGCGGCCATGGCTGTGGAAATGGTTGCTTAAGTGTACGCTGCTGCACTCCCGGCCCCTCACGCAATCCGCGCGAACCGAGGGCCGGGACGGCTGTCTGCAAAAGCGTAGCTCAGCTTTTGGCGCCACTGCTGCCAGAGTGCAACAGATGAGGGAGAACCGCCACCTGGAGTGACGAAGATAGGGGTCGTGAGGGGGGGAGGGAGGAGGGAGGTCGGAGGTCAGAGGTCAGAGACAAGAACTTGCGGCCGTTGTTAGCTTGTTTTCCAGGAGTCGTTTGAACCTGGAATCTTCTCTCCGACCTCCGACCTCCCTCCCTCATTCCTGCAGCGCGGGATCGGCCGCCTTGGGCCCCCGCGACGACCACAGGCCTAGCCAGTTTCGGGTTTTGGCCGTGATGTCTTCGTTCGAGGGGTCGTCGGCGCGTCCATCCATGGCCGCGGCAAGCTGGCAGACCGAGAGGGTGATGGCCGCCTTCGGGGCCTGATCGAGGAGTGGCACCCCGTTGTTGCGAACTTCCACCATTGTGCGGTAGTCGTTGGGCACCTGCCAGAACACGGAACAGCCCAAGGTTTCTTGCGCCTTGCGGACGCTGATTTGCCCTGCCCCATGCCCAACGCGGTTGACGACCACCTTGAGCTTGTCCTTGAGCCCCTTCACCTCGCCGAACGACATCATCAGCCGCACGACGTTGCGCAGGCAGGGAAGATCGAGCTGGGTGACCATCAGCACGTCGGTCGCCGACACCAAGGTATGCATGTCGAGGGCCGTGAACGATTTCGACGTATCGATAATCACGTGGGTAAACGTCGCCTTGAGCAGGCCGAGCACCCGCTGCAAATCGTCGACCGTAATCCCCCGGGCATCCTCGAGTTGCACGGGACGGGGGAGCAGGTAGAGTCCCGACGAATGTTTGGTGAGCGACCGCCGCAGCAGCGTGAAGTCGAGCCGCTCGATGTTTCTCGCGACGTCGGTGAGTGTGTATTCGGGAATCGTGTCGAGCAAGACATCGGCATCCCCCACCGCCAGGTCGAGATCGATCACGACCACCGAGTTCCGCTCGTCGGACGCCAGCGCGCAGCCCATGTTGACGGCCAGGCTCGTCACGCCGACACCACCGGTCGCCCCCACCATGGCGATCACCTTGCAGCCCCCTCGGCTCCCCGCGGCATTCGCGCCAAACCGATGCTTGGCGACGCGCTGGACAGCCGCCGCCACATCCTCTGGTTTCAGGGGCTGAGTGAGAAACTCCTTCGCCCCGGCACGCATGGTCCGCAAGATCAGGTTGCCGTCGGTCGAGCCGCTGGCCACCAGCACGACCATGTCGGGGCTCTGATGAGTCAACTCCTCGATCAACTTCAGCCCGGAATCGGGGTCGCTGTCGAGGCTCACCAGGGCGACGTCGGGATTCGTCTGCTTGACGACATCGTTGAAGAACGCATAGCGCGAGCATTCCGCCTCGAGCCACACGGTCTCGAGGCCGAGCAGGGTCGACTTCAGCGATTCGCGCGTGGCATCGTTGGGGTCAACGATCGCTAGTCGGAGGACGTTGCTCATGATGCTCGTTTTTGGTTCGGGAAGCCCGGCGCTCGGTTGCCCTCATCCCAGCGCCGCACTCGGTTCAGTTGCTCAATGCCCCCAAACATAGCTCACGTCGGCGCGGGAGGGGTCGGGTTTCGGGTTTCAGGGGTCAGGTTTCGGGGGCCAGGTTTCGGAGGTGAGGTTTCGGGGGGTGAGGTTTCGGGGGCCAGGGGCCAGGAATCCCTGACCGTCATAATCGGACCCCCCCAAGTAGGTCCCATCTGCCGGATGGGACCTTACCCCGGGTTCAAACCCCCCACTCGCTCCAGGTCCCGTTCGGCAAACGGGACCTACTTGCAGGGGCCTACTTTTGTTCCCTCAAAGTAGGTCCCATCTGCCGGATGGGACCTTACCCCGGGTTCAAACCCCCCACTCG
>CAZYQQ010000006.1:38330-94591 GCA_964650265.1 uncultured Planctomycetaceae bacterium
CGGGACCTACTTGCAGGGGCCTACTTTTGTTCCCTCAAAGTAGGTCCCATCTGCCAGATGGGACCTTACCCCTACTTATCCACGTCATAACCGACCGGACCGATGAGACCCTGCTCAACCGGATAACCCGATGTCCGTGGGGCGGGAACCTGGGGCGGAGTCGATGGGGTGGCCTGCCGCCGATAGTTCGGCTGCGGTCGGCTGGCAAAGCTGGGGACAGAGGCCCCCTGCGGGTTGGTCGACTGCCGCTGGCCCGTCGCATCGGCTCCTCGTGGGAATTGCTCACTGGGGAGCATTGGCATCCGGAGTTCTCCATGCGTTGGCCCGACATCCTCCAGAGGAGGAGCCATCTGAGGTTCCCCATACGATTGTTCCATGGGAGTCACCTGTTGTCCGGGTACGCCATGCCCGGGCACACCATGATAGTGCCTCGGAGCCGCGGATCCCTGCATGCCAAAATCGCGGTGACACTGCTCGCAAGGGCAGCCCCCGTCATGACCGTAGGCACCAGCAGCGGACGCGCAAGGACCACACTCGCGTGGCACTTCGAGGAACCCATCGCAGTAGAGTTCCTTATTGGTTGGCGACTGAGTCCCCATGCCGGGTCCGCAGAGGGGCACCTCGTGCGGGTCGAGGGCGTCGACCAGCTCGGGGGTGACGAGGATCAGGAGTTCGATCTCGTTGACTCTTTCTTCTACCTTTCGGAAGGGAACACCAAGGACCGGGAGGTCGGAAAGGTAGGGAATGCCTCGTTCAATCGAGTCAACCTTTTGTTGAATGAGACCAGCTAGTGCGAATGTCTGACCGGCCCGCATCTCGACAGCAGTATCAGCTTGCCGGACATTGAAACCTGGCACGCGGATGTCGTTGAGCGTAATACCGTTGGCAACATCCAGTGAACTAACTCTTGGCCTTACTTCGAGGCGGATGTTCCCGTTTCCAAGGACGATTGGCAGAAAATCTACCTGTGTGCCGTATGGCCTGTATTCAATCGAAGTGGTGCCTAAGCTCTGTGGCACCAAGATCGGGATTTCTCCACCCTCGAGAAACTGCGCTGGCCGACCGCTTACGGAAACGATATTTGGTTCGGCTAATATCTTTGCCACATTGTTTTCCTGCAGAGCATATAGGAACCCAAAGAAGGTGACATCGTTACCAACAACTCCATACTGAACAGTTTGTCCGACGCCGGTTGCTGTAACACCGCCATTGAATGTCACTTCTTGAAGTATGCCGCTAACGCTGCTTGCGATATGGAAATCGCCGAATTGCGCCGCAAAGTCCGAGCCCAACGCTCTGAGTTTCGTCCGCGACACCTCAAACACCTTCACCTTGAGCAGCACCTGCTGAACGCCACCCACCTGCATGTTGGTGATGACCTTCGGGGCATAGTCTTCGGCCAATTCCGAGATTGGCAGCACATCGTCCGGTCGATCGACAAACCCAGTGAGGACCAGGCTGTTGCTGTACTTGCGCACTTTCACCGACGAGTTCGGAAACTGCGTTTTGAGGGCGAATTCGAGTTCTCGCAAGTCGCCGTAGATCACGACGTCGATCGTGTGGACCTGCTTGTCCTCGTCCCACAAGTTGATTTGTGTGACCCCCGGCTTCTTGGCCGAGATCTGCACCTGAGTCGCCGAGAGAGGGGTGACCGCCAGCAACTCGGGATTGTTGACTTGCACGCGCGGAATCTGCTTGTCGAGCGTCAGAATGCGACTGGAGTTGGTCGTCAACTCCAGCCGCTCGCTCTGCTGGCTGATGCGGCGAATGATCTTTGGCGACTCGAAGCCGTCGCTCTCATAGCCCTGGGCCAGCGCGTGACGATGGCTCCCCAGCAGGCCCACGGAAAGCAGTCCCGCGAGGCAGACTGCGCTACGAAAAACACGGAAATCGGTTCGATCGTACATCCCTGTACTTCCCCTTGCTTCACGCCACGCTTGCGGCGTGGACCAGGTGACGCCCGGTGTGGACGGCACCTCTCCCCCCCGGGTCAAACTCCCGTCGCACCAGTGGCGATCCTTCGCCCCCAATGTCTGGAAGTTGGCAGCAATACGCACTGCCGAATATGCATCGCTGAACCCCCGCGAAGGGGATTCTTAGCCTTCGCTCTCGAGTTCGATCGGAAACTCCAGCTCTTCACCCTGTTCCACGACTTCCTTGACCGTCGGGGTCGCGGAAGGCGTGGCGGGCGATTGGGGAGTTGTCCAATTCGATTTGGCCCCGTTGGGCCTGTTCTTATCGGTCGCACCAAGTGGCTTGCCCGTGAACGGGTCGAATTCCACCTGGCGTACGCTTTCGGCTTCGACAATATCCATCACGAAGGGAGGCCGCTCGCTGGCAGCCCTTCGCATGGCCCCCACCAGGTTCGAGAGGAATCCCCCTTTGTTCTCCGATTCCTCACGATTCTGTTCGCGCTCGCGCGAATTGCTCGAGTCGCGGTCGGTCCACAGATCCTCGAGCGACAACTCGGTCGCGTCGGTGGTGGCTTCGTCGTCGGGACTCCGCGGAATCAGGCTCAATTCTCCAAGCTGTTCGGCAAGCGAGACCTTGTTGGCCTGCTCGGGAGTCAACAGCAAGGAAATCGTCTTCGCCACGGCGCGGCCTTCCGAGCCATCGATATTCCGTTGGACGGTCTGGTCGACGGCATAGACGCGGATATTCTGCAAAATCACCCGCATCCGGGGTGGCCCCATGTTGCGGTTGTTTCGTGGAATCGAGAAAAACTGAATGTCGACCCGGTCGCCAGGGCTGAGCAGGCCGGCGGCACTTTTCTCGGCATCGACCGAAATCGTCTTGAGCCGCATCCCGGGCGGGATCTCGCCAATCGGGTCGTTGACCTCCCCCTTGCCGAGCAACTTGGCTTCGAGGATGGCGTCTCCCGCGACAATCAGCGTGCGCGGGCGGCGACCTTCGAGGCCGGCCAGGTCGGAAATCGCCCCTGGCGGAATCTTATCCTTGGGCCACTCCTGGAGAGTGACCATGCTGCCAGCGATGGGATCGTTGAGATTGATGTTGTGCAGGGCCACATAGATCGGGGCCGTCTCATACCCCACGATCCTTTCGCCGCGGTCCATGACCTGGCTGATGCCAATCGAGGCCACCAGACCGCAACCGAGCGCAAGCGCAAGCAGAATTAAAGACTTAGGTCGCATAGGACCCCCCTGTGTGGTTGGTGGTTGGCTTGAAAAGTCCCCTTTTCATGACAACCAGGTTCGTTGGTAGCACGACCAGCAGCCAAGCGCGTGGCGCCACCGTGGAACCTTGTCGCTTTCTTCGGCAGGATCGTCATGAGTGGTATAGAAAATCTGGGGAAGCGGGGATGCGGGTCGGTGAGACCTACGTCTTGTCGCCGCAAGCAGTTACACCAACAGCCCGGCCCAGCCGAAGTAGGCGATGGTGCCGATGGCCATGGGAATGCCATACGGGAGCAGGAGCATGGTGGGTTTGCGTTGGCGTGCGATTTCGGCCAGCTTTTCGGGGCTCTTGACCGTGAGGATTTCGTTCCAGATCACCCAGAACTGCATTTTGTGCTTGGCCCATCCCTTGCGGGCCAGGACCATCGCCACGGCAATGATTCCGCCGACGACGGCCGAGACGGCAAACGCCATGACCGTCACGTCGACCCACATCCAGGCCCCGATGCCGGCCATCAACTTGACGTCGCCCGCCCCCATCCCGCCAATCGCGTAGGCGGGGAGCAGCAGGGCGAGCCCGACCACGGTTCCCAGCAGGCTATAGCCAAGCCCCTCCCACCCGGGTGCGACGCTGTAGGAAACACTATAGGCCCAGCCGAGGGCAATCATGGGAAAGGTGAGCCAATTGGGGACCTTGAGCTGCATGCCATCGATCACCGCCGCGACAACAAGTGTCACAGTGACCAGCCAGACATGCCAATTGGTGCCCAGAGCCTCTAGCAAATGATTCGTGTCGATCATGGAACTTCCTGTAGCGAAGCGTCGAGGGATTGGAGGAATATTGGGCCGTTTCTCTACGGCTGTGAAAAGCTAGCTCACATTCGGCGCGAGGCAACAGGGAAGTTGGAAGATAGTAGCACGACGGTCTCCGTCGTGGGCGGAGCATCGTAGCACGACGGTCTCCGTCGTGAGGAAGAACCGTGACGGTCTCCGTCGTGGAAAAACCGTAGCATGGGCACATTTGCCCGTGCGAATTCCCGCCCTCCGCGGGAATGACGCGCCCACGACGACGGCTGGCCGAAGTCTGACGATTTTTCACATTCTGGGGATTTTGCGCTAGGAATTGGGCACCTGAGCCAGCAGACTCCCAAAAAGTGAACAAATGTTCCTTTGGCCCCTAAGTTTGTGAGCACAAAGAATAGAATGGGGATTTTCAGGATTCGGCAGGATTGTCAGGATCAGAAGGTGCCCATTGTAGGCCGACGGTCTCCGTCGGCTGAACCCAGGACAGAGCATGCCACCCCAACGTCCAAATCCAAAAATCCTGCCCGATCCTGAAAATCCGCGTCCTATTCTTCCCACCAACCAAGCATGCCACGATGTTAAATTCCAAACCAACAACCTGCTTCACGCGACGGAGACCGTCGTGCTACTATGCTCCGCCCACGACGGAGACCGTCGTGCTACTATCTTCCAACCACAAAAAAACCCCTCCGCCAGGTGGTCTGGCGGAGGGGCTCTTAGAGAATGGGCTCAACAACAGAAGGCTGAGCTTATCCGTAGTGGGAATTGTTCTGTTAGCCTCCCAGCTCATTAGCGACGGATTCGAACGTCAAGTTCGCGTTTTCGCCGATCGAGCGGATTGCTGTCAGACAGACAATCACGATCAGCGCGAGCATGACGGCATATTCCACCGCGGTGGGGCCATCTTCCGAAACGAGGAACTGTTGAACCTTCTGAGCAAATTTCTTCATAGCGTCCTCCGCTTCTCGGTGCCGCCTCGTAAGGCCGACACCCTAGGGTTGTCAGGAGCTGTATGGCTCCCGTTTTCCGGTCGTCGCCAGTGCCCTGTCGCCGAAGCGGCAGGCGAGCCTTCTTGCACTGGACTCGGACCAACAATTACAGCAGTCTTGCGTATCACCCAATCGTCAGGTTACTTCCTGCGTGGCGACGCCTTGCGGCGAGCGACATCTCTCCTTCGGTAGCCCGGCTACCCCTTCCTGTTGGGTTGGGGTCCTCGGCTTTGCGCCCCAGCCTTGCGACTGGTTTGCCCTTGTCGAGAATGATGACGCAATAGGCTCTATTTGCAAAAGCCGGCTCGCACTTCACGAGCCGGAGAGTGCATGAGGGAGTTAGAGGAGAATTTATTGATAAGCTTCCTGCCGGACGTTTCGGCTTGCCATTGCTGGTTCGCTCACGTCCGACACTCAAAACCTATGTCACCTCTCACTGATGTCAAACGAAGCGGGAAAAAAACACCAGAAAGGCTAAAAACAGGCTCAAGAAAGGGGAACCTTCAGCCGAAGCCCCCATTTCCCGTATCCTTTCGGCCGGTCGCTAGCCCGTCAGTCGATCACCAGGTGGAGGAGTTGAGACCTCTCGCCAATGCCTTGGCATGACGATGGGACACGGATCACCACGGGTCTGGCGGATCACGACGGATCAGAAAGTGCCGGTCGTGAGCCATTTTCCGCTGGGGCGCTTTCTGATCCGTGGTGATCCGAACGATCCGCTTCAATCAGTGGCCTATTTCGTCCGGGTCGGCCGCGTGGAGCTCTCGTAGGGTGGATGAACGTCAGTCGTCCACGGGATCGCCCGGGTGAAGCTGTCCGGGCATGACCTCGCGGTGGAAACCCATGAGTCTCCAGAACATCACTAGCACGACCAGACTCATTGCCGCCGGGATCAGGAAGAATGGTGTCCAGTGGAAGGGGGCCTCGGCCACACCTGCCGGCGTGAGGAGTTGCGACTGGAGAAATCCCATCATGCCGGCACCGGTCAGCACGGCCGCGCCCCCCATCACCATGCTCAACAGCCCTTGGGCCGCACTTTGATTCTGCGGGGCGGCGGCGTACCCGACGTACATGGCGGCGGTGATGTAGACCATCGGGAAGCAAATCCCATGGGCGAGCACGCCGGCGTAAGTGGCCACGAGGGCGAGGCCGGTGCTCCCGCCGAAGGCCAGGAAAACAAAGCGAAGCCCCCACGCGATCACCCCCACGACGAACAGCCGCTTCGGCCCCCACTTGAGCAGCATCCAAGGCAGGAACAGCGAGCCGACGATTTCGGAGACCTGGGCCAGACTGTTCACGGTGACTGGCCGGGCGAAACCTTGCTGGTTGAGAAACAGGTTGGAGAAGCCATAAAACTGGGCTGGCACGGCGGCAAAGAAGCAGACACTCAGAAACGCCAGCAGCCTTGGCTGCTGCCGGATGAGGGTCTGGAGCCCCCCCAGCATGGTCCGCCAGTTGAGCATCCCCGCGAGCGGCGGGGTCGAGGGGAGCGAGATGGCGTAGGCGGCCATCACGACATGCCCGGTGCAGCCGAAGACCATGGGCCAGGTCGATTGCTCGATGGTCGATGCCGAGTAGCCCCAGGCGGTGGGAATGACGACCCCCAAGAGCAAACCACTACAGACCCAGCCGACAGTTCCCACCGAGCGGATGATGGGATAAATGTGTTTGGCATCGCTGAGGTGGCGCATGATGATGCTGTTCCCGAGGGCCAGCGTGGGGCAGCAACATTGGTAATAGCCAAACATGGCGGCCAGAAACCACCACTGATTGGTCGCACTCCACATCGCCCACAGCATGACGGCGCAACCGAGGTTCAAGAGCCCCGTCAACCGTTCGGCGCGAATCCAGCTATCGGCCAAGGTGCCGAACAACAGCGGCGCGAAGAGGGCCCCCAAGCCGGCCGTGATCCCCGAAATCCCCGCGAATCCGCTGTCGAACATGCCCGTCCCCGCCGCCCCCGTGTTGGCGGCGATGTAGGTGCCGACGGTGACGCTCCAGATTCCCAGGGAGAGGTATTGCAGGAACATCATTCCCGCGAGGCGGGAGATCAAGGCGAGGCGCATATTCGGAGCGGCCAAAGCGGATGCGAGCACCTCGCCAGTCGTGGCGGACATTTCGTGACGGCGGGGGGTCGGGGGATGGTGCGTACGGTGGCCAGGGGCCAGAGGTCGGGGCCAGGGGGCGGGGGTAGCAAGCAGGATGGGCCGGTCGGGTAACTTGGGAAAGATCGCGGGTGAGAGAAGTCGACTCGTCGTCACGGACCAAGCGGAGAATCTTACCTGTTTTGCTTCATTTTTCAACGGCCCTTCGCCGATTGGCATTTTGGGGGGAAGGTATCGATTAGCACGACGAGCGAAACTTTGCGGCGAAAGGACTCGCCCATGCCCCCTGAAGATCATCTCATGGACGAATTCTCCAGCACCACGCGCGGGACCGAAACCCGTGTCGACCCGCCCCACGGCCTGCGGCGCCACGGCGGCGAAGGGGCCCAGCGCCGGGTCGCGATCGCCAGCGTGGCTGCCCGTTCGAGCGAGAATGGGCCGGAGCCGGCGTCAACCGAGCAGGGCATGGACCACAACGAGGCGATCGCCCAGCACGCGGCCGAACTGGCCACGCGGCTTCAAATGGAACAGGAGCAAATCGATCGCCGCCTGGCCATGCTCAATTCTCAGGAGGCCCAAATCGAGAACAAGCTCCGGCAAGCTCGCCTCTGGCTCGAAGAGCGGCAGCGCGAACTCGAGGCCCGCGAGGCAGCCCTCGGCAGCGGGGAAGCCCCTTCCCAGAGCGACTCGAGCAGGCCGGCGCGACCCGAGGCCGAAGAGATCGAGGCCCGCCAACGGGAACTCGACGCACGGCAAGCTGAACTTTACAACCAGGCGGAACAGGTCACCGAACAGCGGGCCGAAGTGGCCCAGCGCGAGGAAACGCTCGCGTTGCAGCAAGCGCGGGTTTCCGAGCGGGTGGCTGAACTCGCAACCCGCAGCGAGCGGTTGGCGCTCGAACGCCAGCAATTGACCTCCCAGGAGAGATTGCTCATCCAGCAACAGGAGGCGATGGACAGCCGCTGCCGCATGCTCGACGAGCGCGACGCCGAGTTTGCCCTGCGCGAACAACAGCTCGCCTTTCGTCAGCAGGAGATCGAATCGGCCCTGGCACGCTTCGAGAAACTGGGCGTTTGCCAGCAGCGGATGGAGGAGATTTCGGAGCAAGTTCAGCAATACACCGCCCGGGCACGCCACCTCGATCGTGCCGAGGAGATGCTGGCGGAGGAATCGGAATCGCTCGCCGCGCGGCGGCAGCAACTCGACGACGAACGCCGAGCGAGCGAAGAGCGGTTGCGCGACGCCTGGCGTCAACTGAATGAGGAGCGTGAAGCGCATTCCGCAACGGTGACCAAGACCAAGAAGGAGCTCGATCGCCGCGAGGCGGAACTCGACCAACGCGAGGAATCGCTTCAGCAACTGCGCGTCGAGCTCGAGGAGACACAGCGGGAAGTGCTCGAAATGCGGCTGGCGACCGAGGAAACCTGGGCCCAGCTCACGGGAGCCTTGGCGCCCGCGGCGCTCTCGCGGTCGATTGCCCAAACCAGGGCCAAGCTGGCCGACCTCTTCGCCCACCAGCTCCGAGAGCTAACCGACCGCCGCGCCGAGCTTCAGCGAGTGCGCGAAGAGCTTGCCCGCGAGCATTCCCAATTCGAGGAACATCGCTCGGAAATGCAGGCGTGGGTCCGCCGCCGCGAGCAGGAGATGGAATCTCAGGCGGAACGATTGATCGCACGAGAGCAGGAACTCGACCGTCAGCAGGCCCAGTACGACTCCCTCGAAGGGCGCTGGAATCTCGAACGGGACGACTACCGCGGCCAGATTCGCCGTTTGATGGCGGAACTGCGCGCCGGGACACTCCCTCAAGCCGCTTGACGCCAGGCTCAGTTTTCCTCGTAGCCGAGCGACTTGGTCGATTCGGCGGGGGCTGCTTCTTCTTGAAGTGAGGCCCGGCGCCGCGATTCCTCGGCATACGCGAGCGCGGCCTGCAACTGGGGCCGGCTAAAGTAAGGGTGGCGAATCGTGTTGCGGCGCGTTCCGGTGAGCTTTGTCGCCAGTTCCTGCCACGAGAGGTCGTTGTTCAAGTGCCACACCGCCGCTTGCGCTGCGCTGGCATCCAGCTCGCCGCGACCGTAGGCCTTGAGCAGCTCGACAACCTCCGGGCGATCGACCTTCACGTCGACAGGTTGAATCTCGTACTTGTTGCTCGACGAGGGGATCGGCTTGCCATGCTCGAGGCAGAGACAGTTCAAATCGACCTTGGCCGACTTGTCGGGTGGAACACTGAAGGCACCGCCGCCTCCCATGCCACCCATGCCACCCCCCATGCCTCCCATGCCGCCGCCACCGAGCGATTGGTTGCCACCACCTCCCCCTCCGAAACCACCACCGCCACCGCCGAACCCGCCGCCGCCACCGCCGAAGTTCTGAGCGAGAATCGGAACGCCCACCCACGCCTCGGGCATTTGGATCTTGACCGGCTTATCGGTCTTGTTGGTGACGATCAGCCGGGCCTCGCGATCGTTCTTGGCGATGAACTTCACTTCGACCAACTTCGCCTCGCGCGCCGCGAACAGGTCGATGGGCTGCTCGGCGAGGATGGCCGGCTTGGACGCTACGTCGCTTTTTTCCTGGTTGCCATTCGTCGTATCCACCGACTTCTCGACGGATTCGGTTTGCGAAGTGACAAGGCCGGCCTCCTTCTCGATCGGCGGGTCGGCTGAAACGACTTCGCAAGTGGAAATCGAGAGGGCGAGGAAAAACGCGAAACCGCATTGCTGAACTGATAAACGCATGATGGGCCGCTCCCGCGGACGAGGGTGGATCGCGAACATTGGGCTCTTCCAAGGGCACACCCTCTACCGAGGCTTGTGCCGGAAGCTCCATGATAGTCTTGCGCGGCTGAAATTCCAACTTTCCCACCAAAAAGACCCGAGATCGCCAGAGGGCCTCGCGGGTGCCCCGATTTTTGCCCGTAAAAATGGGCATCGCACGGGAACCAGCCCCTTGGACCAGGTCTAGCGGTATTCGTCGTGGCAGGCGGCGCAGGCTTGGCTCATTGTGCCCAGGGCCGCTTTGGCGGCGGTAAAGTTGTCCTGATCGATGGCGCCCACCAGAGCCAGTGCCCCATCGCGAAGCCGATGGGCATGCCGGTCGTAGGATTCATCCGCGGCGTCGGGGAGGCCGGGTTGCGTCAGCACATGGGAGAGGAGCGCCAGCATTTGGGCTTCGTGACGGAGGTCATCTCCATGGGACGCCAGATCGCGGCCGCTGGAGAGATTGGGCAAGATCGCCCCATTGAGGGCCTGCTCCATGCGAACCATCAAGGGTGTACGGTCGGCGAGATCGCCCCAAGAGGATTCACCGGAGGGGGTGGAGATGCTGGGGCGCCCACCCTGGACAAGTTCGGCCAGGTCGCCAACCCGCCCTTGCGACTCGCGATACGATTGATCGGTACCAACCTTGCAGTTGGCACTCGCCCTGGCGAAGACACGACTCAGAGAAGCGGCGGAATCTTGCCAGCGGATCGAATCGTCGTAGTCGGCAGACACCGCGAACATGATGGCAAGCGTATTGAATCGGTCGCGGCACTCGCGGTAGGCCCCCCCTTTGAACTTCGAGGGGGTCGCCACCAATGGTCCGAGCGGGGCGACCTGGCGCTTGATCTCGGCTTCGATTGCATCGGCATCGGCCAGGCTCGACCAGGCAAAACCTGTCGCCGCGGAGGGATTCGCCGCCGCGCCACTTGGCGCGGCCGCGATCGAGGGATTGCCCCCCCTTCCGACCCCGTAGTCGGGCCGCGGACCGCTCAACTGAGCGCGAATGTCGGGGAAGAAGACAGCGACCACCTCTGGCGGAAACTTCGGCGGCCGGGCGAGCGGCCCTTCGGGTTCGGCCCCTTGGGCAACGTTTCCTAGCGAAATCACCACCAGGAGAGAGCAGAGAAATGGTATCACTTGCGCCATCTGAAGTTGGCTGAAGTGGGTTAAAACACGTCGCATGGTGATCGTACTCCCTCGTTCAGATCTTTCCCGCCGCCGCAAGCTCTTCCGCCAGTTGGCGATGGTACTCCTCGACGGCCACTTTGTCCTCCCGTGCGCTGGCCGCGTAGTAGATAAAACCCATCGCGCGCCGTTGCCGATTCGTGCTGCGGTTCCCCTCGGCACGATGGATTGTCAGGGCGTGATGGACGAGCAAGTCCCCCGGCCTGGCCGGCATCGCGACTTCGTTCGCCAGATCGTCGGCATGCCCAAAATCCTTGATCTCTTGCGAGAATCCGAGGACGCCGCTCCTGCCATGGGCGCGCATTCCCCCCAGATGAGAGGCACGCACGTAACGGACATTGCCATTCTCCGCATCCACATTGTCGAGGGCGAGCCACATGGTGAGGGCTTCGCATGGCTCGATCCGAAAATAATAGCCATCTTGATGAGGAGGCGTGGGGAGGCTCGCCCCCGGGGCCTTGCTGAAGAATTGGCAGTTGTTACCGACCACGGGCTCGCCGAGCAACTCGCGGGCCAACTGTGCGAACGGCCCTTGAAAGTAGAGTTCCGTAAAAAAGGGATCGTAGTGGTGGAGTTTATGGAGCTGCTTGAGCGTTTCCGGGCGGCTCTTGTCTTCGAAATTCACATCCTCGGGAGGAACGGTAGACGCCACCTCGGCGACATAGCGGTCGACTTGCCGCAGCAGGAGTTCGACTTCCTCCTGGTTGAGAAAACCCGGGAGGGCAACGTAACCGTCGCGGCGAAACTCGTCGCGCAGTTGGTCAAGGGAACGGTCGCCATAGCGGCAAATCTCGGCGGAAATGTGATCGGGCATGGATTGCGTCTCAGGTTGTGTATATTCGCGGAAGGCCGCTAGCTGTCGATTGTACCCACCCATCGAGCGAAGTGAAACGCGGCCTGGGGAGAGACCGACAGTGGTTGTTTTGCCGTGGGTCGGAGGTTCCAATAGAACGAGAAGTCAGCCAGGCCTTTCCCTTGAGTTGTCGGCCCAGCGCCAGGCCTGGACATTTCCCCCAGAGATTTGGAGTCCCCTCATGGATAAGCCACAACTTCAGGACGACCTCGGTCGCCGAGATTTCCTTCGCCTGTCGGGCACGGCCATCGTTGCTGGGAGCGTTGCCGCCACAATTGGCGGCAGATCCTTCGCGGCGCAAACCCAAGCCCAAGGAGGGGAGGCCACCTTGCCGGCGCTCCCATACGAGTTCGATGCACTCGAACCGGTGATCGACAAACTGACGATGACCATCCATCATGGCAAGCATCATCAAGCGTACATCAACAACCTCAACGCGGCGCTCGCCGAGCATGCCGACCTTCAAAGCCAGCCCCTCGAAAAATTGTTGGCCAACCTGGAGAGTGTTCCCGAGTCGATTCGCACAGCCGTTCGGAACAATGGTGGTGGTCATGCCAATCATTCCCTCTTTTGGCGAGTCATGCGTCCGGCCCAGGAACAGAATGCCCCAACGGGACGCCTGGCCCAAGCGATCGAATCGACCTTCGGTTCGTTCGATAAGTTCAAGGAAGAGTTTGCCGCGGCGGCGGGGAGCCGGTTCGGCAGCGGCTGGGCCTGGCTGGTGGTCGACGATGGCAAGCTGGCCATCATCTCGACCCCCAACCAGGATTCGCCACTGATGGAAGGCAAGACGCCAATCCTCGGCCTCGATGTCTGGGAGCACGCCTACTATCTCCACTATCAAAACCGCCGGCCCGATTACATCACCGCCTGGTGGAAGGTGGTGAACTGGCCAGAGGTGGCGAAGAATCTCGCCGCGGTCGATCGCGCTTGAGATGTTGTGGCCAACAGGGGTTTTCAATCGGCTCTGCCCCCAGCGGGGGGGTAGAGCCGATTTCGACTTGGTGAGCTTCTGATTGTCGTGACATGGCTGATGGGAGCGGTTTTCCGTGCCTCACGCGGTTCGCACTAGTCGATTTCGGAGACCGCCTGGTCGCGCAACCGTTGCTACGGCATGTACATAATCCATGACAACTGATCCGGACGACCTTTGTCGTAGAGAATGGCCAGCACTCCATCGTCCATAAAGAGCAAACCCTCTTGCACGCCATCTGGTAAGTTTCTTGCCGGTAGCCATGATGCTGGATAACGGATCCTCGAAACGGCGGGCAACGAGCCAACAGCGCAAAGAAAGACTAGGCGGCTCGGGTCGGGAAAATCGTGTCGCCAGTTGTCGGAGAAAAAGGGAGAGTGCCCGCCAATTTTGGTGCCGTGAAGCGTAAGGACTTCGCCAAATTCGTTGAGTGCATCGATATCACTCGAATCAAGATCTGTCGCAATGTCCTCGATGAACTTGTAATCGGCGCAAGTGACCGGGATGGAGTAGTAGGCTGGTGTATGTCGAACTCGGCTTGCGTTTCCGAGGGCTGCGACGGATATCGCCGCACCTGCATCCGAAGACTTGAGCCAGGTCAACCTGAAGCCGTGCTCTACGTGGTTTTTTCCCGTATGCTCAACTATTTCGTGATCGGGATGCTCGTGGATGACAAGGATGTCGCCTGGCAATTGTTCCGGCCACTTGGCAACGCGGAAATCAAGCTGGGCGAGAAATAAGTAATCTCGTGCGTCGGAGGTAGTCGGCCAAGGTAAGCCTTCACCCCAGAACGGCACTCCACCGATTCGAGTGGTCAACCGATCGTCATCGTCTGACATCCCAGGACCAAAGACCGACATGACGCATGTTCGGGGCGCAAGGCGGCTTAACTCGACATTGATCTCGCCCAAGAGTCGTTCGCGGAAGAGGAGCGAGCCGGGACTTCCGACCACAAAATGGGGCGGATGGTGAGCCTGATCCATGGGAAAACGCGACTCCAATTCGCCAATTGAGTGGACTCGGTGTTCCGGATTCACGCGCAGTGGGCCTGCGTAGTGGGCGTCTGTGTTCATAAACATCGTTTCCCTCGCTTTGTCCTCATCAAGCTGCCCAGGTTGGCTATCTCCATGCCCCGAGCACACTCACAATCGCCTTAAGCTCCATCTTCTCGCCCCGCTGGAGTATGGCCATGCAGTTCACGCCGATCTCTGAGGCCAGCGACTCGATGAGTGGTTGGAGCGACGTATAGACCTCTCGTTCGTCCGGGGAGAGATCGATCAGGAAGTTTTCGGGAACCTCGGCACCACACGCGGCGATAAAGGTGTCACTGAGATGGAGATTGTCGCCTTCGGCGGAGATCACCTTGTAGGGAGACGTGTGGTCGAGGAGCATGAACTCCCCACCGTGGGGGAATCTGGCGAAGCAGTTCTCGATGGATTTCGCGAGTTGTTGATTCATGGCGATTCCACGCCTCGACTCACATTTGGCCTGAACTCTCTTCGTGCATGACGTTGAATTCGACTGGAATATGAACGCTACCACTGAAAGAGAAGTGCGAGAAGGAAAGGTGCGGATAGTCGGGCCGCACATGTTCGTTCAGTGCCTCGCGAAGCTGCTGATATTGTCGCCACGGAATCCAGCTTTGCGTTGGAATCCAAATATCGTCGGTTCCGAATCGAAAACTCAAAAAGCCGCGAGTAAACGGCAAGACGTGGGTGTAGCCAACGTTGGAGATGTCTTCCCACGCATGGAGGTGGTTGTCGATCTGAATTCCTGCGGCGCTAATGCGAACGGGAAAGCTCGCATTGCGGTAAACATTGCGCGGAATGGCCAGCATGCGGTAGCTCACCCACCCGAAAAGGAGGCCCAATGGAATAGCGACCAGTAGTGACGGAGAAATTCTGTCCAGCGCCGCCTTGTCGAAACCGCCAATCACGATTCCCAACCCTAGCAGGAAATAGGAGAGAGTCAACCAGAGGACCAAGACGCAGACCGTCAAGGTGACGGTGGCAAACAATCCTGGAAAGGCCAAGGCGGCCAAGGCTCCCGTGACACTTCGGTAGCGATACTGATGGGCGAAGTAAACGGCGGGCTGCGTTGCCCCGTCGGAAGTACGTTTTTTGATTTTTTGGGATTTCACCGATCGCCTCTCGCTCCCACTTTGTGTCCTCTCGGTAGCCAAACCGAGACCGCTTCAGTTTGCGTGAGCGATGGCGGGGAGCCCCTTGTGATTAAGCCTTGTTCGTTCCGAACGATTGAATATCGGAACGCTCTTGCGACATTGTGCAGTGTTTGGACGAGTCCACCTGAGGAAGGAATCTATTATGCCTGACCATTCCGAGAAGCTCTTGCGATTGGAAATCGCACTCCCCGAGTCATCCTACGCTTTACTGGATCAGGCTGCTGCCTTCCAAAGGCAGAGCATCTCGGAATTTGTCATCGATGCCGCCCGAGAGGCCGCCGAACGCGTTGTCGCGGGGCATGAAGTCATCAGGCTATCGCGAGCAGACCAGATTCATTTTGCCGAAGCCTTGCTAAACCCACCGCCAGTGTCTGAGGCACTCAAGCGGGCATTCAAGGCCCACCGCGAGTTGCTCGATCGCTCGTAACGGTCCGATCCCCCAAATCCTGCCCCCCTCCCGCCAATCCCCCGTCCCATTCTTCCCACCAAAAACCTCCCCAAAAACCACCCACCCGCCGCCCTTGGCACCCCCGGCCCCAGCCTGCTATACTGCCGGGCTCGGAAAACTGGAGTTTTTTTAAGGTCTCACGCACCATGGCCAAGAAGAGCGGCGGCAAACGCAAAAAGAAGGTCGAAACCGTGTTTCTCGTCTGCGACGAGACCGGGGACTATAACTACACCATCCGCCGCAAGGTGGGGGGCGAGAAGCTCAAGCTGAGCAAGTTCTGCCCGCGGCTCCGCAAGCACACCTTGCACAGCGAAAAGAAAAAATAGGCTTGGCGGCACGGATGTGGCGTTGGGGGGCGTGGCTCCCGCCTCTTGTCGCATGGGGCCCCTGGTGAGCGAGGGATTCCGCATGGCCAAACGCTGGCGAATGGCGCAATACGACCCGGCACTGGTCGAACGCCTGCAACGGATGGCCCAGGTCAACACCGTCGTCGCCCAATTGCTTCTTTCCCGGGGGATCGACTGCCCCACCCGGGCCCGCGAATTCATCGACGCCAAGCTGTCGGGACTCCGCGACCCTGACGAGCTACCGGGGGCACTCCAGGGGGCCGAGATCATCTGCCGGGCGGTCCGCGACGGGAAGTCGATCGTCATCTATGGCGATTACGACGCCGACGGGATGACCGCCACGGCGATTCTGCTGCGTTGCCTGCGGCTCCTCAAGGCGAAGGTAAGCTACTACGTCCCCCACCGGCTCGAAGAGGGGTATGGTCTCAACTGCGAGGCGCTCGATCAGCTTGCGGCCAAGGGGGCCCAGGTGGTGATAACGGTCGACAACGGGATCGCCAGTCTGGCCGAGGCGGAACATGCCCGGCGGCTAGGCTTGCAGCTCGTCATTACCGACCACCATCAAATGCGCGAGCGGCTTCCCGATGCCGACGCACTGGTCCACCCGGCCCTGCCGGGGACGAATTACCCGTTTTCCGGGCTGTGTGGCGCGGCGGTGGCGCTCAAGGTGGCCTGGGCCGTCTGCCGCGAGGCGTGTGGTGAGCGGCAAGTGTCGCCGGCAATGCGGAACATGCTGCTCGACGGGGTGTCGCTGGCGGCGATCGGGACGGTGGCCGACGTGGTGCCGCTAGTGGACGAGAACCGCGTGCTGGTGCGGCAGGGGCTGGCGACTTTGTCGGCCCGTCCGCCAGTGGGGATCGAGGCCCTCATTCACGTTGCCAACATGGAGGGGAAGCAGCGGCTCGCGGGGGACGACATCGCCTTCATGATCGCCCCGCGACTCAACGCGGCGGGACGGCTGGGCCAGGCCGATCTGGGAGTCGAACTGCTCTCGACGGACGACCCGGAACGGGCAACGGAACTTGCCACCTACATTAACGAACTGAACGGAAAGCGGCAGTCGATTGAGCGGAGCGTACTGCTCGCCGCGCGGAAGCAGGTCAAGCAGCAATGCAACGTCGACCGCGATGGGGCGCTCGTGCTGGCCGACCACGACTGGCACGCCGGTGTGATCGGCATTGTGGCCGGAAAGCTTGTGGAACAGTACGACCGGCCGGTGGTGCTGATTTCGCAGGATCGGCTCGGCGTGCGACCGGGGATTGGCTCGGGGCGAAGCGTGGCGGGGTTCGATCTGCATCGCGCTCTGGCCGAATGCGACGAGCACCTGGTGAGCCATGGTGGGCACGCGGCCGCCGCGGGACTGCGGATCGAGGGAGCGAAAGTCGAGGCATTTCGCCGGGCGTTTTGCGAAGTGGCGGGAGTGCATATCGTCCCCGAGGAACGCTGTGGCGAGATTGTCGTCGACGCCGAGGCCCCCTTCGTGGCCCTCACTCAGCGGACGGTGGCCGACATCGACCAGCTTGCTCCCTTCGGCCATGGGAATCGACGACCGCTGCTCTGTGCGGGTGGGGTTCGGCTCGCCGGGCCTCCCAAGCTGATGGGAGGCAATGGCCGGCATCTCGCAGTCGACCTTCAGCAGGATGACATCAGGCTGCGGGGAGTGGCGTTCGGGTGTGGCGATTGGGCCGAAGAGTTGAATTCTGTCAGCGGCCCGGTTTCGATCGCCTTCCAGCCTGTGATCAACCACTTTCGGGGGAGGTCGAGTGTCGAACTCCATCTGGTCGATTGGAAGCGCGACGAGAGCTGACCGCGTAAGTGGTGCATCTGGCCCGTCGTCCTTGGCCGCTGCGGTCGGCACAACCGGCACGACACGCTCCCGAAAGGCGAGAAGGCGCAATGAAAATGGAGAACCGCTTTCAAGCCGGACGTCCAGACCGAGGGGAATGACATAGGTTTGTGTTGAGCCATGTCGGGGTCATTGGGCGTTGCCTGGGGCCCCAGTCCTCACGTCTTCCTGGTAAGACGTCTCTTCTATAAACGCGAGTCCCCTATGATCCGACACCTGCGAAAATTGATTGAGTCCGACGATGGAGCGACAGCCGTGGAGTACGCCGTGATGCTGGCACTGATTGTGGTGGCCTGCTTGGGATCGGTGTTCTCGCTAGCAAACGCGACAGCCGACAGCTTCGATGAGTCGGCCAACGAGCTCAGTAGCGTGCTTGGCCCCTGAGCCACCCTGTCCCCCCTCGTCACTCCCCGCCCGCCCACACGCGATGAGATCGCACCCGCCCGATTCCGGTCGCTGGATAAATTGGCCAAAAACACCTTTGTTTTGGCAATTTCCGAACCCAGGTCAAGTCGGATGAATACCTAGTCGATATGTGTGCTATCGGGGCTCCCGCAAGGGAGCGGCCCCCCCGCCTAGGGGATGGCCGAGCGATAAGAAACGGGCTGACTGGTGCTACCAGTGAGAGCCGTTGATGTCCCCCCCACATTGAGCCACGGCGGCTCTTCTCGCCACAAGGGATGACCTGCCCCAATTCCCTTGGAGAAGAGCCGCCCTTTTTATTGCGCCAGGCGGGGGTCAGAAGTCAGAAGTCAGAAGGATGGCGCCGTTCATCCTTCACATACTGCACCTAAACAATGAGCATCGCGTCGCCGTAGCTGTAGAAGCGATATTCTTCGTGGATCGCCTCGGCGTAGGCTTCGCGCACCAGTTCGGTCCCTCCGAAGGCCTGCACCAAGAGGAGCAGGGTCGTGCGGGGGAAGTGGAAGTTGGTCAATAGCGCGTCGACCGCTTGGAACGTGTAGGGGGAGTAGATGAAGAGGTTGGTCTCCGCTTGCCATCCCTCCTCGGGAAGCTTTCCACCATTCCCAAATTGTGCCGCTGTCTCGAGCACGCGGACCGACGTGGTGCCAACGGCGACGGTTCGGCCTCCCAGGGCGCGGCGCTCGTTGAGCAGCTTGGCGCTGGTGCCGGCTAGCTCGCCCCATTCGTAGTGCATCGTGTGTTCTTCGGGGACGTCGGAGGTGATGGGACGGAAGGTCCCCAGCCCGACGTGGAGCGTGACGGGGGCGAACCCCAAGCCTCGCGATTCGAGCTTGCGGAGCAGGTCCTTGGTGAAATGGAGGCCCGCGGTGGGGGCGGCGACGGCGCCGGGGCGCCGGGCGAAGACCGTCTGATAGTCGTCGACGTCGGTGTCGGTCATTTGCCCACCGCGAATGTAGTGCGGCAGGGGGACACGGCCCACCCTGCGGAGCAGCTCTTCCAGAGGCAATTCACTCTCGACGTGGGCGAGCCACTGGCCCCCCTCAAGTCGCTCGAGGAGCCAGAGCTTGCTCACGGAGCGCCCTTCGCGATCGGCCAGTTCGACCGACTCGCCCGGCGAGAGCTTGCCGCGGGTCTTGCAGACAACACGCCAATGGCCATTGTCGTCGGCACGGAGGAAGAGCCCCTTCCATCGCCCCTGCGTGGAACTGCGGAAACCGCTGAGCTGGGCTGGGATGACCTTCGTGTTGTTGAGCACCAGGGCATCGGTGGCCCGGAGGAGTTCGGGGAGGTCGCGCACGTGGTGGTGAGTGATCTTCTGGCTCCCGCGATCGACCACCATCAGTCGCGCGTCGGTGCGATTGCGCAGGGGCCTCTGCGCGATGAGTTCGCGTGGCAGGTGGTAGTCGAAAAAGGGGGAGTTGCTATTCATGGGGAGGGAGAGTCATGTGTCGCGCCTGTCACTGGCAGAGGAGGGTACGGGATTGGAGGTGAATCCGACCAGGGGGAAGTTGCTGCGTCTGCGGAGCGAGTCGCCCTCGCGAGCAAGCGTTGCCTCGACGCAATTGTGGGTGGTGCGTCGCCCCCGCGTCAGGCCTGCAATCGCCCCCGCTCAGTTATTCTACCCCATTCCCCCAGTCGGGTAATTGCCCGCGCGAAGGTTTGTCCCCATGGAGGGGGAGAGAGGGCCGTCCGGAAGTGTAAGAAAAAAACAAATATTTGCCGAGGTATATCCGAGCGACTGGGCTAACCTGCGGACAACTTGCCGCGACTGACTCGTTCACAATGAACAAGCGCCAACCGATAGCACGGCAAGAATCAGGTTGACGCGGGACGGTAAAATCCTAACTTTGAGATTGCCGACCTCGGGGGGCATCGAAGCCTCCCCAGGAAACGCATTGCGGCCTGATCTGTCTGGCAGGTGTCGGCCACACACCTGCTCGGCCCTCCCCTGGGAGGCACGACAGCCGCAGCGCTTGGGGAGGGATCCCCACGGAGCGCCCAATGGTAGTAAGGCTTCCCGCAGCTTGCCTGCCGGTGTTGACCATTCGCCCTGGGGACACGACGTCCCCAGGGCCAACGCCGCCCGCGGCGTCTCTCGTCGCGGCCCCCTCAGGGGGGTAGAATCGGCCTCCCTTGGCCACTCACCTTCCGCGGACACGCTTCCGAGATGACCCCACCGATTCATGTCCCGGTCCTTCCGGAGGAGGTGATGGCTCATCTGGCCCTCGAGCCGGGACAAAGGGGCGTCGACGGGACCTTGGGGGGAGGAGGACACACCCGGCTAATGGCTCAAGCCGTGGGGCCCGCGGGTCGCGTGCTCGCCCTCGATCGCGATCCCGCGGCAGTGGAACGGGGGGAAGAGTTGCTGGCCGACGTGCCGCAAGTGACGGCCATCCACGCCAGCTACGCCGACTTGCCTGAAATCCTGGCAGAGCTCGAAATCCCCGAGGTCGATGGCATCCTGCTCGACTTGGGGCTGTCGAGCGATCAGCTCGCCGATCGCCAGCGTGGGTTCAGCTTTTCGTCGGATGGACCGCTCGACCTGCGGTTCGACCCGACACAGGGGGAGCCGGCATCGAAGCTGCTATCACGTCTGAGCGCCGAGCACCTGGCCGATATCATCTACCAGTATGGCGAGGAGCGATTCAGCCGCCGGATTGCGCGGCGGATTGTCGAGCGGCGAAAGGAGCGGCCAGTCACGACGGCCGCCGACCTGGCCGATCTGGTACGGCGGTCGGTGCCCAACGCCCGCGATCAAAAGATCGACGCCGCAACTCGCACTTTCCAAGCTTTGCGAATTGCTGTAAATGCGGAACTTGATGCCTTGCAATTGGCACTGCGCCGGTTTCCCGCTTTGCTAGCAGTCGGCGGGAGGCTTGCGATCATTAGCTTTCATTCGCTCGAGGATCGTCTGGTAAAACAGGCGTTTCGCGACAGCGAACTGCTGGATGTGATCACGCGCAAGCCGATTGTGGCCTCTCCGAGTGAAGTCGCCGCCAACCCGCGTGCTCGCAGTGCCAAATTGCGGGTCGCGCAGCGCCGATAGGTTCGTCACCCCCGCAAGGGGATGCCGATACCAATCGCAGAGTGGCGACGCCACCCGCGAAAGAGGCGGGTGTCGCTTCTCGCCGAACCCCTTCTCGAGATGATGCCAGCAAGATGAGCGTGACCCAACCTCTTGAATCTTCCCTCGTCCACACGAGTAACGATCGACTGCGTGTGGTCGATGTGGGACGCCGGTTATGGCTGGTGACGGCCGTGGCGCTGGTGCTGGGGTTTGTCGCCGTGAGAGAGCTCTCGGGCGTCGACGATGCCCCACGGGTCGAAGCGACCGAGGGGGCGTCGGTCGCGCCAGCCGCGTCGACATCCAACACTCGTGGCAACGAGACCATCCATACGCTCCCAGTGACTTCTCAGGATCCCTTCTCGCTGTCGACAGACGACCCTGCCGGCGCGCCATTCGGCGGCCACCTGCGGGTTTCGCACGACGAATGGCCTCCGCTGGCGGTGCCGATGGAAGCGGCTAGCGATTCACCGGTGGTGAAATGAGCGTGGGCCAGGCCTGTGCGGTGAACTTCGTCTGACGCATCGCTCTGCGAAGCAAGTCGTCATATCGGCTCGGCTTCGTTGTTGGTCCGGCCCGACTCGCGACGTTCCCGGCGTGGCGCCTCGCGGCGCGGCTCGGCACGCTCGGCTGGGCGGACGGCGCGACGCAGGCGCTGTTCGAGCTTCTGGCCCGCGGTGGCCGTCGCCCGGAGTTCGCGATTCAGCATTTCGACCCCTGCCCGCTGCTCCTTGACTCGTCGCGCAGCCTCGTCTCTGGTGGCCTCGACCTCACGGAGCACGAGTTCAGCGCGGCGGAGAGCCTCGGCGGCCTGATCGCGGGTCGCGGTGAGTTCGGCCATGCGGCTACGGAGTTGATTGGCCCGCTCGCGAAATTGCCGGTCAGGGGCTTCTTCCTCCCGGCGAACGCCACGTTCGGATCGTCCTGCTGCGGAAGCTTCGTACTCGGGGACGAGTCGCTCTTCTTCCTCCTCTTGTTGAATAATGACTTGCGGGCGCACTCCGCCAAAGTTGATCCCTTCCTCTTCGGCGACCGCCGGTCTTGCCCTCTGCGCGGCAATCAATTGAGCAAGTTGATTTTCGATCCGCGAGAGCCGCTCATCCTGACGGCGGAGTTGCTCGGCGAATTGCCGATTGGCCTGCGGTTGGAGTTGCTCCCCTTGTTCGCGCAAGCGCTGCAATAACTCTCGGCGGCGTCCCGATTCGGTTTGCTCCCGTTCAAGAGATTCTGCTTCTGCTTCGGCACGAGCCTCTTGTTCCCGAGTGACAGCCTGTTGCTGCTCCCTTGAGGCTCGTTCTTGTTGGCGGCGTATCTCTTGCTGCGCCTGGCGGGCAGCATCGCGCAACTGTTCGAATTCGGCTCGTTGCCGTTCGGCCATGGCGCGCTGCTGTCGGGCGATCTGTCGCTGTTGTTCGGCTTCCTGGGTTGCGGCAAGGGCTATTTGATTTGTTGCAACCGCTTCCTTGAGGGCACGTTTAAGCTCTTCAATTTCCTCACGCAGGCGCTGTTGTTCGTCGAGTTGTTCGGGTTGTGACTCTTCGGCTTGTGTTGCCTCCTGTCCGCGAGTGATCGTGCCGGCGAAGGCGGCACTGATGAGCATGAATCCCACAACAACCATCCGAGAATGTCTGTACGCCATCGCCAACACCTCCACCTGGAAGGGGCGTCACCCCAAGTGCCTGAAAAGCTGGTCCAGCGGTGCCTAGGCACCACTCCACTCGGTTCACGTTGGCAGGAGGAGGGAGCGTTGTCAAGCAACTGAGGCAAAGGGGCACACAAAGCGAGCGAAGCCAACCCAACTCGGATTGGCTTCGCTCGCAAGGTTGTTTGCCGAATGGCCGCGAGCTATCGCACCGGCGGCAGCAATTTGGGCCCGAAGGTCGGCTCCTGCCGCGGGGCGCTCGGCGTGGTTTCGTTGGGTGCTGGGGCTGATGCTACCCCTTGCGACGGCCACTGGGTTGTCGAAGTCGTGGGGGTCACCGTCGGTAGCGGGGCCACCACGTGAGGTACGACATGCTGCTGCTGAGTCGGCTGCCCACCATGATTGAAATCATTGTGGTGGGTCGCGCCGGCCACAGCAGGGGCCGCGGATTGCGTCCGGAGCGAGACGGTACTCGTGTTGGCCGCCACCACAGGGGTGGGAGAGGCGAGGCGAACGAAGGCATCGCGAGCCTGGGCCAAATTGGGGTCGATCCGCGCCGCTTCGGCATAGTGGCCCGCCGCGGCATCGACCTGCCCGCCACGTTCGAGCAGGTGCCCCATGTTGTAATAGGCGACGGCCGGGGGGTGGGCGGCGAGCAATTGCTGCATCGCCCCTTGCTGGTCCCCCATTTCCATCAGCACGGTGGCCAGATTGTTGCGGAACAGCGACTTTTGCGGATTGATTTGAATCGCTTGCGCGAGGTGCGCAGCCGACTCGTCGAGCTTGCCTTGGCGGGCCAGGCAGAGGGCGAGATCATTGATCGCGGCTGCATCTTGAGGCGCGACCAGAAGTGCGCGGCGATAGTAGGACTCGGCTTCGGCCAGATTGCCTTGACGGTCCTCGAAGTGCCCCGCCTCGCGGAAACACTTCGACTCGCGAGGGAAATTGGTGATCGCCTGCTCGTACATTTGCCGAGCCAGGTCGGGCTGCCCTTGGGCTTCACGAACCTGGGCCATCGACAGGACCAGATCGGACGTGGCGGGACCCACGGGATGCTCGAGCGAAAGCGGATTGTACTCCTTTTTCGGCTCTGGAGGGAGCATCTCGTTCGACTCACCCCCACCGAAAGCACGTGTCACCGCGTTGTTGGTGAACGCCCCCTTGAGCCGCTCCCCGGCCGACGGTTTCGGCCCCACGGCCTGGGGTGCGATCCGCGGCTCGGCTTTCTCCTTCGTTCTCCAAAGTGAAGGAAATTTCCAGTCTTCCCCTTCAGCGGCCGATTGAACTGGCGCCGCTTCGGTGCGACTGTTGAAGATCGGCGCCCCGTAACTGACTCCACCGACCGTGAGCGTGGCGGCGACAAACGCCGCGGCAATCGATTTGGGCTGCACGGAAATTCCCCTTCCCTGGAAGTTCCCTCCCCGCGGGCCGGTGTTCGCCAGCAGCAATGCTGGCCAACATCCGGCGATTGCGAGTCGAGCTAGTTAGTTGGATGCTGCCGAATCGCCACTGGCGGTCGGCAGAACAGCCGGAATCATATTTTGCTGAAACGACTTCTGTTCGAACACCACCGAGGTCGCCGGGCGTCCGGGGCTCATAATATGGGTGTCGGTCACCACCGGCTCCCGCCCATCCATCGACGATTGTGCGGCAAAATCGCGAGCGGTCGCGATCCGCTGCTCGGTGATGGCGGGGTCGAGTGCTCGTTCGACATAGAGCTGGCGATACTGCGGCGGTGTCTGGGTCATGGTCCAGCGGACTTTGAGCTCGCCGGCAGGGGTGAGCCGTTGCGAGTCTTCGTCGAAGTGATGGGCGCCTAGCAGGTTCTGGCGACGCCAGCCGTTTTGGACCATCGTGTCGAAGGGAGCAACGGCCCATTGACGGTCGGCACACACGTGGGGATAGGGCCATGCCTGGTTGATCTGGCGGCCGAGCTCAATGCGGTCGACAATCATGTGGCTCTTTTGGGGAGCCCGGTCAGGCCAGTAGCCGAGCACTGGGGTCGCCACGGAGGCCGCTCCGATCGCGGCCCAAGCGGTCACTTTGCTCCAGAGGGTCATTTGGTGCCGCATCGTAACCTCGTCACTTGTTTTGGGGGTCGCCGTGGGAGCCGGTCGCGCCAAACACACCTCGGCGCCATCACTCTCCACGGAAAACTCGTCTGCCAAAGGTATCGACCCCTGGCGGCAAGGCTCTGCGTAACTTCTGGCAGGACTGGCGCAGTTCGCGTAGACCACCCAATTTATTAACAGGCTAGCACAGACCCAACCAGGTCGGTGCCGCCCGCCAACTTGGGGAGGCATTCAATCACCTCCTCAAGGTTGAATGGAGATGAGCTTGCGGAATCGCTGATAGAGTTGTATGTCCGCGACAGCGTTCCCACGGCTGGTGGCTTCTCTTGCCCTAGCTCCCCGTTTTCGGATTATGGCGTGTGCGAAAATAATCGTGAGTCCCAGAATTGAATGCTAGCTTAACCCAACATTCCACATACCGCCCAGAGATTGATGGGCTCCGGGCGATAGCGGTCTTAGGCGTCGTTCTGTTTCACGCTGAGCTAGGCGTTCGTGGGGGGTACGTGGGGGTCGACGTATTTTTTGTGATTTCCGGTTTTTTGATCACGGGAATCATTGCTAGATCACTTCACGAGGGCACGTTTCAACTCAGTGATTTCTTCACGAGGCGCATTAAAAGGATTCTCCCCGCGTCGGTGATGATGATCACCATCGTTGCAATCGCTGGAGCGATACTTCTGGTCCCTTCCGACTTTGAACGGTTGATGCGCGCGGCGCTTTGGAATTCCGCCCTATTAGCCAATTTCCATTTCAGCCAACAAACAGGATACTTCGCGGAGCATTCCGAGCTGCAACCACTACTGCACTGCTGGTCGCTTGCGGTCGAAGAACAGTTCTATCTCATCTTTCCGGCGTTTATGTTGTTGCTCCACAAGTTCAGTCGCCGGCACATGTTTGCCATGGTCTGCCTGGTGGGACTGCTGTCTCTGTCCTTCTGCATTTGGCAGACCCAGCACAATCAAACGTATGCTTTTTACTTACTTCCAAGCCGTGCTTGGGAATTGGCGGCTGGTGCCGCCTTGGCTCTGGCCCCCATCAAGTCGATTTCACGGACGTGGAGCAGCGTGCTATCGGTCGGGGGCGCACTCGCGATTGCCTACGCACTGTTCTTCTTCGATACCGGCACATCCTTTCCTGGTGCATGGGCTTTACTTCCGGTGGGAGGCAGTGTGGCCGTGATCGCAGGGACAGCCCACCATGCGAATGGGATTCGCCGACTGCTGGCGTCGAAACCACTTGTCGCCGTGGGGGCCATCTCCTATTCGATTTACTTGTGGCATTGGCCTCTGCTTGCCTTCGCCAATCTCCTCATGACGGATGTCAGCTTTATGATGCGCGTCATGCTGGCCATCGCTTCCATTGCGCTCGCGATTCCTTCCTACTACCTGGTGGAGCAACCATTCCGACGTGGCGTTCTTATCTCCACACCACGACGTGCATGGCAATTCGCGTTCGCCACCGCAGGAGTCATTGTGACAGCGAGTGCCCTGACGGATTTGGGAGACGGGTTCGCCAGCCGAATTCCTGCCGAGTTGCAACCATATCTCCATGATGTGACCTGGACAGGAGAGGAATACAGTGTCGGAGCGGGGAATAGCCCCGTAAAAATTGGGCGGGTCACGAGCGAAGCACCTCCTGATTTTGTGCTTTGGGGAGACAGCCATGCCCGCATGTCGGCTGTCGGCTTTGACGAAGTCGGCAAGGCACTCGGCTTGAGCGGCTCGGTTTACGCCGTTTCAGGGATGCCGCCGGTGCCAGGTGTGTGGAAGTATGGCGATCGGAGGTCCGATATCGAGACATCCCTCGAAGAATGCCAGGCAATGCAGCAGAACGTATTAAACTCGAACACGAAAGCAGTCATTCTGGTCTCTCGGTGGACCGCTTTTTGTGTCGGTCACAATGATGCGGAAGTTGCGGCGGGCACGAAGAGGACCAGGTCGCTTGTCGTGGATGAGCACACAGCCACGCCACCTCCTCCGGAGGTCGCTGCCGAAACATTACGGCGTCACCTGGTCGACCTGCTGAAGCAGTTTCAGTCTCGCGGCATCAGCGTGTGGATCATCCATCAGTGTCCTGAGTGCGAAAGCGTTTATCCTGCGAGAGACTTTCTCAAGTGGAAAATGTACCCTTCACTCTATGCCGATGGCCATCTCGACAAAGCGAAGGTCTCGCTGACACAACACATGCAGCGGCAGAAGCATCCGCGTTGGATATTTAAATCGTTAGAGGGTACGGGAGTCGAGCTCATTGACCCTACGCCTGCCTTTTTTGACGAGCGAGGTTTGCTGCGCTTAAGGGCCGAGCGATCGTACTATCGAGACAATGATCATTTAACTCGGACAGGAGTCCGAGAGCTACTCCAGCCCTATATTGTCGATGTCCTGAGCCAGGTCAAAGAGAGGACGCAGACGGAGGCCCACATGCACGCCAAGAGGCAGGAGCGTCCAAGCCACCGAAGCTGGAATGCAAGTGCTACAGGATCAGGCAGCAGTTAATCAGTTGCAGAATCACCTAGTCAACTCGACCCAATGTCCCGATTCGGCAATGCCCTGCGACAGAAGTCGACAATCTACTCGGACAGCCGGGTGAAGCGAATCCACATCGGGCACCGCTAGAGTTGCTTCCGCGCCAGCTTCGCCATGATGCGGTCGACTGCGCCGGGTGCCAGTCGGTTCGCCAGCAGCATCCACCAGCCCCCCCAGTGGGGAACGATGAGATGTTTTCCCCGTTCCATCGCACGGCAGGTCGCCGTGGCGACCCGTTCGGGGGAGACCCCTCTGGCATGTTCCCAACTGAGGGCGATCCGCTTCTCCACCAGGTGTTCGCGGAACGGAGTCTCGGTGGTGCCGGGAGAGACGACGAGCAGATCGATACTTTGTGGGGAAAGTTCGGCGCGGAGAGATTCCGACCAGCCGGTGAGGGCGAACTTGCTGGCGCAGTAGGAGGCGTTGAAGGGGATGCCGCGGTGGCCCAGGATCGAGCCGATGTTGACGACCATGGGGGTCCGGCCGTCGCGGAGCAGGGGAATCGCCGCTCGGGTCAGTTCGACCGCGGAAAAGAAGTTCACCTCGAAGATCTGCCGCAGGACCTCGGGCGCTTCGCTGGCGAAGTCGCCGTGGGCGCTAATCCCGGCGTTGTTGACGAGCAGGTCGAGACCGCCGAAGTGATCGGTCGCGGCGCGGAGGATCTCCGCGCGGCAGGTGGGGTCGGTGACATCCCCCACGATCGGGATGGTGGCCCCTCCCAGGGAATTCGCCTCGCAGGCCACGGCGTCCAGGACATCGGCACGCCGGGCCAGCAGGAGCGATTGCACACCGCGGCGAGCGAATTCCAGGGCTAGCGCCCGTCCAATGCCGCTTGATGCCCCCGTGATGATCGCACGGAGCCCCGACAGCGAGCGGCGCGACATCAGGCAACGTCTTCCATCGTCGGGCTCATCGGCGAGCTGTTTTGCTCGAATGGAGCCGAGTCGCTGATGGGAGGAGCGTTATCACGGGGGCGGATGACGGCTTCGCTAGTGTCGATGCGTGCCAGGAATCGACGGGGCATGCGACAATGAACAATGATCCGCTCGTCGGTCAGAGTGCGGCTGAGGACCTCGCCATGTTCGGCGATATAAGCGAGCAGCCGTCCGTTGTCGAGTCCGACCTCGATGTCGGCATCGACGAAGTGGCGGCTGAGGTTTTCGCTCACGGCACGTGTCAACCGATCGAGTCCCTCGCCGGTCGCCGCACTGACGGGGATCGCATGGGGGTAGCGCTCCAGCAACCGGGCAAGCCGATGGGGATCGCTGGCGGCGTCGATCTTGTTGAGCACAAGGAGGGTGTCCTTCTGATCGATCCCGAGTTCTTCCAGCACAGTGGCGACTGCCTGGATCTGGTCGGCCACCGAAAGGTTGCTCGCATCGGCTACATGCAGCAACAGATCGGCCTGCCGGGCTTCCTCAAGGGTTGCCTTGAAGCTGGCGATCAAGTGGTGAGGCAGGTTCCGGATAAATCCAACGGTATCACTTAAAAGGATTGGTCCCCAGCCGGGGAGTTGCCAACGCCGCGTGCGGGTGTCGAGCGTGGCGAACAGCTTGTCCTGGGCCAGCACGCCGGCGCCGGTGATTTTGTTCATCAAGGTGCTCTTGCCGGCGTTGGTGTAGCCGACCAGCGAAACGGTGCGATGTTCGCTCCGCTTGGCGACCTCGCGCTCCTTGCGGCGCTGGATCTTTTCGAGGTCGCGGCGGAGGTCGACGATGCGCTTCTCCACCAGACGGCGGTCGGTTTCAAGCTGCTTTTCACCAGGTCCGCGCATGCCGACCCCCATCTTGAGTCGCGACAAGTGGGTCCACATTCGCTTGAGCCGCGGAAGCGCGTACTCGAGTTGGGCGAGCTCCACCGCCAGCCGGGCCTCGTGAGTCTGGGCTCGGGTGCTAAAAATATCGAGGATCAACTCGGTGCGGTCAAGCACCTTCGTGCCGACCGCCTGCTCTAGATTCCGTATCTGGGCCGGGGAGAGGTCGTTGTCGAAGATGACGACATCGGCCTCGGTGGCCTTCACCAACTGCTCTAGTTGATCGAGTTTCCCTTTGCCCACATAGGTGGTGATGTCGGGAGTCTCTCGCCGCTGGGTGAGTCGGGCGACGACCTCGGCACCAGCCGATTCGGCCAATCCGGCAAGTTCCTCCAGCGGTTCTTCCGACAGTTGTTGATCGGGAAGTTGCACGCCAACCAGCACCGCTGTTTCGCTGTCGACGCTCTGCTTGCGGTCGATGTCGATGGAAAACGCTCCTTTGATTTTGGCGGGAACTGACGGCAACTCGGCAAAGCGTCACCCGACGCCTCCCCTGTCTGGGGGGCTCCCTATCCCCGCCTCCATTATACCACGCCGAGATAGGCAAGCTATGGATGAAGCCCAGAAACGGCGCGAGGCGGCGAAACTGGCCCATTGAGGACCAATCTCGCCGCCATTGGTTCGCGCGTCCCTCCCCCCCGAGTGCGTCGACGTCTTACCAGACGTATTCGAAGCCGGCATTGGCACCGTGATAGATCACGCTGCCCTCCTCCACCAGGATCGCAGTGCGAGGCCCGGCACCAAAGAAGACTTCGTTGTCGTTATTGAAGTTATTCGCGGCCAGCGCGACAGTGTTGATGAACAGCACGTCGTATCCGGCACGGAATGAGAAACTCGGAGTGATATCGGCCACCATACTCACATTGCCTTCGGTCAAAAATGCCAGGCGATCTCCCTTGACCCCCTCGAATCGGTTGACCGTGTTCACGCCGTTGATCTCGGCTGTGAGATGTGTGTTCTGCTCGGCACGATTGTTGTAAAGACCTGCTTTACCCTGGCCACCGATGCGGATCCCTTGCCGCACCGTGATCCACATGTCGCCACCGGCTTGAAAGCCCGTCAGGTCGTTTTCGGTTTGAACTTGCGAGAGGTGGCTCCCTGTTTGGGTTGCCGTGCCATAGAAGAAATCCTCGCTCAGCCGTGTGTATCGAAAGCCGGCGAGCCAAGTACCCGTGACACGTGGGTGCCAGCCCACCCAGTAGTGACGGTAGCTGATCTCGGCGTTGTGAAGCTCCGACCTGTATTCGAGGCTGGCAAAGTTGGCCAGGTCGGTTTCGGTGAGGCCGATGCCGCCGGCCGGATCGTTGCCGAAGTCGCTGAAGGGGCTGAAGAGGTCGAAGGCACCGCTCTGGAATTCGGCACGGTCGCCCCATTCATAGAGACCGGAATAGCTGATTTCGATCATCGACACGGGGCCAATGTCGTAGCGGCCAACCAATCGCACGCCAGCTTCTTCGTCGAAGGAAAGATCGGCCGTGCTAAGCACCACATCCCCCCCCAGGCCTTGCGTGGCGAAGGCAAGATCGGGTTCGGCTGTCTCGACTCGGGACCAGTAAAGAGCCTCGGCAGAAAAGTCAAAGTAATGAGGCCCGGACTGATCGGCGCCATAGTTGGGCATTCCGTAGAGGTCGAGCGACGGGTCAGGATACCCTCCGCCATAGGGATCGCACTGATTGCCATAGGCGCCCCCTGGCATCGCGCCGGGGTGAATAGGGCCGTGGAAACCCGCCGGCACGACGACCGAGTCGCCGTAGGCAGTCATGTACTCCCCTTGGCTCTGGGAGTAGTTGGCGTTCTGGACGCCAGCCCCCGCCATGGGCGAACCGTGCTGGTGATAGGCCTGTTGGACCTGCCCCATGCTGGCTGCCGGGCAGGCGACAAGAGCGGCGGCGACCGCCAGTCCCCTCGACCACGAACCGGATACGTACCGGTAGAAAGAAGCAAAAGCCATCCTATGTTCCCCCCGTCGTCCCGCAGGGGCCTTGGCCCCTGGCGGTCTTGAATCGTGTATCCGGCTGGTGAACGACTCACCGCGGTCCGCCACCATCCTGGGAGCCTGCGCCCCGGCGTGTGGCTGGTATGTCTATCGGACCCGAACAAGCCGAAAAACAAGACTTCTAGGAAAAACCGGCAAGGATTTTCCAAATTACCGGACCGGGCGCGACCGGAATTTTTCCCCGAAGTGGAACTTTAGCCGTTACTCTGGCGACTAAGGGGTGTTAAAATCGACGTAGGCCAGTCGCAGGGGCAGTTGCGCATAGAAGGTCAAAGGTGGCACATTTCTAGATTTCTGGGGCAGATTCTTCTGCCAGTGGCTGTGCGCCAAGCATGGATCGCCAGGTGGGGAGTATTGGCGAACTCGGTGGCTTACATCGCCCAGGCTTGGGCGTTCATCGAGCGGAATCCGTGTTCCCCATGCAAGTCGTAAATCCATGCCAGCAATCAATTTGACACCTTTCTTCCCCGTAGCTACTATCGATTCAAGCGGCAAGTCCGCATGGAACACGCTTTGTCGGCTCATCTCGCCTCCCGACTTGTCGCAGAATCGCGGAACCCGCATGTTGGAGTTGCCGCTTTGCGCCTGTCGATTAGCAAGTGGGCTTTAGCGAGCGTGTATGAGCCTGACAGACTAGCAAACGGTCCCCCTACCGACCTCCGAGTCCTCGGCCCCAACGTGAAATCCACGTGGGCACACTCCACTGCGCTGTAATCAGAGCTGTAATCAGAGTCGCTTCGAGTAATCAACTTATGAGCAAACCTTCGCGTAAACGTTCTGGTCGTCGGTCATGGTCTAAAGCGGTCCCTCGCGTGAGTCGTGTGCGCAAAAAGGCGTGGACTCTGGAGCAGCTTGAGCAACGATACATGATGTCGGCCGATTCAGGCGTGCAACTCACTTCGATGGACGCCTACATCGACGCTATTTACGCGCGTGCTTCCAACCTATCGCAATACACACAATCCGAGCTCGAAGCAGCCAAAAGTTGGGTGGTCCGCACGGAGCTGGGGACGACCGAGGCCCAGATCGAAGCCGCCACGGGACTCGACTTCGCGACTTTCACTGTTGGCGATGGGAACATCTTTCTACTCGATACCACCGGGCTTAATCCACAGTCGATTGTCACTGCGTTGAGTGATGTCGATTTCGTCGACTACTTCTATCCCGACCTGCCGAAGGAGGTCCAGAAGAAGTTCATTCCAAACGATCCGCTCTTCCCGGATCAATGGTATTTGCACAACATCGGCCAACTCGTCAGCCGTCCCGATGTCTTGAATGTCTTTGCGGTACCAGGCGAAGATATCCGCGCGCCACGAGCGTGGGAGACGGCGACGGGACAAGGCGTTGTGATCGCCATCATTGACGATGGCGTGCTCTTCAGTCATCCCGATCTGGGGGGGCACAACACGGCAAATCCAAACCCAAGTAAATACAATCTCAACATTGGATACGACTTTTCGGGGTCCGATCTGCTGCCGTTCCCGGTCTTGAGTGACGACTTCCACGGTACGGCGGTCGCGGGCATTATTGGCGCCTCGGGGAACAACGGCGAGGGAATCACAGGGGTCGCCTATGGGGCGACTCTGGCGGGCATTCGCCTCTTGTCGAGCCCCGAGAAGAACACCGACGCCAACCAGGCGCTGGCGTTCTTCTTAAACCCTGACGCGATCGACATCTATAACAACAGTTGGGGCACCCCAGACGACGTTCGGTTCCTCGATGGCCCCGGACCATTGGCCGCCCAGGCACTCAAGGATGCCGTGTTCAAGGGGCGAACGTCCAACGATGGGACTCGCAAGCTCGGCACCATCCATGTGTTTTCCGCTGGTAATGGGGCCGCGATTTCCGACAACTCGAACTTCGACGGCTACGCGAATTCGATCTATACGATCGCTGTTGGCGCAGTCGATCACACCGGAGCAGGTGCTCTCTACAGTGAGACCGGCTCCAACATTCACGTGGTTGCTCCCTCGGCAGGGGGACCGGCTACGAGTGGCATCACGACGACCGACCTTCCGGGGAACCAGGGATATAATCACGCTGGCATCAACAACGACACGACAGAGATTCTCGACGGCAGCGGGATGATCGAGACATTCCAGCGCGATTATCTTGCTGACCTCGACTACATGTCGCGGTTCGGAACGACAAGCGCTTCGGCCGCCATTGTGTCGGGTGTGATTGCCCTGATGCTCGAAGCGGCGGCGGATAACGGCATCGAGCTCACCTACCGCGATGTGAATTACATTCTGGCCAAGGCCGCGCGAAAGAATGACGAATTCAACCCTGGTTGGCTCGCCAGCGGACAATCCTACTTCCGGAATCCACTCACTGAACTTGTGTTGACACCTAATGGTTTCCAGCAGCGCCCCGTGGAGCCTCGCGACACGTCGGCCTGGGTGTTCGATGGCAACCTGGCAACGGCTCCCGGCGCGGGGCAAGGGCCAGGCGATCCGATCTTTGGTGTGGGGGCAGCGCCTCAACCCGACCCCTCGTGGCTCAGCCTTCCCTTCTCGGCTGACGGCTTGCAGGACCAGTTCTTCCTGAATGCTCCCCCACCCCATTGGGTGAATGGAGCTGGCTATACGATCAATGAGGCCTATGGCCACGGCGTGATCGACGCCGCGATGGCGGTTGAACTGGCGGCGAACTGGAATACGTGGCTTCAGCGCGGAACCGCGGTCGAATGGAGTGTCGGCTCGGCTGGCAACGTCTTCAATCCCGTCAGCGGCCTCATTCCCGCGGCCGAAGTGACGCTGGCCGGATTGGTTCCAGGAGGGATCGGGGGCCAAAGTGGCTTTGCCGACTTCTTCAACGAGTTCTTCAATCTCGATCCACCCCCACCACCACCCGATGGGCCATTCAACGACCTGGAAGACCTCCCGCAGAACACCCGCGGCGGTGTCTTCTCGTTCAATTTGCCCAGGACCCTGGAGATCGAAACTCTCGAATTGACCGTCGACATCAATGTCGATCCCGAAGAGGTGGACCATCTGCGAATCGCGCTGATGTCCCCCGATGGAACGGTCACCGAGTTCAACAATTGGGTTGGCCCCAACGATAACCTGGATACGTTCATTCCCGAGGATGCAGGCGGTAATCTCTCCTGGACCTTCAGTACCACGCGATTCTTGGGCGAAAAAGGAACGAAGGACGCAGTTGACCTCAATCCTGGTAGTCTGTTCTATGGTCTGGCTGTTCAGAATCAGCCTTGGCGCCTGATCATCGAGAACTACTCCCTCGCTTCCGAAGCGACGATCAACAGCTTTTCAGTAAATGCCTACGGCAAGCAGGTCGCTCCCGGACGAATTCAAGGTTTTGTCGGCTTCGACGTCGACGGCGACGGAGCCGTGACGTTCCCCGACGATCCGGCGTACGACCCGTTCTTTGTCGTCGACCAGGTGATCCCAGGGGCCATCGTCTGGCTCGACGTCGACAACGACGGAGTTCGCGATGCGAACGAGCCGTGGCAGATCACGGGTAACGATGGCAATTACTACTTCGACATCCCGTTCAATACGGCGCAGCGTCCGAGTTGGCAGGTCGGGATCGAAATTCCCGCGGGATTCGAGGATCTCTTGAACCCGGGTGTGACCGATGTCATTCTGTCGGGACCGATTGTCGTGGGGACCAACGTCGATCCCGCGATTCCCGACGACCAGATTCGGGGCGTCAGTTTCCAGTTGTCGGCGCAGTCGATCACCATTAGTGGAACGGCCTACGCCGACATCAATCTCGATGGCAATTCGACCGGTGACCCACGGCTCGCGGGGCGGACGATCTACGTCGATCTCAACGAGAATGGCGTTTTCAACGACCCCAATAACCCATTCGAACCGACTCCCGACTTGCTGTTCGACGTGACCGACACCGATGGCACTTACAGCATTTCGGCCAATCTGGCTCCCGGCTACTACACGATAGCGATCGCTCCCGAGAATGGTGTGGTGCCCGCGAATCCTGCCGGTGGCTTCTACCGTGTCTTCCTCAATCCGGGTGACAATATCACCCTCGATTTCGGTACGAACCCCACCCAGGGGATGATCACTGGGTACGTCTTTTTCGACACGAATGGAAACGGAATACAAGATCCTGGCGAGGTTCCCACGGGGGGCTTCGAAGTTTACGTCGACTTCAACAACGATGGCTCCTTGAGCTTGGGTGAACCACGTGCATTGGCGACCGCTGAGGGAGGTTTTGCCTTCACTGGCTTGCCGTTCAACGACTATGCCGTGCGGATCCTGCCACAGCCTGGCTGGGAAATTACGGCTCCTGTGCTTGGGGGCTCGCTTGCCGATCAGGTCATCAACGTCGAGATCAATCCCGGGGGGGCGGTTACCGGTCTGGTGTTTGGAGTGAAGAATACCTTCGCCCATGACTACGGCGATCTGCCCGTGAGCTACAACGGTAGTTCACCGGCTAAACATGGGATATTCCCCGGCTATAGCCTGGGCAAGTTGATCGACGGCGAAGCAGGACCTCAGCCGACGGCCGACGCTTCCGGCGACAACATGCAGGGGATGCAGGATGAGGATGGTGTACTCAACGCCGGCTCGATTCTGGTGGAGGCCAACCAGCCTTATATCATCAACCTCGAGGTGAGCCCACAGAGCCTCAACCTGTTATTCCTGCAAGGTTGGGTCGACTACAACAACGATGGCGACTTCGATGATCCTGGCGAGCATCTCCAGTTCCTCGATCCCCAGACCGGCCTGCCGATCACCAGAGGGAATGGCAATGGTCGGCAGATTACGCTGACTCAGACCGTGACCCAACTCATGGTGATGGCGCCGGCAAACATCTTGACCAATGAGCTTGCCGCGCGCTTCCGCTACAGTGAAGCGAAAACGGGCAATGTGAGCCAGTTCAACAAGCCCAACGGGACGGCGACGTTTGGTGAGGTGGAGGATTACATCCTCTCGGCACAGCAGACGAATGCCACCGTCTTGCCCGACCTGGCGGGTGACTACGACGGCAGCGGCACGGTCGATATCGGCGACTACGAAATCTGGAAGTCGAACTTCGGCTCGACAACCAATCTCGCCGCTGACGGCAATCAGGATGGTGTGGTCGATAAGCGCGACTACCTCGTCTGGCGTAATAATCTGGGTGCCACGGCACCCGCGGCCCTGGCCGCGCCGGTGGTGATCGAATCCGACAACGGAGTCGGGGCCGAAAACTCGCCGGAACTGATGGCCTTGCTAGCAAGCCTAAGTGGCTTCGACGTTGTGGCGACTACCGGTTCGCTCGGCGACAGCGGATTTTTCCTGATGCCGCAGAACGAGGAAGAGCAGGCTTCCGCTCCGGTGGATGTGCAGCCAGTCGCCTCCTATCGCCCGTCGATGCGGGAACTGGCGTTTGCCCTGCACGACGACCGTGACGAGGCCGAGGAGGACGCAATCGAGTCGCTTCTTGGCGAAAGCGAAGAGCAAGCTCGGGAGGCCCTGGAAGTGGCCCTCGAGGAAGTCTTCGGTTAGCGGATTTCGCATGATGATCTTCAATCCGAGGCCATGGTGAACCATTTCACCATGGCCTCGTCGCACTTTGGCGAGTAATCTTTCCTGCAAATAGCCGTAATATGCCAGGTCCTCAGATCCCCAACTCGCCCCCCTTTGGTTAAACTAAAGGGAGCGACACTTCTCATGCGGAACAACGCCCGATGGCCAGCGACGAAGCCCCCAAACTGCCTGCTCCCTCCTCTCGGGCCGAGGTGATTCCGGGCTTACTGGGATCGACGGCCAAGGAGGATAGTGCTCCCACCGTCGACTTCTCACTGGAGGAGCACAACGATCGGACCGCCGTCTCCCAGGCACCACTACTCGACGCGGGGAGTGCCTTCGCCGGTCTGCAGCCACGAGAACTCGGCATGGCGCTCGTCGGGCACCGCATCGACGATGTGGTCCTGGAGGAGTTCATCGGTGGCGGCGGGATGGGAGCGGTGCTGCGGGGACACGACGTTGTGCTCCAGCGGACGGTTGCCGTTAAAGTCCTTTCCACTTCTCAAGCCGGCGACGAAGAGACCGAAAAGCGTTTTCGCATGGAGGCCCGCTCGGCCGCCCGGCTCGACCATCCGCGAATCGCCCGGGTCTATTACGTCGGTGAGGATCGCGGGTTGCGGTTCATCATCTTCGAGTATATCGAGGGGACCAACATTCGCGACCTGGTAATCGCCGGAGGACCGATGTCGGTCGCCCAGACCCTCAGTTATTCGCTCCAGATCTCTGATGCGTTGACCCACGCCTGGGAGCGTGGCGTGGTCCACCGCGACATCAAGCCATCGAACATCCTGATTACCTCCGATGGCCAGGCGAAGCTGGTCGATATGGGGCTCGCGCGCGTCTATCAGGTCGGCCCTGCCGAGCAGGCCGAAGACTTGACGGCCACCGGGATGACCTTGGGAACATTCGACTACATTGCTCCCGAGCAGGCCCGCAATCCACGTGACGCCGATACACGTAGCGATATTTACTCGCTAGGTTGCACGATTTTCTACATGCTCACGGGGCGGCCTCCTTTCCCTGGAGGAACGCCGCTGCAGAAGCTGCTTAGTCACCAAGGGGACCGCCCACCCGAACTTGTAACCCTGCGTCCCGACACCCCACCCGCCTTGGCGGCGATCGTTGGCCGGATGCTGGCCAAGTCCCCCGAAGCGCGATACCAGTCGCCCGTGGACCTCACATCGGCCCTGTCGCGCGTGGCGACCCAGCTCGGCATTGGCCAGCCCACACTGTCCACGCTTCCGCAGGTGCCATCCGCGACCCCATGGGCGTCGACCTGGCGCCCCCATCTGCCGTGGCTCGTTCCAATGGGCGTCATTGCCGCGGGAATCACGGGTCTGGCCCTCTTCTGGCAGCCGGCAGAGGCACCTACCCGGTTCGATCGCGACCAATTGACCTTATCTGGCGAGAGCGGTGTCGACGACCCCCAAGAGCGTCGCGACTTCAATCCCTGAGCCGAGTGGTTTTCAACGGGATAGGGGAAGTTTGGCGACGGTGGCGGCTTGATCTGTGAAGCAACGCCCCGGATGGGTTACACTGGGGCCACGTCGCCGATTTCTCGGCCCCATTCCCGAGCATAACCCCCTTACTCAGGCCTTCTCTCGATGCCGCAGAATCCCCAGGACGATGTCCCCCCTACGACAATTCCGACGGTGACCTCCGACACCGACGGCGGCAAGTATGCCACCAAGCCACACGACATCGAGACGATGCCGCCGGGGATTCCCTACATTATTGGGAATGAGGCGGCGGAGCGGTTTAGCTTTTATGGGATGAATGCCATCCTGACGGTCTTCATGACCAAGATGTTGATGGATTCAGCGGGAGTTCTCGACACTCTGTCAGACGAAGGTGCGAAAGCCGCGGTGGGGTGGTTTAAGGCTGCTACGTACGCAACTCCCCTTGTTGGCGCTATCCTGGCTGATACCCTGCTGGGCAAATACCGAACCATCATGCTCCTCTCGCTATTGTACTGCGCGGGGCATGCGGTGCTGGCGTTGGTCGACCAGCCCAATCTGGTGGGGATCCAACCGCGCTGGATATTGTGGATCGGTCTAGGACTGATCGCGTGCGGGGCGGGTGGAATTAAACCGTGCGTTTCTTCCCATGTAGGGGATCAGTTTGGCAAACGGAATCAACACCTGATGTCGAGGGTCTATGGGTGGTTTTATTTTTCCATCAATTTTGGGTCGACCTTCGCCACATTGTTGACACCGTGGTTGCTCACGCACAAGGATTTTGGTCCTGCTTATGCTTTCGGCATCCCCGGCGTTCTGATGGCGCTTGCGACATTTGTGTTCTGGATGGGGCGAAACAAGTACATCCATGTCCCTCCAGCAGGGAAGAAGTTCTTTGAAGAGACATTTAGTGCGGACGGGATACGCGCCTTGCTCTTCCTTACGCCGTTGCTGTTCCTGGCCGCCCCGTTTTGGAGTTTGTTCGACCAGACACACAGTGCTTGGGTACTTCAGGCGGATAAGATGGACCGCACCTTGATCGATGGCGCCGCATGGGGACTAGGCACATGGAAACTAGAGCCATCCGCGTCGCAGTTGCAGGCCACGAATCCGATCATGGTGATGATTCTGGTTCCGCTATTCACTTACTTGCTATATCCATTTCTTGATCGATATATAAAACTCACTCCACTTCGCAAGATTGGGACAGGGCTTTTCCTGGCGGCGATATCCTTTGCCATTGTGGCGCATGCGGAATCTCTGATCGTTCAAAACGGAACGACGACGGTTTGGTGGCAGATACTGGCGTATCTTGTGCTGACAATGGGCGAGGTCTTGCTCTCGATCACACTGCTGGAGTTCTTTTACACGCAGTCTCCGCGTTCGATGAAGTCCGTTATTATGGCGATTTACCTCTTGTCGGTATCTCTCGGCAACATCATCACTGCGGTGGTGAATATGGTAATTCGGCGAGCCGATGGAACGCTCATGTTGGAAGGGGCCTCGTACTACCTGTTTTTTGTCGCATTGGTGGTAGCCGACCTCCTCTTGTTCCTCCTGTGGTCGCAGTTCTACCGCGGACAAACTTTCATCCAAGGGGACGACACCCCCACTCATTAATTCAATTCATCCTGAGAGACAATCACCATGGACCTCTCCCTCACGCATCAATTGTTGGGTGATTTGATACCCGGCGCCGACCGGGAGGCTTCGCGCGAAGCCTTCGCGCTGTCGGATGAACAAGTGCGGCAATTCCAGGAACAAGGTTTCCTGAGTAATGTTCCGGTCCTGACGGCCGACCAGTGCGAAGCGTTGTGCGAGGAGCTCGATGAGTTCTTTCAGCCCAGTCACGACGGCAGCGAGCTTTGGTACGAATACCACACCAACGAATCGACCGACGCGGCGACCGCCTTGTTCCATGCCCTGGGGGCGTGGCGGCTGCGGCCAGGGTTTCACGACCTGTTGTGGAACCCGCGGATGGTCGTTCCCGCCGAGCAGCTGCTCGAAGGAAAAGTGAGGTTCTGGCACGACCAGCTCTTTTGTAAGCCGGCACGCCATGGAGGAGTTGTCGCGTGGCATCAGGACTACTCCTATTGGACGCGGACCATTCCGATGGCCCACCTCACCTGCTGGATTCCCTTGGACGATGCCGGGCAGGAAAACGGCGCCATCGAGTATGTCCCCGGCAGCCATACGTGGCCACTGCTCGAACAAACGACCTTGGCCGGCGATCTCGAAGGACTCAAGGCGCAACTCACCCCCGAGCAACGGCAAGCTCTCGACAACCCGGTGAGGATCGTCGCCAAGCGGGGGCATGCGACGTTCCATCATCCCCTGACCGTTCATGGCTCGCGGGCCAATCGAAGCGATCGGCCGCGACGGGCCGCGGTCGTCAACATGGTCCGCGACGGGGTGACGAGCAACTCGCCCGAGCCACTGCTCGCTGGGGTCCCTGCCGTCCCAGTGGGACAGCCGCTGGCCGGGCAGTTTTTCCCGCTGCTTTCAAGCTGAGGGGGCGGCGGCGACCACGATGTTGAGCCCCGTGCCGCGGAGCGCTTGGAGTTGGTTGTTCTCCGCGTGGCTGTCGGTGATTAGCGTCCGGCATTCGGCCGCGGTGGCAAAGAACGACGTCGACTGGATGCCGAGCTTGCCGTGGTCGGCCAACAAGATGACCTCGTCGGCCATGGCGAGCATCGCTCGCTTGATCGCCGCATGTTCCACCGTCGCTTCGCTTGCTCCCCGGGCCGCATCAATTCCCTTGCAGGAGACGATCGCCTTGGTGATACCAAACTGGCGGATCGCACTCTCGGCCAAGGCCCCGATCAGCGACCCCGAGTCGCGTAGCAGTTGACCTCCGGTCGAATAGACTTGCACTTCGCTACGGCGGGCGAGCTCGCGCAGGGCGTCGATCCCGTTGGTCACGACGACCAGCCGCTGATTGGGCAACAGCCGGGCGACCTCGAACGCGGTACTCGATGAGTCGATCGCCAGCACATCCCCCTCGACCACCATCCCGGCGGCGAGGGCTGCGATCGCCTGCTTCTCGGCCACCCGGGTCGTCTGCCGGACCTTGAGCGGGACCTCGCTGCGGTCGGAGCCGATGGGAATGGCTCCCCCATGGATCCGCTGAAGCTGCCCCTCGGCATGGAGCCGTTCCAAATCGCGGCGAACCGTTTCCTCGGTCACCCCCAGCCGGGGGGCGAGGTCCGCCACCCGGGCGGCGCCGGTCGCCTCAAGCTGCTCCAGAATCTGGCGGCGGCGCTGATGGGGGAGTGGGGAAGGGGGGCTGTCGGCAGGCATGGATTTGGTGGTCGGGGCTTGGCGCGAGGAGGAATCTGTGCAATTCTGTGTTCTTGTTGGAATATAGCCGGGCATCCCCCTCTAAATCAAGCGGAAACACAGAAATGACCACTGCAACCCAATTTCGCCACGTGAACTACCTCTGGGACGATGCCAAGGCGGATCAACTCGACCCAGTGGAGCGGCTGGTCTACCGGTCGAACATCCTGGGGAGCGACCAGCGGATCACCAACACGGGGGGAGGGAACACCTCGGCGAAGCTCACGGAGGTCGACCCGCTGACCGGCGAGGACGCCGAAGTGTTGTGGGTCAAGGGGTCGGGTGGGGACCTGCGGACGAGCGATCGGACGAACTTCGCTGCTCTCTACCAACAAAAGCTGCTCGATCTTCGTGGCCTCTACGCCTCCCAGGCCGAGCGCGGTCCGAAGACTCCCGCCGAGGATGGCATGGTGGGGTATTTCCCTCACTGCACGTTCAATCTCAACCCTCGGGCCAGTTCGATCGATACGCCGCTTCACGGTTTCCTGCCGGCCAAGCATGTCGACCACATGCATCCCAACTCGGCGATCGCCGTGGCGGCGAGCCGGCGGAGCAAAGAGTTGGTGCAGGAGATTTTTGGTGGGGAACTCGGCTGGGTCCCTTGGCTCCGACCGGGGTTCGAATTGGGACTGCTGATGCAACACGAAGTCGAAGCGAATCCCTCGCTCAAAGGGCTGTTGATGAGCCAGCATGGGCTGATCAACTGGGCCGAGGATGACAAGGAGTGTTATGAACTAACCTTGGCCCTCATCGAGCGGGCGGCCGAATACATCGAGCAGCACGACAAGGGAGAGCAAACCTTCGGCGGAGCGAAGTTCCAGTCGCTCGACGAAGCGGGGCGAGAGGAGGTGCTCGTCCAAGTCCTCCCCTGGCTGCGCGGGCAGGTGTCGCAAAAGCAACGGTTGGTGGGAACCGTCGAGTCGAATCAGGCGATTCTGCGGTTCGTCAACTCGCACGATGCACCACGATTGGCCGAGCTCGGCACAAGCTGCCCCGACCACTTCCTGCGGACGAAGATCAAGCCACTCTACGTCGACTGGAATCCCCAGACCGAGGATGTCGCGTCGCTCAAGGAAAAGCTGACGGCCGGAATGGTCCAGTATCGCCAGGACTATGCCACCTACTACGAAAAGTGCAAGCGGCCCACTTCGCCCGCGATGCGCGATCCCAACCCGACCGTGATCCTGATCCCTGGGGTGGGGATGATCGCCTTCGGCAAGAACAAGAGCGAGTCGCGGGTGACGGCCGAGTTCTACAACTGCGCCGTCGAGGTGATGCGCGGGGCGGAGGCGATCGACGAGTATATCGCCCTCGATCCACAAGAGGCCTTCGACATCGAGTACTGGCTGCTCGAAGAGGCCAAGCTCAAGCGGATGCCGCCAGAGAAGGAACTCGCCCGGCGGATCGTGCTGGTGATTGGCGCCGGGTCGGGGATTGGCAAGGTGGTGGCGCAGCGCGTGGCCGCCGAAGGGGCCCACGTGGTGTGCGCCGACGTCGATCCAACCACGGCCCAAGGGACCGCCGACGAACTGACTGGCAAGTATGGCCAGGGGATCGGCGTCGCCGGAACCGGCATCTCCGGCTGCGGGCCAGCCATCGGGCTGGGGGTCGACATTACCAACCGGGAGTCGATTCGCGAACTGCTGAAGCAAACGGTGCTGGCTTATGGTGGCGTCGACCATGTCGTGGTGACGGCCGGCATCTTTGCCGCTCCAGGCCGTGATGGTCGGGTGAGCGACGAAGCGTGGCAAAAGACGTTCGAAGTCAACGTCCGCGGGAGCTACAACGTGGCGGACGAGGTTCGCCAGTTGCTCCTCGAACAGGGGCTTACTTCGTCGATCGTCCTCACGACGAGTGTCAACGCGGTCGTCGCCAAGCGGGGTTCGCTCGCCTACGACACGTCGAAGGCGGCCGCCAACCACCTGATGCGCGAACTGGCGATCGAAATGGCCCCCCTCGTCAGGGTCAATGCGATTGCTCCGGCGACGGTCGTCGAAGGGTCGACCATGTTCCCGCGCGACCGGGTGATCGCCTCACTCACCAAGTACAACATCCCCTTCGAGGAATCGGAGGACGACGACACCCTGCGCTCGAAGCTGGCCCAGTTCTACGCCGATCGCACCCTCACCAAGCAGCCGATCCGCCCGATCGACCAGGCCGAAGCCGCCTACTTCCTACTCTCCGACCGGTCGAGCAAAACGACCGGACAGGTGATTAGCGTCGACGGTGGGTTGCACGAGGCGTTTTTGCGGTAGGAGGGAGGGGGGGAGGAGGTCAGGGGCCAGGGGTCGGGGACCAGAGTTGGAAGTTGGGAGTTGGGAGTTGGGAGTTGGGAGATCGTGGCACGACGGCCGTGCGTCGTGTGAGCCCCATAGTGGCACGACGGTCTCCGTCGTGTGGAGCCCACAAAGGTCTCCATCGCCAGTGGCGTGTATGGCCGAGGGACGTAGCGTTAGTCTTCTTGTCATTCTCGCCTCCGCGGGAATGACGATGCATCGCTGTACTCCCAACCTCCAACTCCCAACTTCCTGACAATCCTGCCAAATCCTGAACATCCGCGTCCTATTCTTCGCGCTAACCGGCTCCAGGGTTGCTTGGTGGTGGTCCGCGAAAATCCCCTTTCGCTCGTCTCTTCGCGCTCCGGGAACTCGCGCCACGCGGGACCTATTATTGGCTGGCGTCTGCTTGCTCAAGGTCCGATTCGGGCCAGGTCTTCACCTGGTCGATCGCCTCGTGCAGCCTTGGCATGATCCCTTCGACCAGTTGGTTGGTGTGCCGGGTCTGCCGAGCGTTGAATAGAACGGCCACGTTGATGCCGTCGGCGCGGTGGACCAGCTTGGTGTTGGTCCCGGCGAGCGAACCTCCGTGCTGCACGTAGCGTGGGTTGCCATTCCCGTCGTAGACGATCTGCCAGCCGCTGGCGTAGGCGACCGATTTGGGTTTCCCCTCGGCATCGTGTCCGGCGAGCCCCGCGGGTCGCGCCAGCATCGTATCAATTGCATCCTTGCTGAGCAGTGGGCAATGATCAGGATCATCGAGGGTTGAGGCGAATCGCACCAGGTCGATGGCCGAGGCGATCCAGGCCCCGTGGGCGTCCATCGCCTCAAGGTAAAACGCCCCATAGGGGGCTGACACCCGCTGATTAAGGTCGGCGGCAAAGACGCTGGTCGTGATGTTGGTGTCGTAGTAGCGAACCTCTCCCGAGCGACGCCCCGGCAGCCGGGTCGCCCCGATCTCCATGCGAGTCACTCCACAAGGGGCGAGGACATGCTGCTTGACATACTCGGCGTACGACTGGCCGGTGATTTTTTCGATGACTCGGCCCAGCAGGCAATAGCCGTAGTTGGAATAAGCAAAACGATGCCCCGGATCGAAATCGAGCGGGAGGCCGAGCATGTTGCGAATTACTTCGTCGGGGCCGGCGGGAGGGGCAACGCCGAGATTCTCGGCAAAGGGGATCGGCTTGAACATCGCGTCGAATGAGCGATCGCGGTCCCAGCCACCACGATGTTGCAGCAAATGCTCGATGGTGATTTGACGATTCCGTTCGTCGAACTTCGCCTCGTTCTTAAGATAGGGCTCGTACTCATCAAGGATGTCGTAAACCGGCGTCTGGAGATCAAGCCGTCCTTGGTCGACCAGTTGCATGATGGCAACCGCCGTCACCGGCTTCGAGATGCTGGCGATGCGGAACAGACTGTCGGGCTGGACCGGTTCACGGGCCCCGACGTCGGCGTAGCCGAAGCCTCGGGCGTAAACGAGCCGCCCCTTGTGGGTGATTGCCACGGACGCTCCCGGGGCCGAATGCTCGACGAGATAGTTGCTGACGATTTCGTCGATGCGCTCCGTCCCTGGAACGTTCTTGCCAGTCACCACGCGCGAGGGAGCCTTGGCCGGGTCGTAACCGGGACCGCGAAGCACCTTCCCGGGGCGATTCTGCGTAAGGCGGCCATTGCGGAGAACTTGCTCGCCACCCACGATCACGTGGCGAACTCCTTCCGAGCGGCGGTCGGGTTCGGCGGGCGTCGCATGATCTTGAATGCCCGCCGCATCGAACACGACAATATCGGCCGCAAGACCAATCGCAATCCGACCACGATCGTAAGCCAATACGTTATTGGCCCCCGAGGCACTTGCTTGCGACACAGCCCTTTCCAGGGAGATGGCCCCCAGGTCGCGGACATAGTGGGCGAAGACGCGAGGAAAGGCACCATAAGCTCGGGGATGGGATGCGATCGAGCTGGCGGCGGGCCCGACGTCGGTGCAGAACGAGACGAACTCCTGCTGCATCGCGAGGATCTTGTTCGCCTCGCTCATGCTCTTGGGCAGGGCAAAGGCGTCGGCCTTTACAAGTTCGAAGAAGGTGTCCCATGGAGTTTGGTCGAGTGCTTCGGCAATTTCAGCCACCGACTTGCCCAAATGGGGCTTGAACTTCTCGTGGCGGGCGCTGCCGATCACGATGTTGTTCCAGTCGCTGCCGACGTGGCGGAACCAGTTTTCCCAGCCGGACGTGGTCTCCATCTCTTCGCGGATCACTTGACGAAGTTCGGCGTCATCGAGTTTCGCGATCAGATTCGCCCCCCCCGTGCTGAAGTGGCGCGGATGGATCAAGGCCTCGATACCCAAACCGTTGTACTGGTAGGGATAGATGTCGGCCGTCACCTGCTCTCCGGCCGCGCGAGCTACCTTGATACGAGCGATCGCCAGTGGCATCTTGTCCCAGTTATGTTGCCCGGCCGTTTTAAGGTGAAAAATGTGAACAGGGGTTTTGGCTTGACGCCCGATTTCGAGGGCTTCGTCGATGGCCTCGAGCAGGCCATCCCCCTCGTTGCGCATGTGGGTGTAGTATCGACCGCCGTACTCGCCGGCGACTTCGGCCAGGGCGGCGATTTCTTCGGTCCGAGCATAGATGGCGGGGGGGTAAATGAGCGCGGTGGAAACACCGATCGCCCCCGCCTCCATCCCCTCGCGAACCAGGGCCTGCATCGCCTCGATATCCTCGGTCCGCGGAGTGCGGTCCTCGTCTCCCATCACGATCCTGCGGACTTGAGTGTGTCCCACGGTCTGCACGACGTTGAGTGGAAGTCCGCGCTGATCGAGCATCTGAAAGTAGTCCCCCATATGGCGCCAGCCGGTGCGCGCTTCCCCCTCGCCACTTAGCGGAGCTTGCGACGAACCCTCACCCGCGTTGATGGTGGTGATCCCCTGGGTGAGCAGGTTGAGCGCGGTGCGAGGGTTTTCCAGCATCGGCGTCGCGTTTTGCCCCATCATGTCGACAAATCCTGGGGCGACCACGAGTCCCTTGGCGTCGATCGTCCGCTCGGCTTTCACACCAGCCAGTTTGCCAATGGCGACAATCTTTCCATCGCGAATGCCGACGTCGGCACCATACCAGGGGGCACCGGTCCCATCGACCACGCGCCCGCCGGCGATCACCAGGTCAAACGATTTGATTTCCTCGCCCAGAGCAATCGTCGAGGCAAGAAAGGGGGAGAGAATAAGGAGAGAAGCGATCAGCACGCAGCGGGAAAGCCGAGGCATCGTCATGCGGGAGCATCCGTGAGGGGAAGGGCGGGGGCCGCCAGCGAGGCGGCTGAATGGGGGGACTTATGCGACCTTTTAGCCTACCACCGAGACGCAGTGGTGGCCATCGGTTTTCACCCTCTCCTGCAACGTTTTTCCGCAAGCGGCAACCACTTTTGCGAATCGTACCTCGGGCTACCTGCCGCCTCAAAAGCCACAAGCGGAGCTTCAGCGACTGTCGACCAGCAGGGCAAGCAGTTGCAAGTCGCATGGGCCTGCGTCAAGCTAGATGTGACTAACGGTTATTACTCGATCTCCTTGGAATTCTGGCACGATGAAACGGTCGCCCTCGACACACCTCTCTGTTCTCATAGTTCGTCTAGGCTTTGTGGTATTGGCCGCAAGCTGGTCGCTGGTGCTTCCTCACTCCACAGCGATAGCCTGGGAAACGGCAAAACTGTCGCCCGAGGTCATCGAATCCCTCCGCGCTGGCATCGCGCGGACCATGGAGCGGCAGGGGATCCCGGCCATGTCGATCGCGATTGGCGTCGATGGACAGGTGGTGTTCGACGAGGGCTTTGGACAGGCCGACGTGGAGAACGAGGTCGCGGCGACAGCGGAGACCAGATATCGAACGGCTTCGATCGCCAAGTCGATCACCGCCGTAGCCGTAATGCAACTTGCAGCGGAGGGGAAACTCGATCTCGACAAGCCCATCGAGGAATATCTCCCCTTCCCGAAGAAAAAGTGGAGCTTTACCACCCGGCAATTGTTGGGACACCTGGCGGGAGTTCGCCACTATCAAGGGGGAGGCGAATCGACTTCGACTCGCCATTACCGCGATGTCGAGAGTGGGCTGTCGACCTTTGCCAATGATCCCTTGCTGCATGAACCGGGGACGAGATTCCTCTATTCGACATTCGGCTACAACTTGCTGGGGGCCATTGTCGAGGAGGTGTCGGGCGAGTCGTTTGCCGATTCCATCGAGGAGCAGATCTGCAAACCCGCGGGAATGAGCGATACGGTCGTCGATCATCACTTTCGCATCATTCCCCACCGCGTACGAGGATACGTGCGACCACGTGCCGATCGGCGAGGAGAATTTCCTCGCGGGCTGCGTGGGATTCTCGAGCCAGGGGAACTCTCCAATGCCCCAATGCATGACACCAGCTACAAAATCCCAGGTGGGGGGCTCTTGTCGACTTCAAGCGACCTGGTGCGGTTTGCGATGGCGCTCAACGACGGGAAGCTCTTGCCGGCCGATCGCATGGAGGAGATGTGGACGGAGCAAAAGACGACCACCGGCGAACCGACTGGCTACGGGCTTGGATTCCGCCTCTACTCCCTCGACGGCGCCAAGGTCGTCGGCCATAGTGGTGGACAAGCAGGGGTGTCGACCCTCTACATGCTTTCTCCTTCGACCAACACGACTGTTGCCGTGATGTGCAATCTTCAGCACGCCCAACTCCAAGGGATCTGCAATCAGGCGCTCCGCGCGGCGGGGGCGGTGACGATTCCGACCGCCGCTCAAGTCGAGCAAGGTACGGCAACCGATTACGAGCAGGTAGCCGATAAACTCCGGACGTTCATCCAGCGGGAACGAAAACAAAAGGATTTGCCCGCCGTGTCGATCACGCTGGTCGATGGGGACCAGATCGTGTGGGGGGAGGGCTTCGGTCCACAGGATGCCGAGGGGAAGCAGCAAGCGACCGCCAGTTCGGTGTATCGTGTTGGTTCGGTGTCGAAACTCTTCACCGACATGGCCTTGATGAAGCTTGTAGCGGAAGGGAAGGTCGACCTCGACGCCGATGTGCGAACCTACCTGCCTGAATTTCAGCCCAGGAACTCTACCGACAAACCGATGACACTTCGCCAATTGACGTCTCATCGCGCGGGCATTGTGCGCGAGCCACCGGTCGGACACTACTTCGACCCGACCGAACCCACTATCGCCGAGACCGTCGCAAGTCTCAACCAAACGAGCCTCGTTTATCCTCCAGGGACACAGACCAAGTACTCCAATGCGGCCATTGCCGTCGTCGGGCACGTGGTCGAGAAAGTTTCCGGCAAGGAATTCGAGCAGTACGTGCAGGAGCACTTTCTGCAACCGATGGCGATGAAGACCAGTTCGTTCTATCTGCTTCCCGAGCTTAAAGGAAAGCTTGCCCAAGGATGGATGTGGTCGCAGCATGCTCCCCGATTTGAGCCACCCCGCTGGCCTTTGGGGACCTTGCCAGCGGGAAATCTCTACGCCAGTACCAACGATTTAGGGAACTTCTTGATCACAGTCCTCAACGAAGGACGATTCGAGGAGCGAGAGATCCTGAGCACCGAACAGATGCGAGCCATGCTTGAACCAGCCGTCGATGAAAGTGGTCAGCCGACCTTGTATGGGGTCGGCTTCCGACTTGGCGAACTCGATGGCCATCGGACCTTCGGCCATGGCGGGGCCGTGTACGGGTATGCCACCCAGGTGACCGGGTTGCCCGACGAGAAGATCGGTGTCGCGGCAGTGGCTTCGCTCGATGTAGCGAACGGCTTCACTCGTCGATTGACCGATTACGCCTTGCGGCTCATGCTCGCGGCCAAGAGTGGACAGCCGCTCCCCGAGATCGAGACCTCCGAGTCGCTTCCCAAGGGGCGGGCTCAAGCGCTCGAAGGGACCTATGAGGGAGATGGCAAAGTGGTCGAACTATACGAATTCAACGATCGACTGTACGCGCTCGACAACTACTCCGTTCGCGAACTCCGTCAGTCGGGCCATCAGTTAGTGATCGACGATGTCCATGGTTACGGGCCGACGTGGGAAGTTGGGGCGGACGGTCGTTCGCTCGGTATCGCGGGAAAAGTGTTGACACGAGTTGAGGACACGCTGCCCGCTCCCTGCCCCGAACGTTGGGAAGGGCTCATCGGCGAGTATGGGTGGGACCATAACGTGCTCTACATTTACGAAAGTCGGGGCGAGCTGCGTGCCTTGATCGAATGGTTCTACGACTATCCCCTCACTGAGATTTCGGAGAATGAGTTTGCATTTCCTGAACGAGAGGGGCTCTATTTTGGCGAGAAGCTCCTCTTCAAGCGCAATCCGCAGGGGCAGGCAACTGAGGTCGAGGCGGCCGAGGTCGTGTTTGAGCGGCGCCCCGTCGGGCTTTACGAAGGAAAGGTGTTTCAGATCAAGCCGACTCGTCCGGTCGACGAGTTGCGGCGCGACGCCCTAGCCGCCAGGCCACCTGCCGAGCCGCGTGACCTGCGGCAATCGGAGTTGGTGGAGCTCAATGCCCTCGAGCCAACCATTCTCTACGATATCCGCTATGCTAGCGACAGAAACTTCATGGGGACTCCGTTCTACACGTCGTCTCACGCTTACATGCAGCGACCGGCGGCCGAAGCCGTCGTTCGCGCGCATCGCAAGCTGGCCGAGAACGGGTATGGACTCCTGATCCACGACGCCTATCGGCCCTGGTTCGTCACCAAGATGTTTTGGGATGGGACGCCGGAGGACTTGCACGACTTCGTGGCTGACCCCGACAAGGGATCTCGGCACAATCGGGGATGTGCCGTTGATCTCACCCTATATGATCTCAAGACCAAACAGGCGGTTGAGACAGTCGCCGGTTACGACGAGTTCTCTCCCCGCTCCTATCCACTCTATCCGGGGGGAACGAGCCAGCAGCGCTGGTTGCGTCGACTGTTGCGGAACACCATGGAAGCCGAAGGTTTTACCATCTACGAGTTCGAGTGGTGGCATTTCGACTACAAGGACTGGCAGCAGTATCCGATTGGCAACGCCCAATTCGAGCAGTTGTCGGAGTGAGCCGAGGCCTGACTTGCGAGGTGGCAGATGGCGCTCCAGAATGGTGCGGAGGGGGCAATTGCTGGATCGATAGTTTTCCTCAGGAGGGTTGACCATGGACAACCAGGGATCGTGTTGTAACCCCCGGCAAGTTGGCACTGGCGTCGAGGAACCTTGCTGTGGTGGGCCGTCCCGTCGAAGCTTTCTGCAAACCGCTTCCCTCACTGTTTTGGGAACCACGGCCGCTGGAGCATTTGCAGGCCCGTTCGATGTTGCCGACCTGGCTGAAAGTGGGCTCATCCCGGAAGACAAAAAGCTGTCCAACGAATGGGTGCGCTCCCTCGTTGAACGCGGAGAACCCGAGGTCTATCGGGGCTGGGATCAACTCAAATACGTTGGAATGCCCATTGGCGGCATTTGTTGCGGCCAGCTCTATCTTGGAGGAGATGGCCGCTTGTGGGTCTGGGATATTTTCCAGAACCTCACGGAAGAAAACAAACCTCGCGGCACCACAGTCGGGCCACACTATCGCACTCCTCCCGATCCTGAACACCCCGGCCAAAATCAGGCCTTCGACGTTCGCCACGGGTTCGCCCTGCGAATCGGTCGCGACAAAGGGGGCAAGGTCCGCAGTCTCGATCGCCATGGATTCAAGGATGTCACCTTCCGTGGAGAGTATCCCGTCGGCCGCGTGAAATACTCGGAGGAAGGTGCTGGGGTCGAGGTATGGCTCGAAGCGTTCTCGCCATTTATTCCCACGGATGCCGAGTCGTCGGCGATTCCCGCCACCGTCATGTCCTACACCGTGAAGAACACCTCGGCGGCGGCGATCGAGGCGACCCTGTTCGGCTATCTCGGCAACTACGTTTGCCCGACGAATCACGACACCAAGCTTGGCGTCCGTGTCAATTCGGCGGTGGTTCGTCCCGACCGGACCACGGTGGCCATGACGGCGCGTGCGATTCCGCGTGAAGAGCAAGTTCGCGAACCGATTGTGATCGCCGACTTCGAGGAGGATAACTACGAGGGCTGGACGGTCGAAGGAAATGCCTTCGGCGATCGTCCCTATCGCAAGAGCGAAATGCCTGGCTACCACAACGTGGTGCGGCATCATGGCGAGGCCGTCGCCAACTCTCACAATGCGAGGATTGGCGACAGCGTGACCGCGGCGGACGCCCTCAAGGGAAAGCTGACGAGCAGTCCATTCAAGATTGAGCGCAAGTATCTCACCATGCGGATCAGCGGAGGTCGCCATCGCGGCAAGACGTGCGTCAACCTGCTCATCGATGGCAAGGTGGTCGAGTCCGCCTTGGGGCATGAATCGAATTCCATGCGTCCCCACTCGATGGATGTGGAGCAGTACGAGGGCAAATCGGCCCAACTTGAAATCGTCGACGACATGGAAGGGCCTTGGGGCCACATTGGCGTCGACTACATTGTTCTGGCCGACATCCCTGCTGGGGTTGAAGAGTTCGAGGAACTCCCCGGCTATGGATCGATGGCCCTCAGCTTGCTCGATGGAGAAGGAGAGATCGCCCTCCAACTTCCCCAGGAGGGGGTCGTCGATGCGGACTGGTTCACGGGACTTCGGCCAGCCAAGGAAGTCGAGGCGGGTTCGGAAGTGTCGGCCGATTTTGGGCAACATCCCGTCAGCGGGGTCGCCAGGTCGTTCACGCTCGCCCCGGGCGAGTCGAAGCAGATCGACTTCGTGGTAAGCTGGTGGTTCCCCTATCTGCGCCCTCTGCGGGGAGGATTCGATTCGATCGAGGGGATCGATAACCTCAACCGTCACTACGAGAACTGGTTTGCCTCGGCCAGTGGTGTCGCCGCCGCAATCGTGCGCCGCCGAAAGCAATTGCTGGAAGGGACCCGACTGTGGAACAAGGTGTGGTACGATAGCACATTGCCCTACTGGCTGCTCGACCGGACGTTCATTCCACTGTGCAATCTGGCGACGCAAACGTGCTTTTGGCTCGACAACGGACGCTTTTGGGCGTGGGAAGGAGTTTACTGTTGCGCGGGAACCTGCACGCATGTGTGGAACTATGCCCAAGGGGTGGCGCGGATCTTTCCCCAACTCGAGCGCGTGACGCGCGAGATGGTCGACTACGGCCTTTCGCTCGAAGAGGATGGCGAAATCTGGTACCGCGGCGAAGCGGCCAGGCATGTCGCCCATGATGGTCAGCTTGGAGTCATTCTCAGGGCTTATCGAGAGCATACCTACTCCCCCGACGACGCATTCCTCAAGCGTAACTGGAAGGGGATACGTCGCTCGATCGAGTACATGATCGCCCAGGACGAGAAAGAGGAAGGACTGCTCCGCGGCGTGCAGTACAATACCCTCGATCAGTCGTGGTATGGCCCCATGGGCTGGATCAGTTCGATGTATCTCGCCGCGCTCGCGGCCGGCCGGGCGATGGCCATCGAGATGCGGGATCAAGCATTTGCCCGACGTTGCGAAAAAATCATTGAGGCTGGCAAACAGAATCTGATCAAGGAAGTCTTTAACGGGGAGTATTTCATTCATCGCCCCCCCGACTTCAAGAACACCAATACCAACGACGGCTGCCATATCGACCAGTTGTTCGGCGAGTCGCTCGCCCTCCAAGGGGGGCTTCCAAGCGTTGTCAGCGCTCCCGAGGTGGAGAAGGCACTCGACGCCATCTGGCGTTACAACTTCGCACCCGACGCGGGAGGATTCCGCAACGACATGCAAGAAGCGATTCCAGGAGGACGCTGGTACGCCATGCCTGGGGAAGCGGGTACGGTGATGTGTACGTGGCCTCGCGGGGGGGCTGACAAGGCAGCCGGAGAAGGGGTCCGGGGGTTCGTCGCCTACTTCAACGAGTGTTGGACTGGGCAGGAGTATCAGCTTGCCGCCCATATGCTCTATCAGGGAGACCCGGGCAGCGAACTCGTGAAGCGTGGTCTGGCCATCACCCGGGCAGTCCACGACCGCCACCTGCCCCACCTGAGGAACCCCTATAACGAAATCGAATGCAGCGATCACTATGCCAGAGCGATCGCCAGTTACGGGGTCTTTCTCGGTGCTTGCGGGTTCAGGTATCATGGGCCGAAAGGGGAAATCGCGTTTGCCCCGCGAATTACCCCGGAAAAGTTCCGTGCTCCCTTCACTGGGGCGGAGGGCTGGGGGACCTACCACCAAGAACAGCAGGAAAACCGCCTGGTGGCCGGAATCGAGGTTGCCTACGGCCTGTTAACAATTGCCACAGTAAGTTTAGAACTTTGTGGTGGAATCCGTGGCCGGAATGTCACGGGTGCCGAAATTGCGGGACTTCCAGGTACCACCTGGGTGCAGGAAGGGGACCAGATAACGATCTCCCTCCCCGAGCGGACGACCCTCGCGGCCGGCGGCAAGTTGGACCTCACGGTCACGGCGACTTGAGTGAAAGAGAAATCCGCCGGCTCTCTCTCCCGAGGTGCTGGCATTAGCCTGTCTCGGAGGTACAATTGGTGCTTCCTTTCGTTGATCTCCCACCTTGACTTCCCCACCCTTCCACGCAAATGGCGAGTACCGCTCGCTGCCCATTTCCCATTTGGAGCGTAACGATGAAAACTCCGTTTTGGATTGCCGTCTTGGCAATGATGCTCAGCTTTCCCTTTGCCAATGCGCAGCCCGCTGCCGAGGCGCCCGCGGCTGACGAAGCAGGAGCCGAGAAGAAACAGCCGACAGAGCGCGAGCAGATGCTCGAAATCGCCAAGCTCTTCCAGTCGGGAGATATCGACAAAGCCGAAGCAGCCTTCAAGCAGGCACTGGAGGCGAATCCCAATTCGCCCGTACTGGCCAACATGCACAACCTGGCCTACTCGGCACTCATGCGAGCCAACCGACCTGCCGAGGCCCTGGCGCATATGGAAGCGGCGGCCATGCAGCAAATGAGCGAAGCGACCCGCACAGGTTCGGCGGAAATGTTCTCTCGCTTGGCCGGCATGTTGGTGGCGATGTCGGAACAGCACATGGGGGCTGGAGAAGGGGCCAAGGCTCTGGAGCGTCTCTCCGCCAAGGTTGAGGAAATGCCGGATGCGAGTCTTGCCGTTAATGCGGCCATCGATGCCCAGAAGGCATCGCAATTGATTGCCGACGGGAAGACCGACGAAGCGCGTGCGAGCATGGCCGCTCATGCCGACGCGGCGAAGCAGGCCGCGGCAGAGAATGCCGACGACGCCACCGCCATGCGGACCTTCATCTCCGTGATGAAAGATCGCATCAGCGTCGAGGGAAAAGTCGAGGGGGGCGATGCCGATAAGTTGTCGGAGGAAATGTTCGGCTACCTGGCCGATGCCGCCAAGAGCAATCCCGGCCAGGCCGGCATGGCCTATCTCATGGAGGTCATGACCCGGGCCGGAACTCTGGCTCGTAGCGAGCCGGAAAAGGCCGGCGAACTGGTGAAGACCGCTCGCGCTTTTCTGGAAGGGGACGGGGCGGCCATCCAGTTGCCCCCTCAGTTTGATCGGCAAATCGCTCAAATCGAATCCTCCATTGAACAAACCATCAGGATGAATGCCTTGATCGGGCAGGATGCGGCTTATCCCGAAAACATGCAGGCCTGGGTGAACGGCGAAGAACTGACACCCGAGCAGCTCAAGGGGAAAGTGGTCCTGCTCGACTTTTTCGCGGTCTGGTGTGGACCTTGCATTGCGACGTTCCCTCATTTGAAGCAATGGCACGAGGATTACTCCGGCCAAGGTTTCGAAATCATTGGTGTTACCAACTACTACGAGTACGGTTGGGATGCCGAAGCCAAGCGGCCCAAGCGTGAACCAGGACTCGAGCAAGTGGCCGAAGAGGAAGCGCTCGGTCAATTCGTCGCCCACTACGAGTTGCGCCATCCCATTGCCTATGGGACCGATCGTAGTCTTTCGGAACACTACATGGTGAGCGGGATTCCTCACATGGTGCTCATCGACCGCCAGGGCAAGGTCCGCATGTTCCGCATCGGGTCGGGCGATGCGAATGCTCACGACATCGAAAAGGCGATCAAGGAATGCCTGGCCGAAACGGCCGACGCCCCCTCGAGCTGACGCTCTTCACGGCTCATTGACATCGCAATAGGCTTTGAGTCTCTCAAGCCATCCGGCAGCAATGCCGGGTGGCTTTTTTCATGTTTGAAGCGGGAAGAGCGTTAAATGCCGTAGCATGGGCACATCCCGCCCGTGCGAGCATGACCGCAGCTCGGGGGGGCTGTAATAACCAGTTGGGAGTTGGGAGTTGGAAGTTTCCGACCTCTGGCCTCCATTCGGACTGGAACCAACTTCGCGCAGGTAGGTGTGACGCCAAGAGTGTGACATGACTTGCCGCGAGAGTCTACAAATCATGGTACTTTTCGCATCGACCGTGGTACTCGTGGCACTTTTTGGTCGCGAACGCGCCGTTAAGTGTGACAGGGGCCGGGACTTTTTTAGTTTTTCGACAAAACACGATTTTCGTCGAAAAAGTCGACCCTTGTTAACCGAGTTGAGCCTGGAA
>CAZYQQ010000007.1:0-5394 GCA_964650265.1 uncultured Planctomycetaceae bacterium
GACCCAGCGGGGCGGGTCGCCTTGTTCGCCTGTGGCGCGATGGGGCTCGCCGTGATGGGGGCCGCCATCGAGTTTGCCTTGGTGAACCACCCCGACCTGGCCGCCAGATTCCTGCGCTACTACTGGTTCCGGATGAGCGACGTCGCGGTGCCGATTGCCGCCGCCGTGCTGGCTAGTGCGTTCCTGGCACCGCGGCTTGCCGCCGGGTCGCGAATGGCGGCAGTGCTGGCCGGAGTCCTGGCACTCCTCTGCGGGCTGCATCTTACGGGGCTCGTTTGGGAGCGATCTCAGGCCCCCATCCCCCCCTCGGACCGCAAAATGGAGCATGTGGCCGACTGGATCGAAGTCTGCGAATGGTGCCGCGCGAATACCTCGCCCGACTCGTTGTTTCTCACTCCGCGAAACAACCAAACCTTCAAATGGCGGGCCGAGCGGAGCGAGGTGGTCAACTACAAGGACGTGCCGCAAGACGCCGAAAGCCTGCTCGAATGGAAGCGGAGGATGGACGACGTCTTTCGCATCGCGGGAGCCAAAGGGCTGCCGATGCCCGCGGGACTCGGCCAGCTCGGCACCGAACGAATTCGCGAGCTCGCCAATAAGTATGGATTCGAGTATGTCGTCACAACCGGCCAATACCCGCTCGATCTGCCGGTGGAGTTTCGCAACGCGACCTACGTGGTGTACAGGATAAGATAGAACCTCGAACTGGACCGAAGACGATGCTTCTTGATTTCGCCCTCCCCGAGCAGCCGCTCAAAGCGATTGCCTTCGACCTCGACGGCCTGATGGTCAACACCGAGGATGTTTACATCCATGTCGGTGCGGAACTTTGCGGACGGAGAGGAAAGACTTTCGAGGATGCCCTCCGGCATCAGATGATGGGGCAGCCGTCGGCGGCGGCCCTGAGCGCGATGATCGCCTGGCATTCGTTCACCGACAAACTGGAGGACCTGGTCATCGAGTCGGATGCCGTATTCTGGGAACAACTCGAAGGGCGATTGCAACTCATGCCGGGTTTGATCGAGCTCGTCGACGCCATCGACAACGCAAGGATTCCCAAGGCGATCGCCACGAGCGGAGCGCGCGACTATGCCGAGATGCTCTTGATCAAGGCGGGATTGCGGCAACGCTTCGAAGCGGTCATCACCGCCGACGATATCACGCGCGGCAAGCCCGACCCAGAAATTTATCGACTGGCTGCCCACCGTTTTGGCGTCGACCCCGCCGAGATGCTCGTGCTGGAAGATAGCCAGAATGGCTGCCGGGCAGGGGTCGCCGCCGGGGCCTACACCGTGGCGGTCCCCGGCGAGCACACCGAGGGGCACGACTACACCGGGGCGGAGTTCATCGCCCATTCTCTGGCCGACCCGCGGATTCTCCAGGTGCTAGCAATTCCAGACTCTTCGGCACGCGCGGAATAATCGGTTCAAAGTTCCAGCGCGCCTGAGGCCGATGAGTAGAGTGAGACCGGCTTGTCCCGGTTGCTCACCGCGCTTGCAACCTACTCGACCGCACCGACCGGAACCGAACCCGATGAAACGGACATGCTTCGCCCTGCTGGTGCTTTTCGCCTCGCTAGCCAATCAAGGTTGCCAAAGCTGCTGCGCCCCACACGATTACACCCCGCCGGTCGCCAGCCACGAGTGCAGCCGTTACGGAGGAGGGTGTGGCCATGGTCGTGCCGGATCGATTCTCACGGGTGGACCCGCCGGTGAGATTCACCATCCCATGGCAATCTCGGCGGAATAATCCTCTGCCATCTAGCGTTCGACTTCGATGGCCGGCCTCCGAGCAGTTCCGGCTGGCTTGGGGGCATTGCCAAGATTCTGCCGCTGGCGATTGAAGATCTCCGGATCGAACTCGTCACGGGGGGTAAACTTCTGGAGCTCGGCACCGCGCTGCGTCTGGCCTTCGATTGTTTGACCGGCTGCGTCGACTTGCCAAAAGTAGGGGCGCTCGGCTGGTGGGGGGGATGAAGCGGGACGTGGCGTTTCGCCACCGGTCACTCCATCCGGCGGCAATTCAGTCGCCGGGTCTTCGATCATCTCCCCCGTTTCCTGGTCCATGGCCGGCTCGGATTGAGGGGGCGCGGTCCCAGTGACCTTGTAGGTCCAGGCGACAAGCCGCGCGTTAAGTTTCTCGCGATGGACTCCAAACGCGGGAACGTCCATCTTGCCATGGGCCGTGGCCGCTTTGACGAGCAACGGGCTTTCGGCCACCTGGTTGGGATCGATGGCGCGAAGCGTCGCCTCGAGATTGCGCAGGGTCGAGCGGCGATTGCCGACCCCATGCAACAAATCGCGGTTGAGCTTGAACGACCGCTCGTCACTCGGACCGTGGCAGCCGGCAAGGGTGCAGTTATTCACCAACAGGGGCTGGATCTGGCGGGTGAATTCCTCCAAGGTTCCCGCCGGCAACGACGAGGCGACAGCCCCCAAGTTGGCCAACTCATTGGTCTGCTTGGCCTCGGCAGCCGATGACTCGGATACCTCTTGGGAATCTATGGGTAGGGCCCTTCGTTCGGCTGCCCGGGCCGCCGTGGTCAGGCGTTGTTCGAAGATCGGCAGGGCGCGGTGGCTCGGCTCGAGCACGCGGGCGTCGTTGATTTCCCGCGCCGCTTGCGGCCATAGTTCCTGGCGGATGCACCACGCCGCGAGTCGGAGGTGATCATCGGCTTGAGGTTGACCGAGTTCCGCGCGCTTCGCGTCGTAGGCTTCGATCAAGGTGGAAGCGAGGCGCTCGACATCGCGCGCCGGGAGGCGCATTTCGGTGGAGGCCGTGGTGACCCGGTAATAATCCCCCAGCGGGACGACATCTCCTTGGACCACGGAGCCATTTCGCAAAACGACAACCTGTGGCTCCGCCATGGCCGTGGAACCGACGAGCAGAGCAACGAGGGCGAGGGGATGAAGAGTTTTCATCCACGGCCTGTACTCGAAGGCCCCGGATGACGTCAAGCGAGACACTCGCCCGCGAGTTAAACCGGGGGCTCTGCGGGGCCTGGGTTACGCCGCTACTTGATCTGGGTAGGATCAGGCGTCGTAGTCCTTGAGCTCGTCTTCGTTGATGATCCGAAAACCCTTCGACTGGAGAGTTTCGTGGGCCATGTCGATGTTGTCGACCATCACCGCCACCGAGGGACGGCCAGTGGGTCGCCCGAGCAAGGGATAGACCTGGGTGATGTTGACCTCGGCTGCCAGCAGGGCCGTGCAGAGCTGGAGCATCGGTTGCGGGGAGTTGGGGAGTTCGATCCCAATCAGGTCCGATTCGACAATCGCCAACCCGGCCCGCTCGAGGATTTCCCGTCCTGCCTCGGGATCGCTCAGCAGGAAGCGGACCAGGGCGCACTCGGTCGAGTCGGAGATGCTCAGGGCGACAATGCGGACGCGACTCCCTTCGAACTTACGCACGACCTCGAGCAATTGCCCGACGCGGTTCTCGAGAAAGACGGTGAATTGTCGGATGGAGGGGTAGTCGCGCCCACGCATGGTGGCAAAGCCGGTCCCCATCCCCTCGCTCCCACCTTCGCCAATGCTCATGAGGGTCCCCTTTGTGCTGGAAGAAGATGGAAATGAAAAAACGGCAGGGAAGCATGCGGCCAACCACGCACCGCGTGGTTAAGAGAGCGAAATATAAGGTATTTCCACACCTGGTTCAATGCACGCTTGTCATGCGCCAAAGTGTCGCAGGCGCGAGAGGGGGCCGGTGGCGAGCATCGCAGGGGCGCGAGTCCCCAGATTTTGGTGGCAATTGGCGGAGCAACTCATTAGTTTCAGTCAGTAATGCCAACTTCACGTCCGTCGGGCGAGCCTCTTTTCGATTTCCCCCCTTCCAATGGAAACTGCCATGAACCGACCAATTGCTTTCCTGCTGCTGGTGCTCTTTGGGCTGATGGCCGTCACGGCGCGCGCCGCCGAGGTCGAGGTCACGGTGCGAAGCGACCAGGATGGTGGCAAAATTTCGCGTCACCTCTACGGCCACTTTGCCGAACATCTGGGGCGATGCATTTACGATGGACTTTGGGTCGGCCCCGAGTCGCCGATCCCCAACACGGGGGGCGTGCGGAATGACATCATCGCAGCCCTCCGCAAGATCAATGCCCCCAACCTCCGGTGGCCGGGTGGCTGTTTCGCCGACGACTATCATTGGCGCGACGGCATCGGGCCGGTCGACCAGCGCCCGAAGCGGATCAACCTCCACTGGGGACACGTCACCGAACCGAACTCCTTCGGCACGCACGAATTTCTCGACCTGTGCGAACGGATCGGGGCGTCCCCCTACCTGGCGGGGAACGTTGGCAGTGGCACGCCTCAGGAGATGCGCGACTGGCTGGAATACCTCACCTACGACGGCGACAGCGAGCTTGCCAACTTGCGGCGGAAGAATGGCCGCCAGGAGCCTTGGAAGATCGAGTTCTTTGGCGTGGGGAACGAGAACTGGGGGTGCGGCGGCGACATGACCCCCGAGTATTATGCCGATCTCTACAAGCAGTTTGCCGTCTATTTGCCTAATTACGGCGACAATCGGCTCTTCAAGGTCGCCTGCGGGCCGGGCGACTCCAGCACGCGCTGGACCGAGGTCTTGATGCGCCGCGCGCGGAATCAAATGCATGGCATCTCGATCCATAAGTACACGCTCGCCGCCCCCTGGCACGATAAGCTGCCGGCGACCGGCTTCTCGGAGGACAAATGGTTCGACATCCTTCGCGATGCCCTCTCGATCGAACAGGTCATCCTCGATAATGTCCGGGTGCTCGATCAGCACGATCCCCAAGGCCGCGTCAAACTAATGGTCGACGAGTGGGGAACCTGGTATCGCAGCGAACCGGGAACCCCTGGTTATGCTCTTTACCAGCAAAACACCCTTCGCGACGCGATGGTCGCCGCGCTGTCGCTCCACATCTTTCATGAGCAGAATCGCCGGGTTGCGATGGCCAACATCGCCCAGACGGTGAACGTGCTCCAAGCGCTGATTCTCACCGAGGGGGAGCAGATGATCCTCACCCCCACTTACCACGTGTTCGACATGCTGCAAGTTCACCACGATGCGACCCTCTTGCCGGTGGAATTCGAGAGTCCGAAATACACGTTTGGCGATCAGTCGATCCCGGCCGTGAGCATCTCCGCATCGCGAGACTCCGAAGGGAAGCTGCACGCCTCGCTGGTCAACACCGATCCGCACCAATCGCACACCCTCACGCTCCGTTTGCGAGGTGTTCGCCCCACGGCGGCCAAAGGACGGATTCTCACCGCCGAAGCCCTCGACGCCCACAATACCTTCGCCGAGCCCGAGCGGCTGGCGCCTGGGGAGTTTGCCGGTGCGAAAGTCGCGCAGGGAGTGCTCACCGTCGAGCTACCGGCGAAGAGCATTGTCGTGCTCTCGATCGCCGAGTAG